>NZ_CAMFHB010000029.1 GCF_945952055.1 uncultured Alsobacter sp.
TCCTGACGCTGACCGGTACGAACACTTACGAAGGCGCGACCACCGTGAATGGCGGTATCCTGCGTCTGGGCACCAATGGATCTCTGGCGAGCGCGACTTCGCTCGTGATGGGCACGGCCACCGGAGCGGCTTTCGATCTTAACGGCCGTAGCCAGGAGGTGGCTTCGCTGAGCGGTGGCGGCGCAACGGGCGGCAACGTGACGCTCGGTTCGGGCACGCTGACGGTCAACCTGGGCAGCGCGGCCAGCTACGCCGGCGCGATCTCGGGAGGTGGGGGGCTCACCAAGACCGGTTCGGCCATCCTGACGCTGACCGGTACGAACACTTACGAAGGCGCGACCACCGTGAATGGCGGTATCCTGCGTCTGGGCACCAATGGATCTCTGGCGAGCGCGACTTCGCTCGTGATGGGCACGGCCACCGGAGCGGCTTTCGATCTTAACGGCCGTAGCCAGGAGGTGGCTTCGCTGAGCGGTGGCGGCGCAACGGGCGGCAACGTGACGCTCGGTTCGGGCACGCTGACGGTCAACCTGGGCAGCGCGGCCAGCTACGCCGGCGCGATCTCGGGAGGTGGGGGGCTCACCAAGACCGGTTCGGCCATCCTGACGCTGACCGGTACGAACACTTACGAAGGCGCGACCACCGTGAACGGCGGTATCCTGCGTCTGGGCACCAATGGATCTCTGGCGAGCGCGACCTCGCTCGTCCTGGGGACCGCGTCCGGCGCGGCTTTCGATCTCAACGGCCGTAGCCAGACCGTGGCCTCGCTCAACGGCGGCGGCACATCGGGCGGCAACGTAGCCCTCGGCACGGGCAGGCTGACCGTCAACGGCGGCGGCACGTTCGGTGGCGTGATCTCCGGGCAGGGGGGCCTGACCAAGACCGGGACGGGCGTCCTGACACTGACCGCTGCCAACACCTACCAGAACACGACCAACATCGACGGCGGCGTCCTGCAACTTGGTGCCGGCGGCTCGCTTCTCAGCACGGCGACGGTGCTTCTCGGCACCGCATCGGGGGCGGCATTCGATCTCAATGGCCAGAACCAGACGGTTGCTCAGTTGAGCGGTGGTGGGACCACGGGCGGCAACGTGACGCTCGGCTCGGGCACGCTGACGGTCAACCTGTCCGGCAGCGCCAGCTTCGGCGGCGTGATGTCCGGGACGGACGGGAAGCTGGTGAAGACGGGCGGCGGCACCTTCACGCTCACCAACGCCAACACCTACACGGGCACGACGACGATCTCGGACGGTGTCCTCAATCTGGGTGTCGGCGGCTCCATCAACAATTCGTCCCGGGTGATCCTGGCCGGCGGCTCGCTCTCCATCGACGGGAATAACACCACCGCCAACACCAACAACGTCGAACTCGGTTCGGGCACATCGACCCTCACCGTGGCGGCCGGCCAGGTGCTGTCCTGGACGACGGCGCTGACAGGCTCCGGGGACCTCCAAATCGGCAACTCGGCCGGCGGCGCGGCTGGCCGGTTCAACCTGGGGAGTTCCACGTCGAACTGGTCCAGCTACACCGGCACGATCGTTGCGACGAACGTGGTCGTCGATATCAAGGGCGGCACGATCGGCGGCAGCGGATCGGAGCTCAGCATTGGCCAAGGCGCCACCCTGCAGGGCACGGGAACGTTCGGTGGTGACGTCGCCATCGGCACCGGCGGCACGCTGTCGGTGGGCAACAGCCCGGGCACGCAGACCTACGGATCCCTCAGCCTCACCGGCACGTCAAAATTCGAACTGGGCGCCGCGAACAAGGTCGGCAATGACGGTGCGGGGTCTGGAAACGACCTCGTGGTGGTGACCGGTGCCCTCACCCTCGGCGGGACACTCCAACTCCTGCCAAGCGGCTCCGACACCATTGCGAACGGCTACTATCGGCTGTTCAACTATGGATCGCTCACCGCGAGCAGCTTCGCCAGCGTCATCGACAAGGACGGGAACCCCTATGCGTCCGGCATCGTGACCGTCCTGTCCAACATTTCCAACCAGATCAACATCCGCTTCAACGCCCAGCAGCAGACCCAGTATTGGACCGGCACCGATTTGACCGGCAACACCGGCACGTCGCCCGTCGACCAGGCACTGGGCGGTGGCGGGACGTGGACGGCCGGAACCAGCCAGACGAATTGGTCGGACAGCTCCGGGGCTGAAATCCACAATGCGTGGCTCGGCGGAGTCGCAGCCTTCGGCGGAACGACCGCCGGTACGGTCGCGGTCGACAGTTCCGGTGGGGCGGTCGACGTGCAGGGTCTGTCGTTCACGACGACCGGATATGCGATCAACGGCGCCACGCCGGCGGACGCCCTGACGCTCACCGGCAATGCGAGCGCAGGCCACGTCAACCTGACGACCATGTCCACCCTGGCGGGGATCACCGCGACCCTCGGCGTCAAGCTGGTTGGCTCGACGGTGGACAAGGGCCTCGTCAAGACGGGTGACGGCACTCTCGTGCTGAGCGGGGCCAACACGTACACCGGGATGACCAAGGTCGAGGCCGGGACCCTGCAGGTCAATGCTTCCGGTTCGATCAGCAACAGCAGCGGCCTGGCGCTGGCCAAGGACACGACGTTCAAGGCCGGCGGCACCATTGCCTATGGCAACGCCGTCACGCTCGGCATCGCCGCCGGTTCCGGCTCCGTGACCCTGGACGTCGGCTCCACCGCGGGTCTCACGTTCAACGGAACGATCGGCCAGTTCGCCAGTGCGACGATGGCGCTGACCAAGACGGGAGGCGGGACACTCACGCTCAACGGGGCGTCCACCGCCAGCGGCGGTTTCTCCCTGGCGGAGGGAACGGTCGAGGTCGGCCACAACGCGGCGCTCGGCATGGGGACCGTCTCGCTTGCGGCCGCTACGACCCTCAAGGCGCGGATTGGCGGCCTGACCTTGGGCAACGCCATCGGTGTCTCCGGCAACGCCAGCGTGGATACCAATGCCGTCACCTTGACGCTCGGCGGCGCCGTCACCGGCACGGGCCGGCTCAAGGCGACAGGCGGCGGCACGTTGTCGCTGACCAACATGTCCACGGACCGTCCCAACACCTTCGCCGGCGGCCTGACGGTCGACGGCGGGACGACGGTCCTCAACCAGGGTGCGCTGATTGGAGCGATCACACTCGACAACGGCACGCTGAAGGCTGCGACGGACCAGACCCGGACCAACGCCCTGACGATCGGTTCTGGCGGCGGCACGCTCGACGGCACGGCCGGGCGTCTCACCTTTGCGGGAACGATGGACGGGAGTGGTGTTCTCACCACCAAGGGTAACGTCGTCCTCTCGGGAACCGCGCTGACCGGCTACACCGGCGCGCTCACCGTCTCCGGCGCGTTGTCCGTCGCGTCCGGCGCGACCGTCGGGACCGATGGTCAGACCGTCACGGTCGCGAATGGCGGCACACTGGGCGGCACGGGCATCGTGAGGGGCGCCGTCGTCGTGCAGGGCGGAGGTAAGCTCGCAGCCGGGAACAGCCCGGGCACGATCACAGTCGCGGGCAGCCTCGCCCTGGGCAACAACTCCTCGCTCGACGTCGATCTCACGGGCGCAGGCATCGTGGGCGGATCCGCCAACGACCTGACGACCATCAAGAAGGTCGGCGGCAGCGGTGGCACGCTGACCATCGGGTCCAACGTGACGGTCAATCTCAGTTCGTCATCGACGACCGGCTACTACCGCCTGATCAACTACGAGGGAACGCGCTCGGGAACCTTCGCCACCGTCACGAAGAACGGTTCGGCCCTCACGGGCGGCACAACCGGGACGGTATACTACATCGAGCAGGCCGGGTCGGCGGGCCAGGCGAACCTGCTGTACAAGTCGGCCAATCAGTCCTTGCTGTTCTTCACCGGCGCCAACCTCACCGGAAACACCGGCGACGGACCGTCCAGTTCCGCCATGACACCGGCCGGTGGCGCGGGCGTGTGGACGGCAAACCAGACCAACTGGACCACGGCCCCGGCCGTCGGCACCTCGGGGTCGTCCCCCGGCAGCGAGATCAACGGCAACTGGCAGCAAGGCGTCGCGGTGTTCATGGACAGTCTTGCGGCAAGCGCCGACCGGACCGTCACGGTCGCCAACAATGCCGCCAGCGTCGAAGGCCTGCAGTTCGTCACGAGCGGCTATACGCTCACGGGCGGCAGCCTGACCCTGTTCGGCGACTCGGCTCCCAGCGGCAACCCCGATGCCACCTTCATCCGCACGGAAGCCGGGGTGACAGCCACGATCGGCACTGTCCTCCAGGATGGCGGCGCGGGGATCGGCCTCGACAAGACCGGAACGGGCACCTTGATCCTCACCGGCGCCAACACCTTCACCGGTGCGGTCACGGTCCAGACCGGCACGCTCGTGGTCGGGAACAACGACGCGCTCGGCAGTGCCGGCGGAGCGGTCGCCACGGACAACACGGTCACCTTGATGACCAACACGACACTCAAGTCACAAGGATCGGCCGACCTGGCTCTGCGGCAGTCGATCACGATCGATGGCAGCACGACCGTCGACACGAACGGAAAGACCCTCACTCTCAGCGGCGCACTGTCCAAGACGAGCACGGGCGACACCCTGACCAAGGCCGGCGCCGGCAATCTCCGGCTGTCCGGCGACAGCTCCGGCTTCGGCGGCATCATGCAGGTCTCGACGGGCAGCCTCACGCTGGTCTCGGGCGGAAAGCTCACGGTATCGTCGCTGACCGTCGGCTCCGGCACGCGCCTCACGGTCGAGAGCGGTGCAACGCTGCGGGGCACCGGCAACACGATCACCAACAACGACACCGTCGTGACCGCCGGCGCCCTGCTCGACGACACGATGATCGTCAACAACGCCACCATCCAGGCGAGCGGCGTCCTCTACGCTCCGACGGTCGACAACAAGGGCACCTTCACGGTCACGGGCGCTCTCTCCGGCGCTGCTCCGGTCGGTTCGGGCGGGACGGCGATGACCTTCAACAACGCCGCCGGCAAGACCCTCGACCTCGGCGGCGCGGGCAGGAGCTTCACCGGCATCGGCACCCTGAACAACAGCGGCACGGTGGTGATGACCGGCGGCACGCTGGGTGCCGCCACCTTCAACAACAACGCCACGGCGAACCTCGCCGGCACGCTCAACGTCACCCAGTTCAACAACGCGGCGACCCTCACGCTCAACGGCAACATCACCGGCGCCACGACGAACCTCGCCAACCTCTCGGGCGCCACGATCACGCTGAACAACAACAGCTTCGGCGGCATCGGCACGCTCACCAACGCCGGCACCATTGTCGGCAGCGGCACCCTCACCGGGGCGCTGGCCGGAACGGGCACCATCGACCTGCGGCCGAGCGGTCCCACGAACCTGATGCAGGACACCACGCAGGTCCTCACCGTCGGCCAGCTCACGGGCAACCAGACCGTGCTGATCGCGCTGGATCCGGGCTCCGGCAAGGCCGGCAAGATCGTGTCCACCGGCGGCAGCACGGCGGGGTCCTCGCTCACCTTCCTCATCCAGCAGACCACGCTGCGGCCCACGGCCTCGGCCGTCACGCTGGCGCAGGGGCTGGGTGCGGGTACCACGGTGACCGCCAAGGCGCAGGGCTTCTCCTTCGACGTGGGCTTCGTCAACACGAAGCTCGTGAACCCCTCCACCGGCCTGTGGCAGGTCACGACCACGGTCAGCCCCAACGCCGGTGCGCCGGCCGCGAGCATCGGCTCGGTCATCACCTCGCTGTCGACCGGCTTCTTCTCGTCGACGAACGCCTTCGTCACCAGCCCCTCCGACACGGCGGCCAACGCCACCCACGGCGGACCCTGGGTGCGCATCCAGGCCGGCCAATACGACACGCAGAGCGCCACCACCGTCAGTTTCGGCTCGCTGTCGGCGACCGCGCAGACCAAGGTGCGTACGTCCTTCTCCGGCTTCCAGGTCGGTGCGGACTACGGCGTGCTCAACGTCGGCGGGTCGGGGGTCAACCTCCATGCGGGCGTGATGGCCGGCAGCGTGAGCGCCAACGGGGCCCAGCAGAACTCGGCGGCGCCCACCAAGGGGTCGTTCTCGGTGCCGTTCGTCGGCGGATACACCGCGCTCGTCGCGGGCGCCTTCTCGGCCGACCTGCAGTACCGGCGCGACTTCTACTCCATGGACATCTCGAATGCCGTGGGATTCACGGGCACGTTCCAGAACCACAAGGCGGACGGGCAGAGCGTCAACGGCTCGGCCACCTATCGTATCAGCCTCAGCGACACGATGTTCCTCGAGCCTGGGGTCGGGTTCAACTACACCCGGGTGGACGTCGATCCGTTCAAGGCGGGCAAGCCCGGCACGGCCGGCGTCGTGGCGGGCAGCATCACCATGCAAACGGTCGAGAGCCTGCTCGGTCGCGCCAGCCTGCGGGCCGGCTACACCACAGTCATCGACGACAAGCTCATCGTGCAGCCGTTCGTCACGGCGGCGGTGTGGCACGAGTTCGCCAAGGACCAGCTCTCCACCTTCACGTTCAGCGAGACGGGGGAGAACGTGAAGATCACCGCGGGCCGCGTCGGCACCTTCGGCCAGGCGGGCCTGGGCGTCACGGGGCAGGTCATCGGCACCAACCTGCTCGGCTACATCCGCACCGACGCCCGCTTCGGCGACCGCATCCGCGGCGGCTCGATCAACATGGGCATCCGTTACGACTTCTGAGGCAAGGTTGGGCCGTACGGGCAGTCGCCCGCACGGCCCAATGCGTCGGGCCGGAGTCCGCTCGACCCTTCGGACGGTAGCGGGGAGCGCCCAGCGTCGGATGGACAAGGAGAGTCGCGACCCAGGTCACGCGCCTGTGCTCGATCCGCCGTTTGCCCTCTTCGCCACCTTGAACGGCTCCTCCCAAGATCCACGACGTTGACGAATCGGTCCCGAACTCGCGGACGCTGGGCGGTGCTTCGCTCCTGCGTGAGTAAAGAGCCACGGATTGGACGAGCAGAGTGTCAAAACGAATGGGCTGGTCGAACCACCTGAATGCGCGCGACGTTCATGTGCAGCCTAAATCCTACGCTGTGTGAACACAAAGGCACGATCGGATTTATATATCGTCGCGATTATAACGATTGAACTTCAATCCAGGATTGAATAGTTCATGTCTCCGACGAAAATTATCGCGACGATATTGTATTATTATTTTTTCCGAACAATATTTTGAGATAGATAGGCCTAGCTTCCTTTTTCAGGCGCTCGCACTGCGGGTGTGACGACCTTTTTCGAAGAGTTCATGATGCCGCTTGCTCACGTGTTGATGCGCCGCCTGCTGCTCTCTTCCACTTTCCTTGCCCGGATCGGAAGGGTCGCTGCCGCCGGTGGGGTCGCGCTGGGCTTCGCGGTGTCTCCAGTCAAGTCGGGGGGCATCTCGAACGTCTTCTCCATTTCGAGCGACGGCTCGTTGATCACATTTTCCGGTTCCACCGATTTCAAGTTGAACGCAATCATACAGGTCGGGGAGGGCCGTTTTTACACAAGCGATGGTTCCTACATCGCATCTAAAACTTATTTCGCGCCGTATCCGACCAGTCACACGCTGAAACTCACCGCTGACGCGTCTGGAACCGCCAGTATTGGTGAAATATACATTGATATGAAGCCGACTTCCTCGCCGTCGACCGATCGGTCCATGACGGTCGAAGTCTCGTCGGGCGTTTCGGTGGGCGTGACGCCGTACTCTCAGGGCATAACGTTCTCAGGAATGGGAAGTGGGTCTGCCCGCCTTTCGATCCTGAATGGCGGGTCCGTCACCGTCGCCCAGGCCGGCATCATCGGCACAAACGTCGTGGCTGTGTCAGGTGCGCTCAACCTCGATACCTCGTCACCCGTGATTGACGGCACCATTTTGCTGTCGGGAGGTACAATTGCGTCGCTGAAGTCGGGAACTACGGTCTCGAACGCCCTCACTCTCGCGTCAATAGGGACAATCGACACCAAGGCAAACACCCTGACGCTGTCGGGTGCCGTGACCGGTTCGGGGGCACTCACGAAGCTGGGCGACGGAACCTTGACGCTTTCAAACAGCGGAAACGCGCTTGCTGGTGGCCTCACCCTGAATGCTGGTTCGCTGACGCTCTCGGGGGGCAGAATTTCTGGAGAGACCTTTGCTTCTCAGGGCTTCAACGGAGGCGCTGGCCTGTCCATTGCTTCGAGTGCGGTCAACCCGACGATCACCATCGAGAGTGGCAGCACTCTTTCCGGTGGAGATGGTGCCGCTTCGAACTCGAACAACCAGTACTCTGGCGCCGGGGGCGTCGGCATCTCGGCGGGCGCTGCCAGCACCATCGACATCAAGGCAGATGCCGTTGTGAGGGGGGGTGCAGGCGGATTTTCCTCCTACAACCTCAACAGATTTGGCGGCGCGGCGATCGTTGGTTCCGGTCTCACCATCAACCTCGCCGGCCGAGTCTCCGGAGGGACGGCGAGCGGAACTAGCTATCGATCGAATGCCTTCACGTTTGGCAATGCCGCCGGCTCCAACAAGCTCGTCATTTCGGATGGCGCGGAAATTCAAGGTGGGATCGGCGTCGCCTCGGCCGCCATGTTGACGATCGAGAATGCCACGAACTTCCTGCTCGCCAGCGCGATTCAGAACGGTGGCACGCTCAACAAGGCGGGCGATGGCACGCTGACGCTCAGCGGCGCCATGACGGGATCAGGCACGGTCAACGTCCAAAAGGGAATCCTCAGGGCGGCCACCAACGCCTCCTCCGCGTTCGGTGCCAATCAATTCTATGTTCTGAGCGACGACACCACGCTCGATCTGAATGGTACAAACGGGACCATTGGCGCTCTTTCGGGCACGGGCCTCGTCGACAACAGCGCCGCAACGGACGCCACCCTGACGGTGGGCGGATCCGGCGCAAGCACAACCTTCACCGGCGTCATCGGCAACAGCGGAGCGGGCAAGCTCACGTTGAAGAAGACCGGCGCCGGGACGCTGGAACTCGCACCTGCTGTGCCAGGTGGCAACACGTTCTCGGGGGACGTGCTCGTCACGGATGGCACCTTGGCGATCTCCAGCGTCTCGGCGCTGGGGACCGGTTCGACGCTCACGCTGGGCGGCACGAGCGGAGGCAACACCGCCGGTGCGCTGTCCTACACCGGCACGGACACGGCCACCTCGTCTCGCGCAACGGTCGTGCAGGGGAGCGGAGGCAAGATTTCGATCGCCGAGACAGCCGCTTCGCTCACGTTCACGGGTGCCGTCACGGGTTCCGTTCTTCTGGCCAAGGACGGACAGGGAACCTTGACCCTGTCCAGCCAGAACAACGCCCTCACTGGCGGTGTTTCCTTGCGCGGCGGTTCTCTCGTGCTCTCAGCCGGCAACTATAGGGGGGAGGACAGACCCCTGGTGTCGGGGGGCGCGGATGGGCTGACCGGTGGTTCGGGCGTTACCGCCAGCTCCTACGCCTCACTGACCGTTGGCGGTACGGTGAGGGGCGGTAAGGGCGGGGACTCTGCCGGTTGGGGGGACAGCGGCCGCGGAGGGGTCGGCATCGACGCGACCGGTGGTTCGATCACGGTGTCGGCTGGCGGCCGGGTCGAAGGCGGAGATGCTGGAGCAGTCAGCGAAGGTGGCACGCTCGGGGGCGGCGTCGGCATCTCCGGCCAAGCGGTCGCCGTCGATCTCTCCGGAACCGTCTCGGGCGGACTTTTCGGAGCGATCCGGGCCAACGCCTTCTCGTTCCAGGGGGGCGGCAATTCACTCACCATCAGGTCCGGCGCCGTCATCAACGGCGGCATCGGGCTTCAGAGCGGTGCGAGTCTGACCGTCACCAATGCCGGGGCTTTCACGCTGTCGTCGATCGATGGCGGCGGCGCCTTGACCAAGACCGGAGCAGGCAACTTGGTCCTGTCCGGGGCCAACACGTTCTTCTCGGGCACTGTCAGGGTGACTGAGGGCACGCTCACGGCCGGCAACGCAGGCGCACTCGGTGCATCCAACGCCGTCACTCTCGAGACGGCCAGCACCCTCGACCTCAACGGCAATGCGCTCACCGTGGCAAGCCTGGCAGGCGCCGGTACCGTGACCAACAGCGGGACGGCCGACAAGGTGCTCACCCTGGCAGGCTCTGCCAGCACGGACTTCGCGGGGTCCATCAACGATGGCATCAGCGGCAAGACGGGGTTCACAAAGTCCGGGACGGGCACGCTCACGCTGAAGGGCGTCAACACCTATACCGGTGCAACCACCGTCGCCAACGGCACCCTGGAACTCGCCACCGGCGGCTCCATCGCCGCGGCAAGCACGGTCACGCTGACCGGTGGCACGTTGCGGATCGCGGCCGACAACACCACTGCCTCCCTCGCCAATGTGAGGATCGGCAACGGGGGCGGAACGGCCACCGTCGACCTGCAGGCGGCCCGTGCGTTCACCTGGAGCGGCCCGCTCGGCCCCGACTCGAAAAGCCTGACGATCACGGGCGCCGCGACCGGCGCCGCGAGCCGGATCGTCAGCTTCGGTGATTCATCCACAAACTGGAGCGCCTATGGCGGAACGCTGCGGGTCGGGAACACGACCCTGCAACTGAAGGGTGGGACCGTCGGGGCCGCGGGCATGTCGACGGTCATCGACGACGGGGGGACGCTCGGCGGCGTCGGGCGGCTCGGCGGTTCCGTCGAGATCAAGGCCGGCGGCACGCTCGCCGCCGCTTCCACAGGGGGCCCACTGGCCCTGGGTGGATCGCTCACGCTCACCCAGGATTCCAGGTCGCTCTTCACGCTGGGCGCCCCCGGCTTCGTTGGAAGCGACGGGCAGAAGTCCAACACTCTCGTCACCGTCGGCGGCGATCTGAACCTGGCGGGCACGCTGGTCCTGCGCAGCGCGATCGACACCGATCTTCTCGCGCCGGGCTACTACCGCCTGTTCAACTATGGTGGCACGCGGACCGGCACGTTCGGCATCATTTCGGTCGAGGGCGGCGCCACCGGGGATACGGCGGTCGTCTATTACTCCGTCAACAATCAGGTCAACCTGCTGTACACGCGCGGCGGGGACTCGGTGCTGTTCTTCACCGGCGGCGACAAGCAAGGCAACACCTCCACCCAGCCGGGCTCGGGGCCGCCTTCCGGCGGAAGCGGCACCTGGTCGAACAAGGATACGAACTGGACGACCGCGCCCCTCGACGCCACGACCGGGAGCCCCGGCAGCGACATCCGCACCGGCTGGCGGCCTGGCTTCGCGGTGTTCGGAGGTGGTGGCACCGGCACCAAGACGGTCACGATGACCAGCAATGCTGGCTTGCAGGTCAAGGGTCTGCACTTCGTGACGGATGGCTATGTCATCGAGAGCGAGGACGAAACGTCTCTCAACCTCATCAGCGACGGTCTCAGCCTGTCCGCTCCCGTCGGCGTCGTCACCGTCGACACCGGCCTCACGGCGACGATCAATGCGGTCTTGGCCAACGACCCGGGCGACAGGGTCGGGCTGCGCAAGGCCGGTGAAGGCACGCTGATCCTGGGGGGATATGGCGGCTATGCGGGAGTCACCCGGCTCGAGAAGGGCATCCTCGCCATCAACAGCGCGAGTGCGCTGGTCGGCACCAGCGGCATCACCTTCGCCGGCGGAACCCTGCGGATCGACGCGGGCGCTGCCGGCAGCACCTTCGATCGCCCAATCACGCTGGCGTCGGCGGGCACCATCGACACCAACGGCCGGGACTTTGGTCTGTCAGGCACCCTGGGCGGTCTCCGCACGCTGACCAAGACCGGTGACGGCACCCTGTCGCTGGCCGGTTCGAGCGCCGATTTCGCCGGCGGCATCGTCATCGCTCGCGGCACCCTCTCGGCCGCTTCGGCGGGCGCGCTGGGCAAGGGAACCGGCGAGAGCGCAGGGCGCAACACGATCACGCTGGCCGGCGGGCAGTTCTCGGCCACGGCCTCCTTCGACACAGGCGTCAACGTCTTCGTCGCCGCCGCGGACACGCAGGCTCCGCAGCGCCGGATCGCCGTGTCCAACGGCATCACGCTGGGCCTCACCGGGACGGTGTCGGGCGCGGGCACGCTGGAAAAGACCGGCGCCGGCACGCTGGCGCTGTCGGGCGGCAACGGCACCTTTGCCGGCGGCTTCCTCATCACCCAGGGCACGGTGTCGGCAAGCTCGGCCGCGGCGCTGGGCAACGGGTCGGCGACCGACCTCGCCAGCCGCAACGTCCTGACGTTGAATGGAGGACGCCTGCTGGCGACCGACACCATCACCTCCGGCGTCGGGGTGGTCATGCAGGCGGCGAGCATCATCGAGGCAGCATCCGGCAAGACGCTCACCCTGACCGGGTCGTTCACGGGGGCGGGCCAATTGACGATCAAGGGCGACGTGGTCCTGTCGGGCACCGCCCTCACCAACTATGAGGGCAACTTCAGCGTCACCGGCATGACGCAGGTGGCGGCCGGCTCGCGCTACGGCTCCGGCAGCCAGACCGTCACGGTGGATACGGGCGCCTCGTTGAACGTCAACGGCACGGTCGATGCTGCCGTGAACGTGTCGGGCACGCTGTCGGGCGCGGGCACGATCACCAAGGCCGTTGCCATCGGGGCCGGCGGTGGGCTGTCGGCCGGCAACAGCCCCGGCACCTTGCGGTTCGAGAGCACGCTGTCCCTGGATGCGGGAGCGACGACGACCTTCGAGCTCGGGTCGCCCGGTTCCGTGGGCACGTCGGGCACCGTCAGGAACGACCTCGTCGCGGTGGCGGGCGCGCTGACGCTCGGCGGGGCACTCGTGCTGAAGGGCGACGGCACGAACCAGCCCACGTCGGGCTACTACCGGCTGTTCAACTACGGCACGCTGACCGCGGGAAGCTCCTTCTCGTCGGTGAAGGACGGCGCTGGCGCCGACCTGTCCCCGGCGACCGCCAAGGTGCTGACCAACGTGGCCAACCAGGTCAACCTCCTGTACCGCGCGGGCGGCCAGTCGGTGCTGTTCTTCACCGGGGCGAACAACACGCTGGGCAACACCGGCAGCGCGCCGGGCAGCGTCGCCCCGGCCGGCGGCAGCGGCACGTGGTCGACGGCGGCGACGCAGTGGACCACCGCGCCGGTCGGGCCCGACGGCAAGGCGCCCGCGGCCGGCGCCACGGGCACCTCGCCCGGCAGCGACATCAACGACGGCTGGAACCAGGGCGTCGCGGTCTTCTCCGGCACGACGGGCGGCACCGTCACCGTGACCGGCCCCGTCTCGTTCGAGGGCATCCAGTTCGTCACCTCGGGCTACACGATCAGCGGCGGCGCGCTGTCGCTCGCCGGCAACGCGCCGGGCGGCCGTCCGCAGGCCAGCTTCGTCCGCACGGATGCCTCCGTCACGGCCACCATCGGCTCGGTGCTGCAGGAGAACTTCGGCCTCGACAAGACCGGCGGCGGCACCCTCATCCTCACGGCGGCCAACACCTTCACGGGCGCGGTCACCGTGGAGGGCGGCACGCTGGTGGCGGCCAACAACGCCGCGCTGGGCAACGCGGCCAACGCCGTGACGCTGAAGGCCGGCACCACGCTGAAGGCCGGCGACGGCCTTACGGCGCTGGCGCTCGGCCAGTCCATCACCCTCGACGGGGCGGCGACCCTCGACACCAACGGCAAGACCGTCACGCTCAGCGGTGCCCTCGCCAAGGGCGGCTCGGGCGGCACGCTCACCGTGACGGGCGGCGGCACGCTCACGCTCACCGGCAACAGTTCCGGCTTCGGCGGCCTCGTGGACGTGTCGGGCGCCAACCTCACCTTGCAGGCCGGCAGCCGGTTGCAGGTGGACAGGATCGCGGTCGCGCAGGGCCGGCAGCTTCTGAACGCCGGGCGGCTCACCGGCACGGGCGCATCCATCGTCAACGGCGGCACGCTGACGACGATCGGGTCGCTCGTGGATGCGACCGACATCGTCAACACGGCCGGCGCCGTGCTGAACGCCAGCGGCGTGCTGAGCGCGCCGCTGGTCGACAACCAGGGTACGTTCAACGTCACGGGCGCGCTGTCGGGCCGCGACACCGCGGCCGGCTCGCCCTACACCGGCCCGATCGCGTCCTTCCTCAACGGCGGCACGCTGAACCTCGGCGGCAACACCGTCACGGATGTCGGCGTCCTCACCAACACCGGCATCGTCCGCGGCGGAGGTGCTCTGCCCGGCACCACCCTGGCCGGCACCGGCATCGTCGACCTGCGCCCCGGCGGAACGGCGGGCCTCGCGCAGGACGCCACGCTGTCGCTGACCATCGGCCAGCTCACCGGCAACCAGACGGTCAAGGTTGCCCTGGATCCGGCGGCCGGCACCGCCGGCAAGATCATCGCGACGGGCAGCACGGCGGGCTCCTCGCTCACCTTCCTGATCGTCCAGTCCAGCCTCCGGCCCACCTCGGCCCCGGTCACCCTGGCCCAGGGGCTGGGCTCGGGCACCACCGTCACGGCCAGCGCCGACACGGGCGCCACGCTCGACAGCGGCTTCGTGCAGACGACGCTGCGCAATCCCTCGCCCGGCCTTTGGCAGCTCACCACAACGGTGAGCCCCAATGCCGGTGCCCCGGCCGCCAGCATCGGCTCGGTCATCACCTCGCTGTCGACCGGCTTCTTCTCATCGACCAACGCCTTCGTGGCGAGCCCCACCGACAAGGCGCCCAACACGCGCCATGGCGGACCCTGGGTTCGCATCCAGGCGGGCCAGTACGACAGCCAGGCGGACACCGCCGTGAGCTACGGCTCGCTGTCGGCCCGCTCGGTCACCAAGGTGCGGACCTCGTTCAGCGGGTTCCAGGTGGGCGCCGACTACGGCGTGCTCAACATCGCGGGCACCGGCTTCAACCTGCATGGCGGCGTCACGGCCGGCAGCGTCACGGCCAATGCCGGCCAGCAGGCGTCCGCCACGCCGACCAAGGGCGCGTTCAGCGTGCCGTTCGTGGGCGCCTATGCGGCCCTGATCAAGGGCGCCTTCTCGGCCGACCTCCAGTACCGCCACGACTTCTACACGATGGACGTGACGAACCCGGTCGGCTTCACGGGGACCCTCTCGCGCCAGAAGGCGGAAGGCGACAGCGTCAACGGCTCCGCCGCATACCGGTTCGCCATGAGCGAGACGGCATTCGTGGAGCCTTCGGTCGGGTTCAACTACACGCGGGTGGACGTCGATCCGTTCAAGGCGGCGCAGGGCGGCGCGGCCGGCGTGAAGGCCGGCAGCATCACCCTCGACAGGATCGACAGCCTGCTGGGCCGGGCGAGCCTGCGCGTGGGGTTCACGACCGTCGTCGACGACAAGGTCGTGCTGCAGCCGTTCGCGACCGCGGCCGTCTGGCGCGAGTTCGCCGACGACGCGAAGTCGGCCTTCACGTTCAGCGGGTCCGGCGAAAAGGTGACCATCAAGACCGGCCGCGTCGGCACCTTCGGCCAGGCGGGCCTCGGCGTCACCGGGCAGGTCATCGGCACCAACCTGCTCGGATACATCCGCACCGATGCCCGCTTCGGCGACCGCATCCGCGGCGGCTCGATCAACATGGGCATCCGCTACGACTTCTGAGCGGGGAGAGGGAGGGGGAGCGGCCCGCCGGTGCGGCGGGAGCTCTCCCTTGGTTCAGTGCCCTCCGGCCGCGCCGGGCTTGGGGGGAGCGGGCTTCTTCAGGAGCACGACGAGGCAGGCGGTCGCCAGGAACATGACCGTCAGGATCACGAAGGCGTCGCCGAAGGCCATGACCTGGGCCTGCTGGCGGACGATGCCGGACAGCTTCTTCAGGGCGCCGAGCTCGGCGTCCGAGCCGAGGCGCGACAGGGCGCCCTGGAGCGACTGGAGGGTCTCCAGCGCCTTCTGGTTCGACCAGGTAACATGCTCGCGCAGACGCACCAGGTGCAGGTCCATGCGGTCGTTCATGATCGTGTTGATGAGCGCCAGGCCCACCGCACCGCCGAGATTGCGGGTCAGGTTGTAGAGGCCGGAGGCGTTCTTCAGGCGCTGCGGCGGCAGAGTGCCCAGTGCCACGTTGTTGATCGGCACCATGCAGATCATCAGCGAGCAGCCGCGCAGCACCTGCGGCAGCAGGAGCTCCCAGAAGTCCCAGTCCTTGGTGATGCCCGAGGCGATCCACGTGCCCGCGGCAAAGCCCGCCAGGCCCATGGCCAGCATGACGCGCGGGTCCAGCGCGCGCATCAGGCGGCCGGCCAGCGGCGCCGTCAGGAACATGGCGACGCCGGTGACGAACATCGTCTCGCCGATCTGCAGGGCGGAGAACCCGCGCACCCGCCCGAGATACAGCGGGTAGAGATAGGTGAGCCCGTAAAGCCCGATGCCCAGCACGAAGGAGAAGAAGGAGCCGGTCGCGAAGTTGCGGTCGCGATAGGCATAGAGGTCGACGATCGGCTCCCTGGCGGTCAGCGCCCGCCAGAAGAAGGCGATGCCGGTCACCACCATCACCACGGCCGCCAGCAGGATGGCCTGGTCGTCGAACCAGTCGTTGGTGGGGCCTTCCTCCAGCACGTATTCGAGCGTGCCGAGGAAGGTGCCCATGAAGGCCAGGCCGAACCAGTCGAACCGGTCCAGCAGCTTCAGGTCGGGCTTGTCGAAATCGATCAGCGCGATCGCGGCGACGGTCACCGCGATGCCGGGCACGATGTTGACCAGGAACAGCCAGTGCCACGAGAACAGTTCGGTCAGGTAGCCGCCGACGGTGGGCCCGATCGTCGGGGCCAGCGTCGCCACGAGGCCGATCATCGGCGAGATCACCGGCAGTTTCGAGCGCGGGAAGATGGTAAAGGCCGTGGCGAAGACGCTCGGAATCATGCCCCCGCCGATGAAACCCTGGATCGCGCGGTAGACGATCATCTGCTCGAGCGAGGTCGCCGTCGCGCACAACGCGCTGGCGGCGGTGAAGCCGGCGGCGGAGACGGCGAAGAGCCAGCGCGTCGAGAAGGCCCGCCCCAGGAAGCCCGAGAGCGGGATCATGATCACTTCGGCGATGAGATAGGCGGTCTGCACCCACGAGATCTCGTCGGCCGAGGCCGACAGGCCTGCCTGGATCTCCGACAGCGACGCCGAGACGATCTGGATGTCCAGGATGGCCATGAACATCCCGAAGACCATGGCCAGGAACGCGAAGATGCGCCTCGCGGGGATGTGGTCGGCCGCCGGCGCTGCTGCCGGGGCGCGGCCCGCCGCGGGGAGGGTATTGGCGGGGGCTGACATGAACGGTGCTCCGGAGCGGCGCGCCTCAGCGCGCCACGTTCTGCGCGTTGGCCTCGGCGGTCGCGATGGCGGACAGGCCGACGACGCCGCGAAGCGTCGCCAGCGCGTGGTCCACCCAGGTTTCCAGCGCGGACTTCGGCGCGTCGGGATCGCGGGTGCGAACGGCCGCGACCACCGACAGGCCCGGCCGCAGCACGCCGGAGCGGGCGACGTCCTCGGGCACCGCGACGCGCACGGGAACGCGCTGCACGATCTTGGTGAAGTTGCCGGTGGCGTTCTCCGGCGGCAGCAGGCTGAACACCGAGCCCGAGGCCGGGGCGAAGCTCTGCACCGTGCCGTGGATCGTGCGGCCCGGCAGCGCGTCGACCTCGATGTCGACGGGCTGGCCCGGCTTCAGCCGGCCGAGCTGCGTCTCCTTGAAGTTCGCCTCCACATAGGTCGTGGCGAGCGGCACAAGGGCGGCGAGGCGCGTGCCGGCCTGCACGTAGTTGCCGACCTCCGCGGCGCGATTGCCGAGGATGCCGTCGACCGGGGCCGTCACCACGGTGAACGACAGGTCGCGCTCGGCCCGCGCCAGCGTGGTGCGCAGCTCGCCCAGCGTCTGGCGGGCCTCGGTCTCCTGGGCGCGCGTCACCGCGATGTTGGCCTGCGCCGCCGCCAGCGCCGCGCGGGCGGAGTCGACCGCCGCGACGGCCCGCTCGCGGTCCGCGCGCGCCGCGTCGAGCCGCTGCTTGGAACCGAAGTCGCTCTGCGCCAGGGCCTGGGCGCGCTGGAAGTCCGCCTCCGCCCGGGCCTGGTCGGCTTCGGCCGAGGTGACCTGGGCGCGGCTCTGCCCAAGGGCGGCCGTCTGGGCCTCGATCTGCTGGCCGATCCGCTGGATGGTCGCCGCCTGCGTGGCGATCCGGGCCTTCGCCGCATCGACCGCGTTGCGGTAGTCGCCGTCGTCGATGCGGGCCACGACCTCGCCGGCCTTCACGGCGGTGTTGTTGGCCACGGGCACCGCCACGACGTAGCCGGGCACCTTGGCCGCGATGGTGGTCACGTCGGCCTTCACGTAGGCATCGTCCGTCGAGACCAGGAACCGGCCCTCGGTGAACCAGCCATAGCCCTTCCAGCCGCCGAACGACGCCGCGGCGAGGAGCACGAGCAGCAGGACGCGGCCCTTGCGGGAGCGCTTGCGCGGAGGCAGCACCTCGCCGTTCAGGCCCTGCGCCGCCGGCTGGCCGCCGCTCACCGAAACCATGCCCTGGGAAGGGGGCGGGGCCGCCACCGGGTTCGTGGTGCGGTCGGTCTGTGTCACGTCGCTCATTGCATCACCATGCTCGCCGGCCGGGCCGGCGTGAGTTCATCGAACCGAACGGTTCGGTCAATGTCCTTGCAATATGCCCTCGCGTACGCAATATCAAGATCGAACCGAACGGTTCGGTCATTAATGTGTTGCGGTGCACAGGCAGTCACGAGGTTGTGTGCACGGGCCACAAGGATGCGGAATGAGCGGCAACGGCATCGATAGTCTCCCCGACGCGCTCGACGACGACCAGCCGTCGGGCGAGGCGAGGGGGGCCGGCACCGATCCGGCCAAGCATCGCCAGATCGTCGAGGGCGCGCGCGCCGTCTTCCTGGAGCGCGGCTTCGAGGGCGCGAGCATGGGCGAAATCGCCCGTGTCGCGGGCGTCTCCAAGGGCACCCTCTACGTCTATTTCCAGAACAAGGAAGAGCTGTTCTGCGCCATCATGGACGCGGAGCGCCGCGCCCATCAGGCCGTGCTCCGGACGCTGGACACCACGGCCCCCACCGATCGCGTGCTGACGGAATTCGGCGAGGCGCTCGGGCGCTTCCTGTCCGATCCGGTGAAGATCGCCGGCATGCGGACCGCCATGGGCATCGCCGAGCGCATGCCGGAGGTCGGCCGGGCCTTCTATCAGCGCGGACCCGCCACGACGATCCGCATGCTCGCCGCCTTCCTTGATGCCAAGGTGGCGGCCGGCGAGCTCGCCGTGCCCGACACCACGCTGGCCTCGGCCCAGTTCCTCGACATGTGCCAATCGACGCTGCTGCGCCCGGCCCTGTTCGGCTGCGAGATGCCGGCGGAGATCTTGCCGGCGCGCATCCGCACCGTCGTCGCCGCCGCGGTCGACATGTTCCTGCGCGCCTACACGGTCCGCTAGGATCCAGGCGCGCGTCGGCTCTCCAGCCGATCGCCTCACGGCTCCAGCGTCAGCGTGCCGTCCAGCCTCAGCTTGTCGAAATCGTCGATCAGCACCTCCACCGTCACCGTCCATTCGCCCGCCACGGGCGTGGTGAAGCCGTGGGCCTCCCAACGTCCGTCGGGCATGCGGGTGGCCCGGCGCTCGATGGCCTCGATCTTCGCCGCCGGGTTGGAGAGGACGAGCGTCACCTCCTTCGCCGGAAGGACGTCGAAGTCCACGCCGAGCAGCACGATCTCCGCCCGGTTGCTGCCGCGCCCGCCGGGCAGGAGGCGGATGTCGGCCATGGCGCGATCGGAATGGACGTGGACGCTCGTGGCCACCGTCTCGACCGCGACGAGGCTGCGGGGCGGCGGCGTGAAGCGCCACACGGCGACCAGCCCCGCCACGGCGAGCATCAGTACCATCTCCACGGCCACGCTCCGACCCAGGGTCCGCGCGGCGGTCCCGTCGCCGGACAGGATCCTGGGCGTCAGGCTGCGGCGGTTCCAGGCGGCAAGGGCCAGGAGGGCCGCCACGGTCGCGAGCTTGGCAAGGAGCACCCGGCCGTAAGCCGTGTCGGTCAGGTCGGACACGGTGCGCAACTGCAAGGCCGCCAGCACGCCTCCCGCCGCCGTCAGCAGGCCGACGCAGGCGAGAGCAGGGACCGAGAAGCGCAGGAGGGCGGCGCCGAGGTCCTGCCGAGCCCGCATGGCCAGGACGGCGAGGGGAATCAGGGCTCCGCCCCAGAGCATGGCCGTCGCGCCGTGCAGGGCCAGGGCCGGGCGTGACAGCCACGCCGGTTCGGCCGTCGCGGCATGGCCGGTGACCGCCAAGCCCGTGGCGGCCAGGGCCGTGGCCAGTCCGGACAGCGGCAGGGAGCGCCCGCGACCCAGGCCTGCCGTGAGCAAGCCGCCGAGGATCAGGGCCAGGCTGGGGCCGAGCGAGGTCGAGGCGGCCATCTGCCAGGGGCCGGGCCCGGCCAGGGACTCCCAGGTTCCACCCAGGAGGTCGATGCCCGCCAGGCCGAGCCCTCCGATCGCCCCGGCCGCGCCGGCCCACAAGGCGACCGACGCGAGGCGCCAGGGCGCGGCGCCGACGCTGCGTCCCGGCGTCAGCCAGGAGAGACCGAAGGCCGATCCGATGCCGAAGACGAGGCCGGCATAGAGCAGCACGCGAAAGGCCCACAGGCCGGCGACGAGGCTGGGATCGGTCGCCGACACCGTGCTCCTCGCCGCCGGAGCGGCCGCTCCGATCGAGAAGGAGACGGTGCCGGCCACCGGATGCCCGTCGGCGGAGACGACCCGCCAGCTGAGGAGGTAGGCCCCGTCCGCGAGCGGCGGCAGAGGCACTTCCACGAACTCGCCGCGCGGGCGCGGGACGAGGTCGGCAGCGGTCCCGTCCGGCGCGGTGAGCCGCAGCACGAGGGGTCGGACCGGCTCGCTGAAGCGGAGCCCCGCGACCGGCAGGCCGCGCGGCATCGCGGTACCGTCCTCCGGCATGCTGCCGACGAGGGAGGCGTGGGCTCGCGCCTCCTGGTGCGGCCAGGCAAGGCCGCAGGCGAGGGCCGCCAGGAGCAGCAGGAGGCGCAACGGGCGCATGCCGCGCGACTCAGTTCGTCGCGGGCAGCAGCTTCACGCTGGGCGCCGGCTCCTTGTAGTCGTCGGCCGACTTGCCGGGCGCCGGGATCTCGATCCAACGGTGCGTCCCGGTCTCGCACTCCTGCACCACGGGGATGTAGAGGCGGGATCCAGGCTCGAGGGCGTCGGAGAGATAGCCGCGGACGACGAACTCGTCGTAGTGCTCGTCGAGCAGCTTTCCGGTCCAGATCACCTCCCGCACGCCCTCCTTGAGCGTCTCGTCGTAATATTTGACGGGCTGCGGGTAAGGCGCGCGGATGGTCTCCAGCGCCCAGCCGGCCTTGGGCATGGGCTTCACCGCGATGTAGCCCTCCGGAATGCGGACCCGGACCTTCAGCGTCGCGCTGCCCTGGCAGCCGTGCCCGACCCGGATCGTGGCCTTGTAGCTCGACTTGATGGGCGCCTGCGTGACCTCCAGGGTCGCATGGGCCAGGGCCGGTGCCGCCTGGAAGGGGGCGAGGATGGTGATGCCGGCCAGCGCCAGCAGGGTGCGGAGTGTCATGGTGGAATCCTGAGGTCAGCGGAGGCGCCTGCGCCAGGGGCAGGCACCGCTCTCGAATGGCGATCGGGGAACGTGTTGACGGCTCGGGTCTAGGACGCCGGCGGGCCGCGCTGGGCGCGCCCATGCCACCACGCCGCCGGGCTGATGCCGTGGCGCTGGTCCTGCCTCCAGACGATCCCGTGGACCCGGCGCTGCAGGGGCTGCACCGTTGACACGCTGTCGTCGGGGACCGGGCCGAGGACGCCCACGACGCGGCTCAAGGTACAATCGTCGCAAACCTCGGCCCCATGCGAGCCCGGGTGATCGGGGAAGGGGGCATGGGTGCCGACGTCGGTGAGGCACAGGGCCGACCAGGGGTCGCTGCCCGGCACCATCACGCCCGCGATCGCGGATGCGAACACCACCTTCACGATCAGCGCATAGGCGATCGCGAGCGCGACGAGCCCGCGCGACCTCCCCATCCGGATCGTCCACCGCAATGTCATGGGCGGGACGTTAGGGGAGCGTGACCGTCACTGCAATACGAGGGATCGTCGTTGTGGTTAGTCCCGATCAGCCGCCGGGCAGCCCGCGCCGGGCGTCGTAGTCGAGCAGGCCGCGGTCCTGTGGCGCCTGCGCCGGGGTCGTGTCCGTCCGCCCGGGGGCGATGGCCTCGCAGGAGCCCGCCACGAAGGCCATCTGGTGCGCGGCCAGAACGAGCCAGACCCGCATCATGGCCCAGAAGCTGTCGTCGGGTGAGAGCAGGGCGCTCCATTCGGTGGCGCAGGCCGTGAGCAGGACGAGCATCGAACTCATCAGGAGCATCGCCGCCCTGCAGCGGAAGCCCAGGAGAAGGCCGACGATCGATGCCAGTGCGAGACTCGTAATCATGGCTGCGGGGCCCGGTGCGCGACAATGTGATCCCTGTCGCGGCCATCTGACGCTCTCGCTTCTGGATCAATGATGAACGCAATTGCCGAAATTCGGGGGTATTGGCGGTATTCAAGCTTCGGCTCTGCAGTTCGCACCTTCTACTTGTGAATACTCGCTTTTTACGTGTGGACCTTTTCGCGAATCGCGCTTCCGTTCTGGCTTATGCGCGCCAAAGATGCACCGCGTTCGCCGGCCTCGCGGGGCCCCTGTTTCAGGCTCGGCTGCGGCGGCCATCGCGGATTGCCAAGCCTGGCCCTCGCCGCCACGCTGGCGTGCGCTAGATCGGATGCGGGAACGAGGTCGCAGCGCTGCACACAGCAGGAGGGGCTCATGGGTCGTTGGTTCGGTCTGTCTCTTGTCGCCGCCGTGATGGCCGCCGTCGTGGGGGCACCGGGACGCGCGGTCGCGGCGGACAGCCAGGCGTGCATGGGCCTGGTGTCGCAGAGGGACCTGCCCATCCAGCGCGTCGCGGTGGGGCCGGGCGAGGTGGGCCTGACCTTCGTCGGCCATGCCACCTTCCTCATCGAGACGCCGGGCGGCATCCTCGCCGCCACCGACTACAACGACTATGTGCGCCCGTCGGCGATCCCCGACCTGGTCACCATGAACCACGCCCACGGCACGCATTTCACTAACGCTCCCGACCCGCGCATCAAGCACGTGCTGCGCGGATGGAACGTGCCGGGCGTCCCGGCCCGCCACGACGTCACCGTCGGTGACCTGCAGGTCCGCAACGTTCCCACGAGTATCAGGAACTGGAACGGCGGCACCGAGCACGACGGCAATTCCATCTTCGTGTTCCAGGCGGCGGGCCTGTGCATCGCCCATCTGGGGCACCTGCATCACACGCTCAACGCGTCCCACCTGAAGCTTCTCGGGCACATCGACGTCCTGCTGGTGCCGGTCGACGGCAACTACACGCTCGACATGGACGGGATGCTCGAGGTGCTGCGGTCGATCAACGCCCCTTTGATGATCCCGATGCACTATTTCGGCTCCAGCACCCTGAACCGGTTCCTGGCCCGGGTGCAGGAAAACTGGACGGTCGAGCGCTCGCCGACGGCATCGATCACCCTGTCGCGCGCGAGCCTTCCGCCCACGCCCAAGGTGCTCGTGCTGCCGGGGAATTGAGCTAACCACTTCCGCGTGCCGCCGTTGCTGGCCAGGCCTTGGCCGCGTATGAGAGAAGCTGGCCGTCAAGGCCAAGCCCCCTCGATCCGCGAGCCTTCCCGTGTCTCCTGTGTCCCGTGTCCGTTCCCTGGTGCGCCGCCGCCTCGCGCCCCTCGCCGGCCTCGCCATCGCCGTCCTGTGCGCCGGGCAGGCTCCGGCCGGATCCCGCGTCGAGGATCTCCTGGCCAAGATGACGCTCGAGGAGAAGATCGGGCAGTTGAACCTGGTCTCGGGGCATCATGCGGTCACGGGGCCCTACACGCGCTCTGACGTGCGCAGCGCCATCCTGAAGGGTGAAGCGGGCGCGCTCTTCAACGTGTACGGCGCCGAGTACACGCGCGGGCTCCAGGAAATGGCCGTGTGGCAAACGCGGCTCGGCATTCCCCTGCTGCTCGGCTTCGACGTGCTTCACGGCTATCGCACCATCTTCCCGGTGCCCCTGGCGCAGGCGGCGAGCTGGGATCTCGAAGCGATCGAGCAGTCCGAGCGCATCTCGGCCACCGAGGCGTCGGCCGCCGGGGTGAACTGGATCTTCTCCCCCATGGTCGACATGTCCCGCGATCCGCGCTGGGGACGGGTCGTCGAGGGGGCCGGCGAATCCGCCTGGCTGGGGTCGCGCATCGCCGAGGCCCGGGTGCGGGGGCTGCAGGGCAAGTCGCTCGCCGCCGCCGACAGCGTGGCCGCGTGCGTCAAGCATTTCGCCGCCAACGGCGCCACCGAGGGCGGCCGCGAATACAGTGGCGGGGACATCTCGGAACGGGCGCTGCGCGAAACCCAGCTTCCGCCCTTCAAGGCGTCCGTCGAGTCGGGCGCCCGCTGCATCATGTCCGCGTTCAACGCGGTGGACGGCGTCCCCGGCGTCGCCAACGATCGCCTTCTGCGCGACATCCTCAGGCGCGAATGGGGCTTCCGCGGCATCGTGGTCAGCGACTTCGGAGCCGTCGAGGAGCTCACGGTGCACGGCGTGGCCGACACCGCCACGGACGCAGCGCGACAGGCGTTCCGGGCCGGTACCGACATCGACATGGAGAGCCGCACCTACGTGTCGCAGCTCGCCGCGCTGGTGCGCAGCAATGCCGTGCCGATCAGCGAGATCGACGACGCGGTGCGCCGCATCCTCCAGCTGAAGGAGGACCTCGGCCTGTTCGAGGATCCCTACCGCCGGTCCGTTCCGGCCCGCGAAGCCTCCCTGGTGGGCAACGGCTCGCACTTCGACGCGGCGAGGACGCTCGCGGAGAAGTCCATGGTGCTGCTCAAGAACGAGCGCAACACGCTGCCCTTTCCCATCGCCGTCAAGCGCGTGGCGGTGATCGGGCCGCTCGCCGACGCAAAGGCCGACACGCTGGGGCCCTGGGCCGCCAACGGCCAGCCGGAGGATGCGGTGACGCTCCTCGGCGGCATCCGGCGGGTCCTGAAGGTCATGGCGGAGGATGCCGACATCGCGTTCTCCTCCGGCGGCAGCATCGACCGGTCGTCGCCGGCGGACATCGCGGCCGCGGTGAAGATCGCGGCGCGCGCCGACGTCGTCGTGCTCGCGCTCGGCGAACGCTCGACCATGAGCGGTGAATCGGCGAGCCGCGCCTCGCTCGACTTGCCCGGCGACCAGATGGCGCTGGCGCGCGCGGTGCTCGCGCTCGGCAAGCCGACCGCCGTGGTCCTGTTCAACGGGCGCCCGCTCACCATCGAGGACCTGGACAAAGAGGCTCCGGCCATCCTGGAGGCCTGGTATCCCGGCAGTGCGGGCGGGCTCGCCGCCGCGCGTATCCTGTTCGGCCTGGCCGAGCCGCAGGGGCGGCTGCCGATGACGTTCCCGCGCTCCGTCGGCCAGATCCCGATCTATTTCGACCAGCGGCCCACGGGCCGTCCGGCGGGCGACCAGCCCAAGCCCTACACCACCGGATACCAGGACGTCGGGCCGCGCCCGCTCTATTCCTTCGGCCACGGGCTCACCTACACGTCCTTCTTCCTGGGTGCGCCCAGGCTCGACCAGCCGGTGCTCAAGCAGGGCGGGGCGGTGACCGTCTCGGTGGACGTGATGAACACCGGGCCACGCACCGGAACGGCGGTGGTGCAGCTCTACATCCGGCACAAGGTCGCCAAGGTCTCCCGGCCGGTGAAGGAGCTGAAGGGTTTCGCGCGCGTCACGCTGCCCCCGGGCGGTGTCGGCGTCGCCAAGATCCCCCTCGCGGAAGGCGACCTCGCGTTCTGGCAGCCGGAGGGCCGTTTCGCGCCCCCGGAGGGCGGACAGATCTCGGTGATGACCGGTCTCGATTCCGACCAGCTGAAGGCCACCGTGCTGGAGTACCAGCCCCGGGACGTCACGCGCCAGGCCAGCAACTGACCAGCGGATGACGCTCCTGGGGAGCCAGGAGGCCGCTCTCAACCTCCATCCGTCTCCGCCGCCCTGCCCGGGCCGAGCCCGGCCGGGGCAGGGGGAGGGCGGGCAAGCTCGACCGGTGGCGCCGTTCAACGCCTCCGCGCCGCAAAGGCCCGGATTTACGGATGAATCGCCCGGAACATCCGGTGTCAGGCGTCGTTGGGACGGCCATGAACCGATGGAGATGGCCATGACATTCACCGACACCGGACCCGCGGGCGCTGCCCGCCAGCTGTTCCTCGACGGCGCGCGCAACGCCCACGCCCTGGAGAAGGAGGCCGAGCAGCTGATCAAGCGGCAGCTCGACCGCGTCGAAAGCTATCCGCAGGTCGCCCAGCGGCTGCGCCAGCACCTGGACGAGACCAAGCGGCAGGAGGAGCGCCTCGAGCGCATTCTCGAGGGCCAGGACGACTCCACCTCCACCATCAAAGACACGATGATGTCCCTGATGGGCAATCTGGGCGCTCTGGCCCATGCGCCGGCCGACGACGAGATCCTCAAGAACACCTTCGCCAACCTGGCCTTCGAGAACTACGAGATCGCGGCCTACAAGTCGCTGATCACGATGGGCGAGGCGGCTGGCCTGACGCGGGAGGTCGAGCTGCTCCGCCAGTCGCTCAGCGAGGAGCAGGACATGGCGCGCTGGATTGACGACAACGTCGAGACGGTGACGCGGGAGCATCTCGCGCTGCGCGCCAGTGGCCGACAGGCCGATCGGTAAGGGATATTGCACATTATAAAAATGTGGAAACTAAATAATTCCACGTTGTAATGTGTAATCTTGTAAAACGCATCGCTTGCGGTATGATCTTCGAACGGAGCCCCCCGTGAGGGCTCGGTTCGGAGGCCTTCCATGGCGCAGGTTCACGACGCGGCGGTCATCAGCCTCTACCGAGCCGGCTCCGCGCGCGGCCATGGGCTGCGCCGGGGCCTCGAGGCCGCCGGCCGCTGGGTGCGTGGCCTGCTGACGGACGGCCTGACGGCGGATGCCTTCCTGGTCCTCGCCGGCCACGAGTCCGTCGCGGTGCTTCTGCGGCGGCCGGACGGCTACGTCCTGGTGGCCCGCAATGCCGGGATTTCGGGCCTCGACGGGCAGGTCTATGCCGAGGCTGAGTTCGCCCGCGATGCCGTGACCAGGGCGCTCGCGCGGACTGTATCCCTGTCCCCCGTCTGGTATAGCTGAGCGATCAGCAAGCCGGGCGGTTGGTCGTGGCCGCTCCGTACCCCCGTGAGACACCGCGCATGCCCATCAGAAACGGTATCGTCGAGGCGATCGGCAACACGCCGCTCATCACCCTGAAGCGCGCCTCCGAAAGGACGGGCTGCAGGATCCTGGGCAAGGCCGAGTTCATGAATCCGGGCCAGTCGGTCAAGGATCGCGCCGCGCTCTTCATCATCCAGGACGCCGTGCGTCGCGGCGAACTGCGGCCCGGCGGCACCATCGTCGAGGGCACGGCCGGCAACACCGGCATCGGTCTCGCGCTGGTGGGCAATGCGCTCGGCTTCCGCACGGTCATCGTCATTCCCGATACGCAGTCGCAGGAAAAGAAGGACATGCTGCGCCTGGCGGGTGCGGAGCTGGTCGAAGTCCCGGCCGTGCCCTACGCCAACCCCAACAACTACGTGAAGGTCTCCGGCCGCCTGGCGGACGAACTCGCCCGCACCGATCCCAACGGGGCCGTCTGGGCCAACCAGTTCGACAACGTCGCGAACCGGCAGGCCCACATCGAATCGACCGGGCCCGAGATCTTCGAGCAGACCGGCGGCAAGGTCGACGGCTTCATCTGCGCCGTCGGCACGGGGGGCACGCTGGCCGGCACCGCGATGGCGCTGAAGGAGCGCAACCCTGCGATCACGATCGGTCTCGCCGACCCCATGGGCGCGGCGCTCTACAGCTGGGTGACCACGGGCGAACTGAAATCGAGCGGCTCGTCCATCACGGAAGGCATCGGGCAGGGGAGGATCACCCGCAACCTGGAAGGGGCGCCGATCGACGTCGCCTTCCAGATCCCCGACGAGGAAGCCATTCCGGTCGTCTTCGATCTTCTCGAACACGAAGGCCTGTGCCTGGGCGGATCCTCGGGCATCAACGTCGCAGGGGCGATCCGGCTCGCCGAGACGCTCGGGCCGGGACACACCATCGTGACGATCCTGTGCGACTACGGCACCCGCTACCAGTCGAAGCTCTTCAACCCGGACTTCCTGCGGTCCAAGGGCCTGCCGGTTCCCGGCTGGCTCGAGGCGAGCCGCGGCGTGAAGGCCCCGCTGGTCTGACGGTGCGTGCCGGGAGCACGCGAGCGCTCCCGGGCCTCACGCCGCCCGACGGGATCGGGCGGGCGCAGGCGAGGGGACCGCGACGGTCGAACCCGAAGGACCCGCGGCGCCTCAGAGCACGACGAGTTTCATCGGCTTGTCGAGAACCTTCAGGACCCGGGCGAGCTCGTGGCCGCGCTTGAGCACCAGTCCGCTCTGCGTGATCACCGCATAGGCGCCCTGGCGGCGCGCCAGCTTCGGGGTCTTTTCCACGCGGTACAGCGGATACTCGTTGCTGCGGCGGTAGATGCTGAAGACGGCCCGGTCCTTCAGGAAGTCCATGGCGTAGTCGCGCCACTCGCCCTCGGCGACCTTGCGCCCGTAAAGATCGAACAGTTCGCGCAATTCCACGCGGTCGAAGGCGACCTGTGCGGGAGCCGGTGATGAGAAACCGGCTGGAGCCGTTTCGCGGGGCCAAGCCATCCGCTGCGTCTCCGACGCGTCCGTCTCGCTCATCGCACCTCCTTCACGAGACTGTCACTTCCGCCACTGTGGCACGGTTGTTCAGGCGTCGGGAAGGGGCGCCGGGCGCTTTTTCGCGCCCGCCCAAAGGGCAGAAAAGGCGTGTGGATTCGCCTTGAATTTGCCTTGGACCGGCCCTTGGGCGGCCCTACTGGCCCGGCACTCTCTCATCGTTGCCTCGGGTCCGGGACTTGCCCACCGGAATGATCAGCCCCCCAGCCCCCCGGAGGGCAGGGACCGGACCCACCAAAGACCTCGATTCCCTGTCCTGACGGGCCGGTCCCCCAGCCGGCCCGTTTTTCCGTTCTGGCGCCGCGTGCTTCCGTCTTGAAAAGCGCGACCGGCGCGGCGATATGCGCCACGGCGGCGCGTGCAGGGTCTTCAGACTCGCTTGGGCGCGCCGCAGCGGCCTGATGGCGAATCGACAAGAAGACGAGGCAACCGTGACGACACAGGACGACACCTTGACGGCGGCTCCTGCCGCCGAAAATCGCCCCTTCGAGGCAGACGTTTCCCGCCTTCTGCACCTCATGGTGCACTCGGTCTATTCCGACCCAGACATCTTCCTGCGCGAGCTCGTCGCCAACGGCGCCGATGCCTGCGAGAAGCTGCGGACCCTGGCTCTCCAGGATCCCGCGCTCCTGGGCGACAGGCCCGACCTGGCGATCACGATCGAGACCGATCCCGATGCCCGGACGCTGACGGTGGCCGACAGCGGCATCGGCATGACGCGCGAGGAGCTCGTCGAGGCGCTGGGCACCATCGCCCGCTCCGGCACCCGCGCCTTCATGGAAGCGCTCGGCGAGCAGGGCGACGGGTCGCGGCTGATCGGACAGTTCGGCGTGGGCTTCTACTCGGCCTTCATGGTGGCGTCGCGGGTCGACGTGCTGTCGCGCCGAGCTGGCGCCGCCGAGGCCTGGCGCTGGTCGTCGGACGGGCAGGGCACCTATTCGGTCGAGGCCCTGGCGGACGAGGACGCGCCGGCCCGCGGCACGCGCGTCGTCCTGCATCTCGCCGAGGGCAAGGAGACCTATGCCGAGGAGGCGACGCTCGAGCGCATCGTGCGCGAACACGGCAGCGCCGTCCCGATCCCGGTCGACCTCGTGGCCAAGCCCGGCGCCGAGCCCCGCCGCATCGCCGATGGCACCGCCATCTGGACGAAGCCGCGCAGCGCCGTGAGCCAGGAGGACTACACCTCCTTCTACCAGTCGCTCGGCGGCCAGTTCGACGATCCGGCGCTCACCCTGCACTGGAAGGCGGAGGGGAGGCACGAGTTCTCCGTGCTCGCCTTCGTGCCGCAGACGCGTCCGCTCGCCCTGTTCGATCCGCTGCGCAAGGGCCGCATGAAGCTCTACGTGCGGCGCATGTTCATCGCCGACGACATCGACCTCGTTCCGGCCTGGCTGCGCTTCGTCACCGGCGTCGTGGACAGTGCCGACCTGCCGCTCAACCTGTCCCGCGAGACCATCCAGGAGAGCCCCATCTTGGCGGCGATCCGCAAAGCCGTGACGAACCGGATCCTGTCCGAACTCGAGAAGACGGCGGAGAGCAACGCCGAACTCTACGGAAAGATCTGGGATGCGTTCGGCCCGGTGATCAAGGAGGGCCTCTACGAGGACTTCGAACGCCGTGACGCCCTGTACAAGCTGGCGCGCTTCTCGACTTCGACCCATCCCGACGGCAAGCGATCCCTGAAGGATTACGTCGAGGCGCTGCGCCCCCACCAGACCTCGATCTGGTACCTGGCCGGCGACGACGCGGCTCGGCTCGCCGCAAGTCCACACCTGGAGGGCTTCCGGGCGCGCGGCATCGAGGTCCTGCTGCTCTCCGATCCGGTCGACAGCTTCTGGGTGCGCACCGCGCTGGGCTTCGAGGGCAAGCCCTTCAAGTCCGTGACGCAGGGGACCGCCGACATCGAGGCGGTGCCCGTCGCGGACGGTCAGACGGCGCCGGCTTCCGACGTCTCCGCGCGGGCGGCCACCTTCATGGCCTTCGCCAAGGACACCCTGTCGGAGCTGGTGACGGACGTCCGGGCCTCCACGCGCCTGGCCGAGAGCCCGTCCTGCCTCGTGGCCGGCGATTACGGCCCCGACCTCGCCCTTGAGCGCTTCCTGGCCTCACAGGGCCAGAAAGCATCGAGCAAGCCCGTGCTGGAGATCAATCCCGGCCATCCGCTCGTGGCGCGCCTGGCCGAACGCCTGGCCGACGGGGACGACAAGGAGCTGCTGCGCGACGCGGCCGCGCTCCTCCTCGACCAGGCCCGGGCCGCGGAAGGCCTGCCGCCGCTCGACGCCACCGCCTACGTCAAGCGGCTGACGCGGCTGATGGAGAAGGCCGTCGGGTGAGAGAGGGGAGAGAGGCCCGTCCGCGCGCGGATCCGGGTCTCTCCCGCAACTTCAACCGGCGGAGACCCGGCGCCAGCGCAGGCCCGCGGTTCGCTCGGGGACCGCTGAGGGCTGGTAGTGGTGCGAGACCCCACGCACCCGGCCTTCGGCCAGGGCCCGCACCGTCGGCTCGTGGGTGATCTCGAAGCTGTCGAAGCCGCAGCGGCGCATGTACGGGATCTGGTCACGCAGCACGTCGCCGGTGGCGCGCAGCTCCCCGGTGAAGCCGTGACGCTCGCGCAGCAGGCGCGCCAGCGAGTAGCCGCGGCCATCCGTGTATTTCGGGAAGCGCACCACCACCAGGGCGAAGCGGCCGATGTCGGCTTCCAGGCCGTCGAGATCCTCGCCGGCCTCGAGCCTCAGGCCCAGCGGGGCATTGCGGCTGGCCAGGCTGTCGCGCTCGGCGAGAAAGCGTGCCTTGCCCACGATGACCGGCCGGTCCGCCGGGATCGGGCCATCCGCGGGGGCGGGGGTCCAGGCGTCCTCGCCGACGAGGGCTCCGTTCACGAAGAGTGCCATCACAGGGCTCCGCTGGCTCGAGATCCAAGGGGGGCGACATGCAGCCCGCATTCCGTCTTGGCGGTGCCGCGCCAGCGCCCGGCCCGCTCGTCCTCTCCCTCCGCCACCGGCGTGGTGCAGGGCTGGCATCCGATGGACCGGTAGCCCTGGGCCACGAGGGTGTGCCGGGGCAGTCCCGCGGTCGCGAGGTAGGCGAGGACGTCGCTGGACGTCCACGCGGCCAGCGGGTTGACCCGGATGTGGCTGCCTTCGGCGTCGAACACGGCGAGGGCCGCGCGGGTGGCGCCCTGGAAGCGCTTGCGGCCGGTGATCCAGGCGTCGAAGGGCTTCGTCGCGGCCGCCATGGGCCGGACCTTGCGCAGGTCGCAGCAACGGTCGGGGTCGACCGCGAAGAGTGCGCCGAGGGGATCCTCGGCCGCTTCGTCGGCGGCCGTCGGCGACACCGTCCTGACTTCGGTCAGGCCGAGATGGTCGACGAGCGCATCGCGGTAGGCGAGCGTCTGCGGGAACAGCCGGCGCGTGTCGGCGAAGAGAACCGGCAGCGCCCGATCGACCTTGGCCACGAGGTCGAGAAGAACGGCCGATTCCGCGCCGAAGCTCGTCATCAGAGCGAGCCTGCCGGGAAACACGACCTCGGCCGCCACGGCGACGAGGTCCGCTGCCGCCATGGTTCCGAAGCGCGCGTCGAGCTCGCGGGCTCGCTCCTGCGCGTCAGACGGCCTCGGCATACAGGGCCTCCCGGAACGGCGCCTCGCCCAGGCGCCTGAAGGCCTCGATGAAGGTCTCCTGCGGGCTCGTCCGCAGTCGGATGTAGGTGTCGACGACCGTCTCGACGGCGTCCACGATCTCGTCGCTCGAGAAGCCCTTGCCGACGATCTCGCCGATCGAGCAGCTCTGGTCGGCGGAGCCGCCGAGGGTGATCTGGTAGAACTCCTCGCCCTTGCGCTCCACCCCGAGGATGCCGATGTGGCCGACGTGGTGGTGGCCGCAGGCGTTGATGCAGCCGGAGATCTTGAGCTTCAGGTCGCCGATCTCGCGCTGCCGGGCGGGACTGCCGAACCGCTCGGAGAGACGCTGGGCCACCGGGATCGAGCGGGCATTGGCGAGTGCGCAGAAATCCAGGCCGGGGCAGGCGATGATGTCGGTCACGAGGCCCGCATTGGCGGTGCCGAGCCCTGCCGCCTTCAGGGCGGCGAAGACGGCAGGAACGTCGTCCAGCCGCACGTGCGGAAGCACCAGGTTCTGCTCGTGGCTGACCCGCGCCTCGTCGAAGCTGTAGCGCTCCGCCAGGTCGGCCACGACCTCCATCTGCTCGGCGGTGGCGTCGCCGGGCGGCAGGCCGATGCCCTTGAGCGAGATCGTCAGGGCGGCATAGCCGGGCTGCTTGTGGGCCGTGAGGTTGCGTTCCACGAAAGCGGCGAGGTCGGGATCGAGCAGGCGCGCGCGCTCCAGGACGGTGGAGACCGCCGGGCGCGTCTCGAAGGCCGGGGGCGCGAAGTAACGGCCGATCCGCTCGACCTCCTCGGCCGGGACGGCGAGTTCCAGATTCTCGGCCCGCAAGGCCTCGTACTCGGCCTCGATGTCGCGCTTTAGTTCTTCAATTCCAGTCTCGTGAACCAGGATCTTGATGCGTGCTTTGAACTTGTTGTCGCGCCGTCCGTAGAGGTTGTAGACCCGCAGGATGGCGGTGCAGTAGGCCAGAAGCTCCGACTCCGGCAGGAAGTCGCGCACCTTCTTGGCGATCATCGGCGTGCGGCCCTGGCCACCGCCGACCCAGACTGCGAAGCCCGTGGCCCCCGCTGCGTCGCGCTTCAGCTCGAGCCCGATGTCATGGACCTGGATGGCGGCCCGGTCGTTGGGAGCCCCGGTCACCGCGAGCTTGAACTTTCGCGGCAGGAAGGTGAATTCGGGGTGCAGCGACGACCACTGCCGGAGAATCTCGGCATAGGGGCGGGGGTCCGCCACTTCGTCCGCCGCGGCGCCGGCGAAGTGATCCGCCGTCACGTTCCTGATGCAGTTGCCCGACGTCTGGATGGCATGCATCTCGACGTCGGCGAGGTGCTGGAGGATCTCCGGCACGTCCTTCAGCGAGATCCAGTTGAACTGGAGATTCTGCCGCGTCGTGAAGTGCCCCCAGCCCCGGTCATAGGTGCGGGCGATGAAGGAGAGCTTGCGCAACTGCCGGGACGAGAGCGTGCCGTAGGGGATCGCGATGCGCAGCATGTAGGCATGAAGCTGCAGGTAGACGCCGTTCATGAGCCGCAGCGGCTTGAACTGGTCTTCGCTGAGCTCGCCCGAGAGGCGGCGCGACACCTGGTCGCTGAACTCGGCGACCCGCTCGTTCACGAAGGCGCGGTCGAATTCGTCGTAGCGGTACATGGCGGACCTCGATGGCGGCTTCGCTCAGGCGGCGTCGCGGGAGGAAAGCAGGTCGGTCAGGGGATCGACCGTCGGACCCTCGACGCGGATCAGCTCGCGGTAGCGAACCGGGCGGACGTGGCCGTCCTGGATGACGACCTCGACCAGATAGGGATCGACGACCCGGACGGCCGAGTCGGCGGTGCAGATGGCGAGCAGCGCTTCCGCGCCGGCCTGGGACGTCTCGATCCGGGCCTCGGCGATGTCGCGGGTCCAGCGCGAGTCGGCTGTCCGGTAAACCGTGCGGCCGTCGCCGGCGTCGTTGGCCGAGATCACCAGCTGCGTGGCGGAGCGGGGCTTCTTCATCATGGCTCTGGTTCCGTCAGGCTGCCGTCTGGTGGGAGAGGGCGCGCGGCTCCGCCACGGCCATGGCCGGTCCGGCGAGAATGACGACCGGCCCGTCGAGATCCGACCGCTCGCTGATCGAGGGCAGGTCGGCCACGTGTCCGGCGATGATGCGCCGCTGCTCGCGGCCGGCGTTCTCCACCGCGATCACCGGCGTGGCCAGGTCCATGCCGGTCGCCACGAGGCGATCCCGGACCAGCGCGCCGGCGCTCTTGCCCATGTAGATCGCCAGGGTCCCGCCTTCGCTGGCCAGTCCTGACCATCCCCGGGCGGAACTCCCGTCGGCGCCATGGGCCGAGATGAAGGTGACCGTAGGCGCCACGCCGCGCAGCGTCAGCGGAACGCCGGCATCGGCGGCGGCCGCGACAGCGGCGGTGATGCCCGGGATCACCTCGAAGGCGACGCCCGCATCGGTGAGTGCCGCGATCTCCTCTCCGACCCGGCCGAACACGCCGGGATCGCCGGCCTTCAGCCGGACCACGATGCGGCCGGCGCGGGCCTGCGACACGATGAGGGCGTTGATCTCCGCCTGCGTCGCGCTGTGACGGCCCTTGCGCTTGCCGACGTCGATCCGGCGGGCGCGTGCCGGGGCGAGGGCGACGATGTCGCCGGGCACCAGCTGGTCATGGACGACGACGTCGGCTGCCTGGAGGGCCGCCACCGCGCGGACCGTGAGCAGGTCGGGAGAGCCCGGGCCCGCCCCGACGAGGAGCACACGGCCAGGACCCGGAACCTTGCGCCACCGGGCCGTGGCCCTGTCGAGAAGCTCGAGAAACGAGAGCACTGTGTCCTCACGCGCGGCGGGGCCGGCGGATCACTCCGCCCGGGCGATGCCAGCACCATGAGCCAGTCCGTGGGGGAAATCAACATTCTGATCTGGAAAATTTATTATTCTACATATTAATAACGTATAAATGAGGTTCCCGGCCAGTCAGGCAGAGACCTCGGCCCGCGCCGGGATCGCCTGCGCCAGGGCGGCCTCCTCGGCCCGGATGCGGATCCACAGGACACCGGCATGGACGATCGTGGCCACGACGGCATAGGCGGGCAGACCCAGGATCAACGGGACCGTGAGAATTTCGCCCGCCACGATCCAGTAGTTGGGGTGCCTCACGAAGCGGAAGGGGCCGGTCGCGGCGAGCCGTTCCCCGGGAACGACGATGATGCGGGTGGTCCAGCGTCGCCCCAGCGTGGCGAGCACCCACAGCCGGGCGGCCTGGAGGAGAACGAAGACCGGGAGAGCGGGGAGCCACAGAGGCCGGTCCCACCCCGCGATCCAGAGCCCGGCCAGCCACAGCGTGTGGAAGGCGACGATCAACGGATAGTGCCCGCGACCGTGCTCCACCGCTCCTCGCGCCAGGAGGCGGGCCGTGTTGGCGCGGGCGATGGCCAGTTCCGCCAGGCGCTGAAGCGTCAGGAAGGCGAGCAGGAACGGCGCGCCGGTCATGCCGCGCGGTCCAGGATCGCGGCGCTGGCGGTGAAGCCCGGGCCCATCGCCGTGACCAGCGATCGCGCCGGCAGGCCCGCGGCGATGCATCGTTCGAGGACGAAGAGGACCGTGGGAGCCGACATGTTGCCGTGGGCCCTCAGGACCTCGCGTTCCTCGACCAGGCGACCCTGGCCGAGAGCGAGCCCCGTTTCCAGAGCCTCGATCACCTTGGCGCCGCCGGGGTGGCAGACGAAGCGGCCGATGTCTCGACGCTGGCCGTCGAGGCGTCTGAGGATCCCGTCCACCGCCGGGCCGATGTTCTCCTCGGCGAAGGGAGGGATGGACCGGTCGAAGATGACCCCCAGGCCCTCGTCCTCGATATCCCATCCCATGATGCCGAGCGTGTCCGGCCAGCGGTGCTCGCCCGCGCCACGGACCGTGAGGGGGCCGGGCTTTCCGTCGGCCCGCAGCACCGCCGCGGCCGCGCCGTCGCCGAACAGCGCCGTGGCGACGATGTTGGCCTTGGTCGGCGCGTCGCCGCGAAACGACAGCGTGCACAGTTCGACCGTCACCATGAGCACCGTGCGGCCGGGCTCGGCACGGGCCAGCCGGGCGGCCAAAGCCAGGCCCGTGACCCCGCCGGCACAGCCGAGGCCAAACACCGGTACCCGCGCCACGTCGGGACGAAGGCCGAGCTCGTCGGCAACGCGCGCCTCGAGGCTGGGCGTGGCGATGCCGGTCGACGACACCGTGACCACGATGTCGACGTCGCAGGGCCGGCAGTTCGCCTTCTCCAGCGCGGCCAGTGCCGCCGACCTGAACAGCGTGCACGCCCCGTCCAGATAGGCCTGCGTCCGTTCGGGCCAGCCACGGGGCTGCTCGTACCAGTCGATCGGTCGCACGGCTTGCCGCGTGTCGATCCCCGCTGTCTCGAAGACCTGGGCCAGGCGCTCGAACGCTGGCATTCGCCCCGCAAAGATGGAGCGTGCGCGCTCCACCACGTCGCTCTGCTTCAGGATGTGAGGAGGAACGGCTGTCGCGAGCCCGAGCAGCGTGACGGGCTTGTCCATGGGAAACTCCCTGACCGGATGACGGTGCCGGATTGGCCATCGCAACGGCCTCGCCGGTCGGCAGGTCGGCCGGGTCGTGCTTCCGTCACCATGCCCAATGATTGCGGACATGGCGCGGTTTCATGAGGTGCGACGAACGGCCGCGGGCTCCGCCATGCGGCCCGCTGCTCGTGTTCAGCGCTGGTCGTCGCCGCTCGCCATGGCTCCGAGCGCCGGCTTCCACCGCGACTCCGGGCCGAATTCCGAGGTCGAGCGGACGGCCAGCAATTCGGCGAGGCGAGTCCGCGCCCGATTGACGCGGCTCTTGATGGTGCCGACGGCGCAACCGCAGATCTGGGCCGCCTCCTCGTAGGACAGGCCCGATCCACCGATCAGGATCAGCGCTTCGCGCTGGTCTGGAAGCAGCTGGTTCAGGGCTTCCTGGAAGTCGACGAGGTCCATGTGCCCGTCCTGCGCCGGGTGCGTGGCCAGCCGGGCCGCCATCTGGCCATCGGCGTCTTCGACCTCGCGGCGCCGCTTCCGGTGCTCGGAATAGAAGACGTTTCGCAGGATCGTGAACAGCCAGGCCGACACGTTGGTCCCCGGCGTGAAACTGTCACGGTTGGCCCATGCCTTCAGCATGGTCTCCTGGACGAGATCGTCGGCGCGATCGGGGTTGCCGGACAACGACATCGCGAACGCGCGCAGGGCCGGAACCGCCGCAAGGATGTCCTCCTTCATGCGGCGGCCGGCGGGATCTTCCGTCATTCCGGTTCCTTTTCGTCCCCGGTCTTGGCGTCCAGCTGGTTCAACAGTTCCAGAAACCGATCGGGCACGGGCTGATTGACGACCGTGTCGTACATCGCCCGAAGCTGCCGGCCGATATGGGCCTGCATGTCGTTGTCGAGCGGATTACCGGCATTGGCCTTGGCCTGCGGGACAATGTCCATGTGGTGATTCATGCTTGTGCCTGTACGGCGCCGCTGCCGCTGCTTTTCGCTCACGAACTCCTCCATACCTTCCCGACGGACGCCCCGGGGGGTGACGGCGCGGCGGCAGGCATGGACCTTCCGCCTACCCAACGCCGCGTTCACTGACAGGTTCCTGACAACCCCATGGAACTTTAATGCTCCCTGTACGTTACTCCGGTCATCCCCCCGCGTCAGCTTTGCGAAATACCGCTTGCGGTCGCGGCCTCTCCAACGGACCTCAGACGGAGCACTTCTCCATGTCCATTGCCCAGGCCATCGCGCCGCACCTTCCCTACCTGCGCCGGTTCGCACGCGCGCTCACCGGCACGCAGCAGAGCGGGGACGCCTACGCCGTCGCGACGCTGGAAGCCCTGGTTGCGGATGCGGCCACCTTCGACGATCGCCTGGATCCCCGCATCGCGCTGTATCGGGCCTTTCTCAAGGTCTGGAGCTCGATCGACGTCAACCGGCGCACCGACCCGGGCATGGAGACCGACCCTGTCCGTCGCAACCTCTCCCTCATGACGCCGCCGGCCCGGGTTGCGTTCCTTCTGACCACCGTCGAAGGCTTTTCGCCCGACCAGGCCGCCCAGGCCATGGACCGGACGCCTGAGGACCTCCAGGACCTTCTCGGGCGCGCGGGCCGCGAGATCGCGGAGCAGATGTCGACCGACGTCCTCATCATCGAGGACGAGCCGATCATCGCCATGGACATCGAGAACGTGGTCCAGAACCTCGGCCACCGCGTCATCGACATCGCCCGCACGCGGACCGAAGCCGTGAAGGCCATCGAGAACCGCGAACCCGGCCTGGTGCTCGCCGACATCCAGCTCGCCGACGGAAGCTCCGGGCTCGACGCCGTCAACGACATCCTGTCGGACATGGAAGTGCCGGTGATCTTCATCACCGCCTATCCGGAGCGCTTCCTCACGGGCATTCGTCCCGAGCCGGCCTTCCTGATCACGAAGCCGTTCCGCACGGAGACGGTGAAGGCGGTTATCAGCCAGGCGCTGTTCTTCAACCAGAAATCCCGCAAGCCGGTCCGCGCCGCGTCCTGAGCGGGCAGGGGGCGATCCGCGCATCGCGATTGCCCCCGCCCGCCTTCCAGGCCGCGCCGTCCAGCACGGTCCATCGATACACAATGGCTCGGACCGGTGTCGCCCACCGGTCCGAGCCATTTTTGCGTCAGCCATGTTTCGTCTGAGTGCGGTCTGGACCTTCGTGACGACGAAGGCTCCGTTCACCGAACCTTCTGGACACCCACGAAGCCGGCCGCCAGGGCGGCGGCGACGAGAAGCCAGGGGTTGGCGCGCTTGGCCGCGGTTCCCAGGTCCGCTGCGAGAGCGGCTGCCTGGGTGACGGATGCCATGGCGGCCCTGGCGCGGTTGCTCTCCAGCAGCCGGCGACGCCGCCTGGCCCGGGCTCTCGCCACCCGCACCAGCAGCGCGAGCAGCGTGAGGGCCAGGAACAGCCCGCCCATCACCAGGGTCGCGGTGAGCGCGCCGTGCTGCAGGGCGAGCCAGATGGTGGCGGCCACCAGGCCGAACACCAGAGCGATCATCGCGAAGACCAGGATCACCGCCCGCTCGACGAGATCCTGCACGAGATCCGTGCCGATATGCCGAGCGGGGGCGGTCAGCGCGGTCGCGATGCCACGCAGCTGGTTCAGCATCACGAGCGGCCGCGCGACATCAGACCCAGGACGAAACCGATTCCTGCCGCGACCATGACGGAGGCGAGAGGACGCTCCTCGATCCTGCTCTCCAGACGGGCGTTGGCGTCGTACATGCGATCGCGGGCGGCCCCGGCCATGCGCGTGCCGGTCTCGCCGAAGTCCGACACGCGTGAGCCCAGCGAGTTGCGCAGCGAATCGAGCGTCGACCTCAACTCCGAGCCGGACTGGTCGCGCAGCGACTGGGAGAGCGAGTCGGCCAATCGCGTGACGTCGCGCCGCAGATTGGCGAGATCGGTCGCGATGTCGGCCTTGGGATCCGACGAAACACCGAACATGGGACAACTCCTTGCGTGGGGGATGGGGGAGGTGGGGCCGCTGGGGCCGCTCGCGAAGGCAACGCTGCAGGTTGCCGGCGGTTCCGTTCGCCACGCGAAACCCATCAAACAAAAGACCCGCAACGGTTGCCCGCTGCGGGTCGAATGGTCGGCTCGTCCGTTGGAGGAGGAGGGGGCGTTCCGCCGTCCTGTCCGTGCCGATGCGCCCCTAACGCGCGAGCGCGACGCGAGTTCCATCGTTCACGCTTTCGTGATCGCTCATCGTCTCATGCCCGCGTCGGCGGCTGCATCGGATCGGCCGGCGTCGGCATGTCGGGAATGGGCTGCGTGTCCGGCAATTCCTGCGGCCGCTGGTCGGGCAGATCGGGCGACAGGGGCGGGATCCCCGGCGTCGGCCCCGGCTGGGGGCTGGGGGAGGGTTGGGGCGCAGGAGACGGCTGCGGTGAAGGCACCGGGTCGGTCGGGTTCATCGGGCCTGCTTGGCTGATCATCGGGTTCCTCCGCGGGGTGTCGATGCCCCGGCAACGTGCCGGGGGCGTGACCGTTCCGATGGCGCGGAACGATCCATGCATGGGTGCGTTTGCGGCCCGGTCGCAGTGCATCGGCGATGGACGAGAAGAAGCGATGATCCGACGTCACCTCCTGAATCCAGCCTCGGCGGCTTCCATCCTCGCGTCGAAGGCGGGTCGCGACGACGCGATCCTGTCCGACCTGCGGGATTTCGCGCGCGACATCGGGCTCGGCGGCGCGGCGGCGATGTCGAAGGACGAACTGGTCGAGGGACTTCGGCAGCACTACCAGCTACAGACCCTGCTCGCCGCGCGGCTCCCCTCCGACGCGCGGTCCCTGCGCTGAGCGGGGCGGCCGCCATTCGCCCCCGAACCGCTCCCCACTGAGGGGTATAACCGACTTGGACGGGCGCTCTCTTCATGGGAGAGTGCCGGCCATGACGCATCGTTCCCCCGCCGGTGTCGCCGTCCGGGCATGACCCATCTGGCCGCCTCGACCGCTCACGACCATCGCCTCGGGCATGGCGTGGGGCACTGACCGATGCGCCAGCTCCGCGTCCTCGTCTACCTGTCCGTCATCCTGCCGATCCTCGTCTTCGGCGTGGCCGCCACGTTTGCGTGGTTCGACAAGAACGCGGCCATGCATGCGGCCGTGCAGCACACGCTGGATCTCGTCGCCGAACACGCGCTCAAGACGTTCGACACGTATGCGCTGGTGGCCGAACAGGCCGGCGAGATCGTGAGGGACATGAGCGATGACGAGATCCGGGCCAACGAGCCCCTCGTCAGCAGCCGCCTCGCGCGGCTGGAACGCAGCCTGCCCCAGCTCCAGGACATCTGGCTGATCGACGCCGTGGGCCGGCCGCTGGCGACGGCGCAGGTCTATCCCGTCCCGGTCATGGACCTCGCGGATCGAACCTATTTCAAGGTCCATCGCGACGCGCCGCGCGCCGCCTATGTCAGCGAACTCCTGCGTGGGCGCGCCATGGACGTCGTCTTCTTCCAGGTGAGCTGGCGGCGGTCCTCGTCGCAGGGGGACTTCGCCGGTGTCACCGCGGTGTCGGTCCAGCCCGACTACTTCCGCGAGTTTCACGGGCGGGTGGCGAGCGCCGAGGGCATCGTCGTGGCCATGCTGCGTGAGGACGGCACGGTCCTCGTGCAGCATCCGGAGCGCTCGAACGACCTGCAGGTCGAGTCTCGTGTGTGGGCCGACATGGCGGCCCTGTTCAAGCGCTCGCCCCGGGGCACCGCCACCACCCACTCGGCCCGGGAGGACGAGGAGCGCTACACGGCCTACCGCAAGCTGGGCGACTACCCGGTCTACGTGTCGGCGAGCGTGGCCACCTCGTCGGTCGTTCTCGCCTGGCTGCACACGCTGGCGGGCTATCTGTTGGTCGGGATCCCGGCCACCGCGGCTCTCTTCCTGCTCAGCCTCAAGGCGCTTGGCCACATGCAGAGCGAAGTGCACTCCAACCGCCGGTTCCAGGAGGAGGCGGCCCGGCGCGAGGCGGCGGAGGCGACGCTGCGCCAGATCCAGAAGATGGAGGCGGTGGGGCGCATCACGGGCGGGGTTGCCCACGATTTCAACAATCTCCTCACCGTCGTCATCGGCAATCTCGACATCCTGATCCGCCGGCTCGGCCCCGACGACGCGCGGGCCCGCCGGTCGGCCTCGCTGGCCAAGGAGGGGGCGGTGAGGGCATCGCTCCTGACGCAGCGGCTCCTCGCCTTCTCCCGGCAGCAGCCGCTCGAGCCGCGCCGCGTGGAGATCAATGCCCTCGTGACGGGCATGTCCGACCTGACCCGGCGCACGCTGGGCGAGTCGATCACGGTCGTCAGCCGCACGGAGCCCGGTGTCTGGCCGGTCGACATCGACCCGAACCAGCTCGAGAACGCCATCCTCAACCTGGCCGTCAATGCGCGCGACGCGATGCCCGATGGGGGCATCCTCACGATCGCGACGCGCAACGAGCATGTCGGGCAGCAGGGCCCGCATCCCGACGATCCCGCGCCGGGCGACCATGTCGTGATCAGCGTGTCGGACACGGGCATGGGGATCGCCGAGGAGACCCTGCCGAAGGTCTTCGAACCCTTCTTCACGACCAAGCCCCACGGCAAGGGAACCGGGCTCGGGCTCTCCCAGGTCTACGGCTTCATCAAGCAGTCGGGCGGGCAGGTCCGCATGGCCAGCGTGCAGGGCGCTGGAACGACCGTGTCGCTGTTCCTGCCCAGGGCGCACGGGGAGGCGCCGGCCACGGACGACCCGGGCCCGGCGGCGACCGGTGGCGCGCTGGCGAGGCGCGACGACCGGCGGGTCGTGCTGGTGGTGGAAGACGAGGTCGCGGTGCGCGCCTTCAGCGTGGAGGCGCTGCGCGAGCTCGGCTTCGAGGTGGTCGAGGCCGGCGACGCCGCCAGCGCTCTCGCCGTCCTCGGGCAGCGTCCGGACGTCCACCTCGTCTTTTCCGACATCGGCCTGCCCGGGACCGACGGCCGTACGCTGGCGGGCTCGATCCTGGCGGCCCGGCCTCACATCCGTGTGCTCCTGACGTCGGGCTACGAGAACCAGATCGCCGATGCGGCCGCGTCCGGGGACTTCATGCTCCTGCCCAAGCCGTTCACGGTCGAGGAACTCGCCCAGAAGATCGCCGAGGTCCTTGCCTGAAGCGTGGCGTGGCGGCGGGAACCCGCCCGCAAGAGGTAGCGTTGCCGTGGCGACACCCTTGCGGAGGACTTCGCCGATGCAACAGAAGACGCCCAGCAGGACGAGCGAGCCCGGATCGATGCCGGCACGCCGCCCCGGACAGCCCGGTGCCGAACAGGATGTCGACGACGGTCCGGGAGCATCCCCGCACGTGCCGTCCCACGCGCCGAAGGCTCCGACGCCTCGACAGGACGGTGCAGACGACCGCCCGGCCCCCAAGCCTGACCGTCGCTAGAGCCTGCTGCGAAAAGGCGGAATCCTGTTTTTCGCCGAAAGTATGCGATGACGACCGATCCGGGGACATGCGGCGTTTCCGTCGAAACGCACCTTGCTCTAGAGTGCAACCGCCACGTCCGAACCAGAGGCCGACGCGTGTCGCGTCGGAAAACCCCCTTGAGCCCTCAACGGCCCTATGTCGTCCTTCTCGTCGAAGACGAGCCTTTGATCGCGCTGACGCTGGTCGACCTCATCGAGGAACTCGGCCACACGGCCATCGAGGCCATGACGGCCGGCGACGCCTTGCAAATCTTCAGGTCGCGTGACGACATCGACCTTCTCGTCACCGACATCGGCCTGCCCGATCTGGCCGGCGATGCGCTCGCCGCCGAATGCCGGTCGGCGATGCCGATGCTGCCCGTGATCTTCGCCACGGGGCACAATGCCGGTGCGGCGCCCGACGGGCCGCTGCCCGCGCCGCCGACGCTGCGGCTGGCCAAGCCGTTCCAGATTCAGGAACTCGAGGCGGCCATCAATCGTGTGATGGCGAACGTCGTTCCCAACTGACCTCTCCAGAACGAAGAAAAGCCCGGCCGCAGAGCGGCCGGGCTTTTCCGTTCGGTGGGCGAAGCGGGATCCGGTGGATCCCGCTTGCGGCCCCTGGGCTCAGAACTTGTAGTTCAGGCCCACGCGCACGACACCGAAGTCGTTGTTCTTGCCCTGCGTCACAGCGAACGGAACGCCGCCCACGGCCACGACGCCGGCGCGGTTGCCACGGTCGATGTTGACGTAGAGGCCTTCGAGCTTGGCCGTCCAGTTGTTGGTGAAGGCGTATTCCACACCGCCGCCGACCGTCCACCCGACGCGGGTGTCGTTGCCGCCGAAGATGCTGTCGCTGACGTCGCCGTAAGCGAGACCGCCGGTCACGTAGAACAGGGTACGGTCCATGGCCCAGCCGAGACGGCCGCGCACGGTGCCGAAGTAGTTGCCGCTATTGCCGTAGGTGCCGAAAACGCCGAAGTTCCGGTTGCCGCCGAAGTCGGCGTACTGGATATCGGTCTCGACGCCGAACACGAACGCGCCCGACTGCCAGTTGTAGCCGAGCTGGCCACCGCCGACGAACCCGCCGTTGTCGCCGTTGCTGAAGACCGTCGTCGCACCGGTGACGGTGTTGACGAAACCGACGTCCTTCGTGTTCCGCCAGCCGTAGCCCGCGTTCAGACCGACGTAGAAGCCGGTCCAGGTGAACGCCGGAGCGTAGGCGATGGGGGCGGCGGGGGCCATCTGCCGGCTCGGCAGATCTGCGGCGAACGCCGGGGCCGACAGGGCCGTCAGAGCCGTCGCGGCCAGGAGAGTCTTACGCATGTCATCCATTCCTTTATGTCGGGAGTCGACGTGAGGAGTACGCAAGCTAACGTTCGAGGCGCCAATCGGCAACAGCGGGAAGCTGGAGCTATAGTAATCGTCGTCGTCGCTGTTGTTATAGGGTCACATTCGGTGGTCGGCAATGGTCGCGTGATCGATCAAATGTGATCAAAATTGAAGACGATTCTGGCTTTGCCGTGGCAATTCGAAGGCGAAGACTCGAGCTTGGCCGTAAGCGGGCGGCTTTCGGTTTGTCCGGAGTGGCACGGAACGCGGCGTGGGCGGCGGCATTGACTCGGGCTGTCGCCGGCCGTCCGCCGGCTTGTCTGGAGGCGTCGATGGCTCCGCGTGCCAACTGGAAGGGCTACCTCAAACTCTCCCTCGTCTCCTGTGCGGTGGCCCTCTATCCGGCCTCGACCGCCTCGGCGCGGATCGCGTTCCACACGCTCAACCGAGCCACGGGGCATCGCCTGCGTCGCCAGATGATCGACGAGGTCACGGGCGAGGCGATCCCCAACGAGGAGCAGGTGAGGGGATACGAGGTGTCGAAGGACGACTACGTGGTGGTCGAGGACGAGGAACTCGACGCCGTCGCGCTGGAAAGCACCCACACGATCGCCATCGAGCGCTTCGTCGACCGCGACGAGATCGACACCCTCTACATCGATTCACCCTATTACCTTGCGCCCGACGATCGCGTGGCCCAGGAGGCCTTCGCGGTGATCCGCGAAGCCATGCGCGAGAAGAACGTCGTCGGTTTGGCGCGCGTGGTGATGTATCGGCGCGAACGCATCGTGATGCTGGAGCCGCGCGGCAAGGGCCTTTTCGCCTGCCTGCTGCGCTACCCCTACGAGGTGCGCCAGGACGAGCCCTATTTCGAGGAGATCCCCCAGGTGGACCTGGCGCCTGACATGATCGCGCTGGCCGCCCACATCATCGACACCATGAAGGGCGAGTTCGAGCCGCAGAGCTTCCAGGATCGCTACGAAGACGCGCTGACGGAACTGGTGCAGGCCAAGCAGGCCGGGCGCGCCGTGCCGACGGCCGCCGCGCCGCGCCAGACCGGCAACGTCATCAGCCTGATGGACGCCCTGCGGCGCAGCATCGCCGAAGACAAGGGCGGCGACGGCGCGCCGGGCAAGGCCCCCGGCGCGAAGTCCCCGCCGAAGTCCGCCAGCAAGTCCTCGTCGAACTCCACCTCGACGTCCTCGGCCAAGCCTGCCGCCGCGACCAAGCCCGCCGCCGCGCCCAAGGCCGCGTCGAGTCCCCGCCGCGCGCCCGCGGCGCAGGCCGCCAAGACGGCCAAGAAGACGGCGAGCGGTAAGGCTCCGGCGCCCGCCAAGGCACCGCCGCGGCGCAAGGCGGGCTGACGACCACGCGGCGCCGCACGAGGGATCTCCGGAACCCTACGGCACGGCTGGCGTTGCACCCCACCAAGTGGAACAGCGGACGATGGGATGGACATGGACAGGAACGAGACGGGAGCGACCAGGATCAATCCGGTCGAGGCGCGTCAGGCGGTCACCGGCCACAACGTCATCCGGGTGTTGACCATGGGTGTCGGACTGGCAGTCGTCGCGGGGATCATCCTGTATTTCACAGTCGGCGTCTGAGCGCCGCGCCTTTGAAGTCAACAGCCGTGGAACTCGGCCGCGGGCGTGCGCGTTCTTGACTGGAGAGGGCGGTCGCGTCCTGCGCGGGCGGCGCCGCAACGGACAGGCAGGTGGAAATCAATCTTCGCGAGCGGTTCGGTAGACTTCTGCCGGGCCGAGGGTCCGGCAGCGCGCCGGGCTTGTCGTTCGAGCAGCGCTTCGCAACGGGCATTGCCGTGCTGGGCGTCAGCATCCTGCTGGCTGCCACGCTGGCGGGGGTCCTTGCCGTCCTGAACACCGAGAGGGTGGCCGGGCTGCAGACGCGCGCTCTGCAGGTCCGTGTCGGCGCCTATGGCATCGAGACGATCCTCGCCAAGGCGGAGGCGGCCGAGCGCGGCTGGTTCCTCACCGGCGACGACACCTACGCGGCCGCGCTGGACGAAACCGCCCGGGAACTCGACGTGGCGGCCGCGGGTCTGGCCACTGTCGCGGGTCCGCAGCAGCGCCCCGACCTCGAACAGATCCGCTCGGCCGTGCGCACCCGCATCTCGGCCGGCGTGCGCGCGATCGCGACGGCCCGGTCGGGCAATCGCGACGAGGCCCTGGCAGCCCTGCGCGCGCTCGCCCCCGGCGACAGCGAAGCCCACGCCATGATCCGCCGGTTCACCGACGCCAATCTCGCGATGCTCGATCGCTTCGGCGATCGCTATCGCCAGTCCACGCGACGCCTCCTGCTCGTGCTGCTCTCGGCGTCGCTGGCACTCGTGTTCTTCGGCCTGCACCAGGTCGGCAGCATGCGCCGTCTGCTGGCCGAGGCGACACGGTCGCGGCGCGAGCTGCGCATCGCCAACACGGAGCTGGAGAGCCTCGTGTCGGAGAGGACCGAGGAACTCGCGGGCACCGTCGCCCGCTTCGAGCTCGCCCTGCGCGCGGCGAGCGTGGTCGTGTTCTCGCAGGATGACCGCAGGCGCTTCACGTTCCTGAGCAGGCCGATCCTGGGCGTCGAACCCGCCGATGCTCTCGGCAAGACCGAGGAGGAGATCTTCCCCGCGCATGTGGCGGCCCTGGCCGTGCCGCACTCGACCGCCGTCCTCAAGACGGCGATCTCGCGCGACTACGAATACGGGACCCAGGCGGACGGCGAGGACGGCCGGTGGTTCCGCGTGCGGGCGGAACCCATCAAGGGGCCGGACGGGCAGGTGTCCGGCCTGATCGGCGCCATCATCGACGTGACGGCGGAGGCCATGGCGCAGGGCCGCCTGATGGCCGTGACCGACGAGCTCTCGGCGGTGGTGCAGCGCTTCGATGCGGCGCTGCGCGGCGCGGAGGTGTTCGTGTTCACCCAGGACCGCGCGCTGCGCTTCACCTTCGCCAGCCACGGCCTGCTCGGGATCGCCCCGGACCGGCTGCTGGGCAAGTCGGATTCCGACGTCCTGCCGCCCGACATCAGTGCCCCGCTGACCGCCAGCAAGAGGCGGGTCATGGAGACCGGTGTCCCCGTGGTCGAGGACATGCACTTCCCCGACAGCCGGGGTGTGGTGCGTCCGGTGCGGATGCGGCTCGAACCGCTGCGCGACAGCTTGACCATCGCCGGCGTCATCGGTTGCGCCGTGGACGTGTCCCGGGAAGCGGACGCGCAAAAGCGGCTCGAGAGCGTCACCGACGTCCTGCGCACCACTGTCCAGCGCTTCGAGATCGCCCTGCGCAGCGCCGAGATCACCGTGTTCGCGCAGGATCCAGACCTTCGCTACACCTGGGCGAGCGCGGCGCTGTTTGGTCGTGCGGCCAATACCATCGGTGGGCTCACCGACCCCGACCTGCTGCCGGCCGAGGCGGCGCGGCGCTTCGAGGACCTCAAGCGCGAGGCCCTGGCGTCCGGCGAACTGCGCAGCGCGGAGTTGCGCAGCCCGGCGCCGGAGGGCGACCGCTGGTTCGCGGTCAGCGTGCAGCCCCAGCGCAACGCCGCCGGGATCGTCGACGGTCTTCTCGGCTCCGCCCTCGACGTCACCGATCGCAGGGCGCGCGAGACGCACAACCGCATCCTGCTGCGCGAGCTGACGCATCGCACCAAGAACCTGCTGGCCGTCGTGCAGGCCATCGGCCGCCAGACGCTGCTCACGACCAGTTCGGCGCAGGACTTCGAGCACCGGTTTTCAGGCCGGCTCCAGGGGCTGGCCATGTCGCTCGACATCCTGTTCGACGAGAACTGGGAAGGGGCCTCGATCGCCGAACTCGTCCGCTCCCAGCTCAGCCACTATCGGGACTTGGTGGGCTGGCGCATCCGGTTCTCGGGGCCCGACATGCGGCTGGAGCCCGAGGCCGCGCAGAACCTGGGACTCGCCCTGCACGAGCTGTGCACCAATGCCGCCAAGTTCGGCGCCCTGTCCGGCGACGAGGGGACGGTCGACGTGCGCTGGGGCCTCACCGAGTCGGACGACGATCCGAAGTTCCGCATCACCTGGACCGAGCAGGGCGGGCCGGCGGTGCAGCCGGCCGCGCGCAAGGGCTTCGGCCATGCCGTGCTGGAACGCCTGGTGCCGCGGGCGGTGAGCGGTCGCGGCGTGCTGAACATGCGCCCGGACGGGATCGAGTGGGTGCTCGAGATGCCGGCCCGCTTCGTCCACAGCCTGGCCGAGGCCGGGCCGCCGCTGAAGATCTGGACGGGCTGAGCAGGCCGCGCTTGCGTCGAAACGCGGCCTGTCGTCCTTCGACTCAGGTTGGGTTCGAGGGTTCGGCCGAGCGCTTCATGCGCTGCTGCCGCAGGGAGTCCCGCCGCTCCACCGCCCAGCGTTCCGTATAGGCGTCGGGGGTCACCAGCGGCACCGACAGGCACACGCTCTGGGCCGGCAGCACGTCGCGCCAGTCGGCGATCAGCTTCCGGTAGGCGGCCCCCACCGGCCGGATCTTGCGGTCGAGATCATAGAGGCCCAGCGGATTGACGCGGCCGTTGCGCTCGCGCAGCGCCGTATCCCAGTCGACCTGGTCGGTCAGCGAATACCAGGTGAAGCCGACGATCGGCACGCCGCTGTTGCGCACGCGCAGGACGTTGGCCCATTCCTTCCAGAGCCAGTTCACGGCCTCGTCGCCGCGCGGACCCTGCGCGATGTTCGTCTCGGTGTGCATCACGGGCAGGCGGTAGCGGTCGTAGTACTGCCGCGTGATCTCGTTGTAGCCGAACACCTCGTGGGCGGAGCGGCTGCTGCCGTCCTGGCTCACCCGGTGCTCGTTGGTGACGTAGTAGTCGTTCCCCATGATGCAGTGGTGCTTCAGGGAGTTGTCCATGAAGAAGGCGTACTCGGCCCGCGTCATGCCGTTGTCCATGAGGAACTCGTACATCGCCGAGTTCACGCGCAGGCCGTAGTTCAGGTCGAGCGACAGGAAGCGGCGCGCGTTCAAGGTCTCGGCCACGGCGATGGCGCTGGGGTCCTCCGCGTGGAAGTACTCAGAGGACTCGCTCTGGACGAAGATCGCGTCCGGCCGGACGTCCAGGATGGCGTGCATCGCCAGCACGTTGGCCCGCACGATGTGCTTCAAGGCCGTGACGAAGCTGCGGTCGTCCGACGCCTGCTCGTTCCACCAGCCATAGGCCGCCGAGAACGTCGCGCAGATGAACATCTCGTTCACCGGCGTGTAGAGCTGCACCCACGGGAAGCGCTCGGCGAAGGCGCGCGCGTAACCGGCGAAGAGGTGCGGAAAGTCAGGGTTCTGGAAGTTGCCGATCCAGTCCGGCACCCCGAAGTGGCACAGGTCCGCGACCGGGATCAGACCCAGGCGGCGGAGTTCGGTGAAACTCTCGTCGGCGAAGCTCCAGTCGAACCGTCCCTCGCCGAGGAACGTGCGGTGGAGCGGCGGGCCGTAGCGCAGGACCGAGGTCCCGATCTCCACGGCGAGCGCGAGATCCTCTCGCCAGCGGGCGTAGTGGTTGCTCGCCTCCATCTGGTCGACGCGCGTCTTCCCGCCGTCGATCGTCGGGGCGCTGTTCTCGATACCGGTGGCGAAAAGGAAAAAGGGCGCAGCCATCGTGTCCAGGCAAGGCCTCAAGCGGCCGCGATCACGATCAACGGAACGGGGGCTTTTTTCGTTCCATGCCGGGAACAGGAGACAGAGCCGCGCCATTGAGCAGCGTTGTCCCGGCGGTTCCGGAGAAGGTCATGCCTCCCAGCGCAGACGCCCGCAGGGCGACGATCGATCCGGCGAACCGGTCCATGCTCGCCCATGCCGCCGCCGGCATCGTCCTCGGCTTCGCGGTGGCGGCCGCGATCATCCTGTTCGACATGCACGGCATCGGGACGTTGCTGAAAACGTCCGACAAGGGCGTGGTGGCGGTCGTGCTGCTCACCGCGGGCTTCGCGAGCCTGGCGGCCGCCGGCTCGTTCTCCACCGCCATGGCGTGGCGGGCACCCCCGTCCTGCGGCCGCAGCGGCGGCACCGGGAGCCTGGCGCCGGCCTTCGTCTCGGCCCGGCGCCAGAGGTGACGCGCGCGGCCGGGCGACCTCGTCCGGGCCGCCCGGTCAGGCCGCCGCTTCCTCGTCGTCGGACCGGGGTTCCTTGTGACCCTTGGCTGCTGCCTGCTCGACGAGGCTCTTGAGCAGCAGCGTCGCCGTCGGGTCCTCGCCGGGAGGATCGCGGTTGAGACGGAACGTCGAGACGACGAAATGGCCGCGTCCGTAGGTGCGCTCGACCGACAGCGCCACCGGCTTGTGCAGCCACCCGATCGCCAGGCCTGCCTGCACGCGCGACTGGAAATCGTGGAGATTGCAGCCCGCGATCACGTGGGTCGGGATCACCCGGTCGAACGGTTCATCGATCAGCGGGCCACCGGGAATGTCGTCGAAGCCACGGCCGCGCACGAGCCAGGCGAAGGTCGAGGCCCAGTCGCCGGCCCACAGCGTCCCGCCGCGCGCCAGCACCCGCACGTTCTGCCAATGCGGGAATAGCGGGTTGAGCGACATCTCCGTCGCCGGCAGCAGCAGCAGCCGCGTGCCGTCCCGAACCTGGCCCAGCAGCGTCTTGTCGATCTCGTGGGACACGACGACGTCGGCCTCCGCCGCGTCGCCCGCCATGGCGTAGCCCAAGGCCGCGAGCCGCTCGCTCATGGCCGCGTCGTTGGACCAGACCTTGGTGGCGGCGAAGCCCTCGGGGGCGGGACGGTGGTGGATCGACACGTCGAGATGGTTGCGCGCCAGGACCGTCCCGCCGTCGTCACGCAGCACGAAGTTGACGCGGACACGGCGCGAACGCTTGGGGGAGGGCAGGGGAATGTCCACCACCCCGAGATCGGCCACCGCGCCGGAGGGCAGCCGCGCCACGGGATAGCGGCTGGCGACGGCGCCGTCGACCGAGGCCTCGACGGTGCATCCCTCCAGCGTCGGACCGGCGCCGTTGGAGACCGTCAGGTCCACCCTCAAGGCCTCGCCCACCCAGTAGGCCAGGCGTTCCCAGCGCGGAATGACGAGGAGGTCGGCGTTGATGGCCGCAAAGTCCTGATGGAACACGCGGACGTTGCGCCGCATGTCGAGCAGCCCGTTGCACTCCCAGTGGGCATCGGTGAATTCCGTGATCACGTAGCCGGCCAGCGCGGGACGCCGGCGCATGACCTCGATCTCGTATTTCAGGGCCCGGTACTGCTGCCACTGCGCGGCCTCGACGAAGCCGCGCAGGTCGCCGAAGACTCTGTCCAGCGACCAGTCGACGAACCGGTTCTCGATGCCGTGGGGGTACATGACCCCTTCGCCCCAGTCGTGGCCGGTTTCGAACCACCAGGGCTCCTTGCCATCCGCGTCCTTGAGATCTTCGGGGTGCGGCAGGCCCCAGTTGCCGAACTCGGAGCACATCAAGGGTTCATCGCCCTTGATGACGGCGTCGCCCTCCGGGCTGAAGAGCCAGGCGGCCCGGCTGGAGAGCTCGTCGACGAAGGCGTCCCAGGACCGGCGATTGTCGGGATAGGCGGCGTAGAAGTGGTAGTCGGCGATGTCCGTCTCGACGTGGAAGCTCGGTGCCAGCGGCGAGTTGTCGACGACGAGGCGGGTGGGATCGTACCCCTTCAGCCAGTGATAGGTCCGCTTGAGCCAGGCGCGGTGGTCGGCGTCGTGGACGAGGTCCACGCCCCAGTTCTCGTTGATGATCGTCCAGATGATGATCGAGGGGTGGTTGCCGTCGCGGTCGACGATGCCTTTCAGGAGCCGCTCCTTGCGGACGCGCGAGCGCTCGGTCGACACGCCGCCATTGGGCAGTTCCGTCCAGATCAGGAGACCCAGCCGGTCGGCGACCTCGTAGTAGCGCGGGTCGGCCGCCTTGATGTGGCAGCGCAGGCAGTTCAGGCCGAGCTCCTTGGCCTTTCGGAACTGATCCTCCAGGAAGTCGACGGAGGGCACCGAGCAGATCGTGTCGGGGTAGTAGTCCTGGTCGAGGGCGGCGCGCAGGAAGATGGGCTCGCCGTTGAGCCACAGGCGGCCGTTTCGCGTCTCGATGGTGCGGAAGCCGAACGTGTCGGCCTTGGTGTCGATGGCGGTGCCGGCCTGGTCGAGGGTGGCCTCGAGCCGGTAGAGGTTGGGCTTCTCGGGCGACCACGGTCGCACGTCCTGGATTCTCAGGCTGACGGTCATCTCCTCGTCGCCCGGGGCGATCTTCTCGCTGGCCGTCGCGACGGGCTGGCCATCGGGCCCGGTCACGGTCACCGTGAGGCCGGTTGCCCCTTCGATCGGCGTGTGGAAGAAGACCGTCGCGCGAACCTTGCCGGTGGCGAGGTCGGGCAGGATGCGGATCCGGACCATGTGGTCCCGGTTGCGCCGCTCGACGAGCACGCCCTGCCAGATCCCCGACAGTGGCCCGTACCAGCTCTGCTTGCCGAAGGGGATCTCGCCCAGAGGGGCGTCGGGATACAGCGTCGGATTGTCCGTCGGACTTTCGACGCGCAGCTTCAACTGGTTGCGCCCCTCGACCAGGTACTCGGTGATGTCGAAGGAGAAGGGCAGGAAGCCGCCCTGGTGCTCGCCGATCGGCACGTCGTTGAGCCAGGCGCGCGTGTGGTGGAAGACCGCCCCGAAGCGCACGAAGATGCGGCCGTTCTTGAACCCGACGGGCACGTCGAAGTCCCGGGCGTAGATCGCCGTGCCGGCGCGCATGCGCAGGTCGGCGAACTGCGCCTGCCAGGGGCCCGGCACCTGGATCGTGCGCACGGTGGCCGGCTCCATCTGCCGGTCGTCCGCCACGTAGAGGAATTCCCAGGAACCATCGAGCGACAGGCTGGATGACATGGCCTCGTCCGGATTGTGTTGAGCGGGAGGGGAGAAGCGCGTCACGCGCAACGGCGGAAATGGTCCTCGACGCGGTGCCAGAAGCCCGGGTCGCCGCAGCAGGTGCCGGCCACGAAAATCGGGGCGCTGCGGATGGCATCGGCCGGAAGGTGGACGATGCAGTCGTTGCCCTGCGTCTCGACGAGCGCCCAAGGCACGACTCGCGCGTCCTCGCCCAGCCGCGAGACGCTGGCGAAGCAGACCACAGCAAACTGGACCTCGTCCGCGCCGTCCTCGACGACGACGCTGGAGATGCGGCCCAGCACCACGCCGTCCTGCGAGCGCAGGACCATGTCCGCGCCCGTCTGGATGGCGGGAACCGCACCGGCGCAGGCGACGCGCCGGATCCCATGGTCGACTGCTGGCTGGTTCATCGCGTGCACCCTTCCTGGCGGGAAACGCGGCGGTCCCGTTGAAGTTCCGTCCGGATGACCGGAATTGGCGGGAACCGGCTCGTGTCGCCGACGTTGCGCCGACTTGCCATGTCCTCGTCGGCGATGTGGCGCCGACCTGCCATGCTCGTGTCGGCGACGCGGCGTCGACTTGCCATCCAGGAGCCCACCATGCCCCAGACGCTCCCGCCGCAGGTCCAGGACCGCCAGCCCGGGCTCGAGACCGAGATGCATCCGCGGCCGGACTGCATGCCCCGCTATCCCGGCTCCGGCCGCATGCGTGGCAAGTCCGTGGTCGTCACCGGCGGCGACAGCGGCATCGGCCGTGCGGTCGCGGTGCTGATGGCGCGCGAAGGTGCCAGCGTGACGATCGCCTACAAGGACGAGCACGAGGACGCCCGCGAGACGGTGCGCCTGTGCGAGGAGGAGGGCGCGAAGGCCCTGTGCGTGGCCGGCGACATCGGCGAGGAGGCCTTCTGCTTCGAGGTCGTGAAGCGCGCCGTGGACGCCTTCGGCGGGCTCGACCTGCTCGTCAACAACGCCGCCGAGCAGCACACGTGCGACGACATCAAGGACATCCCGGCCGAGCAGGTGGAGCGGACGTTCCGCACCAACATCTTCGGCTACATCTTCATGGCCAAGGCCGCCCGGCCGCATTTGCGGCGTGGCTCCAGCATCGTCAACACGGCGTCGGTGACCGCCTACAAGGGCAGTCCCCAGCTGCTCGACTACAGCGCGACCAAGGGGGCGATCGTCGCCTTCACGCGCTCGCTCGCGGTAGCCCTCGCCGAGGACGGGATCCGCGTCAACGCGGTGGCGCCGGGTCCCATCTGGACACCGCTCATCCCGGCCTCCTTCGACGAGAAACGCGTGTCGGAACACGGCGCCAGTTCGGGGATGGGCCGGCCGGGCCAACCCAACGAGGTGGCGCCGAGCTACCTGTTCCTCGCCTGCGAGGACGGCTCCTACATCAGCGGGCAGGTGATCCATCCCAACGGCGGAAGCGTCGTGAACGGCTGAGCGACATCGTCGCGCCGGGCGCCGCGAGCCTGACAACTCCCTGACACCGGGGTGTGGTGAACGGGAACCTTCGCCGCTACCGGCACGTTAGGTCCGCAAGCCCGGATCGGGCTCCTGGCGTCCCCGGACACATCTCCCGGTTAATACCGACCCACGTGGGCACGGAAGGACGGCCGTCACGCAAGCGCAGGGAAATTTTCCTACAATGACAAAGCTCGTCCGTACGGCTCGCGATTCCGTCGTCGTCTTCCCGGCGTCTCGCCGGCCTACCCGGACGTCTGCGAATACGAAGCCTCTCCTCCTGTGCTTCTCGCATCTGCGCTGGGACTTCGTGTGGCAGCGGCCGCAGCACCTTCTCAGTCGCGCCGCTCGCCGCTACGCGGTCGTGGTCTTCGAGGAGCCGATCTTCGATGCCGCGGAGCCTCGCCTCGACGTCAGCGAGCGGCCGGGCGGGATCGTGGTGGCCGTGCCCCATCTTCCGCAGGGCCTTGCCGAGCGTGGCGTCACCACGGCGTTGCGCAACCTTCTGGACGGGTTCCTGTCCGGCCGGTCCGCGCCCGCGGTGCTCTGGTACTACTCGCCGATGATGCTGTCGTTCAGCAGCCATGTCCGCGCTCCCGTGCGGATCTACGACTGCATGGACGAACTGTCGGCCTTCAAGAACGCGCCGCGCATGCTGCCCTCCCTCGAGCGACGGCTGTTCGCCCGGGCCGACCTCGTGTTCACCGGCGGACGCAGCCTGTACGAGGCCAAGAAGGGCCGCCACCACAGCGTCCACGCCTTTCCCTCGAGCATCGACGTCGGGCACTTCGCCTCCGCCCGCAGCGGCGACCGCAACGAGCCCGCCGACCAGGCCGGCATTCCGGGGCCGCGCTTCGGCTTCTTCGGCGTGATCGACGAACGGATGGACATCGACCTCGTCGGCCAGGTGGCCGCGCTGCGGCCGCAGTGGCAGTTCGTGATGCTCGGGCCGGTAGTCAAGATCGACCCCGCTTCCCTGCCGCGTGCGGCCAACATCCACTGGCTGGGCGGCAAGGCCTACAAGGATCTGCCCGACTATCTAGGGGGCTGGGACGCCGGGTTCATGCCCTTCGCCATCAACGAGGCGACCCGCTACATCAGCCCCACCAAGACGCCGGAGTTCCTGGCGGCGGGCGTTCCCGTGGTGTCGACGCCGGTGACCGACGTCGTGACGCCGTGGGGCGACGACGGGCTCGTCTCCATCGCCGCCGACGCGGCTTCGGCCGTCGCGGCGGGCGAGGCCCTGCTGAAGCGCGCCAGGGAGCCGTGGCTGGAGAAGGTTGACCGACGCCTCGCCACCATGTCGTGGGATCGCACCTGGGCGGACATGACCCGGCTCATCGATGCCGTGAGCGCCGCCAAGGCGCGCTTCGAGCAGCGCTCCGGGACGGCCCTTCAGGCGGTCGCCGGCGGCACGATCGCCGAGGGTGCTGCCCATGTTTGATTGGCTGATCGTCGGCGCCGGCTTCGCCGGCAGCGTTCTGGCCGAGCGCATCGCGAGCCAGCGCGGCGAGAGCGTGCTCATCGTCGACCGGCGCAACCACGTGGGTGGCAACGCCTACGACCGCTTCGACAAGGCGGGCCTGCTGATGCACCAGTACGGCCCGCACATCTTCCACACTAACGCCAAGTCGATCTTCGACCACCTGTCGAAGTTCACGGCCTGGCGTCCCTACGAGCACCGCGTGCTGGCCGAGGTCGATGGGCAGCTCCTGCCCATCCCGATCAACCTCGACACGGTGAACAAGCTCTACGGGCTGTCGCTGCAGGAGGAGGACGTCGAAGCCTTCTTCGCCTCCAAGGCCGAGACGGTGCCCGAGATCCGCACGTCGGAGGACGTGGTGGTCAGCCGCGTCGGGCGCGAGCTCTATGAGAAGTTCTTCCAGGGCTACACCCGCAAGCAGTGGGGGGTGGACCCCTCGCAGCTCGACAAGTCGGTCACGGCGCGCGTGCCCGTGCGGACGAACAGGGACGACCGCTATTTCGGCGACACGTTCCAGTTCATGCCGCTCGACGGCTACACGCGGATGTTCGAGACCATGCTCGCCCATCCCCGCATCAAGGTGATGCTGCAGACGGACTACCGTGACGTCCGCGACATCATTCCCCACAAGCGACTGATCTTCACCGGGCCGGTCGACGAGTATTTCGACTATCGCTTCGGACGCTTGCCCTATCGTTCGCTCGCCTTCGAGCACGTGACGCTCGAGCGGGAGTGGCACCAGCCCGTCGCGGTGGTGAACTATCCCCAGACGCAGGCCTATACCCGCGTCACGGAATACAAGCATCTCACCGGGCAGGTGCACCCGCACACGACACTGACCTACGAGTATCCGCGGGCCTCGGGCGATCCCTACTACCCGATCCCGATGGAAGCCAACGCCCAGCTCTACAAGCGCTACGAGGCCCTGGCGCGGGCCACGCCGGACGTGTGGTTCGTCGGCCGGCTCGCGACCTATCGCTACTACAACATGGACCAGGTCGTCGGTCAGGCGCTTGCCACCTTCGAGCGGATCCAGTCGGGCGTGCCGTCGACGGCGAGGCAGCCGGAGATGGTCGTGGCGTGAGCCGTCGGTCGTCCTGGTCAGCGTCCTGAAACTGCGACAGGGCCATTGACGGCATTCCGTCAATGGCCCTGTTCGCGTCGTGGGCCGGGAGCCTCGCGGTGCGAGCCGCGGGCTCGGGTCGGGCTCAGTTGACGACGGCCTCGATGTTGAGGAGCGAGATGACCGTCTCGCCCTTCACGATGAACTTGCCCACCACTTCCGGACCGTTCACAGGATCGCTGGTCGGCGGATCCCGCAGGTCGTCCGGCGAGACGTCGAGGATGTCCGACACGCTGTCGGCCAGGATCCCGACGAGCTTGTCTCCAGTGTCGATGACGATCGTCACCGACGACGACGTACGGTCGTTGGGGGGTAGCCCCAGGCTCCTGCGCAGATCGTAGATGGCGATGATCGCGCCACGCAGATTGAGAACACCGGTGACGTTGGGCTCGGCATTCGGCACGGGCGTGGTCTTCTGCCAGCCGCGAATTTCGCGCACGCTTTCGATCGGCGTTGCGAAGACCTGGTTGGCCACCACGAAGGTGACCACCTGCCGGCAAACCCATGCCGGATGGCCGCCGGTCTGGTCGATCTGGACCGCGAGGTTCATGCGTTCGTCCTTGTCTTGAAATTCGGCGAGGGCGAGGGCGCGGCAAGCGTCCGCGAAGGACGCTTGCCGTCGAGGGTCCTAGAACTCGTCCCAGGTGCCGGTGCGGCCCGCTGCCTTGGTCGCAGCCGGTGCAGCCGGGGCGGCCTTGGCAGACGCCTTGGTGGGCGTGCGCGGCTTCGCCCCGGCGAAGGCCTGCTGGGCCCGTTCGCGCAGCGCATGCGGGATCGTGGGCGTCCCGAACGTGCCCGTGCCGGAGCCGGAGACCTTGAAGGCCGCGACGAGATCGTTGAGGCGCGTGATCTGGTCGCTGAGGGAGGACGCGGAAGCCGCGCTCTCCTCGGCCAGGGCCGCGTTCTGCTGGGTCATCTCGTCCATGTGCGCGACGGCCTGGCTCATCTCGTCGATGCCGTTGGCCTGTTCGGCCGCGGCCGTCGAGATATCCGTCACCGTCGCCGTCACCTTCTGGGAGGCCTCCACGATCTTGCCGAGCGCATCGCCCGCCGAGCGGACGAGTTGCACGCCCTGGCCGACCTCGGACACGGACGCGTTGATCAGCGCCGTGATCTCCTTGGCCGCTTCCGACGAGCGCTGTGCCAGCGTGCGGACTTCCGACGCCACCACCGCGAAGCCCTTGCCGGCATCGCCGGCGCGGGCCGCTTCGACCGCGGCGTTGAGGGCCAGCAGGTTGGTCTGGAACGCGATCTCGTCGATCACGCCGGTGATGTCGGAGATCTTCTGGCTGGCGCTCTCGATGCGCGACATGGCGTCGACCGCCTTGGTCGCGATCGATCCGCCCTCGCGCGCGACCGCCATGGCCTGCTCGGCGAGGTCGACGGCATTGCGCGAGGACGCCGCCGAGGCCTTGACCGAGGCCGCGAGCTCCTCGGTCGTGGCGGCGGTCTCCTCGAGCGAGGAGGCCTGCTGCTCGGTGCGCGAGGAGAGGTCGTTGGCGCCGGTGTTGATCTCGCCGGCGGCGGCGCTCACCTCGCGGGCCGTGCCCTGGATCGTCGTGACGGTCACCGACAGGCGGTCGATGGTCTCGTTGAGGGCTTCCTTGAGCTCGCCGAAGCGGCCGCGGTAGCTGGTTTGCACCGACCGGGTGAGGTCGCCCTGGGCGAGCGAGCCGAGCACCTCGGCGAACTCGCCGGTGGCGGCGTCGACCACCTGGTTGATCTCGTTGATGCCGGCGACGAGCTTGCTCATCTCCGGATCGTCAGTGGCGACCTGCAGGCGTGCCGAGAAGTCGCCGTCGGCGGCACGCCGGACGACCTCGCCGACCTCGCCCACCACCTCGACCATGGACTGGGCACGGCGCAGGCGTTCGGCGGCGACCTTCTTCTCTTCTTCCTCGAGCGCCTTCACCCGAATGGCGTTTTCCTTGAAGACCTGGACGGCGCCGGCCATTTGGCCGATTTCGTCCGTCCGGTCGGCGTTCGGGATGGTGGTCTGCAGTTCACCGCCCGAGAGACGCCGCATGGCGTCCGTCAGGGCGGCGATCGGGGACACGGCGCGGGCCTGGACGACCCAGAAGGCGAGGAGCCCCATCAGGATCGAGGCCGCAATCGCAATGTAGTTCACGATGCTGGAGACCAGCATGGCGCCATCGATGCGGTCGAACTCGGCCAGCAGGTTGCGCCTGTTGTACTCGACGATGTCCGCCAGCCGCTTCGTGGCCGCGGCAGCGAGCGGGGCGGCGCCGACGAGAGCCTTTTCGGCTTCCTCCTTGCGCCCGGCCTTGTCCGCTTCCCCCGCAGCCCTCGTTGCGGCCACGTAGGCGCGCCAATCCTTGACCATGGCGTCGAACAGCGCGCGCTCTTCCTGTCCGCTCACGCCCGTGCGGTCATAGTCCGCGATGGCGGCGTCAGTGGCTTCGAGCGCGAGCCGGGCCTCATCGATGCCCTTGCTCTTGGCCTCGGGTATGTCGGAGAGGATCGCGCGGTTCATCTTGGCCCGGACGTCGCCGGCCATGAACTTGATGTCGCTCAGCCTGATGATGGAGGGGGTCCAGTTGTCCGTCACCTCCGCTTGCCGGGCCTTCACAACGCTTTGGCTATAAAGCCCTACGCCGGCCTGGGTCATGCCAAGTGTCACAAGCGCAGCGACGATCATGTAGAGAACACTGCGCAGCGATAGCTTCGACATAGAGTTTTTCCCCTTTTGCGGGACGCGCCGAGACGGGCGTTCTGCCAGCGCGGCCCCGACTGTGCTTCTTCCGTCTCGTCCGATCTTCGATTCAGGACCCACGCACTGAATTACGACGCTACAGCTTAAGGTTTGGTTTTTTGCTATTTGTTCGCAAAACTGGGTGGTCCGATCGATTTTGACCCCGGGGACGGCTATGCGGCATTCGGGCCGAGCAGGACGCCTCGCCATCCACGCGCTGCGCCAGGCTTGCTTCGGCTGGGCAGGGGATGGCCATGGTGGTGGTCAGGGCGTGCTACGACGCGCCGGAAATGCCGATCTGGAAAAGGCGCCGCCTATGCGCAGCGCCTGGACGACGGCATCCGCCCAGGTCGGAAGGGGTCGAACAGCTTATCCCCGATCCGATGCAGCACCCGCAGGGTGGGCCCGGCGTGGAGACGCGGCAAGGTCGGCGGGGTCCAGGGGCGGGTTCACGACGAGGGGCGCGGCCGTGACAGCATCGAGCCCCGCTCGACCGTGGCGAGCGGGAGGCGCGCGCTCGCGAGGGCCGCATGCCCGGGGTGCTCGCGCGCCGTATGCCAGTCGCCGCGATGCACGGCTGGCCAAACGAACGAGGCGCCGTCCCAGGGGGACGACGCCTCATGCCCAACCGGGCCGGGTCGACACTGCTTCGGGGGGCGAAAGCAGATCTTGCGGAGGCGCGAGGAGGGCGCGCGCCTGTCCGGTCAGGTATTCCGCCTCAGGAGTTCTGGCCGTTGTTGCGGCGGCTGTGAGAGGCTTCACCGCCCTTGCGGCCTGCCTCGGCAGCGAGTTTGGGATCGCGGGAGAAGCTGCGTGCTTCGGGGGCCACGCTACGGCCACCCTTGCGGCCTGCCTCGGCAGCCAGCTTCGGATCGCGCGAGAAGCTGCGCTTCTCGTTGGGGACGCTTTCTCCTCCCTTGCGGGCAATGTCGCGCTGCTTGTTCTGGTCCATCGAAGCGAAGCCCCGGTTCGACCGCTGCTGCTTGTCTGGCATATGCATGACTCCTTGGGTGCGAATTCCGGACCTTCAACGCGTCAGCGGGGGCTTGGTTCCATCGCTTCAGCGTGACCGAGGCAGATTTTTTGTCGCAGCCGTTTGGGCCTGTGCCGGCACCGTTTCCGCTGATGTCGGAGGAAACCAAGCTCGCGCATGGAACGTTTGCTGCCCATGCCGGTGCGAGCAGTCCTGCGAAGCCGGTCCAGACAGGAGCACAGCATGAAAAAGTTTCTGGCGATGTCGGCGGTGGCCTTGGCGCTCGGTGCCTGCGGTCAGACGGAAGCTGGCGACCGGGCCCTCGGCGGCGCTGCGATTGGCGGTGCGACCGGCGCGGTGGTGGGCGGCCTCGCGACGGGACGGCCCGGCGGAGCGCTCGCCGGTGCGGCGATCGGCGCGGCCGGCGGCGCGGTGGTCGGCGCGGCCACGACCCCCAATCGGCAGTGCTACTATGACGCCTACGGCCGTCGTCTCTGCGACTACTACTGATCCGGAGTCCGGAACGGGACAGGGGCCGGCCGTTTGGCCGGCCCCTTTTCGTTGAGCGGTGGTCACCGAGACGTCGTCTTCTTGTTCTGGCCGCGCGCCAAGTCCTGCACGTGCTGCAGATGCTTCTGGAGCGTGGGCAGCGTGTTGGACGCGAACTGCTTGAGAGGCGCGTTGTCGCCGTTGCTGGCGTACGACTGGAACAGCTGCACCGCCTCCTGATGCGCCTTCACCTGCGCCTGCACGTACTCCACGTCGACATTGCTGGACTTGCTCATCCGGTCGAGCATGGCCTGGTGCTGCTTGTCTTCGGCCGGCGCCGGCATGGTGATGCTGGCCTGCCGCAGCGCGGCCTGCATGTCCTGGCCGGCCTTGGTGTGGTCGTCGATCATCTGCTGCGCGAAGGCCTTCACGTCGTCGCCCTTGGCTTTCTGCAGGGCGATCTTGCTGGACTCGATCTCGAACTGGTTGGAGAGCGCGGCCGTGCGCACGAACGTGTCCGTGTTCATGGCGGAGCCGGGCTTGGCATTGCTCATGGCGGGAGCGGCGGACTGGGCCGCGGCCGGCAGGATCGTCGCGGCGGTGCAGGCGAGGGCGACGGCCGTGGCGAACGTGGCGAGGCGGATGGCTGTCATCGGGAGCTCCTGGGCTGTCTGGCGGGGAATGGCCCCGCGGGCTCGCCCAACTCACCGCGAACACGCCGGTTCCGGCCTCAATGACCAGACGGCCGGCTGGGGGTGCCAGCCGGCCGTCGAGATGGTCTTGCCAGACAGGGTCAGGCGATCACGGCGAGGACGTCAGGAGCTCGCGTCCTCGTTGATGTCGCCCTCGGCGATCTCGGTGAGGAGCCTGTCGGCGTTCTTCTCTTCCTCGAGGTTCTGTTCGAGCAGATCGATCGCATCGTCCATCTCGAGCTGCTCGGCCCACGCGATCAGCGTGCCGTAGCGCGAGATCTCGTAATGCTCGACGGCCTGCGCGGCGGCCAGGATGCCGGCGTCGCGAACCTCTTCGTCGGTGATCTCGGCTGCGAGGCCGTTGGCTTCCTTGATGATGCCCTCGATGGCGTCGCAACGCTCGCCCTTGGCAGGCACGTTGCACATCTGGAAGACCTGCTCCAGGCGCTGAACCTGGCCACGCGTCTCCTCGAGATGCTGCTGGAAGGCTTCGCGGAGATCTTCCGACTTGGCCTGCTCAGCCATCTTCGGCAAGGCCTTCAAGATCTGGTTCTCGGCGTAGTAGATGTCGCTCAAAGTGTGGACGAAAAGGTCCTGCAGCGAGTTGACCGCCATGGCACGCTCCTTGGTTCTGCCGGGGTGCCGATGGAACGCAGGCCCGCTCGTCTTGGTTCCTGCTTGGACAAGGCCGGCTCGCTGCGAGCCGGCGACGCGGGAGACACGCTCATGCGTCAGGCCTTCAACCAGTTCGCGACCGCCACGGCCCGCCTCGCGGGCCACCCCTTCACGTTCCTCTTCGCCTGCGTGGCGATCCTGGTCTGGGCTCTCTCGGGCCCACCGCTCCATTACTCGGAGGACTGGCAGCTTACGGTGAACACCGCGACGACGATCGTCACCTTCCTGATGGTGTTCCTGATCCAGAACAGCCAGAATCGGGAGAGCTGCTCGGTCCAGATCAAGCTCGACGAGCTCATCCGCGCCACGCACGAGGCCCGCAATTCCCTGCTCGACCTCGAAAACCTGAGCGAGGAGGAGTTGGCCGCGGTTCTCGACCGCTATCGCGAGATCGCGAAATCGGAGAGGGCGGCCGGCCCCGTCACGCAGCCCAAGCGGACGCTGCAGGCCTCGGAGAACGCCCGATGAGCGGACCGCGCGACGAACCCATCCGTCCTCACCCGGACTACGGCCCGGATCCGGACTACGTGCCCGTGCCGCTGGACCAGCCTTTCGACGACGGCGTGCCGCCGCCGCGGGAGCCGGAACCGGCGGAAGAGCAGCCCGAATCCCGCGCCTCTACACGGAAACGTGCTTGACAATCCGGTGGAGTCGGGAACGGCGCCCAAGGCTCTGCGTTGAGTTGGCAGAACGAACCTGGAGTGACCTGCTCAGGACAGGAGAGCCTCATGGCCCGATCCAGCGTGCTGCCGTCCCTTGCCCTCGCCGTTGCGATGGGCTCGCTTTTTGCCCCTCCGGTCTTCGGCCTCATGGGCCTGTCGGCCAAGTCCGCCCCGCGCGAGAGCGCGCTCGTCATCGAGCGTGAGGATCCCGCGGCGCTGGCCGCTTTGTCCGCACCGTTCTCCCGCCGGGCCCGCCAGGCCGCTGCGGAGTGCCCGGCCGTCAATACGGAGGCGAAAGCGCCGCTGCCGCCGACCATGCGGACGCGTGTTGCCGAACTCGCACCCCACACGGTGCGCTGAGTAGCCGGGGAACCTTCGCTCCGCGAGGTCGTTTCCCGATGGATGGTACGGTTCGGGTGTCTGTGCCCCCTCCCGCCCGATCGGATCGTGCCACCAAGGACCCGCACCGGACCCCGGTGCGGGTCCTTCTTTTTTTGGTCCGCCCGCCTCTTGAAAACGGAACCTCCGCCACGTCGGGAACGTTGTTGGCATGAGTTCAAGCAATTGAATTCTTGATCGAATTTTCCCACCCGCGGTGGCCGTCCGGCCGCTGCCTCGACGGAGACCCCCCCATGACCCTCGGAACGATCCTCGCGATCATCCTGATCCTGCTCCTGATCGGCGCCGTCCCTGCCTGGCCGTACAGCCGCGGCTGGGGCTACGGACCGTCCGGCATTCTCGGCGTGGTGGTGCTGATCATCATCGTGATGCTGCTGACCGGCCGGCTGTGACGAACGGAGACGACCCGATGAGCATGTCGGAAAACGAAGTCGGCGCCGATCAGTCCGGCGCCGAGGACCGCCTGAAGCAGGACCTCGACGAGCTGCGCGCCGATGTCGCCAAGCTGACCGAGACGGTGGCGCAGCTCCTGCGCAACCAGGCCGAGGTCGGCGCGGAGAAGGTCGGTGCCGGCCTGGGCGCTGCCCGCGAGGCGCTCGGCGAGACGGCCGAGAGCTTCGCCAAGGCGGGGCGTGGCATCGCCGAGGATGCCCAGAACCGCCTCGGCGCTCTTGGCAACGACCTGGAGCGCAGCATCCAGCGCAGCCCGCTGACCGCCGTCGTGGCGGCCGCCGCCATGGGCATGGTGCTGGGCCTGATCAACCGGTCGCGTTGACCGGCAAGCATTAATAAGGGGCCCGGATCGCTCCGGGCCCCGCAGGGTCGACGTGATGATGCAGGTCGCGTCAGGCGCTCAGCTTGGTGGGCTGGGTGCGGTGGGCGCGGCGCTGGAAGAACAGGGCCTGACTGATGACCGCCTTCACGGTGTCCGTGAGGAAGGGCTTGGTGATCAGGAAGGCGGGTTCCGGCCTGCTGCCCGTGAGGAAACGCTCGGGATAGGCCGTGATGAAGATCACCGGGACCTCGAGCGTGCCCAGGATCTCGTTGACCGCTTCCAGGCCCGAGCTGCCGTCGGCGAGCTGGATGTCGGCCAGGATCAGGCCCGGGGTCAGCCGGCTGATGGAGGCGGTGGCCTCCTTGTGGGTCCGCGCGACGTCGATGACGCTGTGGCCCAGGTCCTCGACGAGCGACTGCAGGTCCAGCGCGATGAGCGGCTCGTCCTCGATGATGAGCACGTCCGTGCGGATCTGCTCGGCGATCTCGCGGCCGGCGGCCTCGATCAGCGATTGGGCCTCGGCGAGCGAGCAGTCCATCGCCCGCGCCACCTCGGCCGTGTTCAGGCCTTCGAGCGAGCGCAGCAGGAACGCGATCCTGGTGCGGGGCGTCACGGCCTCGAGATTGCGGAGCGCCCCGGCTTCCGAGGCGGCCATGTCGGAATCGAACTGACCGTTGATCGGAACGGAACGCCACACGTCGAGAAGCACGCGATACAAATCGACCCGCACATCGCCCTTCACGTCGATGCGCGCGGGATCCGCGACGAGTGCTTCGAGTGTGGCCTGAACGTAGATGTCGCCGATGCGCTGATTGCCCGTGAGAGCACGCGCGAAGCGGCGGAGATAAGGCAGGTGCGGCCCGACGGCCTGTGACAGCGGCATGATACCCCCGGGGATGGCCGGCCATACGCCAGCGCTACTGTAACGCATATCCGGAAAAAAGGTTCCTCGCGCCGAGGAACCCACGGAGGGGGGTCGACGTTGTGCGACTGATCTAGCCGCGCCCGAGCTTGGGCGCCCACAGCCGGAGTGAGCCATGAGCCAGCGCAGGAGCGCTCAACGTCCCGAAGACCAAGCTCCCACGAGCGGGGGCGCACCGGTTCCGGACGCACCCTCGCTCCAGCCTCAGATTCAGGACCACATCGGCCGTCAGCTTCGTGCCATGTACGACACCGTGCTTAACCAGCCGGTGCCGGATCGGTTCCGCGAATTGATGGAGCGCCTCGACGCGAAGGAGGGGCAGGAGTGAACCCGATCGTCCCGAGCCCCGGAATGAAGGCGGAGCTTCTGGCTGCGATCCCGAGCCTGCGCGCCTTCGCCATGTCGCTGTCCGGCAATATCGACCGGGCCGACGATCTGGTTCAGGAGACGCTGGTGAAGGCGTGGAGCAACCTCGGATCCTTCACCGAGGGGACCAACATGGCTGCCTGGCTCTTCACGATCCTGCGCAACCTGTTCTACTCCGAGTACCGCAAGCGCCGCCGCGAGGTCCCCGATCCCGAGGGCCAGATCGCGGGCCGTCTGGCCTCGACGCCGAACCAGAACGCCCACATGGACTTTCTGGACTTCAGCGGCGCGCTCCAGCAGCTCTCCGCGGACCAGCGCGAGGCCCTCATCCTGGTGGGCGCTTCCGGCATGTCCTACGAGGAAGCCGCCGAGATCTGCGGTTGCGCCGTGGGCACCATGAAGAGCCGCGTCAACCGCGCCCGCGTCCGCCTCGGCCAGTTGCTGGCCGTCGAGGCCGGCGACGACTACGGCCCAGAGTCGCAGTGGCAGGCGAGCCTGGAGATCAGCAACCGGCTGATCGCCGGCGAATAGGCTCTCCTGCGGCGTCCTGGAGACGCCTGCCTCTCCGCGTCCCCGCCGGGCCTCGCCCAGCCAGGACGGCGGAGAGGTGGGCGGGAGCACAGTGCGTAGGCCGTCGGGCCGCGCGAACCTTCACCCCGCGGCCGGGTCGGCGATGATCGACACGTGGGCCGCCACCACCTTCCAGCCATCCGGCGTGCGCATCCAGGTCTGCGACTGGCGGCCGACCTTGCCCGGTGCCGTGTCGCGGCGGAACAGGGTCGAGGCGGTGGCGAAGTCCGTCCCGTAGGTGGTGATGACCGTGCGCTCCAGCGTGCGGGCGAGGCCGGCGGGCGATCGCGCGGCGCGGAACGCCTGGATCTCCCCGTAGCCGTAGAGGTTCTCGCCGCCGCCGTAGCGGATGGTGTGCTCGCTCGGCCAGAAGAGGGCGTCCAGCGTGTCGACGTCGTTGGTCACGAGTGCCGTCTCGTAGCGCTGGAAGACGGCCGTCATCTCGGCGAGGGTCGCCGGGTCGTTGATCACCATGGGTGGACTCCACAACGGGGGTTGGTCGGGACGGGCGTGGCAAGGAACCTGCATCTTGCGGACCGAGGAGGACCGCCATGGATGATGCATCGCAGGCCCGCTGGGCCGGGCGCAATGCCCGCAAGGATGAACTGAGGTCGCGCGTGTGGGGCGAGCTCGTGGAGCGGGGGGTGAATGTCGGCCCCGTGCACAGCCGCATTCCGAACTTCGCCGGAGCCGACCTGGCCGCCATGCGCCTCGCGTCGCTGCCGATCTGGCAGCGGGCCGCCGTGGTGAAGAGCAATCCCGATCCGCCGCAGATCCCGGTGCGCTTGCGCGCCCTCTACGACGGCAAGCTGCTCTACATGCCCGTGCCCGAACTGACGCTCGGCTTCCCCTTCGTCCTGCTCGATCCCGGGGAGCTGGAGCGCAAGGGGATCTCTTTCGAGCTTGCCGCCACGTCCCAGGGCGCGGTGTCCCACGGCAAGCCGGTCGCCTTCGAGGACATGCTGCCGATGGACCTGGTGGTCGTGGGCTGCGTGGCCGTGACCCGGGCCGGCGGGCGGACGGGCAAGGGGGGCGGCTTCGCCGATCTTGAGCTCGGGATCTTCCGCGAGCTCGGCACTGTGAAGGCGACGACCCCGGTGGTCACGACCGTTCACTCCTGCCAGGTCGTGCCCGACGAGGAGATCGTCATGCTGGACCACGACTCGCCGCTCGACTGGATCGCCACCGACGCGGACCTCGTCGAGACGCGCACGGCCTACGGCCAGCCGCGCGGCGTGGCCTGGGACGTCGTGCAGGCCGACCAGTTCGCCGGCATTCCGTTCCTGAACGACCTCAGGGAACGGCTCGCCCAGCGCGCCTGAGGGCCTCATCCCGCGACGCGCGCCGTGCACACGCCGTCGCGCTCCAGGGCCGCCGCCACGCGCAGGGCGATGTCCTCGCGCCACGGGGCGGCGATCACCTGCACGCCGATGGGCAGCGCCGCGTCGTTTTCCCAGACCGGGACCGCCACCACGGGCAGACCCGCGAAGGAGATCGGCTGGGTGAACAGCCCGATGTTCGGCCGCACCGCCATCTCGACGCCGGCGAGCGTCATCGTGGCCTGCCCCAGAAGTGGCGCGCGGCAGGGCGTGGCCGGCGCAATGAGGACGTCGACGTCCTGGAAGACGGCCAGCATCCGGTCGCGCCACCAGCGGCGCACCTTGTGCGCCTGGGCGACCCAGGCGGCCGGGGCCATGGCACCGGCCAGGAGCCGGTCGCGCACCGCCGGGTCGAAGTCCCCCGGCCGGCTGCGCAGGCGCGCGAGATGGAAGGACGCCGCCTCGGTCGCGGTGACGAGATAGGCGGCGGCCCGAGCCTCCTGAGCGCCCGGCAGGTCCACCGTCCGGCTCACGCCCAGGGCTTCGGCAACGGTCGCGACGGCCCGGTGGGCCTCGGGCATGCCGCCCCGGGCGAACCAGCCGCCGGCGACCGCGATGCGCAGCCCCTGCGTGCCTTGGCCGATGACCGGCGTGGCCGGCTCGATCCCGGCCGGCGTGCAGGCCGGGTCGCGCGGATCCGTGCCCTGCATGGCGTCGTAGGACAGTGCGAGGTCGTGCACGCTGCGGGCGAGGGGGCCCAGATGATCGATGCTCGCGACGAAGGGGAAGGTGCCGCCCCGCGCCAGCCGCCCATAGGTGGGCTTCAGCCCGAACAGGCCGCAGAAGGACGCTGGCACCCGGATCGAGCCGTTGGTGTCCGACCCGAGCGTGATCGTGGCGAGCCCGGCCGCCGCGGCCGTCCCCGAGCCGCCCGACGACCCGCCCGACATGTGTCCCGGGTCGTGGGGATTGCGGGACGCCCCGTCATGGGCGTTCTCGCCAGTGAAGTCGTACGCGTATTCGCCCATGTTGAGGGCACCGAGAAGGACGGCGCCGGCGCCCTTCATGCGTTCCACGAGGGTGGCGTCGCGGGCCGGCGGGGGATCGGCCCTGTTGATCTTCGATCCGGCCACCGTGACGAGGCCCGCCAGGTCGAAGAGGTTCTTGACCGCATAGGGCACGCCGGCGAGCGGGCCGGGATCCCGGCCGGCCGCCACCGCGGCATCCACGGCGTCGGCCTCCGCTAGCGCGCGCTCCCGCGTCACGGCCGTGAAGGCCCCGAGCCCGGGATCCAGCGCGGCGATGCGCTCGAGATGGGCGAGGGCGACGGCGCGGGCCGTCGTGCGCCCGCTTTTCACGGCGGCGGCGATGGCGGACGCATCGGCCCGGATCGGATCGCGTTCGGCGCTCATGGTCAGGGCCTGAAGACCGGGGCGGGCTCCTCGCGCTCGTCCATGGGCGCGGCGAGCACGAGGTCGGCCATCGTGGCCATGACCTTCAGGTTCTGGGCGATGCCGGGGCGGAAGGCGGGCTCGATGGCAAGGCCCAGGAGCGGCGCCGTCGCGTCGACGATCGCCTCGGGGTCGAAGGCGGGCAAGGTCGGATTCTCAGCCACGGACGGCGCGCTCCAGCTCTGCGAAGGGCGTCGTCCAGCCGACGATGCCGCCCTGGGCCGCGATCATGTCGAGGGTCGCCGCCTTGAACTGCGGGAAATAGCTTTCGGTGGCGTCCTCGACGAGCAGGCTGTCATAGCCCCGGTCGTTGGCCTCGCGCATGGTCGTCTGCACGCAGACCTCGGTTGTCACGCCGGCGAAGACGAGATGGGTGATGCCACGTTCGGCCAGGATGTCCTGCAGGGGCGTCGCGTAGAAGGCGCCCTTGCCCGGCTTGTCGATCTCGATCTCGCCGGGCACCGGCGCGACGGCATCCAGGATGGCGTTGCCGGGTTCGCCCCGCACGAGCAGCCGGCCCATGGCGCCGGGATCGCCGATGCGCTGCGGCGGGTCGCCGCGCAGGCGCTTGGCCGGCGGGCAGTCGGACAGGTCGGGGAGGTGGGATTCGCGGGTGTGGACGACCGTCCATCCCTTGTCGCGGAAGAGCCTCAGAAGCGCGGCGACCGTGGGGACGATGGCCCCGAGCCTCGCCACGTCGTTGCCGAGCGCCGCGCCGAAGCCGCCGGGCTCGACGAAGTCGCGCTGCATGTCGATGACGATCAGCGCCGTCCTGCCGGGCGGCAGCGTGAACGGGTAGGGCTTGGCCGGAACCTGGATCATGTTCAATGCCCCGCCATGTGGGCGCCGATGGTCGTGCGATCGGTCTCGCCGATGGGCGCCACGTAGGTGATGGTGCCCCCGGACATCACCGCCACGCGGTCGGCGAGTTCGAGAACCTCGTCGAGGTCCTCCGAGACGAGCAGGACGGCGGCGCCGCGGTTGCGCTGCTCCATGATCTGGGAGCGGATCTCGGCCACCGAGGCGAAGTCGAGGCCGAAGCACGGGTTGGCCACGATCAGCACGTCGACGTCGCCGGACAGTTCGCGCGCCAGGACCGCGCGCTGGACGTTGCCGCCGGACAGGTTGGCGATCGGCGTCTCGGTCGACGGCGTCTTGACCCGGTAGCGGGCGATGAGTTCGCGGGCCTTCTGGCGCATGGGGCCGGGGCGCAGCCACCAGCCGATGCTGGCGATCGGCGGCTTGTCGAAGGAGCGGAAGGCCATGTTCTCGGCCACCGACATGTTCGGGACCGTGGCGTTCTTCAGGGGCTCCTCGGGGAGGCCGAAGACCTTGAAGCGGTCCATGGCGCCGCGCTTGGGCTCGAACGGCTGGTCGTGGATGAACATGCGTCCGCTGGAGAGCTCCCGCTGGCCGGAGATCGCCTCCACGAGCTGCGACTGGCCGTTGCCCGAGACGCCGGCGATGCCGACGATCTCGCCGGAGTGGACCTTGAGCTCGAATTCCTTCACGGCAGGCAGGCCCTCGTCGTCCTCGGCGAAGAGGCCGGCGAGATGCAGCACGACGGGGGTCTTGCCCATCGGCTTGCGCTCGGCCCGGGCCCGCACGACGGTGTCGCCGATCATCATGCGCGCCATCGCGTCGTGCGAGAGCTCGGACACCTTGCCGCCGCCGGCAAACCGGCCCCGGCGCAGCACGGAGACGTCGTCGGCGAAGGCCGTGACCTCGCGGAACTTGTGCGTGATCATCAGCACCGTGATCTCGCCGCGCTGGGTCATGCCGCGCACGAGGCCCAGCATTTCGTCGGCCTCGCCGGGCGTCAGAACCGACGTCGGCTCGTCCAGGATCAGGAACCGCTGGTCGAGATAGAGCTGCTTCAGGATTTCCAGCTTCTGCTTCTCGCCGGCCGCCAGGTGCGCGACCGGCACGTCGAGCGGCACGCGGAAGGGCATCCGCTGCAGGAAGGTGTCGAGCGCCTTCTTCTCCGCCGTCCAGTCGATCACCGCCGGGACGTCGAGGCGCGAGATGACGAGGTTTTCCGCCCCGGTCAGCGACGGCACCAGCGTGAAGTGCTGGTAGACCATGCCGATGCCGGCGGCGCGGGCCTCGCGCGGGTTCTTCACCTGGATCTCCCGGCCGTCGACCATCACCTGGCCGCGGTCGGGCTGGTAGAAGCCCATGATGCACTTGACCAGGGTGGACTTGCCGGCGCCGTTCTCGCCCAGCAGGGCATGGAAGCTGCCGGCGGGCACCTTGATCGACACGTCGTCGAGCGCGACCAGCGGCCCGAAGATCTTGCCGATCCCGGCCGTCTCGAGCCCGATGGCGCGGCCCGGGGCCGGCGTGTGTGCGGGAAGCGCGCTCATGCTGCGGTCTCCTTCATCGGCTCGACACGATCAGGGCGACGGGGCCCCCACCGTCGGGACCCTGGTGCTCGGCGCCGCCCGACACGTAGATCTCGGCGTGGCCGACGAGGCTGCCGAGCGCACCCGCCACGAAGCCGCGGGCATGGCGCGTGGCGGACAGGTCGGAGTCGTCCAGCATGGTGTGCCTGAAGCCGCGCAGACGCCCGGTGGACCCGGCCTCCGCCTTGGCCAGCAGCGCCACGAGGCGCCCGCGCTGGTGGGGATCGAGCTGTCCGGCGGCCTCGAGGCCCAGGCGGGCGAGGGCGGCGCGGACCGGCTCGACGTCGAGCCCGTCGGCCATGACCGCGTGGTCGATGCGCAGCGGACCGGCCCAGCCGGGCGCCGTGCCCAGGACGACGATCTCGTGCTCGGCGAGCTCGACGCCGGCCGACGTCGAGGCCCGTCCCGAATAGACCGAAAAATCCGTGCCGATCACCGTGTCGAAGGCCGTCGTGAGCGGGATTTCGTCCAGCGCCAGGCCTACGCCCAGCGCCGAGGCGGCGCGCGACAGGCCCATGGATTTCAGCGTGTCGCGGGTGGCGGTGCGCTGGCCGCGCGCCTCCGCCTCGGCGACCCGGCCCGCGGTGAGCAGGGGGCACTTCACCTGGACGAAGTGCACGTCGCGGGGATCGGCGATGCCCGCGTCGGCCATCGCGGTTCTCACGCCGTCGGCGACGCTGTCGACCTGCTCTCGCCGGCCGAGGTGCTCGGCGGGCAGCGGCCGGGTCCTCGCGCGGCCGACGGCCAGGGCGCCCGCCTCTGCGGGCTCGTCGGTGGCGCGGCTCTCGATGACGGTGGCGTGTGGGGAAAGCCCGCCCTCGGTTCCGCCGGACATGACGAGGCAGACCCCGTCGGCCGTGGCGGGGGAGGCGGCCGCGAGCGTCCGGGCGAGCACCATGGAGGCGAAGCCCCGGGTGAAGTCGTTGACGCAGCCATTGCCCTCTGTCTTGCCGAGGATCGCGACGATGGCGGCGGGATCGATGCGCCCCTGCGCCATCGCGGCCTGGAGCGCCGAAACGTCGTCGGGCGCTCCCATCGGCACGCGATGCACGAAGGCGCGGCGGGTGGCCATCACGCCAGGGCCTCGATCAGGGCCGCGGAGGTCGCGACGGCCCCGAACACGCCGCCCTGCATCTTGACCATCTTGATCGCCGCCAGGTGGTTGCCGTGGTCGGTGGCGCCGCAGCAGTCCTCCAGCAGCAGGCACTCGTAGCCGCGGTCGTTGGCCTCGCGCATGGTGGTGTGGACGCAGACATCGGTGGTGATGCCGGTCAGCACGATGTTGGCGATGCCTTTCTGGCGCAGGATCAGGTCGAGGTCGGTGGCGCAGAACGAGCCCTTGCCGGGCTTGTCGATGATCGTCTCGCCCGGCAGCGGCGCGAGTTCGGGGATGATCTCCCAACCCGGTTCGCCCCGCACCAGGATCTTGCCGCAGGGACCCGGGTCGCCGATGCCCGCCCCGATGCGCTGGGAGCGCCAGCGCTTGTTCGGGGGCAGGTCGGCGAGGTCCGGGCGGTGGCCCTCCCGCGTGTGGATGATGGTGTAGCCCTTCGCCCGCATGGCGGCGAGGACGCGGCCGATCGGCGCGATGGGCGCGCGCGTCAGCGACAGGTCGTAGCCCATCGCGTCGACATAGCCGCCCTTGCCGCAGAAGTCGGTCTGCATGTCGATGACGATCAGTGCCGTGTTCTGCGGGCGCAGGTCGGCGTTCCAGGGCCAGGGATAGGGGTCGGAGACGATCGTGGCCATGGTCACTCGGCAGCTTCGGGAAGCGTTTCGCCGTAGCGGCGGGTGGGGGCGGGGAAGCCGCAGGAGGTGCCGTCCGTGACCTTGACCTGGTCTTCCCAGGGCAGGCGATAGCGCCCCGCGGCGAGGTCGGTCATGAAGGTGTAGGGGCAGTCGCCGGCGCCGCCCTTCACGGCGGTGAAGCCGCGGTGACCCAACTGGTAGATGTTGTTCTCGACGCCCCAGCCCGTCCGCGCCTCGCGCACGAGGTCGGGCCGGACCTCGGCGGTGATGATCTCGTCCGGGCGGCCCGAGGTCCCGTGGGCCATGATCGTGCCGTCGAAATTGACGATCATGCCTTCGCCCATGCTGTCGAAGGTGCCGTCGGACCCGCACATGCAGACATTGGCCGTGACCATGAGATTGCAGAAGGCGTTGGCCTGGTTGGTGAACCGCCAGGCGTCCCGGATCGGCGCCGTGTAGCCGGCCGTCCGGATCATGATCTCGGCGCCCTTGTAGGCGCACTCGCGCGCCATCTCGGGGAACATGCCGTCGTGGCAGATGATGAGCGCCAGCTTGCAGCCCTTCGGACCAGTGATGACCGGGATGCCGCGATCGCCCGGTTCCCACGGCTCGACTGGCACCCATGGATGCATCTTGCGATAGTAGAGCTGCAGCTCGCCCCGGTCGTCGATGACGATGCCGGCATTGTAGGGGTAACCGCCCGGGTTGAGCTCCATGATGGAGAAGCAGCCCCAGATGCGGTTCTCCCGGCAGGCTGCCCTGAAGGCGGCGACCTCGGGACCATCCAGGCGGCACATGATCGCCGGGTTGGTGTCCATGGACAGGCCGTGCAGCGCGTATTCGGGGAACACGACGAGATCCATCGTCGCCATGTTGCGGCGCGCCTTGCCGACCAGATCGACGATGCGCTGCGTCTGCGCCGCGAGATCGGCGGCCGTCACGACGACCGGCAGCTGCAGCTGCACCAGCCCGATGACCACGCCATTGTCCGACTTGTTGAGACCGCCCAGGCCGCTCATCGGCTTTCTCCGGTTAACCATCCAACAGGCTGAGTTGTATGAAGAAGTTTCCGCTACTTCAGGTTTTGATTCACCGTGTCACGGCCAGTTCGCCCGGGGCGCTGGCGAGGGCGCCCTTGGTCGATGAGGAGGCGATCATGATGAAGAGCGTCACGACGTAGGGCGCGGCGTTGAAGAAGTAGTAGCCCTGCGTGATGCCGATCGACTGCAGCGCCGGTCCGATGGCCCCCGCCGCGCCGAACATCATGGACGCGAACAGGCAGCGCATCGGGTCCCAGCGCGCGAAGATCACCAGGGCCACGGCCATCAGGCCCTGGCCCGACGACAGGCCCTCGCTCCAGGAGCCCGGGTAGTAGAGCGACAGGAAGGATCCCCCGACGCCGGCGAGGAAGCCGCCGGCGGTGGTGGCGAGCAGGCGCACGCGGTCGACCGACACGCCCATGGCGCGGGCGGCGGCGGCGCTGTCGCCCGTCGTGCGCAGGATCAGGCCGGTGCGCGTGTTGCGGAAGGCCCAGCTCAGGAAGACGGCGAGGGCGATGCCCACGAAGAACAGCGGGTTCACCTTGAGCGCCGTCGCGAGGGAGGCGTTGCCCGTCCAGTCGGCGAGCGGGATCGAGGGCAGCCTGGGTGCCGCGGGCTGGATGTAGGGCTTGCCGAAGAAGAAGGCGAGGCCGAGCCCGAAGGTCATCAGCGCGATGCCGATGGCGACGTCGTTGACCCTCGGCAGCTTGCAGACCCAGCCGTGCACGGCGCCCAGGAGGGCCCCGCAGCAGCCCGCGACGAAGACGCCGAGCCAGGGCGATCCGGAGAGGAAGGAGATGGCGTAGGCGGCCATGGCGCCGAACACCAGCGTTCCCTCCAGGCCGAGATTGATGCGGCCGGACTTCTCGGTCAGGCACTCGCCCAGCGAGACGAAGATGAAGGGGGTGGAGACGCGGATCGCGCCCCCGATCATGGCGAAGAGGACGGTGAGCAGTGCGGCGTTCTCGCTCATGTGCGTTCGGCCTCCGTCCGGGGCTGGAAGATGCGCAGGCGTCCGTAGAGCGTCTCGCTGATGAGCAGGACGACGAAGATGAGGCTCTGGAACAGCAGCACGCTGGCGTCGGGCAGGCCCATGCGGCGCTGGATCAGGCCGCCGGCCGCGGCGATCCCGCCGAACAGGATCGCCACCGGCACGATCACGATCGGGTTGTGGCGCGCCAGGAAGGCCACGAGGATGCCGGTGAAGCCGTAGCCGGCGATGAGCGAGGCGTTGGCCTTGCCGTGGATCGCGGCGACCTCGAAGTAGCCGGCGAGACCGGCGCAGGCGCCGGCGATGGCGCAGCACGACACCATCAGCGTGCCGACCGGCAGGCCCTGCGCCTTGGCAGCCCGCGCATTGCCGCCCGTCACGCGCAGCGCGAAGCCGTAGGTCGTCCGGTCGATCACGATCCACAGGATGACGGCGAGGATGATGCCGGCGGCGAGGCCCCAGTGGACGTCCGTGCCCGGAATGGCCGTCACCATGTTCCCTTCGCCGATGGGGCCGGTCGAGGGCTTGTTGGCCGAGGCGGGGTCGCGCAGCGGGCCCTCGACCAGGAAGTTCATGATGGCGATGGCGATGTAGGACATCAGCAGGCTGGCGATCGTCTCGTTGACGCCGCGCGCATGGCGCATGATGCCGACCAGGCCGATCCAGAAGCCGCCCGCCGCCATGGCCATGATCGCCATCAGCGGCATCAGGACGACGGGGGGCAGGGCGTTCTTGAGCGGCAGGGCGATCATCGCCGCGAAGAGGCCGCCGAGCACGAGGGCTCCCTCGCCGCCGATGATGACGAGGCCCGCGCGGGCCGGCAGGGCGACGCACAGCGCCGTCAGGATCAGCGGGGCCGCGCGCAGCAGCGAGTTCTGCCAGGAGAAAGCCGTTCCAAACCCGCCGCGCCACAGCAGCGAGAAGAACTCGACCGGGTCCTTGCCGAGCACCAGCAGGAACATCGAGAACAGCACCGCCGAGATCGCCACAGCGATCAGCGGGATCACCACGTATTCCGAGCCTGACCGGAGGCGGTCGACGAAATCGCTGCGCGCCGCGAGCGGAAGGGTCGTCGGGGCAGGGCTGCCCTGTGCGGTGTCGGTCATGCCAGTCTCCGCTGCTGCCCCGCGGCCGCCGAAGGGCGGCCGGGTCTTTCGCGATCGCCCGTCGGGCGGGCCCGTATCGGCGGCCGGTGCGCTGGAACCGTTGCGCGGACCGATGGTCCGCCTTTGCACGCGGGGCCGGGCTTTCGGGCGCCCGGCCCAGGAGAGGCGCATCAGGAGAGGCTGATCAGGTGATCGAGCCGACCACGCCTTCCACGAGGTAGGACGTCTGCTCGAGGGCGACGTCGTAGTTGTCGATCGACTTGCCGGCCGGGACGACTTCGTTGCCCTTGTTGTCCTTCAGCGGACCGACGACGTAGGGCTTGTTCGCCTTGAGGTCGGCGGTCGCCGCGTCGGCGGCCTTACGGGCCGCTTCGCTGGCGCCGGCGCCGTAGGCGGTGTTGGCGATGTAGTCCTTGTCGATGCCGCCGCGGACGTAGTTCGGCAGCTTCTCGCCCTTGGCGATCAGGGCCGCGAAGTCCTTGTAGATCGTCTCCCACTTGTACTCGGCGCCGGTGATGAAGCCCTTCGGCGCAAGCGGCGCCTGCGAGGCGTTGTGGCCGGCGGTGAGCAGGCCGCGGCGCTCGGCCGTTTCGATCACCACCTTGGGGCTGTCGACGTGGCAGGTGATGACGTCGCAGCCGGCGTCGGCGAGGGCGTTCGCCGCCTCGGCCTCGCGCACCGGCAGCGACCAGTCGCCGGTGAAGATCACCTGCACGGTGGCCTTCGGGTTCGACTTGCGGGCGCCGAGCAGGAACGAGTTGATGTTGAGCAGGACGGTGGGGATCGGCTTGGCGGCGATGAAGCCGAGCTTGCCGGTCTTCGACACGACGCCCGCGGCCACGCCGTTCACGTAGTGGCCCTGGTTCAGGTAGCCGTAGTAGGAGCCGGCGTTGCCGGGGTGCTTGTCCTTGGTCCAGAGGCCGGCCGCGTGGCGGAACTCGACCTTGGGGTACTTCTTGGCCATCTCGAGCATGTGGGGATCGAAGTAGCCGAACGAGGTCGCGAAGATCAGGTTCGCGCCGTCCAGGTTGATCATCGACTCCATCGACTTCTGCACCGCGACGGTCTCGGGGACGTTCTCCTCCTCGACCACCTTCACGCCGGGCACGGACTTGAGCGCCTTGGCGGCGACGGCGTGGGCCTGGTTCCAGCCGAAGTCGTCGCGCGGGCCGACATAGACGATGCCGATGGTGGGCGCCGCCGCGAAGGCCCGCAGCGGGAGGCCGGCCGCGCCGACTCCGACGATGCCGGCAGCCGCGGACTTCAGCAGGGTACGACGGTCCATTTCCTTGAACGACATCTGCGCTCTCCTCGTGTGCCCGCGGCGCCGCTCGTGGCGCCGTCTCCCGGCTTGGGATCGATGAGGCAACGGGTGTGCCAACTGGCCGCCCGAATGCAGGCCGGCGAATTGTATGCAGTCAAAAGAGATCTGCTCACGGATTGAGCAGCCCTGCGCTCGAATCCTAGGCTTTGGCTTCGTCGCGGCGATGGGCATAGGTCGCATCCAGCCGCTCGCGGATGTAGTCGGCGCAGCTGATCGCCGGATAGCGCGGCGGCCTGCCGGGCCCGGTGCAGGAGGGCAGGGCCGCCACCATCGCGTCCGGGTTCGCGTCGAGGAAGAAGGCGATGGAGATCCGCTCGCGCGGCGCCGTGTGGACGACGCGGTGGGGCGTCGACACGTACACATCATTGGTCCAGCGCATCAGGCAATCGCCGATGTTGACGATGAACGTGCCGGGCAGGATGGGTGCCTCGATCCAGCGCCCGTCGCGGCTCTTCACCTCGAGCCCGCCCGCGTCGTCGGTCAGGAGCAAGGTGAGGTTGCCATAGTCGGTGTGCACGCCGGCACCGATCGCGCCGTCCGCCGCTCCGGCCGGGACGGGGGGATAGCGCAGCAGGCGCAGCGTCGCGAGCGGACGGTCGAGCTTGTCCTCGAACCAGTCCGCTTCCAGTCCCAGGTCGTGGGCGATGGGGCGGTGCAGGATCCGGCCCAGCGCCCAGACCGCATCGAAATAGGCCAGGACCTCGTCGCGCCAGCCGGGGATTGCCGGCCACGCGTTCAGGCCGCGAAACGGCGCGCCGGCGAGGATCTCGGGGTGCCCGGGGCCCAGTTCCAGGCCGACGTTGAAGGCCTCCTTCAGGTCCGCGGGCCGCGTCGGGTCGAGCGCTTCCCCGCGAAGGCGCACCCAGCCCCGGTTGTTTCCGGCCTTCTCGATCGAAATGGCCTCCTTGGCGCCCTGCGGCAGGGAGAAGAGCGCCCGCGCCGCGGCGAAGATGCCGTCGAGCTGATGGGGCGGAAGTCCATGGCCGGTCACGGCGAAGAAGCCGATCCCGCGGGCCGCGGCCCCGATCTGCGCGGCCACGGCGGCCGTGGCCTCTTCACCGCCGCGCAGCAGGGGCGAGATGTCGATGACGGGGATTTCGCTCATGCCTGCCTCGGCTATTGTCGGTGTGCCGTCCTTGCCCGCACGGGGCGCCGGCCGCTCCGCAAGTTCCACGCCATGGCATCGGTCCTGCCGGTTCCCTGCTGGTCCGGGGGTTGCATCCGACCGGACAAACTGCCCGCCCTGGAGTGCGCGATGGCCTCGACCGAAAGACGTCCCCTCGATCTCGACCTCGCGAGGTTGAGGCAGGCCTATGCCGACGGCCTCGCGCCGACTGAGGTCGTGCGCGAGGTCTATCGCCGCATCGCCGCCGCGGACGATCCCGGCATCTTCATCACGCTGGTCGAGCGCGAGCGGGCCTTGGCCGTGGCGGCGTCGCTGCCGCCGTTCTCGCCGGACGCGTTCCCGCTGTGGGGTGTGCCCTTCGCGGTGAAGGACAACATCGACGTCGCGGGCCTGCCCACCACGGCGGCCTGCCCCGCCTTCGCCTATGTGCCGGACGAGAGCGCCCCGGCCGTGGCGCGCCTGCTGGCCGCCGGTGCCATTCTGATCGGAAAGACCAACCTCGACCAGTTCGCCACCGGTCTGGTCGGCGTGCGCTCGCCCTATACGATCCCGCGCAACACCTTCGATCCGCGGATCGTCCCGGGGGGATCCAGCTCCGGCTCGGCGGTCTCCGTGGCGCGTGGCATCGTCTCCTTCGCCCTGGGGACGGATACGGCCGGCTCGGGGCGGGTTCCGGCGGGCCTCAACAATCTCGTCGGGCTCAAGCCCTCGCTCGGCCTCGTGCCGACCCGCGGCGTCGTTCCGGCCTGCCGGACGCTCGACTGCGTGTCCGTCTTCGCGCTCACCGTGGACGACGCCGTCCAGGCCTGCTCGGTTATGGCCGGGGTGGATGCCGCCGATCCCTTCTCGCGGCCCTTGCCGGCGCCGGCACCGGCTCCGTCCGCGCCGGCGCTGCGGCTCGGCGTGCCGCGCGCCGCCGACCTCTTCTTCGACGGCGACGCCATGTCCGCGGCCGCCTTCGAGGCCGCCCGTCGCCACTATGCCGGACTGGGCGCGCGTTTCGTCGAGATCGACCTCACGCCGTTCCTGGCGGTCGCCAAGCTGCTCTATGACGGCGCCTACGTGGCCGAGCGCCAGGCGGCCGTCGGCGATTTCATCGCCGCCCATCCCGATGCCGCCCACCCGGTGACCCGCCGCATCGTCGAGGGCGCCTCCCGCTTCTCGGCGGCGGACGCCTTCCGCGCCCGCTACCGCCTCGCCGAACTGGCGCGCGAGACCGAACCCGTCTGGAACCGCATCGACGCCATGCTCGTGCCCACCCTGCCGCGACCTTACGGCGTCGCCGAGCTGGAGGCCGATCCGATCGGCCCCAACTCCCGGCTGGGGACCTACACGAACTTCGTGAACCTCCTCGACCTGTGCGCGCTGGCGGTCCCGGGCCCCTTCCGGCAGGACGGTTTCCCGTCGGGCACGACGCTCGTCGCGCCGCGCGGACGCGACACGCTGCTGGCCGCCATCGGCCGGCTGGTCCAGGCCGCGGCCGGCACGCCGCTGGGCGCCACTGGCGCGGCCCAGCCGGCCCTCGCCGACGTCCCGGACCGGGCGTCTCCGGGCGAGATCGAGATCTGCGTCGTCGGCGCGCATCTGTCCGGGATGCCGCTCAACCACGAACTGCAGTCGCTCGGGGCGCGCTTCCTGCGCGCCGTGGCGACGCAGCCGAGCTATCGGCTCTATGCGCTGCCCGGCGGGCCGCCTCGCCGGCCCGGCCTGCTGAGGGTCGCGGACGGGGAGGGCGGTGCCATCGCGACGGAGGTCTGGGCCCTCTCGCCCGAAGGCTTCGGCCGGTTCGTGGCGGGGATCCCGGCGCCGCTGGGCATCGGGACGCTGCGCCTGGCCGACGGGACCACGCCGAAGGGGTTCCTGTGCGAGCCGATCGCGATCGAGGGGGCGCAGGACGTGTCCGCCCACGGCGGATGGCGCGCCTACGTCGCCTCCCTGGCGTGACCGGGCCGGTAGGGCCGGGCTTGCTCCCCGCCTCGGGCGATGGTCCCTTGCAGTCTGACGCTGCGCTCGATTCGCGGCGCCATGAGGATTGCATGGCCGACGACGCGCCGCCCCTGAGTGCCGAGGACTATGCCGCCATCGAATCCGCGGTGATGGAGACGTCGCGCGGGCGCTGGTTCCTCGCCGAATATGCGCGCCGCAACCGCCAGGCCGACACCATCGTCCTTCTCGAGGCGCTGAAGCGCATCGAGGGGGCCGTGGCCGCCGCACCCCGGGGCGGCCCGGATGCGCAGCGCCTGCGCCTCGACCTCTCGGGCATCGCGGAGGCGGTGGGCCGGCTGAAGCGCGACCTGGCGACCTCGGTCGCCGATGCCGCCGGACCGGGGCAGGCAGCCTCCGTGGAGCGCGCTTTCGACGACATGGTGAAGGTGGCCGAGGCGGCCGACTCCGAGGTGTTCGCCATCGCCGAGCACCTGCAGGAGATCGGCTGGGGGCTGCGCGAGGCCGGCGACGTGGCGGAGGCCTGCGCCGAGCTCGAGCAGCAGGCTCTCGCCCTCTACCGCGTCTCCAACCGCCATGCCCTGACCACCAACCGCCTGCGGTCGGTGATGGGCGTGCTGCGCATGCTGGAGACCAAGGTCGGCAACCCGTCGGGATCCTGGACCGTCGAGCCGGACGCGCCGCGGACGGACTTCGGGGCGTCGGAGCGCCGGAGCCTCGTCGACGCCGCGCCGCCGCGCATCCGCGACGACATCGTGTTCATCGAGCCGCGCGAGGGCCGTGATTTGCGCGACCGCGCCGTGCGCAGGCCGCCCCCGGCGACCACCCCCGCCGCGCCTCCCGCGCCGGTCAAGCGGGATCTTCCCGACGACCAGCGGTACCGTGCCTTCGCCGCGATCGATGCGCTCAGCGCCGAACAGAAGCTTGCGCTCTTCGCCTGAGACATGCACACACCGGGCGGCCGGTGTTCCTCCCCGTCACTGGCATCCCCCGATCCGCCGTGGTCCCTTGCGGGCCCCGCCAGGCCCGACGCGTCGTGAAGCCCCTCCTCGGTATCTCGCTCAAGCTCGCCTCCACGATCGCCTTCACGGTGATGCAGGCGCTCGTGAAGTCCGTCGCGGACACGTTCCCGACGGGTGAGATCGTCTTTTTCCGCTCCTTCTTCGCGCTGGTGCCGCTGCTGATCTGGCTCGCCTGGGAAGGCGAACTGCCGCACGGCGTCCTCACCCGCAACATCTGGGCCCATGTGCGCCGCAGCCTGCTGAGCACCTGCGGGCTGTTCAGCGGCTTCTTCGCGCTGAGCTACCTGGCGATCGCCGATGCCACCGCCATCGGCTACATCACGCCGCTGCTGACCACGCTGCTGGCGGTCCTGATCCTCAAGGAGAAGGTCAGGTTCTATCGCTGGGGCGCCCTGGCGCTGGGCTTCGTCGGCATGATCGTGATGCTCGCGCCCTATTTCGGCGTCGGGCGGCTGGCGGGCAACGGGCAGGCGCTGGGGGCAGGCGTCGCGGTGGCCGCGGCCTGCTTCTCCGCCTTCGCCACGCTGGAGGTGCGCCGCCTCGCCCAGTTCGAGCGCGTGGGCGCCATCGTGTTCTATTTCTCGACCATCGCGGCGCTCGCGGGCCTGGCCACGTGCTTTTTCCACTGGGTGACGCCGACCCCGCGCGAGGCCCTCATCCTGATCGCGGCGGGGATCATGGGCGGCTTCGGCCAGACCTTCCTGACCTCGAGCTACCGGCACGCCCCGATCTCGCTGATCGCGCCCTTCGACTACACCACCCTCATCTGGGCGCTGCTGGTGGGCTACTTCATCTTCGGGCAGGTGCCGCAGGCGCTGGTGCTCGTCGGCGCCGCGCTCGTCATCGTCGCCGGGCTCATCGTGATCTGGCGCGAGAGCGTGCTTGGCATCCAGGCCCGGAAGGAGCGCGAGGCGGGCCTTCACCGCATCGGGTAGGGCCCCCGTGCGAGACCCGCCCTTTACATTCGGGCGTTCGTTATTCAAAACAGAATGGTTCGATAAGGGAGACGTCGCATGGGTGTCGAAGGTCGCGAACGTGCCAAGACCCTCGACATGGGGGCTCACGTGTTGTCCGGGCAGCTGGGCAAGACCGTCCAGCGGCTGCGCAAGGCCTACAACCTGTCGCTCTCCGAACTCGCCGAGCAGAGCGGCGTCGCCAAGTCGATCATCAGCCAGATCGAGCGCAACGAGACCAACCCGACGCTGGCCACCATCTGGCGGCTGTCCCAGGCGCTGGACGTCTCCATCGAACGCGTGCTCTCGGCGGGCGACGAGGAGCCCTTCATCGAGAAGACGACGCGCGGCGACACGCCCGTCCTGTTCTCCGACGACGGCAAGGTCCGGCTCGCGATCTTCGGGTGGATCAAGACCGTCGAGTGGCTGCAGTGGTACGACGTCCACGCCGAGCCCGGCGGCTCGCTGGAGTCGGAAGCCCACCAGCGCGGCTCGATCGAGTGCCTGTCGGTGATCTCGGGCGAGTTCGAGGTCGAGGTCGGCGGCGTCCTGCAGCATGCCCGCGCCGGCGAGACGCTGCGCTACCGCTGCGATCGCCCCCATGTCGTGCGCAACGCCGGCACCGAGCCCGCCCACGCCACGATGGTCTGCATCCTCAAGGCAGCGGTGATGGACTGAGGGCCTCGCCCCGCGGCCTTCTCAGGGCTTGTGAGCCTGTCCCGCTCTCCAGCTTGCACTGTCCTTCTCAGCCGTCCTGGCCGGGCTCGGCCCGGGCATCCACGACTTCAGGTTGGCCCCGGCAAAGTCGTGGATGCCCGGGCCGA
>NZ_CAMFHB010000030.1 GCF_945952055.1 uncultured Alsobacter sp.
GGGCGGAACCGGCGGATCCTTCCGGCGTGCGGGGACGCGGGGTCGGGGCGGCCGTCGGTTCGGGCGCGGGACGCGCCGGCTCTGGCTGACGCTGGGCGGGAGCCGGGGGCGCCTGAGGCTCGGGCGCACGCGGCGCCGGGTCCGCCGGGCGGGGCGCGGGTTCACGCGCGGCCGGGGGAGGGGGCACGTTCACCCGCGGCAACGCGGGCTCGGAGCGCCGCTCCGGTCCGGCATTGGCGACGCGCGCCACCGGCTGCTCCATCTCCGCGCGGGACACGTCGAGGCCACCGTCCGACCGACGGACGAGCGAGGAGAGCTCGTTGAGTGCCTTGATCTGGTCGGCGACGACACGACGCATGGCCGCGGTCGACTCCTGCGTCTCCCGCGGGATGTCGAGGACGCCACGGCGCAGCTCGTTGCGGGTGGCGTCCAGTTCGGCCTGGACCTGCGCGGTCAGGGTGCGCATCTCGTCGGCCGTCTGCCGGAAGCGCTCGGTGGCGCTGCCCATCGCGCCGCCCATGTCGGCCATGAGCTGCTCGAAGGCGGCGCGCAGGGTGTAGGCGGTGCGTTCGCGCTCCTTGCCCGTCGAGGTCCGCATGGCCTCGAACTGCTCGGCGAGCGTGGCGACGCTCGCCCGGGTCGTCTCGGCGATCGCATCGCTGACGGTCCGTGCCCGGCCTTCGGCGGCCTGCAGCGAATCCTCGACGAGGGCGGTGAAGGACCGCGTGATCGTCTCGACGTCGTCCGTCCGCGACTGGATGTCGTTGAGCATCTCCTCCAGGCTGGTCCGACGCGCCGAGATCGCCGTGCTGACGCGCTCCTCGACGGTCTCGAGCGCCTGCGTGGCCTCGGCCATGACACGGGCGTGCTCCTGGCTCGATCCCGCCACCGAGCGCGCCTGCTCGTCGAGCCGGTGGAAGATGCTGGCCGCGTCGCGCAGCGCACCGTTCGACAGGGCCCTGAGCGTCTCGATCTGCTTGCCGGCCGTGGCCGCGGTGGTCCGGGTCTCCTCGACGATCGCGGCGAAGGCTTCCTGCATCGACAGGAGGCGATGGCCCAGGTCGGTTTCGAGCTGGCCCAGGTTGTTGCCGGCGCCCGCGATGGCCGTTTCCAGCTCGCGGTTGGTCTCGGCGATCCGCGCGAGGGTTCCGCCGAGCTCCTGGCGCAGGCGATCGCCCGTCGACAGGAGGCGTGCCACCGACAGCGCGGCGCCTTCGTCGACCGCGGCCCGCAGGTTCGACGCCGACTCCTCCACCGTGCTCGCCAGCGCATCGCTGCGCTCGCGCAGCATCGCCACGATCGAGCTCGACCGCTCGTCGAGGTTCTGCAGCGCCGCGTCGCCGGCCTGGGCGAGGGCGGAGGCGGTCTGCTGGCCGACGCTCTCGATGCGCTCGGCGGCGGTCCGTCCCTGGTCGGCGAGCGTCATCAGCAGGCGCTGGCCACGCTCCTCGAAGATCTTGCGCAGGGTCTCGGACTGCTGGCCGAAGGCCGACGCCACGACCTGGGTGCCGCTGGACAGGACCTCGCTGATCTCCGCCGTGCGGCGGGCAAGGGCGTCGCCGGCGACGGCCGCATGGCGCGACAGCGCGTCGGTGATCGCACCGCCATTGCGGGCGAGGAGCTCGGCCGCCTCGGCACCGCGCTGGGTGATCGTCTCGGCCACCGTCGTGCCCTGCTGGGCGATGCTGTCCGCGATCGCGGTGCCATGCTGAGCGATCGTGTCCGCGACCGCCGTGCTGCGGTCCTCGATGGTCTGCGCGATCCCCTCGGCCTGGCGGGCGATGCGGTCGACCGCGTCCGCGCTGCGGGACTCGATGGTGCCGGCGACCTCGTTGACGTGGCGGGCCAGCAGCTGGGCGGACGCCGCGCTGCTCTTCTCGATGGTCCCGGCCGCGTCGCTGACGTGGCGGGCGAGGAGCTGGGCGGACGCCGCGCTGCTCTTCTCGATGGTTCCGGCGGCGTCGCCGACGTGGCGGGCGAGCAGCTCGGCCGACGCCGTGCTGGTGCTCTCGATGGTGCCGGCCGCTTCCCGGGCCTGCTGGGCGAGGCGCTCGGCGGCCTCGGTGCTGCGGGCCTCGATCGTCTCGGCCAGCTCGCTGCTGTGGCGGGCGATGAGCTCGGCGGCCGTGGCCGTGCGGCTCTCGATCGTCGTCGCCAGCTCCGTGCCGTGCCGGGCCAGGAGTTCGGCTGCGGCGGCGGCACGCTCGTCGAAGGTCTGGGTGAGCTCGCTGCCACGGCGCGCGATGAGTTCGGCGGCGGCGCTGCTGCGCTCCTCGATGGCGCTGGTGATCTCGCCACCGCGGCGGACGATCTCGTCGACCATGCGCGGTCCGCGGTCGGCGATGAGCGCCTCCAGCATCTGGCCGTTCTGCTCGTAGACCGTGCGCAGGGTGATCGTTCCGGCTTCGAGCCGCTCGGCGGCGCCATTGCCGTGGTGCGCGATGTCCTGCACCAGGCGTTCGCCCTTCTCCTCGAACAGCGTGGCCAGGGCCCGCGTCTGGTCGGTGAAGGCGGCGCCGACGGCGCGCGTTCCGGCCTCCAGGGTCGTGGTGAGGCTCTTGGTCGAGGTGTTGAGCAGTTCGCCCAGTTCGGCGGTGCGGTCGCCGAGGGCGGCGGCCACGGAACCGGCGCCGCTCGACAGGGCATCGGCCAGCGCGCGGGCGCGCTCGTCGAGCGTGGCGCTGACGCTGTCGAGGCGGTTGACGACGCGTTCCTCGAACCGCGTGACGCGGCCGTCGAGGGTCTCGGCGATGGCCACGGCCTGGTTGCCCAGGGTGGCGTTGATCTCCTCGGCCTTGGTCGACAGCAGGCGGCCCAGCGCCTCGGTGCGATCGCCGATGCTGCGCTCGACCTCCGCGACCTTGGTCTCGAGGGCGGTGGAGAGCTGCTTGCCGCCGCTGCCCAGGAGCTGCGCGAGCTCGAGCGTGCGGGAGGCCAGGGTCTCGGTGAGCGTCCGCGCCCGGGCGTCGAGGCCCTGGTCGATGCGCACGAAGATGGCGTCGAGGGTGCGGGCGATCTGCTCGCTCTGCTTGAGGGAGCGGGTCTCGAACCCGGTGACGTGCTGCTCGATGGCTTGCGCGGCGGCCTGCGAGCGCTCGCCGATGCGGGTGGCGAGGGTCTCGCCGCCGTCGCCGATAAGGGTCTCGAGCTGGCCGAGACGGTTCTCGACCGTCTGCGTGAAGGTGTGGGTGCCCGACGTGATCCGCTCCACGAGGTCGCCGCCGCGGCCCAGGACCGCCTCCTCGAAGGCCTCGAGCCGGGAGGTGAGGGACGTCGTGATGTCCGCGCCGCGTCCCAGGACGCGGTTCTCGAACTCGGCCATGGCACCGTCGAACGACTCGCCGAGGCGGGTCGTGCCGCGGTCGACGCTCGTCTCGAACAGGCCGACGCGTTCGGCGATGACCTGCTCGAGCTTTCCGGTCCGCTCGTCGATGACGCCGGCGAGGGCGTCCGTGCGCGAGGCGATGGCGTCCTGGAAGCCGGAGACCTTGCCGTCGAGCGCGGCCGCGATGGAGCCCGTGCGGGTGGTGAGGACCTCGTCGAGGCGCACGGCGTGCCCCTCGATGACCTGCCCGAGGGAGGTCGACCGGTCGCTCATCAGCGTGTCGATGCGCTTCGCCTGCTCGGCGATGGCCTGCTCGAAGGCGGCCAGGCGCTCGGCGAGCGCCTGTTCCATGGCGCCGCCACGCTGCAGCACGATCTGCTCGAAGGCGTCCATGCGCCCGGCGATCGCCCGTTCGAGGTTGCCGCCGCGGGTGAGCACGGTGTCCTCGAAGCTCGACAGGGTGCCCGAGAGCAGGCTCCCGAGTTCGGTCCCGCGGGTCTGCACCGTGTCGGTGAGCTGCTCGACGTTGCTGCGCAGCGCCTCGTTGATCTGCAGGCTCTTCGAGGCGATCGACTCGAGGGCCTCGCGGACGACGGTCGACAGGCCCGACTGCACCGCGCCGGCATGGTCGGACAGGGCCTTGCGGCTCTCCTCGGTGCTTCCGGCGAGCGAAACGACCAGCGAGCGGCCCGCCTCGGCGAACGCGTCGCGGCTGGTGGTCGTGTGGGTCTCGAGCGCGGAGGCGAGCTGGCGGGCGCTCTCGTCGAAGGCGCGGGTGGTCTGCGCCGTCTGGCCGGCCAGGGCCTCGATGACCTCGCGGCTGACCGACGACATGGCGTCGCGGGCCTCGGAGGCGCGGGCGTCGAACACGTCGCCCACCGAGCGCAGGCTGGCGTCGAAGGTCTTGGTGGCGTCCTCGGTGCGGGCCGCCAGCAGGTCGGCGATGCCGCGCGAGGTGGCCTCGAAGGTCGCGGTGGCTTCCGCCGTGCGGGTGCCGAGCGCCTCGACGGCGGTGGCGGCGGCGGTCTCGATCAGGCCGCGCGTGCCTTCGACGCGCTCGCCGATGAGCGCGGCGATGCGCTCGCCGATGGTCGACAGGCCACTCTCGAGTTCGCGGCTCTGCGTGGACAGGGTGGACTGGAGCTTCTCCCCGGTCTCGCCGAGCCGTGAGGCGAGGTCGTCGCCGCGGGTACTGATGGTCTCGGCAATACGCTGGCCGGTCTCCTCGATCGAACGGGACACGAAGGACCCGCGCTCGCCGAGATCGGCGGCGAGAGCCTCGCCGGTGGCCTTCAGGGTGTCGTTGACCTCCATGGCGCGGCTGGCGATCGCCTCGGCGACGCCGGCGCCGGTCTCGGCGATCACGCGGGTGACGCGCTCGGAGCCTTCGTTGAGGTTGGTGGTGAGGATCTGGCTGGTGCGGTCGAGCGTCTCGCCCACCTGCCGGCCGCGGCTCGCGATCTCCTCGGCCAGCGACACGCCGGTGCGGGTGAGCAGGTCGCTGATCTCCTGGGCCTTGCCGCCGAGCGTCTGGGTGACGCCTTCGGTCGCCTCGCCCAGGCGCTTGCTGACGTCGTCGCTCGTCGTGGTCAGGCGCTCGATGAGCTGGCCGCCGCGGGCGTTGATGCCGTCGATCATCTGGTCGCCGGTGCGGGTGAGGGCACCGGTGATCTCCGACGACTTGTCGCCGAGCTGCTGGGTCACGCGCTCGCCGGCCTGGCCCACCGCCTCGGCGATGCGCACCGACGCGGCGTTCAGGTCCTCGCGCAGGCTCTCGTGGGAGCCGACGATGGAGCTGCGCACACGCTCGGCGTTGGCCAGGATGGCTTCGCGCTGGGTGACGAGCTCGTCGATGAGGGCCCTGATCCGGATCTCGTTCTCGCCATAGGCGCGTTCGAGCGTCGCGATCTCCGAGTGCACGAGCGTCTCGAGCTCGCCGGCGCGGGCCAGCGCGCGCTCGATGCCGTCGCCCATCGCCGCGACCTCGCGGCGGATGGCCTGCGACAGGCTGACGACACCGTCGGTGCCGGCCGTCTCCGGCTCCGCCAGGCGCAGCGCGACCTGGGTCATGGACCGCGCCACCATCCGCATTTCCTGGGCGCGCACGAACAGCGCCGCCAGGACGTACATGCCGACCACGGGCACCAGGATGGCGAACAGGATGAGCGCCGCGTCGGGGGTCAGGAGCTGCGCCACCGGGTCGGCGGGCGACAGGGACAGGCCACCACGGGTGACGGCATAGGCCGCACAGGCGCCGATCCACAGGATGGAGCCGAGCGTCGCATAGACGAAGGGGCGGCGCGACGGACGGGCGCTGAGCGCCTGCAGGATCTCGCCCACGGCCCTGCGATCGTCGTTGGCCGGACGGCCGGGGGAGGGACGGCGGGGTTCGGGGGCCGAATCGCGGCTCGAGGGACGGGCGCGCTCGCGGTCCCGGGGCTTCTCGACCTTCACTTCGCCGAAGATGGCCGCGTCGTCGACCTCGGGGAGGCGCGGGCCGCGCTCGTCCTGGGCCGCGCCGACATCCGCGCCGGCCGTCTCGGCCTTCTGCTTGTCGGGCGTGGATCCTTCGGGACGACTTCCGTCAGACCTGGCCTGGTCAGGCTTGGCTGTGTCGGACTTGCCCGTTGGCGAGACCTCGGTCAGGTTCAAGGCTTCCTGAATCGCCGACAGCGCCGCTTCCGTCGGGTCCGTGATCTTGCTTTGCGTCGCCATGAGGTCGCCTCGCCTTTACGCTTTACACGGTCCGCACCGCCAACCGCTCGACCTGGAAAGGCACGACACGGCGGGGGCCTCGGGCGGACTCTTCAGATCGTAGTCCGAACTGATTAACCAAGCTGCAGTGTAGACGGGGGTCCCTGCGATGAAAACCCGCGCCCGGGGACCGTTATGAAACGTCGTTAACGGCTCATATACCATTGACAAAGATCGCTACCCCCAAAGCTGCGATTGCACCCTCGCGTGGGGGCATGTCCTAATGATTGTGGGACAAAAGCGTCACGATCATGTTCATGAGGGCAAGGTCGTACGTCGGATGACGGCCTATCGCCGCCGATCTGGCCTTTTCCCTGGCCCATCTCTTGCATCAAGGGTTGGCCAGGCGCAGTGTTGGTCCGGATGTCGTGCCGGACCGGGAGCGACATGTTCATGCTTGGCACATATGAGGGCAACGACCTGACGGGCATCGGCACCAGCAACGATCGCCCCGATGTCCTCGACATCGATCACCTGATGGCCCAGGCCCTCCACGACGCGGACCTCGCGCGGGAGGTGCTCGCGATGTTCCTGGAGCAGTCGGGCGACATGTTGCGCATCGTCCGCGAGGCCGGGGGTGCCATGGATCGGCGCAATGCCGCGCACCGCCTCAAGGGCTCGGCCCGGGCGGTCGGCGCGTTCCGGGTCGCGGCCGCCTCCGAGTCGCTGGAATTCCTGCCGGAGGACGCCGACGAACCGAGCCTGCTCGACCGCATCGCGGCCCTGCATGCCAGCGTCGCCGAGGCGCGCTCGGCCATCGCCGCGCGGCTCGCCGGCGCGGACGCGCGCGGCCTTTGAACCGTCGAGGCGCCGCGAGGCTCGACCAGCGCCGCGCCCTGCCTTAAGGAATGTCGGCCGCGAAAGGGGCGGCGACATCGTTCGGATCCGTTCATGACCAAGATCACCTACGTCGACGTTCAGGGCACAGCGCGCACGGTGGAAGCCTCTGACGGCTCCACGGTCATGGAGAACGCGGTCAAGAACGGTATCCCCGGCATCGAGGCGGAGTGCGGCGGGGCCTGCGCCTGCGCCACCTGCCACGTCTATGTGGACGAGGCGTGGAAGGACAAGGTCGGCGAGCCGGCCTCCATGGAAGAGGACATGCTCGACTTCGCCTTCGACGTGCGCCCGACGTCCCGCCTGTCGTGCCAGATCAAGGTGAAGCCGGAACTCGACGGCCTCGTCGTCCACACGCCGGCCAAGCAGGCCTGAGACCTCCCCCTCGAAATCGCCGGATCTCCCCCGCAAGAGCGTCATGCATTCGCGTTGACTTCGCGCAACGCGGAGCCGCGGGTTTGCGCTAAGGTGGAGATCCTCACAGCAGGAGATCTCCCATGTTCAAGCAGATTCTCGTCCCCGTCGACCTCGCCGAGGTCGAAGTGGCCCGCCCCGCCATCGACAAGGCGGTCGCGCTCGCCGGCATTACGGGCGCGAAGCTTCAGCTCGTCTATGTGCGCTCGATCCTGCCGGTCACCTTCATGGAATACGTGCCCCCGTCCTTCGACGAGGAGCAGCAGGGGCAGTGCGAGAAGGAACTGCGGGACGTCGCGGCGACCGTGCAGATGCCGGCCGAAAAGGTGGGCACGGCGGTGCGCATGGGCTCCGTCTACAACGAGGTCCTCGCCGAGGCGACCCGCGTTGGCGCCGACCTGATCGTGGTCGGTTCGCACCATCCGAGCATGTCGACCTATCTGCTCGGCTCCAATGCCTCCACCATCGTGCGGCACGCGGAGTGCTCGGTCCTGGTCGTGCGCCAGTAGACCTTTCAGCCCGACGGCGGCAGAACCGCTTCGGGAAGCCGGTCGGGCGCGAAGGCGCCCGGCCGGTTTTTCGTTATCATCGCATGGGCTTGCCAAACGAAGGGCAGAAGGAACATCAACGCGATGGCCGCCAGCGGCCAGGACCCCCGCCACAGGGCCCAGACGGCCGCGCCGGCGAAGATCGCGAGCATGGCGATCCCGCCGACCGCGCTCGCCGCCCAGACCGGCGCGGGCTGGCCCGTCCGGCAGATCAGGCCCGGGTTGGCACGGCCGCAGCGCGTGACGAGTTCCGCGAGCAGCAACCGGTAGGCGGCGTCCTGCCGCTCGACCTCGACATAGGTCTTCCAGGACAGGTTCGACACGGCGACCGTCCGGCCGTCGGACAGGACGAGGACGGCCCGGTAACCCTGCGACGTGACGTTTGCCGGACGGTAGGTCAGGCGGATCGTGGCGACCTTGCCGTAGGCGATCCGCAGCGCCTTGCGACCGTTTTCGACGACGAAGGCGTCCGGTTCGAGGCGCCAGGTCACCTCGTGGCTGAACGGTCGCGGCCGCTGTGCATAGCGGACCACGTGGTCGTCGGCATCCGCCGTCAGGGTGAGGTCGTCGGTCATGCCCGCTGTATGGGGCCGCTCCGGCGCGCGGACAAGGGCTCAGGGGTTGCGCGGATCGCCGGGCGTGACGCGCAACCTCATGAGACGCGCGATCTCGACCATCGACAGGACGCCGGCCAGTCCGATAGCCGCCAGGACGAGAAGCGACGCGCGGGCGCCGACCGTTTCCAGCATCCAGGCGAACACGAAGGGGGCGAGGGCCCCCAGCACGAGGCGGGCCGAGGAGAGCCGACCCAGTCTCGCGCCGTAGCCGTGCCGCCCGAACAGGGCGAGCGGCAGCGTGCCCTGCACGATGCTGCGCAGGCCCGACCCGAAGCCCAGCGCCATGGCGAAGACGATCGCCCAGCCCACCATGCCACCCGAGAAGGCGAGCACGATCACCGCCACCGGCAGCAGGGCGGTCGCGATGAAGGTGGGGACCATGGGGCCGTGGCCGCGGGCGACGAACACCGTCATGAGCCGGATGAGGACCTGGCTCGGGCCGAAGAGCGTCGAGACGAGGACGGCGCTCTCGCCGAGGCCGACCTGGTGAAGCAGCGGCACCAGCTGGGCCAGCGTGGCGGAGAGCACGAAGCCCGCCAGGGAGAAGTTCGCGGCCAGCAGGAGCATGCCGCGCGTCTGCAGGCCGGGCGGCAGCACCGGGTCCTCCGGCCGTTCCACGACCGGCGCCGCGGTACCGCCTTGCGGGGCGGCCGGCGCCTTCGGGGCGCGGTCGGGGAGGGCGCGGACCAGCAGGGCATGCAGTGGGCCGCAGACGAGGACGTTCAGCGCGGCGTAGACCATCCACGTGCCGCGCCAGCCCAGGGCATCGCCCAGCCCCGTGGTGATGGGCCAGAACAGGCTGGACGCGAAGCCGGCGATGAGCGTGAGCTGCGTGATGCGCCGGCTGCTGTCGGACCGCGCGACCTGCACCAGGCAGGCGAAGCCTGCGTCATACTGGGACATGGTCCCGGCGACCTGTCCCAGCACGAGACCGGCGACGAAGATGATGGGGCCGCCGGACGCGGCGACCGCGTGAGCGATGCCCACCAGGATCGAGCCCGCCGCCAGAACCATCGGCGCGCCGAAGCGGTCGACGAGGCGCCCCGCCCAGGGAGCGGCCGCGCCGCCCGCCAGAAGGGCCGCCGAGAACGCCGCGAAGGTCCACGTGACCGGCCAGCCGAAATCGCTCGCCATCCGCGAGGCCAGCACGCCGAAGCTGTAGTAGTTGGTGCCGTAGCTGATGGAGAGCGTGACGCCCAGGACGAGCACGACCGCGAGCGGCGACAGGCGGGGTGAGGGCGGCTGGAGCGGCGTCACGGCGGGCTTTTCGGAACGACGGCAGGAGGGCGTGCGACTCGGCGCGATCCGGCGCCCGGTTCCCTATCGTCCCAGTTCCTTCATGGCGCCGTCCAGCCCTTCCAGGGTCAGGCCGAACATGCGCGGGCCGATGATCTTCTGGATCATCTGCGTCGACTGGCTGTAGGTCCACTGGTTGCGCGGCACCGGGTTGATCCAGGCCATGCGCGGGAAGTGGCCGACGAGGCGCTCCAGCCAGACCTGGCCGGCCTCCTCGTTCCAGTGTTCGACGGAGCCGCCCGGGGCGACGATCTCGTAGGGGCTCATGGCCGCGTCCCCCACGAAGACGACACGGTAGTCCGACGCATAGGTGCGCAGGATGTCCCAGGTGGGGGTGCGCTGCTCGTGCCGGCGCCGGTTGTGCGTCCAGACGCTCTCGTAGACGCAGTTGTGGAAGTAGTAGAAGTGCAGGTGCTTGAACTCGGCCTTGGCGGCCGAGAACAGCTCCTCGACCTGGGTCACGTGCCAGTCCATCGACCCGCCGATGTCGAGGAACAGCAGGACCTTCACGGCATTGCGCCGTTCGGGCCGCAACTGCACGTCGAGATAGCCGTGGTTGGCCGTCTCGCGGATCGTGCCGTCGAGGTCCAGCTCCTCAGCCGCGCCGGTGCGGGCGAAACGCCGCAGGCGCCTCAGGGCGACCTTGATCGTGCGGGTGTTGAGCTCGACCGTGTCGTCCAGGTCCTTGAACTGGCGCTGGTCCCACACCTTCACGGCGCGGAAGTTCCGGTTCTTCTCCTGCCCGATCCGGATGCCTTCCGGATTGTAGCCGTTGTTGCCGAAGGGGGAGGTGCCGCCGGTGCCGATCCACTTGTTGCCGCCCTGGTGCCGGCCCTGCTGCTCGGCGAGCCGCTGGCGCAGCGTCTCCCACAGCTTGTCCCAGCCCAGCGCCTCGATCTGCTTGCGCTCTTCCTCGCTGAGCAGCTTCTCGCTCAGCGCCCGCAACCACTCCTCCGGGATCTCGCCCTCGGCGACGCCCTGTCCGCCTGCCGTGTCGAGCACGCCCTTGAAGGTGGCCGCGAACACCCGGTCGAACTTGTCGAGATTGCGCTCGTCCTTGACGAGGCAGACGCGCGACAGGTGGTAGAAGCCGTCCACCGACAGCTCCGCGACGTCGGCCTGGACGCCCTGTAGCAGCGTGAGGTACTCGCGCAGCGTGACGGGGACCTTGGCCTGTCGAAGGTTTGTGAAGAAGGTCAGGAACATGGTGCGGGCACTCTATAGGCGTGCCCACCGGCCGTCGACCGCGTCAGCGCCGTCCGTCGCCGTCGATGACCTTGTACTCGGCATCGATCACGCCGGGGCTCGCCGGGCCGCCTGGGGGAACGCGACCCGCGTTCAGGTCGATGCCGGCCTCGCGCAGGGCCTTCTTCAGCCGCCAGCGCGCGAAGAACACGGCGCCGACCACGATGGGCGCCAGGATGAGGGCCAGCCCCGCTCCGATCGTGAGGACCACCAGCCCGAGGCCCAACGCCGCAACGCCCGCCAGACCCATGGCCCAGCCGGGCAGGGTGGTGGTGCTTCTGCGGCCGTTCGAGACGGTCTCGATCCTGAGCATGGTCTTACCTCCACCCTTTCAGGTGGGCCCTGGAGGGCGCGGCGTCAAGGTCAGGCCGCGCCGTGGGCGCGGGCCGCCAGCGAGCGGGCCGACGCTGGGGAGTTTCCGTCCGCTCCCGAATGGGCTACGTCGGCGCCATGAACACCGCCCTGCCGCACGTGGCGATCATCGGTGGCGGACCCGCCGGGCTCGCCGCCGCCGAAGTCGTCGCCGGCGCCGGTACGGCCCGGGTGACGGTCTACGACGCGATGCCGAGCGTCGGGCGCAAGCTGCTCATGGCGGGCCGCGGGGGACTGAACCTCACCCATTCGGAGCCGCTGGAGCGCTTTCTCGGGCGCTACGGGGCCGCGAGGCCACGGCTCGAGGGTCCGATCCGGACCTTCGCGCCGTCCGACCTGCGGGACTGGGCGACGGGGCTCGGCCAGGACACCTTCGTGGGGTCCAGCGGGCGCGTGTTTCCGACCTCCTTCAAGGCGTCGCCGCTGCTGCGCGCCTGGCTCGCCCGCCTCGACGGGCTCGGCGTCTCCTTCGCGCCGCGCCACCGCTGGACGGGATGGACCGACGACGGCGAGCTCGCCTTCGCGACGCCGGCGGGCGCCCTTGCCGTTCGGGCCGACGCAACGATCTTGGCCCTGGGCGGCGCGAGCTGGCCGCGGCTGGGCTCGGACGGGGCCTGGGTCGACATTCTGCGCCGGCGCGGGGTTCGCGTCGGTGCGCTGGTGCCGGCCAACAGCGGCTTCGACGTCGCCTGGTCGGCGACCATGCGGGAGCGGTTCGCGGGTGAGCCGCTGAAGGGCCTCGCCGTCAGCTTCGGCGAGGTCACGGTGCGCGGCGAGGCCGTGGTGACCGCCACCGGCATCGAGGGCGGAGCGATCTACGCGCTTTCGGGTCGTCTGCGCGAAGCTTTGGCCGGGGGTGAGGCGGCCGTCCTGCAGATCGACCTCAAGCCCGATCTCTCGGCCGAAACCCTGGCCGAACGGCTCGCCCGGGCGCGGCCGGGGGAAAGCCTGTCCAATCGCCTGCGCAAGGCGGCGGGCCTCACGCCCGTCGCGATCGGGCTCCTGCGCGAATGCGCCGGGCCGGACATCCCGCGCGATCCCTTCGCCCTGGCGGGCCGGATCAAGGCCGTGCCGCTGCCGCTCACCGGCGTGCGGCCGCTGGAGCGCGCCATCTCCTCGGCCGGCGGCCTCGCCTTCGACGACCTCGACGCCCGCTTCATGATCGAGCGGCTGCCGGGCGTGTTCGCTGCGGGCGAGATGCTCGACTGGGAAGCGCCCACCGGCGGCTACCTGCTGCAGGGCTGCTGGGCCACCGGCATCGCCGCGGGACGGGGCGCACTGGCCTGGCTGGAGACCTCCGGCCGACTTGCCGGACCTGGCACCGGCCCCTAGTTTGGCCGCCACTCCTCATCGATCGGAACACGGCATGCGCTTCACCGGTACGGACAACTATGTCGCCACGGACGACCTCAAGGTCGCCGTCAATGCCGCCATCATCCTGGAGCGGCCCCTGTTGGTGAAAGGCGAGCCCGGCACCGGCAAGACCGTGCTGGCCGAGGAGATCGCCAAGGCGCTGGGCGCCCCCCTGATCACCTGGCACGTCAAGTCGACAACAAAGGCGCACCAGGGGCTCTACGAGTACGACGCCGTGTCCCGCCTGCGCGACAGCCAGCTCGGCGACCCCCGCGTCTCCGACATCCGCAACTACATCCGCAAGGGCAAGCTCTGGGAATCCTTCGAGAGCGACGTCCGGCCGGTGCTGCTGATCGACGAGATCGACAAGGCCGACATCGAGTTTCCCAACGACCTGCTGCTCGAACTCGACCGCATGGAGTTCCACGTCTACGAGACGGGCGAGACCATCAAGGCGGCCAAGCGGCCGGTCGTGATCATCACCTCGAACAACGAGAAGGAACTGCCGGACGCCTTCCTGCGCCGGTGCTTCTTCCACTACATCCGCTTCCCCGAGCCCGACACGATGGAGAAGATCGTCGAGGTGCACTATCCGGGTATCAAGAAGCGGCTGGTCGCGGAAGCCCTGCGCCTGTTCTTCGACGTGCGCGAGGTGCCGGGCCTGCGCAAGAAGCCCTCGACCTCCGAACTGCTCGACTGGCTGAAGCTGCTCATGGCCGAGGACGTGGGCCCCGAAGTGCTGCGCGAGCGCGATCCCAAGAAGCTCATCCCGCCCCTGCACGGCGCCCTCCTGAAGAACGAGCAGGACGTGCACCTGTTCGAGCGCATCGCGTTCATGACGCGGCGCGAGCAGCGATAGGCTCGAACAGCTTTACCCCGGCCTGCCGGGGGGCTTCGCTCCCGGGGCGGCGCGGCACGCTCGGGCGCGTCCGTTTGGTCGCACGCTTTTTGCGGAAAGCAGGTTTCCACCTGTCCGCGGCTTGCTCTAACCTCGGGGCATGAAACGCCTCATCGTCTTTCGCCACGCCAAGGCCGTGCCGCACGGTTCGGCGCCCGATTTCGACCGTGCGCTCGCGCCGCGTGGCCTGGGTGACGCGGCAGCGACGGGGCAGTATCTCGCCGACGAGCAGCTTTTCCCCGACCTGGCGCTGGTCTCGCCGGCCCTGCGCACGCGGCAGACCTGGGAGCAGGCGGCCCGGGCGCTGGGCGCGGTCGCGGTGAAGCTGGAGCCGGCGATCTACGAGGCCGCCACGGCCACCCTGCTCAAGCTCGTTCAGGGCGTCGATGCGCAGGTCCGCACGCTCGTGCTGGTGGGGCACAATCCCGGCATGGGCCAGCTCGCACGCGATTTCGTCGGACATGGCGACCGCTATGCCTTCGCGCGGCTGCGCAGCCGGTTTCCCACGAGCGCGGTCGCCGTGCTCGACTTCGCGGTGGACGGCTGGGGCGAGGTGGCGCAGGGCGGCGGCCGGCTGGACCGGTTCGTGACGCCCGGCGGCGAGGACGACTGAGGCCGACGGTCGACAAAGGCCATCGGCATCCCCACATTCGGCGGCAGTGGAATGCGAGTCCCGCCGTTGCCGTCCTTTTCCGATCTCACCTTCGACCTGACCGTTGCGGCGCGCTCGCTGGCGGATCGGGTCGCGGACGTCGCCAATCCCACCCTGCGGCTCGGCGTGACGGGCCTCTCGCGGTCCGGAAAGACGGTGTTCATCACCGCGCTCGTGCACGCCCTGCGGCGGCAGGCCCGCCTGCCGGTGTTCCGCGCGGCGGCGCAGGGGCGCATCACCCGCGCCAGCCTGGCCCCGCAGCCCGACGACGCGGTGCCCCGCTTCGCCTTCGAGGACCATCTCGCGGCGTTGACCGGCGACGACCGTCACTGGCCCGCCTCCACCAGCCGCATCGCCGAGCTGAGGCTGGAGATCGCGTTCGAGAGCGCCGCCGGCTGGCGGTCCGGCTCGCGCATGCTGACCCTCGACATCGTCGACTATCCCGGCGAGTGGCTGCTCGACCTCGCTTTGCTCGACAAGCCCTTCGCCGACTGGTGCCGCGAAACGCTGACGGCGTGCCGCTCGCCCCACCGGGCCGGCGTGTCGGCGGCCTTTCTCGAGGCGCTGGCCGGGATCGACCCGAAGGGACCCGCGGACGAGACCGCCGCGCGCGTCCTCGCCGACCGCTTCCGCGAGTCGCTCGTGGCGGCGCGCCAGGAGCCGCTGTCCTTCTCGGCCCTGCCGCCGGGACGTTTCCTCATGCCGGGCGATCTTCAGGGTTCGCCGGCCCTCACCTTCGCGCCGGTGGATCTCGACGGGTCGGCGATCCCGTCGGGCAGCTTCGCGGCGATGATGGAGCGGCGCTACGAATCCTACCGCGAGCACGTGGTGCGACCGTTCTTCCGCGATCACTTCGCGCGGCTCGATCGGCAGATCGTGCTGGTCGACGCGCTGGCCGCCCTGAATGCGGGCCCGGCCGCGGTGGCCGACCTGCAGGCGGCGCTGGAGGCGGTACTCTCGGCCTTCCGCACGGGCCGCAACTCGATCCTGTCGAGCCTGTTCCGGCCGCGCATCGACCGGGTGCTGTTCGCCGCGACCAAAGCGGATCACCTCCATCACACCAGCCACGACCGGCTCGAGGCGGTGCTGGAGCTGCTCGTGGAACGGGCGCGGGCGCGGGCCGCCGGGCTCGGTGCGCGCGTCGACACGGTGGCGCTCGCCTCCGTGCGGGCCACGCGCGAGGTTCGCCTCAACGAGGGCCGCCAGGCGCTGGATGCCATCGTCGGCACGCCGCTGGCCGGTGAGGTCATCGCCGGCGAGACCTTCGACGGACGGGCCGAGGCGGCCGTCTTCCCCGGCGAGCTTCCCGACGATCCGGCGGCCGCGCTCAACGGCACCGCGGCCGGGGTCCGCTTCGTGCGGTTCCGGCCACCCAAGGTCGCGTTGGCCAGCGACGGACTGCCCGGACCCCTGCCGCACATCCGGCTCGACCGGGCCCTGGAATTCCTGGCCGGAGATCGTCTGGCATGAGCAAGGCGCCGCGTGCTTTCCGTCTCGACGACCCCAATGTCAGCTGGTCCGACGCGGGCACCCCGCCGCCCGGCACGGGCGTGCTGGTGACCGACACGGACGACGAGAGCGTGTTCGAGGACGCCGAGCGCCGCGCCGAGCGGGCCGAGGTCCACAAGGCCGAGCTGGGGCTGGGCCGGCGGATGCTGGGCTGGGGCGGGGTGCTGGCGGGCGCCCTGTTCGGGCTCGTGGTGCTGTGGCTCACGACGGCGCTGGAAGCCTTCATCGTCGAGCAGATCCAGCGCAACGTCGTGCTGGGCGTGCTGGCGGCGGCGCTCGCCGCGCTGGCCGCCGTGGCGCTCATCGTGCTCGTCTGGCGGGAGGTTCGCGCCGTCGTGCGGGCCAAGGGCATCGCCGCGTTGAAGGCGAGGGCCGAAGCCATCCTCGTCAGCGACGACCGCAAGGAGGGCAGGGCGGTGCTCGCCGAGCTCGTCGCGCTCTATGCCGGGAGGGCGGAGACGGCTCGGGCGCGGGCCCGCCTCGCCGAGACCGCGGGGGACGTGATCGACGGGGCCGACCTGATCCGGGTGGCGGAGCGCGAGCTCATGGCCGGCCTCGACCGGGAGGCCCGGCTCGCCGTGGCGGGCGCGGCGCGGCGGGTGTCGGTGGTGACGGCGATTTCGCCGCGGGCCATCGTGGACCTGCTGTTCGTCGCGGCGCAGGCGCTCCGTCTCGTCCGGCGCATCTCGGAGATCTACGGCGGCCGCCCGGGCGCCATCGGGTTCTTCCGCCTGCTGCGCGCCGTCGGGGGCCATCTCGCCGTCACCGGCGGCATGGCGGTGGGGGACAGCCTCGTGCAGCAGGTGCTGGGGCACGGGCTGGCGGCCAAGCTCTCGGCCCGGTTGGGCGAGGGGGTGCTGAACGGCCTGCTCACCGCGCGCGTCGGCCTGTCGGCCATCGCGGTGTGCCGTCCCTTGCCCTTCGCCGCCGAGAAGGAGCCGACGGTCACGGACGTCGCCGGTTTCCTGTTCACGCGCGGCGACCCGGCAAATCCTTCCGGGCGCTAGTTTCCGCAACCGGCTTTTGTTTCCGCAACCGGGGGTGTTTGCCCTCTGAAAGGGCACGCCTTTTTCCTGGCACCGGCCTTGCGCCGGTCCCGTCGTCATGTCCGGCCCGCCGGACCGCGTCCAGAAACGACGGGACTCAGAATGAGTATCTTCAGCGCCCTCACCACGGCCGTGATCGGCCTTCAGTCGCAGTCCTTCGCCCTCGAGGCGATCTCCGGCAACATCGCCAACTCCCAGACGGTCGGCTTCAAGCGGGTCGACACCGCGTTCGAGGACATGGTCACCCAGTCCGTGCCGCGCACCCAGCAGGCGGGATCGGTGTCGGCCTTCTCCCGCGGAACGACGACGATCGCCGGGAGCACCACGGCCACGGGCGTGTCGACCAACTTCGCCCTCGACGGCAGCGGCTTCGCGGCCGTGCGCCAGCGGATGGACAGTGGCGGGCCCACGCCGAGCTTCTCCGACCAGATGTTCTACACCCGGCGCGGCGACTTCCAGGTCGACCGCAGCGGCTATCTCGTCAACGGTACCGGCATGTACCTGTCGGGCTATCCGATCGATGCCCCCAGCGGCACGCCGAAGGGCTCCACGCCCGACGTCATCAAGGTCGACGTGGGGCTGTCGCCGGCCAAGGCCACCAGCACCCTGTCCTACAGCGCCAACCTTCCCGCATCCGCCAGGACGGTGGCGGTGGCCAACGGATCGGCGGGAAGCGACGTCTGGGCCGCGGCGCGCGGCACGACCCCGGCGTCGATCACGCCGATCACCACCGCATCGTCCGCGAGCTTCGCCGACAACTCGATCTCCGGCCAGTCGGCCCGTCTCTATGACGCCAAGGGAACGCCGGTGGACCTGGAGTTTCGCTGGACCAAGGTCGAGGCCCGCGCGACGGGCGGCACCACCTGGGGCCTCTACTACAACGCAACACCGGGGCACGCCGCGCAGGATGCGGATTGGACGCTCGCCACGGCCTGTTCCTTTGCTTCCAACGGCACCCTCATCGATCCCATCGCCCCCGTGTCGGTCAACCTGTCGTCCGTGGGCCTCGGCACGGTGGCCCTCGATCTCACCGATGGCCGGCTGACGCAGTTCGCGGATGCCACGGGCGAGGCCAAGGTGTCCCGGCTGAGCCAGGACGGCTACGCGTCCGGTGTCCTGCAGGGCGTCTCGATCGGCGACAGCGGGCGCGTCGTCGCGAGCTTCAGCAACGGCCAGACCCAGGAACTCGCCCAGATCGCCGTGGCGCGGTTCAACGCGCCGGACAAGCTGGCGCGCGGCAGCGGCGGCGCCTTCGCGCAGACGCCCGAGTCCGGCGACCCGTTGTTCAACGGCCAGGGCGTGTCGTTCACGAGCGGTGCGCTGGAGGGCTCCAACACCGACGTCGCCGAGGAGTTCTCGAAGATGATCGTCACGCAGCAGGCCTACTCGGCCAACACCCGCGTGGTGTCGACGGCGCAGCAGATGATGCAGGAGGTCATGAACATCATGCGCTGACGGCGCGCGGCCACCGGGACCCGGCAAAATCTGCCGCCGATTCCCGGTTGTGCTGGCTGAATCTTCCCGACGAGGATGCTGAATCCTTCATTAATCCTCTGATTCTCCAAGCAAATTTCCATGGCACACGTCTTGCGGGTTGTCCTCAGGTTTTTTTCCAGCGCCGCGCGATCCACGCGGCGGAGGCAACGACGAGAGGGTGGCATGAGTATCTTTGGGGCCATGATCACGGCCGTGTCCGGATTGAGGGCACAGTCGTTCGCGATGGAGAACATCTCCGACAACATCGCGAACTCGCAGACGACCGGCTACAAGCGCGTCGATTCCAGTTTCGAAGACCTCGTCCCCGACTATCCGCTGCGCGTGCAGCAGGGCGGGTCGGTCGTCGCCTTCTCGCGGGGGACGAACACGCTCGCCGGCAACATCACCACGACCGGGGTGGGCACCAACGTCGCGCTGGGCGGGGAGGGCTTCTTCGTCGTCCGCGAGCGCACCAGCTTCGCCGGTGCGACGCCCACCTTCTCCGCCGGCAATCTCTACACGCGGCGCGGCGACTTCGAGCTCGACAAGAACGGCTACCTCGTCAACGGGGCCGGCAACTATCTCGTCGGCTACACCGTCGATCCCGTGACCGACGCGGTGACCGGCGGCGCGCCCGACGTGATGCGCTTCACCAAGGACCTGATCCCGGCGAACGCCACCACGAGCATCGAGTACCGGGCCAACATCCCGGCGTCTCCGATCACTGCCGCCACGACGACCACCGCGGGCAGCGAACTCATCGGCGCGTCCGGCGGTGCAACGGTGTCGGCCACCAACGAGCAATCCTTCCTGGACCACACCATCTCCGGCGGCAGCGTCACGCTCTACGATTCGCTCGGCAACCCAGTCACCGCGCAGTTGCGCTGGGGCAAGGTCAGCAACGCGGCCGCCGGGCCGCCGGCGACCAACGACACGTGGAACCTCTACTACATGAGCAATTCCGCGGCGACCGGTGCCACGACGAAGTGGACCAATGCCGGCTCGACCTTCACGTTCGACAGCGCCGGCCAGCTCACGACCGCGATCCCCGTCTCGATCAACTTCACGATCGACGGCACGGCGCTGGGCGCCATCGGCTTCAATCCCGGGACCGGCGGCCTGACGCAGTTCGCGGATGTGAGCGGCCAGTACAACCCCACCAGCATCCGGCAGGACGGCTATTCGGCCGGCGTGCTGCAGGACCTGAAGATCTCGGACTCCGGCCGCATCCAGGCGGTCTACTCCAACGGCCAGACCCAGCCGGTGGCGCAGATCGCGGTGGCCCAGTTCAACGCCGCCAACATGCTCAAGCGCGGCGACGGCTCGACCTTCACGGAGACGCTGGAGTCGGGCTCTCCGCTGATCTCGCCCTCGGGCGGGGCCTTCCTGAGCGCCTCGGTGGAGGGGTCCAACACCGACATCGCCGAGGAATTCTCGAAGATGATCATCACGCAGCAGGCCTACTCGGCCAACACCCGCGTGGTGACCACGGCGCAGCAGATGTTGCAGGACGCGATCAACATCATCCGGTGACGGATTGAGGGGCCCCGAAGGGCCATGGTGACGTCATGAGTCTCTCCACCGCCCTGTCCAGCGCCCTGAGCGGCCTGCGCACGACGCAGACCCAGATGCAGGTCGTCTCGGGCAACGTCGCGAACGTCGACACGCCCGGCTACAGCCGGCGGTCGGCGCAGCTCGTCGAGACGACCGGCAACGGCAACGTCAACGGCGTACGGGTCGCGGGCGTCCAGAGGGCTCTCGACGGCATCCTGCAGCGCGAGCTGCGCACCGAAACGTCGGGCTCCGGCTACACCGGGGTCCGCGCCACCTATACCGACCGCCTGCAGTCGCTGTTCGGGCAGCCCGGCGACGCCAGCTCGCTGCCGGGCGTGATGAGCGCGTTCACGACGGCGCTGCAGGATCTCGCGAACGACCCGGCCTCGAGCACCGCGCGGACCGCGGTGCTGAGCCGGGCCGCCACCTTCGCCAGCACGCTCAACAGCGTGTCCAACGGCATCCAGCAGCTGCGTGCCGACACCGAGACCGCCATCTCCGCCGACGTGGCGCGGGCCAACGAGCTCCTCAAGACCATCTCCTCCCTCGACCAGAAGGTGGGGCTTTCGCAGGGGCAGGATCCCTCGCTCCTGGATCAGCGCGACGCCCAGATCAACGAGCTCGCCAAGCTCATGGATCTCAACGTCACCACCAATGCCAACGGCACGGTCAACCTGTCGACCCAGGGCGGACTGCGGCTCTTCGACCCCACCGGCCCGGTGACGCTGGCCTTCGACGGGCGCGGGACCATGTCGGCCGGGTCGCTCTACAGCAGCGGGGCGAGCCGCGGCGTCGGCACCATCACCGCGACGACCCCCGGTGGCACCACGGTCGACGCGCTGGCGCAGGGCCTCATCCGGTCCGGCGAGATCGCCGGCCTGCTCGAGCTGCGCGACAAGACGCTCGTCGATGCCCAGTCCCAGGTGGACGAGCTCGCGGCGGGCCTGGCCTCGGCCATGGGCAACAAGATCAATGCCGGCGCGGCGGCCACCGCCGGCGCGGCGACCGGCTTCGACGTCGACACCACCGGCATCCAGCCGGGCAACGTGATGACCGTGAACGTCACGGTCGGCGGCGTGCCGAAGACCTACTCGTTCATCAACCTGGCCACCGGCGGCACGCTGCCGGCCAACGCGACGTCCAACCCCAACGACATCGAGGTCGCGGTCGATTTCTCCAACCCGGCGACCGCCGCGGCCGCCATCGGCACCGCGCTCGGCTCCGCCTTCACCGTCTCAAACACCGGCAGCACGATCCGCATCCTGGACGACGGCGCGGCGGGGACCTCCGACGTCTCGGCGGCGTCGGCCAGCATCACGCTCACGGGCTCGCTGCAGAGCGGATCCCCGGAGTTCGCCCTCTTCGTCGACGGGGCGAACGGGCAGCCCTTCACGGGCTCCTTCGCCAACGGGTCGCAGAAGACCGGGCTCGCCGCGCGGCTCATCGTGAACCCCGCGGTCAAGCTCGATCCGAACCTCCTGGTGAAGTACGCGGCCACGACCCCGTCGGGCGACACCACGCGCCCCGCCTTGATGTTGGACCGGTTGACCAGCACGAAGTTCACGCTGGGCCTGTCGAACGGGTCGGGCGGCACCACCGCCTACACCGGCACGATGCTCGACTTTTCCAGCCGCGTGGTGGCCGCCCAGGGCGAGATCGCCGCAGGGGCCGCGCGCCTCGACGAGGGCCAGAAGGTGGTCCAGTCCTCGATCGAGAGCCGCTTCTCGGCCGCCAGCGGCGTCAGCATCGACCAGGAGCTGACCAACCTGGTGCAGATCCAGAACGCCTATTCCGCCAATGCCCGCATCATGAGCGCCGTCAAGGAGATGATGGATCTCCTGATGCGCATCTGACGAGAGTGTGAGCCATGACCGTGTCACCGATCTTCCTCGGCAGCTACTCGGTGGAGTCGTTGCGGGCCCGCACCAATGCGACGCAGTTCACCGACCTCAAGAGCACGATGACCGACCTGCAGCGCCAGCTCGCGACCGGCAAGCTGGCCGACGACTGGGCCGGCATGGGCACCGAGCGCGTCACGTCGCTCGACATGAACGCGCGGGTCTCGATCCTGGATGGCTACGCGTCCAACATCACCGACGCGCAGACGCGCCTGAAGCTGATGGACACCAGCCTGGCGCAGCTCGACAAGAACCGCTCGGCCGCGATCGGCGAGCTTTCGCTCGACAGCTACCAGCTGCGTTCGGGAGGCACGACCCAGGGCCAGATCCTCCTCACGGGTCGCTTCAACGAGATGATCGACCTGCTCAACCAGGACGTCGCTGGCCGTTACGTGTTCTCCGGGCGGGCGACCGACACGAAGCCGGTGGCCTCGGCCGACGTGATCCTGAACGGCTCCGGCTCGCAGATCGGCCTGAAGACGGCCATGGCCAACCAGCGCACGACGGATCTGGGCAGCGGGCTCGGCGGCCTCGCCGTGGGCGTGAGCGGCAACGTCGTCTCCATCACCAAGCCCGGCGCCGGCGGCATGACCGTGTCCGGCACGTCGAGCTTCGACTTCACCACCCAGCCGACCGAGGGACAGACCTTCACCGTCAAGGTCACCCTTCCCGACGGCACCTCGCAGGACGTGACCCTGGCGGCGTCGTCCAACCCCGGCGCGGGAACGAGCACGGGCGCGGCCTTCCAGATCGGCGCCACCTCCGCCCAGACCGCGACAAATTTCGGAGCGGCCATCACCACGGCGCTGACCAATGTCGCCAACACGTCGCTGTGGGCGGCCTCCGGCGTGAAGGCCGCGCAGGACTTCTTCAACGGCAACATCGCCAATTCCGTGCAGTGGTATCTGGGCGACAACTCCGCGACGCCGCGCCAGACCGCCCTGGTGCGCGCGTCGGACGGCGCACCGATCGCCAGCGGCGCGCAGGCCAACGAAGCGCCTTTCCGCAACCTCCTGGCCAGCTACGCGGTCATGGCGGCCGACAGCTTCCCGTCGTCCAACGCCAATTCGCCGGCCCGCTACGACGCGGTGAAATCGCGGCTGCAGACGAACCTCGCGGAGACGCCCGGGGCGAGGGTCGCCGACGTCCAGACCGAACTCGCCCTGGCCTCCGTCGACATCAACACGGCCAAGGAGCGCAACGCCGCCACCAAGAGCGTGCTGCAGGACCACATCAGCGCCATCGAGGACGCGAGCCCCGAGCAGATCGCCGCCCAGCTCCTGAGCCTGCAGACGAGCCTGCAGGCGAGCTACCAGACGGCATCCATGGTGTCGAAGCTGTCGCTGGTGAACTACCTGAGCTGACGCGCAGCCGTACTCTTCGGCACGGCGTGCGAGATGGCTGCCGTCGGCGGGAGCGGGCAGCCAGGACTTTCATCGCGCGAAGGCAACACAGTGGTCCTGGCCGAATCCGGCACAGTGAAGGATGCCCGGGCGGTGCCTTCTTGGCATAGACGCAGAGCAGACTCGATCGTTGAGCGCGTTCTCCCTCCCCTGCAGGGGAGGGTGGCTCGCGCGAAGCGCGAGACGGGTGGGGGCGGCGGATACGGATTTGGCACGACATCAGGGCCGGCCCCGGCTCTCTCGCCTCGTTCTTCGCCGCGGCCCCCACCCGTCAGCCGCTTCGCGGCTGCCACCCTCCCCTGCAGGGGAGGGAGAGCGCTCATCATTTAGGCTCGAGCGAGATGTGTAAATCGAGAAGGGCCGTGCCCGGGCTAGACGCGCGTTTCGGGAGGCGCCGGGTGCCGCTGGTCCTGGGGCGCTCAATCGGCGCAACGCCGTCTCTGTCGCGACGACGTCCCGACGGGCAGGCGGCGGAGCCTGTCTTCGCTCAGGCCGCTTCGGCGCGGGCGCGCAGGCCGGCGGCGATCTCGCGGTTGATCGAGATGAGGATCGACGAGCGGCCCGGGACCGGGTCCTGCATCAGCTCGTGCGTCCGCTTGAAGATGAAGATCGCGAGGTTGGCGATGTTCTGCTTGATCGGGCGGGGCAGAGGGTTGCTCTCCTCGACCACGGCCGACACCAGGATCGTCCAGATCTTGCGGTTCTGAAGGAGTGCCGTCTCGAACTCGTGCTTGCGGGCGTCCCAGTTCTCGTTGATCGCCTGCAGCTGCGCGGCGGACTTCATGAGGACGTGGGCTTCGAGTTCGCGCGGGGGCAGGCTCGCCTGGGAGACGGCGCCGTAGGCTTTAGCCGCGCTGTGCATGAGACATCAACTCCGTTTCGTACTCGATGAGCTTACGCGCCACCTTGAGGGCTTTGTACATCTGGCCCGTTAAAATGTGGTTGTTGATCTCGGCCACGATCGGAAGCGAGCTCGGCGCGGCTTGCGTAAACTTCGTGATCAAGTCGATGTAGCTTTGCTGATACTTTGCCATATCGTCGGCGATATACATCAATTGTATGGTAAAGTAGATCTTCTTGCCGATGGTGTCGGCAGCCTCTTCGGTGACGATGTCCTTTTCCCGGAGGATCGGGGCGCTGCCCTCGATGAAGAAACGCGTGCGGGTCTCGCCATTGCGCAGCACGACGTTCCCGATCAGGATCCGTTCGTTCGGCTTGAGCTCGACCTTGAGCGCCATTTCTACCACTCCGTGTTCAGACGCCGGAGTGTGCGCAGAAATCCTTAATGGCTCAATAAGCCTGGCTTCAGGCGGAAAAAGGGGGCCGAGCCTTCTGGCCCAGCCCCCTGTTGTATCCGCTGAAACGGGCTCGTCGTCAGAAGAGACGAAGAACGGCCTGCTCGCGCTGCGAGGCGAGCGAGAGGGCGGTCTGGGCCAGCTGGGCGCGCGTGTTCAGCGAGACCAGGTTGGCGCCTTCCTCGTTGACGTCGGCGAGCGTGAGCTGGTCGGCGCCGGTCTTCAGCGTATTGATCATCGACGACGTGAAGTCCTGGCGGGTCTTCACGATGGCGCCGTTGGCACCCAGGGCGCTCGCCTCGCTGCGCAGGGTCGAGATGGCCTTGCTGACGTTGGTGAGCTGCGTCTGGATGGCGACGTCGCCGGTCGTGTCGGTGCCCGCGCCGTTCGTCCACGCACCGGCCGCACCCGTCGCGACACCCAGCGCGGTCGCCGTGAGGGCGCCGGTAGCCAGGTTCTGGATCGACAGCGTGGCAGTGGTGGTGCTGGAGTCGAACTTCACATTGAGCTTGTCGCCGTTGAGAAGGTTCGTGCCGTTATAGCCCGAGTTCTTCATCAACTCGTCGACCTGTCCCAGGATCGTGTTGTACTGCTTCATCAGCGACGCGCGCGTGGACGAGTCGGTGGTGGCAGCCGCGGTGCTCGCGAGACCCTGGGCGGTCTGCAGGAGCTTGGTCATGCCGTCGACGCCGGCCGAGGCCGCGTCGATCGTCTTCACCGCGCTGCCCATCGCGTCCTGAAGGCCGGAAAGGTCGTTCGCGCGATCGTTGAGGCTCGCCGCCGTGAAGAAGTTCAGCGGGTTGTCGATCGCGGTGTTGACCTTCTTGCCGGTCGCAAGACGGGTCTGAGCAGTCTGAGCGGCGCTGGTGGCCTGCTGGATCGACTGGAGTGCGTCGCGAATGCCAGACGAAAGAGTGATGGCCATGATCTTGGTCCTTCTGGGCTTAAACTGAGCGTTCTTGCTCGCAACCAGAAGTGTATCTTGCCGCCTTAATCAATTATGAATAGCAGAAACGGGTCGTTAACTTGGTCTATACTTGTAAAATACTTTCGTTCGATTCTTTGCGATTGGCTTCAGGCTTCGCTAACCACGATCGTGGGCGGACACGGCAAAACGCCCGCTGAGGAGCGGGCGTAAGTGTCTCTCGGATTTGCGGTTTTCCAGGTGGCCGGTCGCCGGCCCGGCGTCAGAGCGGCGCTTCGAAGCGGCGCATCATGGCCGCGAGGTCGAGCGCCATGTCCCCCTCGCGCAGCGGGCGAAGGGGGACGTCATTGAACGTCACGTAGCCCCTGACGCCGCCGGTTGTGTGCTTCTCGAAGTCGGAATCCGTCTCGCACAGGAGCTTGATGCCGGCGGGCACGTTGATCACCTCCCGCATCATGGCGAAGACCTTTTCGCAGGCGACAATCTCCGCCACGTGGGCGCGCTCGTACTCCAGGACGATCGCCTCCATCGCGGCCAGCCCCGACAGCTCCGCCTGGATGTCGCGCCCGATGGCCTGGACATTGTAGGCCAGCAGGCGTCGGTTGAGGTGCCAGGCCACGAGCCAGTTGCGAGCTCCCGTGTGCAGCCGCAGCGCCACCGACATGCGGGTGTTCGTGAAGCCCTGGATGCGCTGCAGCAGGGAGGGCAGGTCCGGGTAGGTCGGCTGGCCATCGGTCCGGCAGAAGGACGCCAGGTACTCGACGCCGCCGCGGTACTCGTCCCAGCCGTAGAGCGTCTCGGCGTTGCCGACGTGGCTGTCGCGCGAGATCGCGGTGACGATCATGAAGGGCTCGTGCGAGAACACGACCGTCGTGCGGGCCAGGAGGTGCGCCAGCAGCGTGAAGTAGTGGTAGCTGACCGAGCAGTAGGTGGAGAACGTCTCGGGCACCAGGTCGGCGCGGACGATGAAGATCTCCGGGAAGGCGTGGTGCTTGAGGAGGAAGTCCAGGCAGGCCGCGTGGTCGCCCGGCTCGAAGCGCTCTTCCTTGTCGGCCGTCCAGGCCGCCCCCATGATCTTGCTGCTCTTGGTCTCGTCGAGCAGGAACCAGGGCGCGTAGATGGCGCCGATGGAGGGATCGGCCTCCAGGCGGTCCACGTACTTGTCGATCATCTCCGGGATCAGCAGGTCGTCGTCGGCCAGATAGACGAGGTACTTGCCGCGGCCGCCGCGGAAGGCGCTCAGGAAGTTCGGCCGGAAGCCCCGGTTCTCCTTGTGGCGAACGTGGCGGATGCGCGGGTCCGTGGACATCCAGTCGGCCACCACCTCGGCCGTCCCGTCGGGCGAGGCGTTGTCGAACACCACGAATTCCATCGGGTGCTTGGCCTCGGCGAAGGCCTTGAGGTGGAAGCGGAAGGAGCGTTCCAACCGCATCGCCCGCTTGTAGCTGGGGATGACCACGGACAGGAGCGGCGCCGGGCCTTCGCTCACGGGGACGGCGCTTGCGACCGACGGCTGCGCTGTGAGCATGGTGTTCGTCCCCGTGGGTGCGGCGTCGCCGTCAGGCCGCCTTCGAGAGTTCGTTGTGCTGGTTCACCAGCCAGGCGAGGTGGGCCAGTTCCGAAACGAGCGCGTTCTTGTCCCAGTTGCGGAAGTCGGCTTCGAGATCGGCGACGGACTTCTCCGGCGGCATGCCGTTGTTCTGGATCGTCTTCACCGCCACCAGGAGCTGGGCCATCTCGACCGCGAGCGCCTCGACCGTCCAGGTGCGCAGCACGATGCGCAGCAGCCGCTCGTTCTCGGGCATCAGGTTGGGCCGCTCGGCGCCCTCGTCGTCCAGCGGCGGCACCCTGAAGGTGGTCAGGTCGTCGATGCCCTCGATGCAGCGCAGCCGCATGGCGTGTTCGCTGGCCCGCTTGCGGCGGAAGTCGATGCCGGCATAGTCCTCGTACTCGTCGATGCTGCGTGCGGTTCCCAGGCCGAAGAGGGCGAGGTCCCGGAGCACGTCGGGATCGGAGCTGAGGGCGTAGTTGCTCAGGTGGTTGAAGCGGCGGTAGCCGACGATCGCCTTGAGCTCGCGGTCATGCTTGAAGTCGGCGCCTTCGATCTCGCGGCGCTTGATGGTGTTGTTGCGCTGGAACTGGTGCCACACGATCCGGTGGCGCGGGGTGTAGACGTCCCAGCCGTGCGTGTAGAGGCGGATCGCGTAGCTGACTTCCTCGGTGCCGAAGTGGGCGTAGGGGTCGTAGGGGACCTCCTGGATCATCGTCGACCGGGCCGCCAGCGAGCCGGCCATGATGAACGGCATGCGATGGTGCTCGGGCATGGGCTCGCCCATCCACACGCCGGTGAAGCGGATGTGCCCGTCGCCCATGAAGCCGTAGGTCGTCACCAGCCCCGGATAGACCTCGGTGATCAGGTCGCCGGGCGACAGATAGGGCGGCGCGCAGGACGCCAGGACGGACTTCTCGCCGGGGCAGGACTCGATGTCCTCGATGAGCAAGGTGTCCCAGCCCTTCTCGAAGCGCATGTGCGAGTCGGTCTGGAAGAAGTACTCCTCGCCGCGCCACATGGCCTGGGCGAGGAAACGGGCCCAGCAGACGCCGCGGCTGGCGCGCCAGTCGAAGTCGAGCTGGCGGATCTGTCCGGGGTGGGTGGGCTTCACCTCGAAGAAGTCGAGGTCGGCCTGCGGGTCGAACTGCCACACGAGCCCGAGATGGATGCGCTCGGGATGGTCGGCCTTCTCGAACATGTCGCGGACGGTGAGCTGCGTCTCCGGATCGCGGAAGGATGCGATGGAGACGAAGATCCGCCCCTTGCCCCAGGCCTCGCCCGTGACGTCCGGGTCGGCGGCGGCCCGAATGGCCAGCGCACGCTCGTAGTCGGCGCGCAGCTCCGGCTCGCTCAGCGTCACGTCCTGGAGTAGGGCCATGGGAACCTCTGGTCTGACCTTGGCGCCGAGCCTGCGACCGGCGGGTGAACGGGACGGCGCGCTTTCGCCTCGAATCGCACGGAACGGCGCGCGGCGGCGCAACGCGCCCCGATCAGCTGAAGAGACGCAGGACCTGCTGCTCGCGCTGCGACGCGAGGGAGAGGGAGGTCTGGGCGAGCTGGCCGCGGGTGTTGAGCGAGATCAGCTTGGCGCCTTCCTCGTTCACGTCGGCGAGCGTCAGGTTGTCGGCGCCGGTCTTCAGGTGGTTGATGATCGCGGCGGTGAATTCCTGGCGGGTCTTGACGATGGCGTTGTTGGCGCCGAGGCCGCTGGCTTCCGCGCGCAGGGTGCTGATGGCCTTGGCCAGCGCGGTGAGGGCGGTCTGGATGTTGGCGTCGCCGGTGGTGTCGGTTCCCGCGCCGTTCGTCCAGGCGCCGGCTGCGATCGTCGCCAGGCCGATGTTCGTGGCGGTGAGCGCTCCCGTGCCGGAGGAGGCGGTGTTCGTCAGCACGCCGAGCGTCGCGGTGGTGGACGAGCTGTCGAACTTCACCGTGAGCTTGTCGCCGTTCAGCAGGTTGATCCCGTTGAAGCCGGCGTTCTTCATCAGCTCGTCGGCCTGGGCGAGCAGCGTGTTGTACTGCGTGCGCAGGTTGGTGCGGGTCGTCACGTCCGTGGTGGCGGCGGCGGCCGATGCCAGGCCCTGGGCGGTCTGGAAGAGCTTAGTCATGCCGTCGATGCCGGACGATGCGGCATCGATGGTCTTGGTCGCGTTGCTCATCGCGTCCTGGAGAAGGGCCAGGTCGTTGGCGCGATCGTTGAGGCCCGCCGCCGTGAAGTAGTTCAGCGGGTTGTCGATCGCCGTGTTGACCTTCTTGCCGGTCGCGAGCCGCGTCTGCGCTTCCTGCGCCTGCTGCGTCGTCTTCTGAATCGTCATCAGTGCGTCGCGGATTCCCGACGACAGGGTGACTTCGGCCATGCTCGGCTCCACTCGCGATCGTTTTCACGCTTTCCGGCATGGTTAACGGGAAAGGTTAAAGATACCTTTCGCGCATAGGTCGTTTTTTGAGATATATGCTCGATTAGATTGTATTTTGTGCCGCGCGGGGCTGTTGAGCGGCGGTTTCGCCGCCTCTCCCTGCCACCGCCGGGGCCTCCTCCAGCGTTTACGCTCCTGAAACGCGAGCCTTGGCATGGTGAACGCGCCGGGACTTGGCGGATCGTTCGCCGGCGGCAGGAGGCCAGCCATGAAGCTCGTCATCGACACCGAGGCGCGGACGCTCGATCGCGTCGAGGGGGACGTGCGGACGTCGCTTCCGCTCTACAGCGACGATGCTTTCGAGGCCATCGCCGACCTCTACGTGAAGGTCGGCTGGAACCAGAAATACCTTTACACCTTCAGCTGGATGGGCCGCCCCATCATCCAGATGCCGGACGACGTCATGCGCGTCCAGGAGGCCATCCACGCCATCAAGCCGGATCTCGTCATCGAGACCGGCGTCGCCCATGGCGGGTCGCTGATCCTCTATGCCTCGCTCCTGGAAGCGATGGGCGAGGGGCACGTGATCGGCGTCGACATCGAGATCCGGCCGCACAACCGCACCGCGATCGAGGCGCATCCGCTGTTCAAGCGGATCACGCTGGTCGAGGGGAGTTCCACGGCGCCCGACATCGTGGCCCAGGTCCGCGACAAGGCCGCCGGCTACAAGCGGGTGATGGTGCTGCTCGATTCCAACCATACCCGCGAGCACGTGGCCGCCGAACTGGAGGCCTACGCCCCCCTGGTCACCCCGGGCTCCTACATCGTGGCCACCGACGGCATCATGGCGATGGTCGCCGACACGCCCCGCGGCAAGCCGGAGTGGACCGAGGACAATCCGTCCCGGGCCGCGGAGGACTTCGCGGCGCGCCATCCTGAGTTCACCCTGCTGCCGGAGCCCCCGACGCCGTTCAACGAGAGCACGCTCACCCGCCAGCTCGTGACCCATTGGCCGCAGGCCTGGCTGCGCAGAAACGGCTGAGTTGTCAGGCCGTTGCGCGGCGGTCCGCGTGGACTGATTCAGCTTTCGCGTGTTCCCGTCCGTCATTGCGCGCCGGGGATGAGGATCTCGCCCTAAGCCGCTCGGCGAGAGTCCTTTTCCTCGTTTCGGTGGGTGTCGATGCCCGTCGCAACGCCTGCGCGTAGCGCGCCGTGATCCGCACCAACCGGGTCAGCGTCTCCTCGGAGGGGGACTCGACCGCCGCGTGAAGCGCGTCGAACACCGTACCGGCAATCCGGGCCGCCGCGTCCTGGCCCTCCTGCGGCATCTCCTCGTCGTCGAGGACGTCGCCCAGCACCAGGCTCCAGACGCGGGTGGCATGGTCCAGCACCGCGTCGAGCTCCTCCCGGGGTGCGGGCCAGCCGTTCAGCAGGTCGTGGATCCGTCTCGCCGACGCGAACAGGACTTCGGCCTGGAGCTCGGTGCCCGTCAGGGCGAGCTTCGCCGTGGCGGCGTAGGCCGCGGATGCGAACTGGTACATTCTGTACTCCGTGAAACCCGCTTCTGCGGATCATGGCGCTCCTGCTCCCGGCCGACGTGCCGGGACCAGGCCTTGCTGCCGGCGTGAGCCCCAGGGCTCGCCGCCGCACTCTCAAAGCAGCTTCAGCAGGCTCTGGGAGGTTTCCATGCGCACGGCGATCATCTTGATGGCGGCCTGGCGATTGGCCTGCAGGGAGGCCAGGCGCACCGTCTCCATGTCCAGGTCGGCCGAGGTGAGGTCGCTCGACGCGGCGTTGAGCACGTCGGCGAGGCCCTTGTTGAAGGTGACGCGGTTGTCGACCATCTGCTGGTTCGAACTCGTCGTCGCCGACCGGGTCTCGACGGTGGCCAGGGCGTTGCGGACGCTGTCGAGGGCCCCCTCGAGATCCGCGTCCTTGGCGAACCGCGACACGTAGGAGGATGCCAGCCCCAGGCCCTGTGCGTCGCTGGCGGTCGAGAATCCCATCTCGAACCCGCTCGCGTCGCCGTCGCTGAGCGGGACCTTCAGCTTCGCGCCACCGCCGTTCCCGTCGCCCAGGAGCATGTTGTCGACCTGCGAGACGCCCGAGTCGCGGGCGAGCAGGTCGATCTGCCGCATGGTGCTCAGATAGGAGCGATAGGTCTCCTCGCGCTGCTTCATGGCCGCGGTGGAGACGGTGGTGGGATCGAAGGTGACCGAACTCGTCGACGTGCCGAGGGTGGAGGCGGACAGGCCCGAGAACATCTTGCCCAGGTCGTTGACGGCCGTCCCGGCGCCGTTGGCCTCCAGCGTGATCGTCATCGTCGCGTCGGTGGTCAGGGCGAGCTGGCCGCCGTCCAGGCTCGCCGACACGGCGTGGGTGGTGGCACCGTCTGCGAAGGAGAGCTTGCCGAGCTGATCGATGAAGTCCTGGACCTTGCCCACCGCGATGGGGTTGGCGGCCGATCCCGCGGCGGGAGCGGTCGACCCGGTCAGCTGGGCTCCGCCGCCGGCGGGGGCCGTCGTCGTCATCTTGAAATAGACCTTCGTGCCGGCCGGGCCGACCGCGATGGAGATGACGTCCCCTTCGTTGAAGCGGGTGGCGCCCGTGCCGACCAGGCTCGCCGCGCTGCCGGCAAAGCCCATCGTCGAGACGGCGCGGGTCGCCAGCGCGTCCACCTTCGTCTCCAGCGAGTCGCTCAAGGTCTGCGACAGCGACTCCAGCTGCTGCTTCATGGTGTCCAGAGCGCTCTTCGCCGACTTCAGGGCCCGCGACGTCACCGACGTGTCGGCGTTGAGACGCAGGAGATCCTCGGCGCGGCCCTTGTAGCTTTCGGCCCGGAAGAAGGCCTCCGGGTCATCCTGGGCGCTGTTCACCCGCTTGCCCGTCGACAGGCGCTTGCTGACCATGTCGATCTCGTCGGCGTTGCCGCGCATCATCGACAACATGGACACGAGGGAAGAATCGAGACCCGACAACGACGCCATAAATCACCTTTGAAAATACAGACAGGTTCAATGTGTCGCTTTGTGCACGAATTCGACTTAAATCGACGTAAGAAAACCTCGTGAGCGTCCCGCAAATCGGTCCGCTCGCATTTGCTTCAAATTGTATGGAATGGGTCCGCCAAGGGGCGCGGGGGAGAACCGCTCACGCGGACTTGGCGACGTGCTCCACGTCGGCAGGCGTGTCGGGCTTCGTCTTGGCCTGGGCAGCGGCGATATAGGCGCGCAGCCGCAGGATCGCCTCGTCGGGGATCTGCTGCACGACTTCGCCGGTGCGCGTGTCCGTCTTGCGGAACACCAGGGCGTTGGTGTCCTGGTCCTTGGTCGTCTGCTTGCGGACTTCCTCGGTGGAACTGTCCTGCAGAGCGCGGGCGGCGCGCGAAATCTCGACGCTGGCGGCCTCGGTCGGCGCCGTCGCCGTCACCGTCTTGGCGGGGGACAATTCCGTGGTCACGGCCTCCCGCACGGGCTGCGGGTCCGGTCGGGCGACCACGGGGGCCGGCTGTTGCGTCGGCCGGTTCAGGGGGCCGATGTCCATGTCGAAATCCTCTCGACGGTACGACCTGCTTCTGGTCGTCCCCTATCGGTTACCTGAGGAGTCCGAAATCGCTGTTACCCGAGATTGTAAAATTCTTTGTATGCACGTTTTTGACGGCGGCGCGCCCTTGGCGCAGCTCACAGGCTCTTCGAGATCATCAACGGACCCGGCGACTGGCGGGACGCCGGGCGCTGCCGGCCCTGGCCGTAGGTGTTGAGCGTGCGCGGCGCGTCGACCTCCGCGGCCAGGCTGCGCACGATCCCTTCCGAGACCGAGCGGGCCGTGGCCAGCACGGCCATGTTGACGCTGAGCGCCTCCGCCAGCGACGCCTGCGCCTGCTTGAGGCGCGCGACGGAGGCGGGGGCCCAGCGGGCGAGCGCGATGGCGTTCGACTTGAGGGCGTCCAGGCCCTGGACATAGGCCTTGGCGGCGTCGGACTTGGCGTCGGCGAGGGTCGCGGCCTCGCGCAGACGCGAGGCGCGCAGCAGCTCCGTCTCGTCCAGCACGACCCGGTTCAGGGATCCCATGAGGCCGATGAGGGCTTCCACCATGGCTTCGGCGTCGCGCGGAGACGTGACGGCGGCCTTGGGAGCGGGCTCAGCGGGACGCATGGGCACCTCCCTGGATCTTGAGGAGTTCATTGTAGATGTTGGAGGCGATGCCGACGCCGCCGGCCTTGCTGATGCCGGAGGCGTATTCCTTGGTCAGCATGTCGCGCCAGATCTGGCCGCCCGTGCCTTCCGCCGCCAGGGGCCCTTCGCCGCCGAGGCCCGACGTCATGTGGCCGAACATGTTCTCCAGAAACAGCGTCTCGAACTCGCTCGCCGTCTTCCAGAGCTTGGCGTCCCGCTGGCTGGGGGAGGGGATCCTGGCGGTCCCGGGGATCGTCGGCGTCGTCGAAAGGGCGGTTGCCATCACATCACCTCGATTTCGGCCTGCAGGGCGCCGGAGGCCTTGATGGCCTGCAGGATGCTGATCATGTCGCGCGGGCCGATGCCCAGCGCGTTGAGGCCGTCGACGAGCTCCTTGAGCGTCACGCCCTCGCGCACGACTGCGAGCTTCTTGCCGCTGCCGTCGTCGACGGTGACGCCGCTGCGCGGCACCACCGTGGTCTGACCGTTGGAGAGAGCGTTTGGCTGGCTCACCACCGGCTGCTCGGTGATGGTGACCGTGAGGTTGCCCTGGGCCACCGCCACGGTCGAGACGCGGACGTCCTTGCCCATGACGATGATGCCGGAGCGCTCGTCGATCACGACGCGGGCGAGCTGGTCGGGGTCCACCCGCAGCTGCTCGATGTCGGTGAGCAGCTGGACCATGTTGCCCTGGTAGCGGGGCGGGATCTGGATGCTGACGGTCGAGGGGTCCGTGGGCTCGGCGGTGTCGCCGCCCATGAAGTCGTTGATGGCCGAGGCGATGCGCTTGGCGGTCGTCAGGTCCGGGTTGCGCAGCGACAGGCGCAGGGTCTTCAGCGTCCGGAACTGGAACTCGATCTCGCGTTCCACCAGGGCCCCGTTGGCGATCCGGCCCACCGTCGGCACGCCGCGGGTGACGCTGGCGGCGTCGGCCTGGGCGGCGAAGCCCGAGATGGACACGGCACCCTGGCCGACAGCGTAGACCTCGCCATCGGCGCCGAGCAGGGGCGTGACGAGCAGCGTGCCGCCCTGCAGGCTCTTGGCATCGCCCAGCGCCGACACCGTGACGTCGAGGCGGGTGCCCTGGGTTCCGAAGGCGGGCAGGTTCGCCGTCACCATCACCGCCGCGACGTTGGCCGTGCGCAGGTTGGCGCCGCGGGTGTTCACGCCGAGCCGCTCCAGCATCGCGGTGAGGCTCTGCTTGGTGAAGGGCGAGTTGGCGAGGCTGTCGCCGGTGCCGTTGAGACCGACCACGAGCCCGTAGCCGATGAGCTGGTTCTGCCGGATGCCCTCGATCGAGGCGAGGTCCTTGATCCGCGAGCTGGCGGCCGAGGCGGGCATGGCCTGGGCGATCCCCCCGGCGAGAACCAGGGCGGCGACGATGCGGGAAAGGCGACGGACCAGTGTCATGGCGGCTTCCTGTGGCGCTGACCCGGTGCGAGCCGCGTGCCACCCGGCAAGTGGCTGTTTTTTCTGTCCGATTTGACTCGATGCCCGTTATGGACGGGAAACCTTGCCGTGCTGTTTCGCGGCGCTCCGGCAAAACCTGCCCAGCCGTTAACCGGTGCTTAACCATGGGCGGCAAAGCTCGGGCGTGAACCCCGAGGGCCTGCCGCCATGCGCATCGACCCCAAAATGCCCTTGTCCACCGCCGCGGCGAGCCCACGGCGGTCGACCTCGCGCGGGTTCACCCTGGATTCCCCGGCCGAGGAGGCGAGGGGAGGCGCCGCGGCGGCCTCGTCCTCGACGAGCCTCGCCGGCATCGACGCGCTGCTGGTGCTGCAAGCGGAAGAGGATCCCACCCAGCGCCGCCGGCGCATCGCCAAGCGCGGCAGCGACATCCTCGACGTGCTCGACACGATCAAGGCGGCGCTGATCGCCGGCCGCGTGCAGGTGTCCGAGCTCGCCCGCCTCCAGACCATGCTGCAGCAGCGGCGCGAGACCTCCGACGATCCCCGCCTGGACGAGGTGATCGCGCATATCGAGCTTCGCGCCGCCGTGGAACTCGCCAAGCTGGGGCGGTGAGCGGCGCCGACGGCCGACCGGTCCAGCTGGCAGTTCCCTCTCCGCGTCCTGGCCGGGCCTGACCCGGCCATCCACGACTTGAGAATGGCCCCGGCAAAGTCGTGGATGCGTGGGGTATGCCCGGGCAAGACGGCGGATCGGCAATTGCGCAGGCGGCCGCGGGGCCCGGCCGCGGAATGGTTCGCGCAAACATCTCCCGAATGGAAACGGCCCGGCGCGCGTCCGTTCAAAGCCTTGCCGGATTCGGCGCAGGTTGTGTTAAGGCATCGGCCCGCGCACGACGGGATTCCGATGCTCTTCAACTCCTATGTCTTCCTGATCGGGTTCCTGCCGATCGCGCTGGCGCTGTATGCGGCCGTGTCGCGGTATGCCCCGGCGCTGCGGCTGCCGGTGCTGCTGGTGCTCTCCTGCGTGTTCTACGCCTGGTGGGACTGGCGCTTCCTGCCCTTGCTGCTCGTCTCCGTGTGCATCAACTGGGTCGCCGCGCAGGCCTTTCAGGACCGTGGCCTGAAGGCCGCCGTGCCCGCCGCCATCGTGCTGAACCTGGCGGTTCTCGCCGTCTTCAAATATGCGGGCTTCTTCGCGTCCATCGCCAACCAGATGGGCCTGCCGGTCACCAGGCCCGACCTCGCCTTGCCGCTCGGCATCAGCTTCTTCACCTTCCACCACGTCATGTACCTGGTGGACCTGAGAGCCGGGCGCGCGCCGCGGCTCGATCTGGTGCGCTACGGCCTCTACATCGCCTTCTTCCCGCAGGTTCTCGCCGGCCCCCTGGTGCGCTGGAGCGAGATCATCAAGCAGTTCGACCTCGATCCGCTGCGGCAGGGGTGGGAGGAGCGCGCCGGGCGAGGGATCGTCCTCCTGGTGCTGGGCCTCGCCAAGAAGACCCTCATCGGCGATCCGCTGGCCGAGTATGCCGAGCCCGTGTTCAAGGCGGCGGCCTCGGGCGCGCCGCTCACCGTGCTGGAAGCCTGGCAGGGCGTCCTGGCCTTCACCTTCCAGATCTATTTCGACTTTTCCGGCTACACCGACATGGCGCTGGGCCTCGCGCTCATGCTCGGCATCGTACTGCCGCAGAACTTCGACGTGCCCTACCGCGCCCTGTCGCTCCAGGATTTCTGGCGCCGCTGGCACATGACGCTGTCGCGCTTCCTGCGGGACTATCTCTACATCCCGCTCGGCGGCAACCGCCACGGCGTACCGCGCCAGATGCTGGCGCTCACCGCCACCATGGGCCTGGGCGGCCTCTGGCACGGGGCCGGCTTCACCTTCATCGCCTGGGGGCTCGCCCACGGCGTGGGCCTCGCCGCGGGCCTCGCCTGGCGCAGGGCGGGCCTCGCCATGCCGAAGGTGCTCGGCTGGGCGCTGACCTTCCTCTTCGTCGCGCTCACCTGGGTGCTGTTCCGGGCCGAGACGTTCGAGGCGGCGGCCCGCCTCTACAAGGCCATGGCGGGCTTTGCCCCGCTCGGCTCCGGCTTCAAGTGGCGGATGCTGGTGGTGGCCGCCCTCGTCGCCATGCTCGGCCCCACCGCCTGGACGATCTCCCAGCGCTTCGCGCCGCGGGCGTGGGTCGCCGTGCTGCTGGCGGTGGCCTTCACCGTGGTGCTGCTGAAGATCGGCGACGACGCGAACTACGAGTTCATCTACTTCCAGTTCTGAGGAACCTCAGCGAGGCTCTGTGTGTCGGATCGGCGCGCCATCCGTGGTCATGCCCGTTCCAACGCCCGTCGCGCCCGGCCCTCCGCGCCGAAGTTTTCGTCGTCGAGCCACGCCTCCAGCGCCGCCCTGCGCGCCGGCCATTCTTCGGACAGCAGCGAGAACCAGGCCACGTCGCGCTGGACCCCCTTGACGACCGCGGCGGCGCGCCAGACGCCCTCGGGCCTGAACCCGTAGCGCGCGGCCGCCCGCGCCGAGGCCGCGTTGACCGTCTGGCAGCGCCAGACGAGCCGCCGGTACCCGAGCTCGTCGAAGGCGTGGCGCATGAGGAGGACCACGGCCTCCGTCGCCGCGCGCGTGCGTTGCAGCCGCGGCGAGAACCAGATGCTGCCGATCTCGATGGCCGCGTCCGACGGGTAGATGTCGCAGAGCGACAGCCAGCCCTCGGCCCTGCCGCTCGATGCCGGCCGCACGGCCCAGAACGGCTGGTCCTGACGCTGAGCCAGCGATTCCACGTGACGGGCAAAGCTCCCGGCGTCCGGAAACGGCCCGTAGCGCAGATAGGCCCACGAGGCCTCCGCGTCCCGCGCCGCCTCCCAGAGGTCTGGCGCGTGCGCCACGTCCAGCGGTTCGAGCGTGACCGCACGGCCTCGATGCACGATGTGTTGGGGGAACGGCCTGGGATGCGGATCGACTGGAACACCTGGAGACAACGAGGGACCTCGAAAGGGCGCTGGCGACGCGTCTTCGTGAAAATGGATAAAGCAGGCGTGTGCCGCATGGTGCACGAGGGGATCGATCTTGCTCGGGACGCCGGGAGAAGTCGAGCGAACCCGCGGCGCGACCGGTGCGGTGGCGGGCTCGCAAAGGGTCAGAGAGGATCCGTCCATGCCCAGGGGCAGAGGTGTGGTCGCGGAGGGCCGTCGGATTGGTCGCTTGCGAGCGACTTTTCCCCAGAATCGCCCCTCTTTACCCCCGAATATCGCGGTCCCGTGACGATCATCAGCGTTGCCGCGGGGTAGGTGCGTCGCTATAGTCCGCGCCGCCCGAAAGGGCCGACGGTTTGTCGCAAAGGCTGCAACGTCTGCACCACCTGTAAAGGCACCGATGGCAAGCACGACTCTCGAGGCCGCGTACCGGCCAAGTGACGACGAGCCCTTCATGAACGAGCGCCAGAAGGAGTACTTCAGGCGCAAGCTCATGACGTGGAAGGAAGAGATCCTGAAGGAGAGCCGCGAGACCCTCGCAGCCCTCCAGAACGAGAGCGAAAACCACCCGGACCTGGCCGACCGGGCCTCCTCGGAGACCGATCGGGCCATCGAACTGCGGGCCCGCGACCGCCAGCGCAAGCTCATCGCCAAGATCGACGCCGCCATGGCGCGGATTGAGGACGGCAGCTACGGCTACTGCGAGGAGACGGGCGAGCCCATCTCCCTGAAGCGCCTCGAGGCGCGTCCGATCGCGACGCTGTCCATCGAGGCCCAGGAACGCCACGAGCGCAACGAGCGCGTCTACCGCGACGACTGAGCGGGCCAGGCGAGGGGACAAGGTTTGCGCGGGCGGCGCCTCGGGAGGGGCGCCGCCCGTCGCTTTTTCGGGGTCCCGATGTGGGGAGCGGGGACCCCGGTGTGGAACGGCAGCCGTGTGGGGAGCGTGCGGCCGTTCCGGGAGCTGTGTGGAGGGGGCTGCGGCGCCTCAGAACGGCAGCAGGATGTCCATCACCTGCTGGCCGTAGCGTGGCTGCTGGACGTCGGTGATCTGGCCGCGGCCGCCATAGGCGATTCGGGCCTGGGCGATCTTGGTCGAGTCGATGGTGTTGTCGCCCTCGATGTCCTCGGGCCGGATGACGCCGGCGACGATCAGTTCGCGGATCTCGAAATTGACCCGGATCTCCTGCTTGCCCTCGATCACGAGGTTGCCGTTGGGCAGCGCCTGGGTGACCACCGCGGCCACGTTCGTGACGAGTTCCTCGGACCGTCGGACCGAGCCGGCACCGGCGGTGGATGACGTGCCGGAGGTGTCCACCATCGAGCTCGGGTCGACGCCGTCGGGCAGCACCTTGCCGTAGTTCTTCTCGAATCCCAGCAGGTTGGGCGCGGTCATGGTGTCGGCGCTGCTGCGCGAGCGCTTGGTGGTGTTGTCGATGTTGGCCTTGTCGGTGACCTTGACCCGCACGGTCACGAGATCGCCGATCTGGCGGGCGCGCTGGTCCTTGAAGAAGGCGCGCGAGCCCTGGCGCCACAGCGAGTTCGACGCGTAGCTCACCGGCTCGGGCGTGGGCATGGGCATCTGCACCGGCTTGTAGCCGGCCTGCGCCGTGGGATCCTCGATGGCCGACAGCGCCGGCGCCTTGCCGACATTGGCCAGCCGGTCGACGCTGCCGCAGCCGGCCAGCGCGCCGCACAGGGCCGTCGCCGCCAGCAGCATCGCGGCCTTGCGGAAGAGGGGGGTGGAGCGCGTGTGACGCTTGATCATGGGACGGCTCCTCACTCGAGCGTGGACTGGACGGCGGCGACGGGACCCGGCACGCCGAAGTTCACCGACACCTTGCCCGGGCCGATGACGGTGCCCTGCACCGCACGCTTGGACTGGACGTTCTGGATCAGGATGGCGTCGCCCATGGCGCCCGCCTCCATGGCCTTGCCACGCATGCTCAGCGAGAGGCCGGGCCCCTCGTAGACCACCGTGACCATGCTGTTCTTCTCGACGATGTCCTGCTTCACGAGGTCGCCTTCGCGCAGGAGCGATCCCGCCACGAGGGCATTGCGCGTGACCTTGCCGGTGAGGCTGCCGGCGTCGGTGAGGGCGCCTGCCGGCAGTTCGGCCCGCGCCCGACGTTCCGTCCGCAGGTCGACGGCCCGGATCGCCTCGCCGCGGGCGACCGCGCGCACCAGGACGGGGACCTCCACCATGTCGACGACCGAGCCGCTGACGCGAAGCGGACGGGCCGTGAGGCTGCGGCTCGCGGGGATGGTCAGCACCGCCTCGACGCGGCGGGCCTTGGGATCGTGGAAGATGTCGACGATCTTGAGGTCGCCGGTCGCCTCGGGCTCGACGAAGATCGCGTTCTCGCCGTTGTCGAGGGTGATCGACACCTCGGCCTGGTCCATCCCGAAGCGGGACCCCAGCCCGCGGCGCACCATCTCCTCGACCTCGGTCTTGGAGATGCGGCGGGCCTGGCGAGTGACGGTCACCTGGGCGGCGGCCGCCCGGTTGATGGGCTCGAGGCCCATCGCCCGCGCCGCCTCGACGACGCGGCTCACCTGGATGGTGCCGCTGCGGCCCAGGGCGGGAGCCCGGAACACGGGGGTGTCGGCGATGGCGCCGGAGACCTCCAGGAGGTCTCCGAGCGTGACGGTCTCGCGGTTCACCGCGACGTCGGCGCGCAGCGCCACCCGGGCGGGGGGCTGCTGGGCGGCCAGCGGCAGGACCGAGCTGATGATGACGGTGAGCGCGAAGCCCGTGCGGAGGAGAAGGTGCATGATCATGGATCAGCCCCTGAACATCTGCGAGGTGGTGGAGAGCATCTGGTCGGTCGCGGTGACGACCTTGGCGTTCATCTCGTAGGCGCGCTGGGCGGCGATGAGGGAGGAGATCTCCGTCACCGCGTTCACGTTGGCTTCCTCGAGATAGGACTGCTGCAGCGAGCCGAAGCCTTCCGCCTGCGGATTGCCGGTGATCGGCTGGCCCGAGGCGGCGGTCTCGACGAACAGGTTGTCGCCGATGGACTCCAGGCCGCCGCGGTTGATGAAGCGGGCGAGCTGCAGGGTGCCCAGCGTGGTGGGCGTCGTCGAGGTCGGCACCGTGGCCTGCACGATGCCGCTGGCGCTGATGCTGATCGAGCTCGCGTTCTGCGGCACCGTGATCTGCGGGTTGATGAGGTAGCCGTCATGGGTGACGAGCTGGCCCGTGCCGTCGAGCTCGAAGGAGCCGTCGCGGGTGTAGGCGGTACGGCCGTCGGGCAGGGTCACCTGGAAGAAGCCGTCGCCGCGGATCGCCACGTCGTATTGCTGCTCGGTGGGCGTCAGCGTGCCCTGCGACATGACGCGGGCGGTCGAGGCGGTCTTCACGCCCGAGCCGAGCTGGATGCCGGAGGGCACCTGCGTGTTCTGCTCGGAGGTCGCCGTGCCGGCGCGGCGCAGCGTGTCGTAGAGCAGGTCCTGGAACTGGGCCCGCTGGCGCTTGTAACCGGTGGTGCGCAGGTTGGCGATGTTGTTGGAGATGACCTGGACGTTCAGCTCCTGGGCCTGCATGCCGGTCGAGGCGGCGTAAAGGGCGCGCATGGGTCAGGCTCCTCAGGTCGGAACGGCTGCAAGGCGCTCGACCGCGGTGCGGCTGAGCTCGTCGTTGCGCTGGAGCAGCGCGGCGATGGTGCTGTAGGTGCGGTTGACCTCGATGAGGCGGCTCATCTCGATCACCGGTTTCACGTTGGAGTGCTCGACGGCGCCCGACTCGACCTGCACCTCCCGCGCAGTGGCGGCAGTGAGCGGCGTCGCGGCGGTGTAGAGGTTCAAGCCGGCGTTCTCGAGCTGGCCCGGGTTCTTCACCGCCATCAGCTTGAGCTTGCCCTTGGTGCCCTGGCTCGAGGAGACCGTGCCGTCCTTGCCGATGCCGATGCCGGTCTCGGCGGCGTCGAAGGTGATCGGGCCGCCGTCGCCGAGCACGCGATAGCCGTCGCTGGTGACGAGCTCGCCGCGCTCGTTGATCTGCAGGGCTCCGTTACGCGTGTAGCGCTCCCCCTGCGGCGTGTTGACCGCAAGCACGCCGTCGCCCTTGATGGCGATGTCGAGCGGGTTGCCGGTGCGCTCGATGGCGCCGCCCGACAGGTCGAGGCCGCTGCCCTTGTCCACCACGTAGGACAGAGGCTTGTCCGGCGTCATGAACGCGTCCGCGCTGGCGGTCGGCATCAGGTACTCCTCGAAGCGCAGGCTGCGCGCCTTGAAGCCCGTCGTGTTCATGTTCGCCACGTTGTTGGCGATCACCTCGAGCTCGCGCGCCAGTCCCACCTGGCGCGAAAGACCGATCAGGAGAGCATTCTCCATCGTCGTCAGCTCCCATGGGCGGCACGAAGGCCGACCGTCTCCCGCTCAGGCCTCGACGCTCCCCAGCGCGGCCCGTGCCAGACCATCACCGCAATCGGCGTGCCACGGCCGGAGACGGGATCAATGTCTATGTTTTTCAAGAGGTTGGCGAGCCGGGTGGGGGCACCGGACCCCGGCATCCTTGGCCGCCTCTGCAGAAAGAACCCGGCAAGTCTTGCCGGTCGAACGCTGAATTTAAACCTTCGTTAACCGTGGGTTCCCCAAGGTAGGGCAGAGGCGAAGGTGGCGAAGTGCCACCGCGGTCAGACGGTTGCTGGAATGGCGAAGAAGCCGAAGAAGGAAGCTGCCCCGGAAGCGTCCGCCCCTGCCGAGAGCAAGGCGGAAGCGATGCCGGCCGGCTCCAAGAAGAAGCTGATCATCATCGCCGCGGCGGCCCTGCTCGTCCTGGGCGGCGGTGGCGGCGGCGGCTATTTCTGGTGGTCGAAGAAGAAGGCTGCCGAGGCGGCCGCCGAGCAGACGGCCGGCGCGCCGGGTGGCGACGGGCACGGCGCCGCGCCCGCGGTCAACAAGAAGACCGCCTTCCTCGACATGAAGGAGATGATGGTCAACCTCTCCGGCCAGAACCTCCAGCAGGTCGAGCGGCCTCGCTATCTCAAGATGAAGATCAGCCTCGAGCTGTCGGATCCCAAGCTGGTGGCGGAGGTCACGCCCCTGCTGCCGCGCATCGAGGACACTTTCCAGGTGTTCACGCGAGAGCTGCGGCCGGCCGACCTCGAGGGTTCCGCCGGTGTCTACCGCCTGAAGGAAGAGCTCCTGCGCCGCGTCAACGTGGCGATCTACCCCTCCAAGGTCGAGGCGGTGCTCTTCAAGGAAATCCTGATCCAGTAGGAGAGGGCCCGTGGCCGACGAGAACGATCCGAAGCCGGGAGGAGAATCGGACTCGATCGCCGCCGAATGGACGGCGATGATCGAGGCCGCCGCGACGGCCAACGTGCCGGACGCGGGGGTCGATCGTCTCCTGAACCAGGACGAGATCGACAACCTCCTGGGCTTTGCCGGGGAAGGCGCGGCCCTCAACAACCGCACGGGCCTGCGCGCCATCGTCGATTCGGCGATGGTGTCGTACGAGCGCCTGCCGATGCTCGAAATCGTCTTCGACCGCCTCGTGCGGCTGCTGACGACGAGCCTGCGCAACTTCTTCTCCGACAACGTCGAAGTCTCGCTCGCCGACATCACCTCGGTGCGCTTCGGCGACTACATCAACTCGATCCCGCTGCCGACGATCCTGGCCGTGTTCCGGGCCGAGGAGTGGGACAATTTCGGCCTGATCACGGTCGACTCGACGCTCGCCTACTCCGTCATCGACGTGCTGCTCGGCGGCCGGCGCTCCACCGCCTTCGTGCGCATGGACGGCCGGCCCTACTCGACCATCGAGACCAGCCTCGTGCGGCGCATGCTCGATCTCGTGCTCGACGACACCGAGCTCGCCTTCAAGCCGCTCTCGGCCGTCCACCTGAACATCGACCGGCTGGAGACCAACCCCCGCTTCGCCTCGATCTCGCGGCCGGCCAACGCCGCCATCCTGATCCAGCTGCGCATCGACATGGAAGGCCGCGGCGGGTCGATCGAGATCCTGCTGCCCTACGCCACGATCGAGCCCATCCGCGAGCTCCTGCTGCAGAGCTTCATGGGCGAGAAGTTCGGCCGCGATCCGATCTGGGAAGACCACCTGGCGACCGAGATCTGGCAGGCGCGGGCCGACGTGCAGGCGATCCTGCACGAGACGCAGCTGCCGCTGCGCCAGATGATGTCGCTCAAGGTCGGCGACACGCTGATGTTCGACATGGAGCCCGACTCTCCGGTACGGCTCAAATGCGGCGACGTGCTCCTGTCGGAGGGGCGCATGGGCCGCATGGGCGACCACATCGCCATCCGCGTCAACAAGCCCCTGCGCCGGTCGAAGATGACCTTCGCGGCCTACGAGGCCACCGCCTCCAAGAAGGACCAGAAATGATCGGTGCCCTCATCGAGATGCTGGTCTGCGTGCTGCTGACGACCACGATCGTCTGGTGCGTCACGCTCGATCGCCGGCTGCGCAAGCTGAAGGCCGACGAGACGACGCTGCGCCAGACGATCGTCGACCTGGTCACCGCGACGGAGAAGGCCGAACGGGCCGTCGCGGGCCTGCGCGCCATCGTCACCGACTGCGACGAGACCATCGCCGCCCACCTGCGCGACGCCGAGCGGCAGGCCGCCGACCTCGCCGGCCACATCCGCTCCGGCGACGACGTGATCGCCCGCATCGCCCGCATCGTCGAGAGCGCCGGCGGCCGGCAGCCGGCGCCGCGCGCGCCCGAACCCGCCCCGCCTGCGCCCCCCGCGCCTCCCGAGCCCCAGGCCCGTCTCGCCGCCACGGTCGCCGCGGCGCAGGCCTTCGCCGATCGTGCTCACAGGCGGGTCAACGGTCGCGCGGCATGAGGATGGCGGTGCGCCTCTTCCCCGCCATGGCGGGTGCGGCAACGGCGCTCCTGGTGCTGAAGGCGGTGGCGTTCCTGAACGGCCCCGTCTACGACCCGCTGTCGGCATCGAACCTTGCGAACCTGGCATCGGCCAGCGCCCGGCTCTTCTCGTTCGGGCCCAACGCCGACTACGATCCCGAGACGACCGGCTCCACGCCCGAGCCGAAGAAGGACGACAAGAAGGACGAGAAGAAGGACGAGAAGAAGGACCCCAAGAAGGCCGCTCCGCCGCCTGTCGGCACGCCGGTCAATCTCGATGCGCCGGCGGTTTCGCCGGCGGAGAAGGCGCTGCTCGAGAAGCTCGGCCAGCGTCGCGAGCAGCTCGACGAGCGCCAGCGCGAGATCGAGACGCGCGAGAACCTCCTCAAGGCGGCCGACAAGAAGCTCGAGGGCCGCATCAACGAGCTCAAGGAACTCGAGGCCCGCACCGGCACCGTGGTTCCGGGCGGCCCGGACGGTGCGGCCGGGGGAGCGGCGGCGCCGGGGTCCCCCGCCGGCGGCGGGCCCGTCTCGCCGGCCATCCGCAACCTCGTCACCATGTACGAGACGATGAAGCCCAAAGAGGCGGCCAGGGTGTTCGACAAGCTCGACCTGCCCGTCCTGGTGCCGGTCGTCAACGCCATGAACCCCAAGAAGATGGCCGAAATCCTGGCCGCCATGAGCCCCGAGGCGGCCGGAAAGCTGACCGTCGAGCTCGCCAGCAAGGGGCTGCGCGCGGGCGGGGGAGGGCGCAGCGAGGGTGCCCTGCCGGCCGGCGAACTGCCGGCCATCGATCCCCGGAAGCCGTAGGTCGCCGATCCGTTTACAGCCGAGTCTTCGGTTTAATCGGCCATTAGCCCTTTTCCCTTACCTTTCCACGGTGGAGCCCCTGTGCGGGGAACCGCGTGGCAGGAGCGTAATCGGTGCGTTTGAGGGTCAAGGGCGGTCGGGAAGGCATGCGCGGGTCCGCGCGCGCGCTCGTTCTCGCGTTGGCGATCCTGACGGCCGCGCCGCAGGCGCAGGCGCAGAACGCCACCGCTGTCCTGCGCGGCACCGAAATGAACGGCTACGCCCGCGCCGTCTTCACCTTCGACACGCTGCCCAAGGCCACCGTGCGGGTCAGCAACGGCATCCTGATCGTCGCCTTCGACAAGCCGGTCTCCGTCTCGATCAGCAAGCTCCAGGCCGAGCTGCCGAGCTACGTGTCGGCCGTGCGGCTCGATCCGGACGGCAGGGGCGTGCGCATGGCGCTGGCCCGCCCGGTGCGTCCCAACATGATGGAGGCGGGCGAGCAGCTCTTTCTCGACCTGCTGCCCGAGACCTGGAAGCAGGCGCCTCCCGCCTTGCCGCAGGAGGTCGTGGACGACCTGAGCCGGCGTGCCCGGGAAGCCGAGGAGATCGCGCGCCGGCTGATGCGCAAGAAGGCGTCCGAGGAGCCGCGCGATCTCGCCTTCCGCATCGGCACGACGCCTACCTTCACGCGCGTCATCTTCGAGGTTCCGGCGGTGGCCCCGGTCAGCTTCAAGCGCGATGGTGAAGCGGTCGAGCTCCTGTTCGACAGCAACCTCAAGATCGATGCCGGACGCCTGAAGTCCGTGCTGCCGGCGAGCGTCAAGGCGGTCGAGGCGGTGTCCGCGTCGAGCGCGCTGCGCCTCACGCTGACCGTGCCGACCGATGTCGACGTGCGGGGCTTCCGCGAGGACGAGACCTACGTGGTCGACATCCCGACGGCCAAGCCCGCGCCAAAGCCGGAGGCGAACGCCGCGGCGGGCGCCGCCAAGCCCGATCCCAAGGCGGCGGGCAAGCCGGCCGGGGACCACGGTCCTGAAACGGCGGCCCGGCCTCCGGTCGAGGGGCGCGAGCCCGCCAAGGGCGAGGCGGCGGCCGTGCCGCCCGCGCCGACGACGGTCACCCGCACGGCGGCGGCGCCGGCCGGCGCCAAGGCCGAGGACCCCTTCGCCGCCGCCGACGAGAAGACCGAGATCAAGGTCGGCGTCGCCGCCGAGCGCGGGTCGGTGCGCCTGACCATGCCGATCCCGGTGCGCACGCCGGTGGCCGTCTTCGAGCGCGCCGGCACCGTGTGGGTGGCGGTGGAGACGAAGGCCACGTTCGATCCCTCGCAGATCGGCCTCGTGGCGCCCGGCGTCGTCGGCAAGCCCGAACTGCGGCGCGCGGGGCGGCTGTCGATCATGCGGCTGCCCCTGTCCCGGCCGGTCCTCGTGCGGGCCGCTGCCACCGACGCCGGCTGGACCGTGACGCTGGGCGACGACATCGCGGGCTCTTCCGAGCCGCTCACCTTCACCCGCGACGCGGATGCCGACGGACGCACCGTGGTGCGTTCTGTGTTCAAGGACGTGTCGGGCGTGCACTGGGTGGATGATCCGGACGTCGGCGACAAGATCGCCATCGTGACGGGCCGCGACGCCGTGCACAGCGTCATCAAGCCGGCGACGTTCGTGGACTTCAAGGCTCTGCCCACGGCCCAGGGCATGGCCATCACCCCCTTCGCGGACGACCTCGTCGTGAAGTCGGGCATCGACGAGGTGCTCGTCACGAAGGACGGCGGCCTCTCCGTTTCGCTTCTCGTCGACCGGCCCGAGGCCGCGACCGGCACGCCGCTGCCCAAGCTCACCTTCGACCGGGCCCAGTGGTCCAAGGACCGCTCGGGCAACGTGCGCGAGCGTGGCCGCGAGCTCATGCGCATCGCGGCCGACGCGCCAAAGCGCCAGCGCTCGGACGCCCGTGTGGCGCTCGCCCGCTACGAGATCGCCAACGGCCTCGCGCCGGAAGCCATGGGCACCATCGGTGTCGCCATGGCGGACGACACCGAACTCGCCCGCGAGAAGCAGCCCCAGATCGTGGCGGCGGTCGCCGCGATCATGGCCAACCGGGTCCCGGAGGCGGCCAAGCTCCTGGCCGTCGATACCCTGAAGGACGACCAGGAAGGCCAGCTCTGGCGCGCCTACACCGACGCCCTGCAGCGCCGCTGGCCACAGTCGCTGGCCAACTTCCGCCGCAGCGGATCGCTGCTCACGGCGTATCCCGAAGACCTGCAGGGCCTCATCGGACCGGCCTATGCCGAGGCGGCCATCGAGGGCCGCGACTTCGGACTGGCCCAGCGCGTCCTGGAGACGCTCGACGGGCTCGATCCCGAGAACGTGGACCGCGAACGCCTGCGGCTGCTGGCCGCGCGGATCGCGGAAGGGCAGGGGCGCGTCGAGGAAGCGGCGCAGGCCTATGACGACCTGTCCAAGAAGGCGAACCGCCCGGTCGAGGCCCGCGCCCGGCTCTACAAGATCCTGCTGGCGCTGCGCGACCGAAGCATCGAACGCAAGGCCGCCATCGCGGCGCTGGAGTCGCTGTCGGTGTCGTGGCGCGGCGACGAGGTGGAGGCCAAGGCGCTGGGCCAGCTCGGCCGGCTCTATGCCGACGAGGGCCGCTGGCGCGACGCCTTCACCATGGCGCGGCGGGCGAACGAGCTGTTCCCCGACAACGACGAGGCGCGCACGCTCTACGAGGAAGCCGGCAGCCGCTTCGAGGCGCTGTTCCTGGACAACAAGGCGGACCAGATCCCGCGGCTGGACGCCCTCGCGCTGTATTTCGACTTCAAGGAGTTCACGCCGCCGGGCCGGCGGGGCGACGAGATGATCCGGCGCCTGGCCGAGCGTCTCATCAGCCTGGACCTCCTGGGCGAGGCGTCGGACCTCCTCCAGTACCAGGTCGACAACCGCCTCTCAGGAGCCGGAAAGGCGACCGTCGCGTCGCGGCTCGCGGTCATCTACCTCATGAACCGCCAGCCGGCGAAGGCCTACCAGGCGCTGCGCGACAGCCGCATCGCCGAGCTGCCGGCCGAGATCAAGCGCAGCCGCGCGCTGCTGGAGGCGCGGGCCCTGTCCGACCTGTCGCGCAGCGACCTCGCGCTGGAACTCGTCGCCGGCGAAGAGGGTCCCGAGGTCGAGCGCCTGCGTGCCGACATCCAGTGGCAGGGCCGGCGCTGGCGCGAGGCGGGCGAGCAGTTCGAGCGGATCGTCGGGGACGCCTGGCAGGGCGCCGCGCCGCTGGACGAGAGCCAGCGCGCCGACGTGCTGCGCGCCGCGATCGCCTACGGCATTGCCGACGACACCCTCTCGCTCGAGCGCCTGCGCGCCAAGTTCGCGCCGAAGATGGCCGACAGCTTCGACAACCGTGCCTTTGCGGTCGTCACGGCCCCGAGCGGCGCCCGCGCCGCCGAGTACCGCGAACTGGCCCGCTCGATCGCCAGCGCCGACACGCTGTCGGAGTTCCTGACCGAATACCGCAAGCGCTATCCCGACCCGCCGGCCGGCCCGCGCCGCCAGCCGGGGCCGCCCGCCGGCGCGCCCCCCGCTCCCGGGGCTCCCCCGGCCGCTTCCGGCGCGGCGACACCGGCTGCCCCGGCCGCCGAGGGTGCGGCCACCGCGCCCGAGGCCGGCAAGCAGGACAAGACGGGCTGAGGCGCTCGCCGGGTTCTACGGGCCGTAGCTCTGCACCAGGCTGCCGGCGACGAGATTCCAGCCGTCGACGAGCACGAAGAAGATCAGCTTGAAGGGCAGGGCCACCGTGACCGGTGGCAGCATCATCATGCCCATCGACATCAGGATCGAGGCCACGACGAGGTCGATGATCAGGAACGGGATGTAGAGCAGGAAGCCGATCTCGAAGGCCCTGCGCAGCTCCGAGATCATGAAGGCGGGCACGAGCGTGGTGAGCGGCGTGGCTTCAGGAGTGGCCGGCCGCGGTTCGCGTGACAGGTCAAGGAACAGCGCCAAGTCCTTCTCGCGCACGTTCTTCAGCATGAACTGCCGGATCGGTTGCACACCGCGCTCGAAGGCCTGCTGCGGCTGGATCTGGCCCGCCAGCAGGGGGGCCACGCCGAGGTCGTAGGTGCTGCGCAGGGTCGGCGCCATGACGAAGGCGGTCAGGAAGAGCGCCAGGCTCACGATCACCGTGTTCGGGGGCGCGGTGGGAGCGCCGAGCGCCGAACGCAGCAGCGACAGCACCACGACGATGCGCGTGAAGGACGTCACCATCACCAGCGCGGCCGGGGCCAGCGACAGGACGGTGATGAGGGTGACGAGCTGCAGGGCCCGCTCGGTGACGCCGGTTCCGCCCTGGCCGAGATCGAGGGTGAAGGTCTGGGCCGAGGCGCCCGACCAGACGCCCAGCACGGCGCCACCCACCAGGGCCCAGGCGAGAACCTGAATCAGCCGGCGGCGGACGGGCGCGTCGCGAATCCCCTTGATCATGCCCAGACGGTACCGGAGCGCGCGGCTCCGGGTCACGCCTGCGCGCCCGCTCGGCCCGTCAATGGGCTGTGGAGAAGTGGCTGCGGATTGCCAGTGGCGCTCCGCCCCTCAGGTCTTCCCGCCGAGATCGCGCCCGAGCAGCCGCGACATCTCCGCTTCCAGGCTGTCGAAATCCAGCGTGTCCGAGGTCGGCTTGGGAACCGGACGGGGCGCCGGAGCTTCGGCGGCGGGCTTCGGTGCCGCGGGCTCGGGTTGCGGCACGGGAGCGGCCGGAGGGGCCTCGCGCGGCGGCGGCGGCGGCGGTTCGGCCGGGCGCACCTCGACCCTCGCCTCCTGTCGCAGCAGGGGCGCTGCCGACGGAGGCGGCGCCGTGACCGAGGGAGGCGCAACCGGCGGCGGCGGCATCACCGGGGCGGGCGGCGCCACGGGTGGCGGCGGCGGGGGCACGACGGACGGCGGCGCCATCGACGGCGACACGACCGGCGGAGCGGGCGGCGGTGTCGGCGGAGCGGGCGGCGTCCTGGGAGCTCCCGGAGACACGGCCGCGAACGGCCGCTTCAGGGCTTCTTCGAGGCGTCGCGCCATGTCGGACAGCTCGGGCGTGGGCGGCGTCGGCGCCACCTGCGCGGGAACGGTCGGGGGCTCGACGGGGGGCCGCGGGGCCGGCGCCGGCTCACTGACCGCCGGCTCGACGGGAGGAGCGGAGCTCGCCGGCTCCGCCTCCGGCAGCGGCGGCCTCGCCGGCATCGGGGGATGCTCGACGGCGCGTTCCGCCCGTGCTTCCGGTTCGACCATGGGAGGAACGCGACCGGGCCGCCCGGCGCCGTCGGCGACCGGAGGGCGCATCGGCTCGCCCGTGGCCGGCGAGGGGGCGGGTCCCTTGCCGGTGAGCACGGACAGGATCCTGGCCGCGGCGTCGTCGTCGTTCTCCGCGCCGGGCGCCGGCGGAACCGGGGCCGGGCGCTGCGGCGGCGTGACGGGCGGCGGGGCGACGGGCGGCGGGGCGACGGGGGGAGGGCCCTGCGGGTTCACGGGGAGGGGAGGCGGCGGAGCCATCCTGGGCTGCGGCACGGCCATCCGCGCGATCTCGGCGGGCGTGGGCGACCGCTCGGGCCGCGGCGGGGGAGGCGGCGGGGGCGGCATGGTGGCCCGCGAGACCGGCCGGAGGTCGCCGGCCCGGTCCGGCGTCGGACGCATGGGAGGCGGCGGAGGCGGAGGGGGGACCATTCCCATCGGGGGCTCGGGACGCAGGCCCGGCGGGAGCGGCGGCAGGCCCGCCGTCTCCATCGACTGGGACGCGGGGGCGATCGGCTGGGGCGCCATGGGCGGGGCAGGCGGGGGGACGGGCGCCACGTGCGCGGCCGGAATCACCGGCGGCGGCGCCACGGGCATGCCGGGCTCCATCCGCGGCTCGATCCGCGCCTCGCCGAGGTCGCGGCCCGCGGAGGCGGCGCCTCTCACGATGTTGGTCTCGATGACGATGTCGTTGGGGCCGCCGATCATCACGAGATGCTCAACATGGTCGCGGCGCACGATGACGAGCTGCCGCTGCCGGTCGAGATCGAAGGCGTCGACGAGGCCCAACCGGGGCTGTCGCCCGCGCCCGCCGGCCCCGAGGGCGTTGAGCCTGGTGCCGCTCAGCTTGCGCAGCAACATGGCGAAGATGGCCAGCAGCGCGAAGATGACGGCGAAGGCGATGGCCAGGACGACGGGGGTTGGAAGCTGAATTCCGAACAGCGACTGCAAGATCGTGGCACTCCCGAAGGCAGGCGGCTAACTCGAACGTCTTAACACGAACTTGCCCGCGCGACTGCGTCAATACGCGAAGGCGCGGTGGACAACAGCCCAGGCGCGCACGCCCGTTTACCGCCCATTAACCATGCGCCCGGCATTTTTTGCCCAGCAGATGTGGAGGCAATCGTGGCCGGAATCGGGCTCCCCCTGATGGAGCAGCTGAAGGGGCGCATGCAGTGGCTGCAGTCTCGCCAGAAACTGTTGGCGCAGAACGTGGCCAATGCCGACACGCCCGGCTTCAAGCCGCGCGACCTGAAGGCGCAGTCCAGCGGCTCGCTGGGCGTCACGGTCGCCACGACGTCGGCGGCCCACATCGGCGCGACGGCCGGAGGCGGGGTGCCCGGGGCCAAGGGGGCAGCCAAGTTCGAGACGGAACCCTCAGGCAATGCCGTGACCCTCGAAGACGAGATGCTCAAGGTCGCCCAGACCCAGATGGATTTCCAGACAGCGGCAACGCTCTACAGCAAGAGCCTCGGGCTGCTGTTGATCGCCGTCGGCAAGAAGGCTTGAGAAACCGCCATGGACTTCCTACGTTCCATCGCCATCGCGGCTTCGGGCCTCAAGGCCCAGGCCGGCCGCATCCGGGTCATCTCGGAAAACCTCGCCAACGCCGATTCGACGGCCGCCAAGCCGGGAGGTGATCCCTACCGGCGCAAGATCGCCACGTTCCAGCACAAGCTCGACCGAGAGCTCGAGGCCGACACGGTGGCGCTGGGGCGGGTGGCCAAGGACAAGACCCCGTTCAAGTCACGCTACGAGCCGGGCAACCCGGGCGCCGACGCGACCGGCAACGTGAAGCTTCCCAACGTCGATCCGCTGGTCGAGCAGATGGACATGCGCCAGGCCCAGCGCAGCTACGAGGCCAACCTGAACGTCATCGGCGCCACCCGCCGCATGCTCAGCCGTACGATCGAGATCCTGCGCGCCTGACCCTTTTCTGACGATCGCGACCAGAAGGACGTGAGACCATGCCGAACCCCACCTCTGCCGCAGGCGCCTATGCTGCCATGCAGCGTCTGGCAACGCCGAACGGGGGCTCGGGCGGCCTTCCGGGCTTGTCGGGCCCCAATGCCGGCGGTCCGAGCTTCGCCCAGGCCCTGAGCCAGGTGCTCGATTCCGTGGCCCAGTCGGGCCGGCAGGCCGACGCGCAGGCGGTGGCCGCAACGCAGGGCAAGGCGGACATGGTCGACGTGGTCACCGCGGTGGCCGAATCGGAAGCCGCCCTGCAGACGCTCGTGGCCGTGCGCGACAAGGTGATCGCGGCCTACGAGGACATCATGCGCATGCCGATCTGAGGAGCCGCCACCATGACAGGCCCCGAGCTCCTCGACGTCGCCCGCGACGGCATCATGACCTTCCTCAAGGTCGCCAGTCCCCTCATGCTCATCGCGCTGGTCATCGGCGTGGTCATCTCGCTGGTGCAGGCCCTGACCCAGATCCAGGAGCAGACGGTCGTGTACGTGCCCAAGATCATCGCCGTCGGGCTGGCGATGATCCTGCTGTTGCCCTTCATGGGCGACGCTCTCGCCGCCTACATGACGCGGATCGCGGCGCGAATCGCGACGGGCGGCTAGAATGGCGGCCGCCGTCGCCGCCTGGACCGGGCCGGTCCTCGCCCCGCCTGTCCGCGGGCGCACCGCCAGGCGCAGCGACCGTGCGGCGGGAGACACGATGAGCTTCACGCTCGGCGTACCGGTTGCGGCCCTGTTCATGCTCGTCTTCGCGCGCGTCGGCGTGCTCATGATGCTGCTGCCCGCCGTGGGCGAGAGCCTCCTGCCGGCGCGCACCCGGCTCGCCCTCGCCGTGTTCATGACGCTCGCCCTGATGCCCGTCGTCCAGCCTCTCCTGCCGCAGCAGGGGCTGCGGCCCGACACCGTCTTCGGGCTGATGCTGGTGGAACTCGCCATCGGCCTGATGATCGGGATCACCGGCCGGCTGGTGGTGGCGAGCCTGCAGACCGCCGGCAATTTCGTGTCGCAATCGCTCGGGCTGGCCTTCGCCGAGACGGTGGATCCGACCCAGGGTGGCCAGGCGGCGGCGCTCGGCAACTTCCTCACCTTGCTCGGCGTGGCGCTGCTGTTCGCCACCGACGCGCACCACGTGGTCATCGCGGCGATCCGCGGATCCTACGGCGTGCTGCCGCCCGGCCTTTCGCCCGACACCGGCGATGCGGCGCGCCTGGCGCTGAGCACGATGGCCAAGGGCTTCTCGATCGCGGTGCAGATCGCCGCGCCCTTCATCGTGTTCGGCATCCTGTTCAACCTGGGCCTGGGGGTGCTGTCGCGCCTCATGCCCTCGTTGCAGGTGTTCTTCCTGGGCATGCCGGCGACGATCCTGATCGGGTTCCTGATCCTGGGAAGCGTCATCGGCCTGATGATGACGGGCTTCCTCAGGGAGGTCGCCGACCTCCTGGCCCCCTTCGTGGCACGGTGAACGGCCATGGCCGAGACCGACGACCGCGAGGACCAGACAGAAGACCCTACGTTACGACGGCTCGAACAGGCCATCGAGCGCGGCGACACGGCCCGCTCGATCGAGGTCAGCACCTGGTTCGTGCTGGCCGGCGGCACGCTGGCGCTCATGACGATGAGCGGCGATTCCGCGTCCACCCTTACCTCGGGCCTGCGCGGCATGCTGGGCAACCTGCACCGCTATCCGACCGATGCCGCCGGGCTGCAGGCGTTCGGCACCCACGCCATCCTGGTCGCGCTGGCGGCCATGGCCTTCCCCTTCGTCGTGCTGCTGCTGAGCGGGCTCGTCGGCAGCATGATCCAGCACCGGCCGATCTTCACGGTCGAGCCGCTGACGCCCCAGCTCGCCCGCATCTCGCCGCTGTCGGGGTTCAAGCGGATCTTCGGCAAGGAAGCCGTCGTCCAGCTGATCAAGGGCCTGGTGAAGCTCGGCGCGGTGGGCACCGCGATGGCCTATGTGCTGTGGCCCGAGCGGGGACGTCTCGAATCCCTGGTGATTCTCGACGTGACCCATCTGCTACCCGCCACGCGCTACGAGGCGCTGAAGCTGATGGGGGCCGTCCTGGCCATCTACGCCTTCCTGGCCGGCGGCGACTACATCTATCAGCGCATCACCTGGTACAATCGCCAGAAGATGACCAAGCGGGACATCAAGGAAGAGTACAAGGAGACGGAAGGCAATCCCGAGATCAAGGCCAAGCTCCGGCAGCTGCGCGCCCAGGCATCGCGGCGCCGCATGATGGCCAAGGTTCCGAAAGCCACCGTCGTCGTGATGAACCCGACCCACTATGCGGTGGCTCTACAATATGATCGCGGCATGGCCGCGCCCATCTGCGTGGCCAAGGGCCTCGATGCGGTGGCGCTCCGGATCCGTGCCGTCGCGGAGGGAAACGGGGTTCCCGTGGTTGAAAATCCGCCCCTGGCGCGTGCGCTTTACAAGGCCGTCGATCTGGATCAGGACATTCCGGTCGAGCACTACAAGGCCGTGGCCGAAGTGATCGGCTACGTCATGCGCCTGCGCAGGAGGGTGTCGTGACGGTGGCGGACGGGTCGAGCATGGTGAAGAACGCGTCCCTTGAGGCGACAACGAGCACCCAGTCGCCGAGCTCAAGGGCTGCGCCGACGGGGGCCGGGCGCATGCCGCGAGCGGGCCATGCGGGCCTGCTGCTGGCGCTCGCCGGCGCGCTCGTGGGTGCCGGCATCGCCGTCTCCCTGCTCGCCAGCGAGAAGGCGCAGCCGCTCATCATCGGGCTCCTCGCGCTCCTGGCGGTGATGGGCGTCTTCGCCCTGTTCGCCGGTGCCGTCGGAATCATCGAGTTCGCCGGGCGCACCACGCGCAACGACACCACCAAGGCCGTCGTCGACACGGCGTCCGAAGGCGTGATCATCGTCGATACGGACGGGCGCGTCGTCTACGCCAACGAGGCCTACCAGCGCCTCGCCGGAACCACCGGAACGGAAAACCTCCTGACGGTGGAGCGCCTCTTCACCGGCGCCTCGGACGTGTCGGAGGCGATCTACAGGCTGGCCCAGGCGGCGCGCGACATGCGCCCCGCCTCGGAGGAGGTGCGGCTGTCGCCGCCGCTCGGCGGGTTCGACGGGGCGGCCTGGTACCGCATCCGGGTGCGGCCGCTGGAACAGCCGGACGGCGTCCGGGCCGCGGTGTGGACGGTCGCCGACGTCACCCGCGACCGCAAGCGCCAGGAGAACGTCTTCCAGGAGTTGCAGCACGCGATCGACTATCTCGACCAGGCGCCGGCGGGGTTCCTCTCCGTCGATGCCGGCGGCGAAATCATCTATATGAACGCGACGCTGGCGGGCTGGCTCGACTACGACCTCGCCCAGTTCGGGCCGGGCGGCCTCAAGCTGCGCGATCTCGTCCCCGGGGAAGGGGCCGCGCTCCTGTCCGGCGTTCCGGGCGGGGCGGGCGAGGTGCGCACCGAGACCCACGATCTCGACCTGCGCCGGCGCGGCGGGCATCCGCTGCCCGTGCGGGTCTTCCACCGGGTCGCCTACGGCTACGACGGCACGCCGGGAGCCTCGCGCACGCTCATCCTCAACCGGTCGGCCGGGGAGGACGTGGCGGAGGGCCAGCGCGCCGCCGAGGTGCGTTTCGCGCGCTTCTTCAACAATTCGCCGCTGGCCATCGCCACGATCGACCGCAACGGCCGGATCGCGCGCTCGAACGGCCTGTTCGCCAAGCTCTTCGGCGCGGCCTTCAAGGGCCAGGATATGGCGGAGGCCCGCTCCATCCTCTCGGTCGTCTCCGAGCGCGATCGCGAGAGCCTGACGCAGGCCGTGGCGCAGGCGGCCGCCGGGGCGGGGGACATCGCCCCGGTCGAGCTGTCGCTCGTGATGGACGCCAACCGGTCGGCGCGCTTCTTCGTGACCTCCGTCGAGAACGGCGAGGACGGCGAGGCGGCCATCGTCTACGCGCTCGACACCACCGACCAGCGGGCGCTGCAGGCCCAGTTCGCCCAGGCGCAGAAGATGCAGGCGGTGGGCGAGCTCGCCGGCGGCGTGGCGCACGACTTCAACAACGTGCTGCAGGGCATCATCGGCTACGCCGACCTGCTGCTGGTGAACCACCGGCCGACGGATCCGTCCTTCGACGACATCATGCAGATCAAGCAGAACGCCAACCGGGCCGCGAGCCTGGTGCGGCACCTGCTCGCCTTCTCGCGCCGGCAGACGCTGCGGCCCCAGGTCATGCATTTCGGCGAGGTGCTGACCGACCTCACCATGCTGATCAAGAAGCTCGTCGGCGAGCGCATCTCGCTCGACGTGAAGCACGGGCGCGATCTGTGGCCGGTGCGGGCCGACCTGATCCAGTTCGAGCAGGTGATCGTCAACCTGGCCGTGAACGCCCGCGACGCGATGCCCAATGGGGGCGTGCTGTCGCTGCGCACCCGCAACGTCACCGCCGCCGAGGCGGCGGACGTCGGCGAGGCGGTGATGCCGGCCGCCGACTACGTCGCCATCGAGGTGGGGGACACGGGGTCGGGCATCCCTAAGGAGATCATCGACAAGATCTTCCAGCCCTTCTTCACCACCAAGGAAGTGGGGAAGGGGACGGGCCTCGGCCTATCCATGGTCTATGGCTTCGTAAAGCAGTCCGAGGGCTTCATCTTCTGCGACAGCGAGGTCGGCAAGGGCACCGTGTTCCGCATCTACCTGCCGCGGCACGTGGGCGAGGCGGTGGTGGACGGCCAGGCCGAGGCCAAGGACAAGCCGGCGGTGAAGGTGGCGGAGAACGGCGCGGTCACGGGAGCCACGCCGGCTCCGGTGCAGGCCGATCCGCCGGCCAAGCCCGACCTCACCGGCAGCGAGACCGTGCTCCTGGTCGAGGACGAGGAAGCCGTGCGGGCCTTCGGCGCGCGGGCGCTAGCCCGGCACGGCTACAGGGTCCTCGAGGCGTCCTCCGGCATCGATGCGCTCCACGTGGTGGAGGAGCACGACGGACCGATCAGCCTCATCGTCTCCGACGTGGTCATGCCGGAGATGGACGGGCCCACCATGCTGGGCGAGCTGCGCCGCAAGGGCATCACCGCCAAGATCATCTTCTGCTCGGGCTACGCGGAGGAGGCCTTCAGCCGCAACCTTCCGGAAGGCGAGACCTTCGGCTTCCTGCCCAAGCCCTTCACGCTGCAGAAGATGATCGAAGAGGTGAAGAAGGCGCTGGGCTAGGGCAGCGCGCGAGACGCCGCGCACCGGCTTCTCGCCGCATGGGCACTGGGCCCTGGCAGCAAAGGCGCCGGCCGATCAGGGGCCGGCGTGGTGATTCGCCCTCGGCTGCGTCGCCATGGTGAAGAGAAGGTGAATCGGCGCCGACGCCGGGTCGGCCCCTCGATTCAACTTCGCCGAGCCGTCCGCAAACCCGTTGCAAAGACTCACTTTTCGAATGGTGTTTCCGTGGTCGTGAACGAGAACAAAAAAAGAACTTGCGGATTAGAACAAACCATGAAAATCATCGTGCATCCAATCCGTTGAGACTCGTTCCGCGCTCGTGCCATAAGGACGCCACGTCATGTCGCAACCGTCGCTCCGACTCGTCGAAGGTCAATCCATGGACAAGGCAAAAGCCCTTGATGCAGCGCTCTCCCAGATCGAGCGCGCGTTCGGCAAGGGCTCCATCATGCGGCTCGGCAAGAACGAGAAGGCGGTCGAGATCGAGACCGTCTCCACGGGTTCGCTGGGCCTCGATATCGCACTGGGCGTCGGCGGCCTGCCGCGCGGACGCGTGATCGAGATCTACGGGCCGGAATCGTCGGGCAAGACGACGCTCGCGCTTCACACCGTCGCCGAAGCCCAGAAGAAGGGTGGCGTGTGCGGCTTCATCGACGCCGAGCACGCGCTGGATCCGGTCTATGCCCGCAAGCTGGGCGTCAATCTCGAGGACCTGCTGATCTCGCAGCCCGACACGGGCGAGCAGGCGCTGGAGATCTGCGACACGCTGGTGCGCTCCGGCGCCATCGACGTGCTCGTGGTCGACTCCGTCGCGGCTCTCGTGCCGCGCGCGGAAATCGAGGGCGAGATGGGCGAGGTCCAGCCGGGCCTGCAGGCGCGCCTGATGAGCCAGGCGCTGCGCAAGCTCACGGCCTCGATCTCGCGCTCCAACACGATGGTCATCTTCATCAACCAGATCCGCATGAAGATCGGTGTGATGTACGGCTCGCCGGAGACGACCACCGGCGGCAACGCGCTCAAGTTCTACGCTTCGGTCCGCCTCGACATCCGCCGCATCGGCGCCATCAAGGACCGCGAGGAGGTCGTGGGCAACACGACCCGCGTGAAGGTGGTCAAGAACAAGGTGGCCCCGCCCTTCAAGCAGGTCGAGTTCGACATCATGTACGGCGAAGGCGTGTCCAAGGTCGGCGAACTCGTCGATCTCGGCGTGAAGGCCGGCATCGTCGAGAAGTCCGGCGCCTGGTTCTCCTACGACAGCCAGCGCCTCGGCCAGGGCCGCGAGAACGCCAAGGGCTTCCTCAAGCAGAACCCGGACGTCGCCTCCCGCATCGAGGCGCAGATCCGCCAGAATGCCGGCCTCCTGGCCGAGCGCATCCTGGAGAACATCGATCCCTCCGCCGAGGATCTCGACGAGGGCGAAGCCTGACGCCGTGGGCGACACACGGTGAGCAGGGGAGGGCGCCGGCGACGGCGCCCTCTTCGTTTTTGGGGCGATCACCAGAACTCGATGGAGGAGGCCCTGTCGTTCCAGTCCGCCGTTGTCAGATGAGCCATCTGACGCAGGTCGCGCTCGGCCCGCCATCCTGCCTGGGGCGGAATGTTGAGCGTCAGCGTTTGTCCGCTCCAATGGATGTGCTCATGCAGGACGCAGACGCCGGAGGGCATGTACAGCGAGGAAATCGCGTCGTTCCAATCCTGCAGCACGCCGCGCCGCGCCTTGGTCAGGTCGTAGAAGCCTCGATTTCGCTCCAGCGGGAGGTTCCTGCCGGTCAGGTTCTCATGCTCGAAAAACTGGGCCTGCTTCAGGTCGAACGTCCACCCCGGATCGGGAGACGGCGGAGGCGGGGGCTTCTGGCCGGCGGGCGGCGCGGGGGGCGGAGCGCCGGTGCCCGGCTTGTACGGCTTTGAAACGCTCGGATCGTCCTCGTAGGGCGCGAGGGCGCGGTTGAGCGAGTCGAGCCAGTTCACGCGCCACCAGGTTTGGATCACGTCGTCGTTGTCGATGGCGACGAACTGCTGCCACCCGGCCCAGACGAGGTGAAGCGGCCGGACCTGCCGGGAGGCGAAATCCGTCGGATCGTAGAGGGTTCCGTTCATCAGGACGGGCAGGCGCGGCTTGAGAGGGCGCTTGGCCGCGAGCCCTCGGGCGGACGGCCGCTCGCGGGTCAGCGAGAGGGGAACATGGGCCTCGTCGGGGGCCTCTGGTCCTCGTGCCTCGCGCAAGGCGGCGAACAGGTCTTCGAGGCTGTCGATACCGCGGCTGCGCAGCATGGCCGCGACGTCCGCCGGTTCCGCGATGCCGCGGCCCAGCGCCTCGATCAGGTCGACGGTCGGGTTATGGTTCATGGGTCAATCCTTGCGTTCTCAAATGTCGAGATGCGTCCTGTCGGAAAAGCATGGGACCAGGACGGAGCCACTCGCGTGGCCGCTCGAGGCTAGCACGGGCTCGGCGGGGCCCGCGCGCCGGGCGGGCTCTCGACTTCTCGTGGGCGCGCCTCTAGAAGACGACATTCGCGGCGGAAAAGCCGTCGTTCCTGCAGCATCAACGAGTTCCGGTCCGATGAGCGGCGTAAACGAGATCCGATCGACCTTCCTCGACTATTTCGGGCGCAACGGCCACGAGATCGTGGCCTCGAGCCCGCTCGTTCCGCGCAACGACCCGACCCTGATGTTCACGAACGCCGGGATGGTGCAGTTCAAGAACGTCTTCACGGGTGTCGAGAAGCGCCCCTATTCGACCGCGGCCACCTCGCAGAAGTGCGTGCGCGCGGGGGGCAAGCACAACGACCTGGACAATGTCGGCTACACCGCCCGGCACCACACCTTCTTCGAGATGCTGGGGAATTTTTCCTTCGGCGACTATTTCAAGGACCGCGCGATCGAGCTCGCCTGGAACCTGGTGACGAAGGAGTTCGGCCTGCCGAAGGACCGTCTCACGGTCACGGTCTACCACGAGGACGACGAAGCCTTCGCCCTGTGGAAGAAGATCGCCGGCCTGCCCGACAGCAAGATCATCCGCATCCCGACCTCCGACAATTTCTGGGCGATGGGCGATACGGGCCCGTGCGGACCGTGCTCCGAGATCTTCTACGACCACGGCGACCACATCCCCGGCGGGCCTCCCGGCTCCCCCGACCAGGACGGCGACCGGTTCATCGAGATCTGGAACCTGGTCTTCATGCAGTTCGAGCAGCTGGCGCCGGGCGAGCGGATCACGCTGCCCAAGCCCTCGATCGACACCGGCATGGGGCTGGAGCGCATCTCGGCGGTGCTGCAGGGCACGCACGACAACTATGAGACCGACCTCATGCGCGGTCTCATCCGCGCGGTCGCCGAGGTCACCGGCGTCGATCCCGACGGTCCGCAGAAGGCGAGCCACAAGGTCATCTCCGACCACCTGCGCGCGTCCTCGTTCCTCGTGGCCGACGGCGTCCTGCCGTCCAACGAGGGCCGCGGCTACGTGCTGAGGCGCATCATGCGCCGGGCCATGCGCCACGCCGAGCTGCTGGGCGCGCGCGAGCCCGTGATGTGGAGGCTCGTGCCGGCGCTGGTGCGCGAGATGGGCCATGCCTATCCCGAGCTGGTCCGCGCCGAGCCGCTGGTGACCGAGACCCTGCGCCTGGAGGAAACCCGCTTCCGCAAGACGCTGGAGCGCGGCCTGTCGATCCTCGAGGCCGAGGCGAAGGACCTGTCGGAGGGCCAGAGCCTGCGCGGCGACGTCGCCTTCACCCTCTACGACACCTATGGCTTCCCGCTCGACCTGACGCAGGACGCGCTGCGCTCGCGCGGCGTGGCGGTGGACGTGGACGGCTTCAACGCCGCCATGCAGAAGCAGCGCGAGATGGCGCGGGCGGCGTGGGCCGGCTCGGGCGAGGCCGCCACCGAGGCGGTCTGGTTCTCGGTCAAGGAAAAGGTCGGCGCGACCGAGTTCCTGGGCTACGACACGGAGCGGGCCGAGGGCGTCGTCACGGCGCTCCTGCGCGGCGGCGCGGTGGTCGATCGCCTGAACGCGGGCGAGGAGGGCATCGCCGTCCTCAACCAGACGCCGTTCTATGCGGAGTCCGGCGGCCAGGTCGGCGACACGGGTCGCATCAGCGGCCCGGACATGCTGCTCAGCGTCACCGACACCGAGAAGAAGCTCGGCGACGTCTTTGCCCATCACGTGAAGGTCGAGGCCGGGTCGGTGAAGGTGGGCGACGCGGTCGAGCTGGTGGTCGAGCACGATCGCCGGTCCGCGATCCGCTCCAACCACTCCTCGACGCATCTGCTGCACGAGGCGCTGCGCCAGGTGCTGGGCGACCACGTGGCCCAGAAGGGCTCGATGGTCTCGGCCGAGCGCCTTCGCTTCGACTTCTCGCATCCCAAGCCGATCGCGGACGAGGAACTCTCCCGCGTCGAGGCGATCGTGAACCGCGTCGTGCGGCAGAACGAGCCGGTCGTGACGCGGCTGATGGGTGTCGACGACGCCGTCGCTTCGGGCGCCCGGGCCCTCTTCGGCGAGAAGTACGGCGAGGAGGTGCGCGTCGTCTCCATGGGGACGAACGCGGGCGGCGACAATGCCGGAACGTCCTATTCGGTCGAACTGTGCGGCGGCACGCACGTGGCCCGCACGGGCGACATCGGGCTCGTCACCATCGTGGCGGAAGGCGCGGTGGCGGCTGGCGTGCGCCGCATCGAGGCGCTGTCGGGTGAGGGCGCGCGCCTGCATCTGGATGGCGAGAGCAAGCGCCTGAAGGGGCTCGCCGGCGTTCTCAAGGCTCCGGTCAACGAAGTCGGCGATCGCCTCGCGGCCCTCGTCGAGGAGCGCCGCAAGCTCGAGCGCGAGCTCGCCGAGACCCGCAAGAAGCTCGCCATGGGCGGCGGCGGCGCAGGCGCGGCGGACGCCGTGCGCGACATCGGCGGCGTGAAGCTCCTGGCCAGGGCGGTGTCGGGCATCGACATGCGCGACCTCAAGAGCCTGGCCGACGAAGGCAAGAAGCAGGTCGGCTCGGGCGTCGTCGCCATCGTCAGCGTGGCGGAGGACGGCAAGGCGGGCATCGTCGTGGCGGTGACGCCGGATCTCGTCGGCCGCTTCAGCGCCGTCGACCTCGTGCGCCTGGGCTCCGAGAAGCTCGGCGGCAAGGGTGGTGGCGGTCGGCCGGACATGGCCCAGGCCGGCGGTCCGGACGGAGCCAACGCGGCCGCGGCCCTGGCCTCCATCGAGGCCGCACTCGGCGCTCCGTGAACCGGGGCAACCATCGATTGAGCAGGCGCCTGGCGCGCGCGAGGCGCCAGGTCTACGAAGTTCTCGAACACGCACAGCCGGGCGACGTCCTGTCGCAACGGATCCACGCGGTTCTCGTCTTCTTCATCGTGATGAGCGTCGGCTCGGTCGTGCTCGAGTCGGTGCCGAGCCTCGCCGACACCTACGGCGTGGTTTTCGACATCGTCGAATACACCGCGATGATCGTGTTCACGCTCGAATACGGCCTCAGGGTCTGGGCAGCCGTCGAGTACCCGCCTTTCCGGCACCTCCCGCCCTGGCGGGCCCGTCGCGCCTACGTGCTCACGGGCGGCGCGATCGTCGACCTCCTGACCGTCCTGCCGTTCTACCTCGGGCTCGTCATCCCAGCCGACTTCCGGGGCTTCATCGTTTTCCGGTTGCTGCGGTTCTTGAAGCTGGCCCGCTACTCGCCGGGCCTGCGCTCCCTGTTCGAGGCGATCCACGAGGAGCGGCGCGCCTTGGCGGCCTGCCTCGTGATCCTGATGGGCCTCGTCATCGCCGCGGCCTCGGTGATGCACCTCGTCGAGCGGCATGCCCAGCCGGACAAGTTCGGCACCATCCCCGATGCCATGTGGTGGGCGATGATCACGCTCACCACGGTCGGCTATGGCGACGTGGTCCCGGTGACCGCGCTGGGAAAGGTCGTGGCGTCCATGACCGCCGTCATGGGTCTCGTCATGCTCGCCCTGCCGGTCGGCATCATCGCCACCGCCTTCTCGGAGGTGATCCACCGGCGGGAGTTCGTGGTCACCTGGGGCATGATCGCCCGGGTGCCGCTGTTCGCCGACCTCGGGGCCGAGGAGGTCGCGCAGATCATGCGCCTGCTGCGGTCGCGGGCCGCGGAGGCCGGCGAGATCATCGTGCGCCGCGGCGAAATGGGCCACGCGATGTACTTCATCGCGTCGGGCCAGGTCGAGATCGAGCTCCCCCATGGCCGGCACCACGTGCTGGGCGAGGGCCAGTTCTTCGGCGAGATCGCCGTCCTCAAGAACACCCGCCGCACGGCGACCGTGCGGGCCACCGTCCGCTCCCAGCTCCTGGTGCTGGACGCCGCCGACCTGCGCATCCTCATGGCCCAGCGCCCGGACCTTGCCGGCCGCATCCACGACGTCGCCCGCAGCCGCGCCGCGGGAAAGGACACCGTGGTCGCGCCGGACTACAGCAAGCCGCCACCTGGTTCAGAGAACGAAACCGGCTGAGGGGTCCTGCGTCCTTCGTCACGGCCGCCGCGCGGCCTGCTCAGGATGAGGAACACTGTTGTTCGCGCATCCCCAAAGGTCCTCATCCTGAGCGGCCGCCAGAGGCTGCGTGTCGAAGGACGCACCACCGCAAGGACGCCCAACAAAAAAGGCGGGCCGAGGCCCGCCTTTCGAAGCGTGGGGAACGCCTGGCCTCAGGCCATGGCCTTCTTCAGGTTCTCGTCGATCTTGTCGAGGAAGCCGGTCGTGGAGAGCCACTTCTGGTCGGCGCCGACGAGGAGCGCGAGGTCCTTCGTCATGAAGCCGGACTCGACCGTGTCCACGCAGACCTTCTCGAGCGTCGCGGCGAACTTCGCCAGGTCGGCGTTGCCGTCGAGCTTGGCGCGGTGGCTGAGGCCACGCGTCCAGGCGAAGATGGAGGCGATCGAGTTGGTCGAGGTCTCCTCGCCCTTCTGATGCTGGCGGTAGTGGCGGGTCACGGTGCCGTGCGCGGCTTCCGCTTCCACCGTCTGGCCGTCCGGCGTCATCAGGACCGAGGTCATGAGGCCGAGCGAGCCGAAGCCCTGCGCCACGGTGTCGGACTGCACGTCGCCGTCGTAGTTCTTGCAGGCCCACACGTAGCCGCCCGACCACTTCAGCGCCGAGGCGACCATGTCGTCGATGAGGCGGTGCTCGTAGGTGATGCCGGCCGCCTTGAACTTGTCCTTGAACTCGGCCTGGTAGACCTCCTCGAAGATGTCCTTGAAGCGCCCGTCATAGGCCTTCAGGATCGTGTTCTTCGTGGAGAGATACACCGGATACTTGCGCATCAGGCCGTAGTTCAGGGAAGCCCGGGCGAAGTCGCGGATCGACTCGTCCAGGTTGTACATGGTCATCGCGACGCCGGCGTCCGGGAACTTGAACACCTCCTTCTCGATGACCGTGCCGTCGTCACCCTCGAACTTCACCGTGAGGCGGCCCTTGCCGGGCACCTTGAAGTCGGTGGCGCGGTACTGGTCGCCATAGGCATGGCGGCCCACCACGATCGGCTGCGTCCAGCCGGGCACGAGGCGCGGCACGTTCTTGCAGATGATCGGCTCGCGGAAGATCACGCCGCCCAGGATGTTGCGGATGGTGCCGTTGGGCGACTTCCACATCTCCTTGAGATTGAACTCCTTCACGCGGCCTTCGTCGGGCGTGATCGTGGCGCACTTCACGCCGACGCCGACCTTCTTGATGGCGTTGGCGCTGTCGACCGTGACCTGGTCGTTGGTGGCGTCGCGGTTCTCGACCGAGAGGTCGAAATACTGCAGGTCGATGTCGAGATAGGGGTGGATCAGCTTGTCACGGATGTAGTGCCAGATGATCCGGGTCATCTCGTCGCCGTCGAGCTCGACGACCGGATTCGCCACCTTGATCTTCGCCATCGCCAATCAACCTTCTCCAACTAGGGCGCTCGGGGCCGCCCACAAGGGGCGGAACGGGTCGGGCTCCTCATAGCACCGGCTCCGGAGCCGTGAAAGCGCGCCTTTGGAAGAAGCGTCGGGGACCGGGGGCAGGGCCCCGGCCCGGACGGGCGGGGGCTACTGCATCTTCGGCTGGTCCTGCGGGGGCGTCGCGGGCGGGGGATCCTTCATCCCCGAGGTGCCGGCGGGCGCGGAAGGCTCGGGCCCGGTGGCGGAGCCTCGACCGGCATACTGGAAGCGAGGCGCGGCCTCGAGCGTCTTCCTGTCGACGCGCAGGATCACGTGGTCAGGTGCGCCGCCGCGGGTGATGAAGGCGTCCCGCGTGCTTCCGCCGGTCACGGCTCCCGTGACTTCGGGATTGGCGCCGGTCCGCGCCGTCTCGGGGTTGGCCATGGGCTGCTTCGTCGAGGCCAGCGTCCGGGCCGCGAGCTCCAGCCGCTCGAACGGAACGGCCACGAGCCGCTCGCCGAGGCCCAGCACGCCACCGACGCCCAGGACGACGGCTGTGATCCGGCCATCCTGCTTGACGAGCACGTCGCGGATGTCGGCGATCTTCTGACCGTCGGCGCCGAGCACGTCGAGGCCGACCAGCTTGCTTCCCCGCCATTCGCCGATCTCCTGCTCGGCGCGGAACATCTCGCCCGGGCTCGCCGGATCGGCCGAGGGGGCCACCGGGCCGCCCCGCATGTCGGATGAGGGCTGGCCGGGCGCGCCGGCCCCGGCGCCCGCGGACGGGCCGGGCTGGGCAGGGGCCTGGTTCTGCGCGACGGCGGGGCAAGCCGCGGCCAGCGTGGCCAGGACGGCCAGGATCGGCCGGGCGGGGATGAGCGTGCGTGTCACGGGAGGACCTCGATCGTTTCCTTGCCCGGCTGGCGGGCCATGGGAAGCGAACGGCACGCCGGGGGCATTGTTCCCGCGAGGTGAATTCTGCGGTTGCGCTGCTCCCCCCCGCGCCGGGGATGCGCTACATGCATCCCGATCCACAACGGAGACGCATGCGCATGCCCGGAGCGGGAACCGATCACACGCGGCCCATGCTGGAAGGGGGGCCGGCCGTCATCCTCGTCGAGCCGCAGCTCGGCGAGAACATCGGCATGGCCGCCCGCGCCATGGCCAATTTCGGACTCTCCGAGCTTCGCCTCGTGCGTCCCCGGGAGCGCTGGCTGCACGCCAAGGCGCGGGCGGCGGCGGCCGGGGCGGAGTTCATTCTCGACGCGGCCCGCATTTTCCCCAGCGTGCAGGAGGCCATCGCCGACCTCGACTTCGTCTACGCCACGACGGCGCGCGAGCGCGGGCAGGGCAAGATCGTCGTCGGCCCGGCCGAGGCCGGACCCGTCCTGCAGGCCCGGCTGGGCGCGGGCGAGAAAGCCGGCGTCCTGTTCGGGCGCGAGCGCACCGGCCTGGAGAACGACGACATCGCGCTCGCCGACGCCATCCTGACCTACCCGGTGAACCCGGCCTATGCCTCGCTGAACCTCGCGCAGGCCGTGCTGATCCTGGGCTATGCCTGGATGGAGGCCGGCCAGAAGGCGCTGCCTTTCGAATACAAGCCGAAATGGCCTCCGGCGAAGCGCGACATGGTGATGTCCTTCTTCGAGTACCTGGAGAGCGAACTCGAACGCCGCGGGTTCTTCCGGCCCGAGCACAAGAAACCGGTGATGAGCCGCAACCTGCGCAACATGTTCCACCGGATGGCCCTGACGGAGCAGGACGTGCGCACCTGGCGCGGCATGGTGGTTCGCCTCGTCGAGGGGCCGCGCGACACGCCCCAGACGCGTCCGCGCCGGGGGCCCAAGCAGACCCCGCCGGGGACCCGTCCGGCCAAGCCTGCGACCGACGCGGGCGGTTCGGGAGACGGCGCGTGACGGGCGACGCCCCGGTGTCGCCCGCGGCGCCCGCCGTCCGCACCGGCACGGGGGACGGGCGCCACGTGATCGTCGTCGGCGCGGGGGCGGCCGGGCTCGCGGCCGCCGAACGCCTGATCGCCGCCGGCCGGACGGTGACCGTCCTGGAGGCGCGCAAGCGGATCGGCGGGCGGGCCTTCACCGATTCCGTCGGCGGCCAGATCTTCGATGCGGGCGCCGCCTACATCCATTTCCGCGAGCGCAATCCTTGGGTCGGCATCGCGGAGGGGCTGGGCGTGCCCCTGACCCGCCATCGCGGTTGGGGCGGAGGGCGGGGCTTCGACGGGACGAGCCCGCTGGCCGACGCGTTCCGCGACGAGCGCAACGCCGCACGCCACCGGCTCTGGGACCGCATGGAAGCGCTCGACGTCGAGGGGGCCGACCGGTCCGTCGCCGACGTGGTCGCCCCGGGCGACGAGATGGAGCGCTGGGTGGCCCTGCGCTACGCCCAGCAGGCTATCGGCGAGGAGCCGCACAACGTCAGCGTCGCCGACATCATGGCGCAGTGGGAAGGCGCCGACGACACGGTCCGCGAAGGCTACGGCACGCTGGTGGCGCGCAGTGGCCAGTGGTTGCCGGTGACCCTCGAGGCGCCGGTCCACGCCCTTCGCTGGGGAAGCGGGGGCGTGGAGGCGGAGACCCCGAAAGGCACGGTGAAGGCGGACAAGGCGGTCGTGACCGTCCCCGTCGGAGTGCTGGCCCAGGGCATCCGCTTCGATCCGGTGCTGCCGGCGGAGCATCGGGCCGCCCTGGAACGCCTTCACGGCGGCGCGCTCACCAAGGTCGCCCTGGCGGTCGGGCGCGATCGCCTGGGCCTCCCGTCGCCCGCCGACCTGTTCGAGATCCGCTCCGGCTTCGTGTTCGAGTGTTTCCCCTACGACCGCGACCTCATCGTCGCCACCATCGGCGGCGACCCGGCGCGGGAGCTCGTCGCCCGCGGCGAGGCGGCGGCCGTGGCGCATGCCACGGACGTGCTCGCCGGCATCCTCGGCGAGCGGGTGCGCGGCCAGGTGGTCGCCGGCAAGCTGGCCGACTGGGTGAGCGACCCCTGGGCCCGGGGATCCTACTCGGTCGCCGCGCCGGGGCACCTGTCGGCGCGGGCCGCGCTCGGCCGCCCCGTCGGCGAGCGCCTGTTCTTCGCCGGTGAGGCGACGGCCGGGCCCGGCTCCATGACCGTGGGCGGAGCGACGCTGGCCGGCCGGGCCGCGGCCGAGGCCGCCCTCGGCTCTGCGGCTTGACCCGCGGCGGGCATGGGTTCAAGGGAGCGGCAGCCAGGGCTCGTGCCGGGCATGGTGACCGCGCGTTAACCACCATGGGCGTCTGATGGTCCATCGCCGCCGATCGCGGCCTCCTCATCCAGCAGGCAAAGCCATGCGGGTCGACCTCCTCGCGGGCACGGTCCACGCCACCCCGGCGCCGTTGCCCGCCCGGCCTCCCACCATCCTCGTGTTCGATTCCGGACTGGGCGGCCTCACCGTCTTCAAGGAGATCGTGCGGGCCCGTCCGGACGCACGCTTCGTCTACGCCGCCGACGACGCTGGCTTCCCGTATGGGCGCTGGGAGGAGGGCGAACTCGTGAAGCGCGTCGTCAACGTGATGGCGCGCCTCATCCTGGCCCATGCGCCGGACCTGGTGGTCGTGGCGTGCAACACCGCCTCGACGCTGGTCCTGCCCGCGCTGCGGGCCCGCTTCGCGGTTCCGTTCGTCGGCACGGTCCCGGCCATCAAGCCGGCGGTCGAGCGTTCGCGCACGCGCCACGTCGCCGTCCTGGCCACGCCGGGCACGGTGAAGCGCGACTACACGCAGGAGCTCATCCGCTCCTTCGCCGGCGATTGCCGGGTGACGCTGGTGGGCTCCACCCGGCTGGCCTCGCTCGCCGAGGCCAGGCTGCGGGGGGAACCCGTCGAGGACGACGCGATCGCGCCCGAACTGATGCCGTGCTTCCCGACCGACGGGGCGCCGACCGACGTCGTCGTGCTCGGATGCACCCACTATCCGCTGCTGTCGGACAGCCTGGAGCGGCTGGCACCCTGGCCCGTGACCTGGATCGACCCGGCGCCGGCCATCGCGCGGCGGGTCACCAACCTCATCGGCCTGCCTCTGCTCGGCCATGAGGGCGACGAGGAGAGCGTGGCCGTCTTCACCGGCGGAGCCGAGCTCGGCGATGCGCTGCGACGAGCGCTGGCCGAGCGGGGGCTCGCCACGGTCGTCATCGACCCGGTGCCGGTCGCCTGAGGGCGCCCCGCTGGGTTGACAGGCCCGGACCCATCCACTAGAGACCCAGCCAGCGCGGGCCTTCACGGGCCCGCGCTTCATTTAACGCACCCGTGGTCCATCGCGAACGCTCGCGCCGGGCCTGTCGCCCGGGAGACCGGGAGAGGAGGGCGCGTTCCTCGAAATTCGTCATACAGAGGAACCGCGATGACGAAGCGCGCAGAAGCCAAGTACAAGATCGACCGCCGCCTCGGGCAGAACATCTGGGGCCGCCCGAAGAGCCCGGTCAACCGCCGTGAGTACGGCCCCGGCCAGCACGGCCAGCGCCGCAAGGGCAAGCTTTCCGACTTCGGCACGCAGCTGCGCGCCAAGCAGAAGCTAAAGGGCTACTACGGCAACATCTCCGAGAAGCAGTTCCGCAAGTACTACGAGGAAGCGATCCGCATGAAGGGCGACTCGGGTGAGAACCTGATCGGCCTGCTGGAGCGCCGTCTCGACGCGGTCGTCTATCGGTCCAAGTTCGTGGCCACCCCGTTCGCCGCCCGCCAGTTCGTCAACCACGGTCACATCCGGGTCAACGGCCGCCGCGTGAACATCGCCAGCTACCTCGTGAAGCCGGGCGACGTGGTCGAGGTGAAGGAAGCCTCCAAGCAGCTCGTCGTGGTCCTCGAGGCCTCGCAGCTCGCCGAGCGTGACGTTCCCGACTACATCGAGGTCGATCACTCCAAGATGACCGCCAAGTACGGCCGCATTCCGACCCTCTCGGAAGTGCCCTACGCGGTGCAGATGGAGCCGAACCTGGTGGTCGAGTTCTACTCGCGCTGATCGGTCGCACCTTTGCCGGTGTCGGAAAAGCCGCCTTCGGGCGGCTTTTTCTTTGCCCGATCCGCCGCGGGCGCGCCGGGAGCCCGCAGCATTACGAGCAATTCACGTGTTTGCCTGCCCGCCTGCGTCTAGACTTTGCCCACGCGAAGCGGCGATGTATCTAGAAGAGGATCAGAGATGTCCGCGGGCATGGCCATGAACCTTCTCCTCATCGAAGACGACGCCGCCATGGCGCAGATCGTCTCGAGCCGTCTCTCGGCGCTCGGACATTCGGTGGACGTGGCGCTGACCGGGCGGGAGGGCGTCGCCAAGGCGGAAGGCAACCAGCACGACGTGCTGATCGTCGATCGCATGCTGCCGGAGATTGACGGCCTGTCGATCGTGCGCAAGCTGCGCAACGCTGGGCACGCGACCCCGGTGATCTTCCTCACCACGATGGACGGCATCGACGACCGCGTCGAAGGCCTGGAGGCCGGCGGCGACGACTACCTCGTGAAGCCGTTCGCGATGGCCGAGCTCGTGGCACGCGTCGCCGCGCTGGGACGGCGCGGCGCCGCCGCGTCGCAGACGATCCTGCGCAGCGCCGGCATCGAGATGGACCTGGTGAAGCGCACGGTGACGCGCCAGGGCCAGAAGGTGGACCTGCAGCCGCGCGAGTTCCAGCTGCTGGAATATCTGATGCGCAATGCGGGCCAGGTGGTCACCCGCACCATGCTCCTGGAGAACGTCTGGGACTTCCACTTCGACCCGCAGACGAACATCGTCGAGACGCACATCAGCCGCCTGCGCTCCAAGCTGGACAAGGGCTTCGGGGAAGGCGTCATCCACACGGTCAGGGGCGTGGGCTACATGCTGCGCGAGCCCGGCTGAGCGTGAAGCCCAGCCTGTTCCGCTTCGCCTCCACGGCGACATTCCGGCTGACGCTCGTCTACGCGGCGACCTTCGTCCTCTCGACTCTGGCCCTGTTCGCCTATGTCTACTGGCGGGTCAGCAACCACGTGCTGGAGCACGAGCGCTCGTCGCTGGCGGGCGAGGTCCGGCTCCTCACGGACATCGACCGCCGGGGAGGGGCCGACGCCCTGGTGCGGGAGATCGCGGCCCGCATGGCGGCCGACCCCAACGGGGACACCTTGTACCTGTTGCGCGATGGCGGCGGCGCTTCGCTGGCCGGCAACATCGCCGCGGTCCGCCGGGTCACCGGCCGGTTCGAGGACGAGGTCGACGTCTTCGCCAGCGCCAATGAGCCCCGGCACACGGAGAAGGCCGTGTTCGTCGGCGCCGTGCTGCCGGGCGACCGCCATCTCGCCGTGGGGCGCGACATCGAGGACCTGTCCAGCATCAACAGCGGCATCCTGGAGCGCTTCCTCGGCGCGCTGGCCTTCGCCGTCCTCCTGGCCTTCGCGGGCGGCACGGTGATCAGCATGGGCTTCCTGCGCAAGCTGGAGACCATCAACCAGACGGCCGAGACGATCATGGAGGGCAAGCTCTCCGAACGTATTCCACTGACGGGCACGCGCGACGAGCTCGACCAGCTGGCCGCCAACCTGAACCGCATGCTGGACCGCATCCAAGGGCTCATGGAGACCACGCGCCAGGTCTCCAGCGACATCGCGCACGACCTGCGGACCCCGCTGTCGCGCCTGCGCCAGCGCCTCGAACAGGCCAGGGACGCGGGGCCCGGGGCCAGCCCGGATACGCTCGACGTGGCGGTGGAGGAAATCGACGGCATCCTGTCCACCTTCTCCGCCCTGCTGCGCATCGCCCAGATCGAGACGGGCGCGCGCGTGGCCGGCTTCAAGCAGGTCGATCTCTCGGCCGTCTTCGCCACCATCGCGGAGGTCTACACCGCCGTGGCGGAGGATGCCGGTCTCGCGCTGGTCAGCGCGATCGACCGTGACGTGACCATCACGGGGGACCGTGAGCTGCTCACGCAGATGCTGGCCAACCTCGTCGAGAACGCCATCCGCTACTCGCCCGCGGGCAGCTCCATCACCCTGCGCCTCCAGGCCCGCGGCGGAGCGCCGGTCGGCATGGTCGCCGACACCGGGCCGGGCATCCCCGCCGAGGAACGCGAGAAGGTCTTCGGCCGCTTCTACCGCCTCGAGCGCAACCGCACGACGCCGGGCAACGGGCTGGGCCTCAGCCTCGTCAACGCGGTGGCCGACCTGCACGGGTCCACCGTCTCCCTGGAGGACAACCGCCCGGGCCTCCTGGTGCGCATCGTCTTCTGAGCGGTCGAGGGTTGGCAGGTGCTTGGACGTGCGGCTTGGGGCGGCTGCGCGGAGCGCGCGAATGGATCCGCACGTCCAGCCTGCTCACCCTCTCCGCGTCCTGGCCGGGCTTGGCCCGGCCATCCACGACTTCACGATGGCCCCGGCAAAGTCGTGGATGCCCGGGCCAAGCCCGGGCAGGACGGCCGAGAGGGGACGCGGACGAGGGGAGCTCTGCAGAAGACGTGAGGTCTCACGGCCCGGTGTCACGCCGTCGGCTCGATTCCCTCGCCCTTGGGGCGGTCGACGCCCAGGTTCTGGCCGGTGACGAGGAAGTAGACCGTTTCGGCGATGTTGGTGGCGTGGTCGCCGATGCGCTCGACGTTCTTGGCGCCGAAGAGCAGGTGGGTGCAGAAGCCGATGTTGCGCGGGTCTTCCATCATGTAGGTGAGCAATTCGCGGAAGAGCGAATTGTAGAGATTGTCGATCTCGCCATCGCGCTGCCACACGGCCAGCGCCGCCTGGGCGTCGCGCTGGGTGTAGGCGTCCAGCACGGCCTTGAACTGCGCCAGCGCCATCAGGCTCATGTTGTTGATGCCGGCCAGAAGCTTCTGGGGCGGGAAATGGCCTTCCATCGCCAGGATGCGCTTGGCCATGTTCTTCACCAGGTCGCCGACGCGCTCGAGGTCGTTGGCGATGCGGATGGTGGCGATCACGTCGCGCAGGTCGATGGCCATCGGCTGCCGGCGCGCGATGGTGAGGATGGCCTTCTCCTCGATCTCCCGCTGCAGGTGATCGAGCCGGGCGTCCACGGCGATGATCTGCTGGGCGAGCTTGATGTCCTGGCGCGACAGCGCGTCGATCGCGTCGGCCTGCATCTTCTCCGCGAGCCCGCCCATCTCGGCGATGGTGCTCTGCAGGTCCTTCAGCTCGGCGTCGAAGGCGGTGACGGTGTGCTCGGTCATGGTCCTCTCCTGCCTCGCCTCAGCCGAAGCGGCCGGTGATGTAGTCCTGCGTCGCACGCTGGCGCGGCGCCGTGAAGATGCGGGACGTCTCGTCGAACTCGATCAGCTCGCCCAGGTACATGAACGCCGTGTAGTCCGACACGCGGGCGGCCTGCTGCATGTTGTGGGTCACGATGGCGATCGTGTACTGCGACTTCAGCTCGTCGATGAGCTCCTCGATCTTGGCGGTCGAAATCGGGTCGAGGGCGGAACAGGGCTCGTCGAACAGGATCACCTCCGGCTTCACCGCCACCGAGCGCGCGATGCACAGGCGCTGCTGCTGGCCGCCGGAGAGCCCGAGGCCGGAGCTGTCGAGCTTGTCCTTCACCTCGGTCCACAGCGCCGCGCCGCGCAGGGCGGTCTCGACGCGCCCGTCCATCTCGCTCTTCGGCAGGTCCTCGTAGAGACGGATGCCGAAGGCGACGTTGTCGTAGATGGACATCGGGAAGGGGGTCGGCTTCTGGAAGACCATGCCGATCTTGGCGCGCAGCAGGTTCACGTCCTGGCCATCGGCCAGGATGTCCTCGCCGTCGAGCATGACGCTGCCCTCGGCGCGCTGGCGCGGGTAGAGGTCGTACATGCGGTTCAGCACGCGCAGCAGCGTGGACTTGCCGCAGCCGGACGGCCCGATGAAGGCGGTGACCTTCTTGTCGTAAAGCGGCAGCGAAATGTCCTTCAGTGCGAGGTTGGCGCCATAGAAGAACTTCAGGTTCTTGACGGAGACCTTTTCCGGCAGGCTGACGGGTGCGGACATGTCAGGACCTCTGTGCGGACAGCGAGCGGGCCAGGATGCTGAGGCCCAGGACGCTGACGGTGATGAGGAGGGCGCCGGCCCACGCCAGGTCCTGCCATTCCTTGTAGGGGCTCATCGCGAACTGGAAGATCACGACGGGCAGGCTGGCCATGGGCTGGTTGAGGCTGGCGTTGAAGAACTGGTTGTTGAGCGCGGTGAACAGCAGCGGCGCGGTCTCGCCGGAGATGCGGGCCACCGCGAGCAGCACGCCGGTCACCATGCCGGTGCGCGCCGCCTTGTAGACCACGCGGCGGATCACCAGCGAGCGCGGCATGCCCAGCGCGAAAGCCGCCTCGCGCAGCTGGCCGGGCACGAGGCGCAGCATGTCCTCGGTGGTGCGCAGGACCACCGGAACCACGATGACCGAAAGGGCCACGCCCCCCGCGATCCCCGAGAAGTGCCCCATCGGGCGCACCATCAGCTCGTAGATGAACAGGCCGATGACGATGGAGGGCGCCGACAGCAGGATGTCGTTGATGAAGCGGACCACCGAGGCGAGGCGCGAGTGCTGCCCGTACTCGGCCAAATAGGTGCCGGCGAGCACGCCCAGCGGCGTGCCCACGACGACGCCGATGGCGGTCATGATCAGGCTGCCGACGATGGGGTTGAGCAGGCCGCCCGCGCTGCCGGGGGGCGGCGTCATCTCGGTGAAGACCCGGGGGCTGAGGCCCGCCACGCCCTTCATGACGAGCGCGCCGAGGATGAGCGCCAGCATGGCGAGGCCGACCGCGGTGGCGGCCATGCACAGTGTCATCCACACCCGGTTGCCACGGGCGCGCCGGCCGTACTTGGCGAGCTTGGCGTCGGTGAAGGCCATCTCACTTGCCTTTCTTCATCTCGAGCCGGAGCAGCATCAGGCGGGCGGCGGACAGCACGACGAAGGTGATCATGAACAGGATGAGGCCGAGGCCGATCAGGGCGCCGGTGTACAGATCGCCCGTGGCCTCGGTGAACTCGTTGGCGATGGTGGCCGAGATGGTCGTCGCGGGGGCGAGGAGGGAGCCGGCGATCTTGTTGGCGTTGCCGACCACGAAGGTGACGGCCATGGTCTCGCCGAGCGCCCGGCCCAGTGCCAGCATGCAGCCGCCGATGACGCCGGTGCGCGTGTAGGGGATGACCACGTGGCGCACGACCTCCCAGGTCGTGCAGCCGAGGCCGTAGGCCGATTCCTTGAGCATCGGCGGGACGGTCTCGAAGACGTCGCGCGAGATGGAGGTGATGAAGGGTAGCACCATGACGGCCAGCACCAGCGAGGCCGTCAGAAGGCCGATGCCGTAGGGCGGGCCCGCGAAGAGGCCCTGCAGCCCGGGCACGTTGCCGAGCGTGGCGATCAGGAAGGGCTGCACCGTCGCCTGCAGGAACGGGGCGAAGATGAACAGGCCCCAGATGCCGTAGATGATCGAGGGGATGCCCGCCAGGAGCTCGACCGCGATACCGATCGGCCGGCGCAGCGCCATCGGGCACAGCTCCGTCAGGAAGACGGCGATGCCGATGCCGATCGGGACGGCGATGAGCATGGCGAGCACGGACGACACCAGCGTGCCGTAGATCGCCGGGGCCGCGCCGAACCTTTCGGTGACGGGGTTCCACGACGTGCCGGTGAAGAAGCCGAAGCCGAACTCCTGCCAGACCGCGAGCGAGCCGTTGATGAGCGACTGGATCACGCCGCCCAGCAGCAGCAGGACGACGATGGCGGCGGCGCGGGTGAGCTGCGCGAACAGGGTGTCAGACAGACGAAACCGGGCCAATGCTTCGGCCCGGCTGTCACGCTTGATGCCGCTGTCGGCGGCCGTCTTGAGGGCGATGTCGGTCATTCGTCGCGTCCGCCGGGCGGATGGAAGCTGCGTCCTGCGACACCGCCGGGTCGCGGCCCGCTCGGGGCGAGGAGGCTGGGGGATGGCCCATGGCCACCCCTATCCTCACGCTGAGCGCCGGCCGGACGGCGCGTGTCGCGGGACACGAGCCGGCTCAGTTGGTGACCGCGATCAGCGGCTTGCCGCTGGCGTCGGTGATCTGCGACCAGGTGGCCTCGACCTGCTTCACCACCGCCTCGGGCATGGGGATGTAGTCGAGGTCCTCGGCCATCTTGTCGCCCTTGCGGTAGGCCCAGTCGAAGAACTTGAGGGCCTCGGCCGCCGCGGCCGGGTCGGCCGGCTTCTTGTGCATGAGGATGAAGGTGGGCGAGGTCATCGGCCAGCTGTCGGCGCCCGGCTGCTCGTTGAGCGAGATGCCGAAGCCCGGGGCGCTCGTCCAGTCGGCGTTGGCCGCGGCGGCCATGAAGGCCTTGAGCTCGGGGGCGACGGCCTTGCCGTCCTTGTTGATCATCTTCGTGAAGGAGACCTTGTTCTGCTTGGCATAGGCGTACTCGACGTAGCCGATGGCGCCCTTGGTCTGCATCACGTTGTTGGCGACGCCTTCGTTGCCCTTGGCGCCCAGGCCCACCGGCCACTCGACCGCGGTGGCGACGCCGACCTTGGTGCGGAAGTCGGCGCTCACCCGGGCGAGATATTCGGTGAAGTTGAAGGTGGTGCCCGAGCCGTCGGAGCGGCGGACGACGAGGATGGGCTGGGCCGGCAGCTTGACGCCGGCGTTCAGCCTGGCGATCGCCGCGTCGTCCCAGCTCTTGATGTCGCCGAGGAAGATCCTGGCGAGCGTCGGCCCGTCGAGGGTGAGCTGGCCCGGCGCGATGCCCTCCACGTTGATCACCGGCACGATGCCGCCCATCACCATGGGAAACTGCACGAGGCCGAACTTGTCGAGATCGGCGCCCTTGAGCGGCGCGTCGGTGGCGCCGAAGGTCACCGTCTTGGCCTGGATCTGCTTGATCCCGCCGCCGGAGCCGATGGACTGGTAGTTCAGCCCGATGCCGGTCTCCTTCTTGTAGGCGTCTGCCCACTTCGCATAGACGGGGTAGGGGAAGGTGGCGCCGGCGCCGGAGATGTCGGCGGCTGCGGCGGGGCCGGCGAGGGCGGCGGCGGCCAGCCCGGCGGCGAGGACGATCCCGTTGAGCTTCACGGATAGGCTCCCTGTTGCGAGGCGGGGGCCGTTGTCCGGATCGACACGTCCTCTCCTGCCTCGCGTGGATGCCTAGGGCCGTTCGATGACACCCCTATGACAGTCTGTCATGAAGGCGAGAGTGTGGGCTTTTGCGTCTTTCGACACGCGGGGTGCGGGGGCTGCTTGGAGGGTGGAAGCCCTTGCCGCAGGAATGGCAGTCCCGTTCAGGCCGATCTCTCAGCCGTCATCCCCGGGCTCGGCCCGGGGACCCACGACTTTGCCGAGGCCATTCTCCAGTCGTGGGTGGCCGGGCCAAGCCCGGCCATGACGCGGAGAGGGTGGTGCGAGCTGGGTTGGCGAAGGACGCAAGCTCTGGACCGCCGCCGGCGGCGGCGCGTCGAAGATCGCAGGACCGTGCCGTTCCTTAAGCCCGTCCGAAGACCCGCGTGAAGATCGTGTCGACGGCCTTGAGGTGGTAGCCGAGGTCGAACTTTTCCTCGAGCTCGGCCGCCGAGAGGGCCTTGGCGACCTCGGGATCGGCCTTGAGCAGGGTGAGGAAGTCGCCTTCGCCGCGCCAGACCGGCATGGCGTTGCGCTGCACCAGCCGGTAGGCGTCCTCGCGCGACACGCCCTTCTGGGTCAGTGCCAGCAGCACGCGCTGCGAGTGCACGAGGCCGCCGAGGCGGTCCAGGTTCTTCTGCATGTTCTCGGGGTAGACGACGAGCTTGTCGATCACGCCGGTCATGCGGGCCAGCGCGAAGTCGAGCGTGACGGTCGCGTCGGGCCCGATCATGCGCTCGACCGAGGAGTGGGAGATGTCGCGCTCGTGCCAGAGCGCCACGTTTTCCATGGCCGGCATCGCATAGGCGCGCACCATGCGGGCGAGGCCCGTCAGGTTCTCGGTGAGGACCGGGTTGCGCTTGTGCGGCATCGCCGAGGAGCCCTTCTGGCCCGGCGAGAAGAACTCCTCCGCCTCGTAGACCTCGGTGCGCTGCAGATGGCGGATCTCGGTGGCCAGCCGCTCGATGCAGGAGGCGACGACGCCGAGCGTCGCGAAATACATCGCGTGCCGGTCGCGCGGG
>NZ_CAMFHB010000031.1 GCF_945952055.1 uncultured Alsobacter sp.
CCCCTGCGGGGGAGGGGGGAGCGCGCGCGGCGCGGGAGGGGGGGGGACGGTGCAGCAGGATTTGGCTCGACGACAGGGCCGGCCCCGGCGCATCCGCCTGGTTCTTCGCCGCGGTCCCCACCCGTCAGCCGCTTTGCGGCTCCCACCCTCCCCTGCAGGGGAGGGAAGGCGCCCTTCCTTCGAGCTCGAGTCAGATGCGTGAATCTAGAAGGGCTTCGGCCCGGGCATCCACGACTTCGGGGCGGCCCCGGCAAAGTCGTGGATCCTCGGGCCAAGCCCGAGGATGACGGCGCAGGGGTGGATGTGCAGCGGACCGAAGCCCGCCCTGCACCAACGGAGTCGTTCACGCGCTCTCGGGATGACGGGATTGGGGTCGGCTTCCGGAGTAGCGGGCCGCGTCCATGATGGCGCTCCACGGGTCGCCGTTCTCGTGCTGCCAGCGCGAGAGGCGGGCGGCGAGGTCCGCGACGACCGGCGCGAGGTCGTCGCGCCAGACGAGATTGACGCGTTCGTCCGGGTCGTTGTCCAGGTCGAAGAGCTGGTCGACGGCCGACCCCATGGTGGGGATCGGATGGCCGGGCGTCGTCGGCATCTCGAACAGGCTGCGCGGGTAGTAGCGGATCAGCTTCCAGCGGTCTGTCCTGATCATCCGCTGGCTGGTGCGGTAGGCGGCGCACAGGTGGTCGCGCTGCGCGGGCGCGTCGCCGGCGAGATGGCGGGCCAGCGAGACGCCGCGGCTGTCGCCTTCGACGGGCAGGCCGGCGAGATCCAGGATCGTGGCGCGCGTGTCGGCGTGCCAGACGAGGTGGGGGACGGTCGCGCCGGCGCGGACCCCTGGTCCGGCGACGATCAGCGGCACGTGGACGCTGTGCTCGTAGAGGTTCTGCTTGCCCATGAGGCCGTGCTGGCCCACCGCGAGGCCGTGGTCGGCGGTGTAGATGACGACGGTGTCGTCGAGGAGGCCGCGGCTCTCGGCCGCCTGCAGGATCGCGCCGATGCCCTCGTCCAGGTGCTGGATCATGCCGTAGTAGTCGGCGACCTGCTGCCGGATGTCCTCGGGCGGGCGCGGGATGGGCGCCAGCACCTCGTCGCGGACCAGCGCATCGCCCGTGTCGAAGGGATGGATCGGCATGAAGTTGCGCGGCAGGTTCACGGCCTCGGGCCGGACCTCGTGCCGGGGCGGCGGGGTCCGCGGATCGTGCGGCGCCGTGAACGCGACGTAGAGGCAGAACGGCTCGTCCCTGCGGGCCTGCGACAGGAACCGCACGGCGCTGTCGGCGAAGAGGTCGGTCGACAGGCCTTCCTCGAACCGCTTCGCCGCCGGCGGATAGGCACCGGTCGGATCGAAGTCGTGCAGCGGGACGCGGTCGTGATCGCTCATGCCGCCGAAGAAGATCCGGTCGGCGGAGCTGAACGAGCGCGCGAAGGCGGCGCGGTCGTTGTGCCACTTGCCGATGGCGTGCGTCGCGTAGCCGGCCTGCCGCAGCCGCTCGGGAAAGGTCTGCATGCCGGGCGGAAGGGTGAAGGAGGGCACCTCGCCCTGGCCGTCCGTGTAGTCGAAGGCCGTGGGGTCGAGCGTCGCCTCGTAGATGCTGCGCCCGGTCATCAGCGTGGCGCGGCTCGGGACGCACACGGCCGGATGCGTCGATCCCTGGCAGTAGGCGCGGGTGAAGTTCGTTCCGCGGCGGGCGAGCGCGTCGAGATGGGGCGTGGCGACCTCGCGGCAGCCGTTCGCGCCGATCGATTCCTGGCGGTGATCGTCGGCAATGATCACGATGAAGTTCGGACGGCGCGACATGGACGGCATCTCCCTCGGGCATCAGGCTTTTGCCGCCAGCATCCGAAGTGTGCGCCGTGGCCGCAATCCTTTTTCCGCGCCTGTCCCCCGCGCTACGCTCCCATGGAGCAAGGCGGGGGAGACGGTGGGACCGCCATCGGGCGTGCGTCGGTCACGCGGTGGTGGCGAGGACGGCCCTGGCGAAGCGCTCCACCTGGTCGTGGCGCAGCCCGGCGACGTTGATGCGGCTGTCCTCCACCATGTAGATCGCGTGCTCCTCGCGCAGGCGCCGGACCTGCTCCGGCGTGATGCCGACCATCGAGAACATGCCCTTGTCGGTGGCCAGGAAGCCGTGGTCGTCGCGGTTCGTGAGCCGCGCGAAGGCGGCGGCCAGCGCGTCGCGCAGGGACTGGACGCCGGTGCGCATGGCGTCGAGCTCGGCCCGCCACTGCGCCGCCAGCGCGGCATCCGACAGGACGGTGCGCACGATGGCCGAGCCGTGGTCCGGGGGCATGGAGTAGAGGATACGGTTGCGCACGGTCATGTGCTCGCGCGCGACCGCCGCCTCGTCCGCCGTGCGCGCCAGCGCGAACGCGGCGCCGGTGCGTTCGCGGTAGATGCCGAAGTTCTTGGAGCAGGACACCGCGACGACCATCTCCGGCACGATGGCCGCGAGCAGGCGGACGGCGAAGGCATCCTCCTCCAGTCCGTCGCCGAAGCCCAGGTAGGCGAGGTCGACGAACGGCATCAGCCCCCGTTCGGCCAGCAGCGCGGCGAGGCGCTGCCACTGGTCCCGCGTGAGGTCCGTGCCCGAGGGGTTGTGGCAGCAGCCATGGACCAGCACGACGTCGCCGGCCGGAACGGCGCCGAGATGGCCGATCAGGCCGTCGAAGTCGATGCCCCGATGGCCGCGGGCGAGGTAGGGGTAGGCCGAGATCGAGAGCCCGTTGTCCCGCAGGATGCTGCCGTGGTTCACCCAGGTGGGGTCCGGCACGTGCACGGTGGCGCCCGGTCGCGCGGCTGCCACGAGCCCCGCCAGCACCGACAGCGCGCCGCCGCCGCCGGTGGTCTGGACGCCGCGCAGCCGGTCCTTCGGGCGGCCGGCCCCGAACACGAGATCCGCCACGAGGTCGCAGAACACCGGGTCGCCGGCCGGTCCGAGATAGGTCTTGGTGGTCTCGGCCGCCAGCACCCGCCGTTCGGCTTCCTTCACGGCGGCGAGGATCGGCGTCGTCCCGCTGGCGTCGCGGTAGACGCCGACGCCGAGATCCATCTTCTCCGGGCGGGGGTCCTCGCGGAACATCGCCATGAGCGAGAGGATCTTGTCGGGCGGCGGCATCTGCAGGTGGTCGAGCATGGCGGTTCCCATTGCGCGCTGGAGTCGGTCGCCGACCGTCGTCAGGCGAGGGCGCCGACGCTGGCCTCGACCGCGTCGAGGAGGGCGCCCGAGCTTATCATGGCCAGCGCCGGCTTGATCTGCAGTTGCATGTAGTCGTCCGCCTGCTGGAACGGCAGCGCCGCCCGCAGCGCGTCATAGACGGCCTGGCTCCCGGCGCCGAGACGGAACTCGCCCAGCACGGGTTCTGTCAGGTAGATGGCGCGCGCCGCCATGAGCGCCTCGACGCCGAGGATCTTGGGCATGTTGTCGATGACCTGCCGGGCCTTGCGGCACGACCATGGGGCCATCGACACGTGGTCCTCCTGGCTGCTCTTGGTGGGGATCGTGTCGGCCACCGACGGAAAGGCCAGCGTCTTGTTCTCGGAGGCGACCGCGGCGGCCGAGGTCGCGATGATGCCGTAGCCGTAGTTGAGGCCGATCGGCTTGCCGGCGAGGTTCGGCGGCAGGCCATAGTTCAGCGTGGTGTCGTTGAGCGCGAAGAGGCGACGCTCCGAGATGTTGCCGATCTCGATCAGCGCGATCGCGAGGATGTCCATGGCGAAGGCCAGCGCCTCGCAGTGGAAGTTTCCGCCCGACAGGAATTCGAGCGCGCCGAGCTCGTTCCAGAACACCAGCGGGTTGTCGGTGGCCGCGTTCAGCTCGCGCGTCACCAGCGCCTTCACGTGGTCGAGCTGGTCGCGGCAGGTGCCGTGCACCTGCGGCATGCAGCGGAACGAGTACTGGTCCTGGACGCGGGCCGTGTGCGTGGGGTGGAGGATGTCGTCCTCCAGGTGCACGGCCCGCGCCGCTTCCGTCGTCCGGCGGCTGCCGGCGATGATCCTGCGCACGTTCGCGGCCGCCTGGATCTGGCCCGGCTGCTTGCGCACGGCGTGGATCCGCGGATCGTAGGCCGCCTGCTCGCCGCGGATCGCCTCGAGGCTCAGCGCGCAGGTGGTGTCGGCCATCTTCATCAGCCGCTCGGCATCGTGGCAGTTCAGCACGGCCATCGCCGCGCACAGGCTGTTGCCGTTGATGAGCGCCAGGCAGTCCTTGGCCTTGAGGTCGAAACGCACCGGCGAGATCCCGGCCCGGGACAGCGCCTCCGGCGCGCTCATCGTCTCGCCCTTGTAGACGGCCTGGGCGCCCTCGTAGCCGATCATCACCGACACCATGTGGGCGAGCGGGGCGAGGTCGCCGGACGCACCGACCGACCCCTGGATCGGGACGACGGGATGGACGCCGCGGTTGAGCATCTCGACCAGCCTGTCGACGACCTCCATGCGCAGGCCGGACACGCCGAGGCAGAAGGCGTTGATGCGCACCGCCATCATCGCCCGCACGATCTCCTCGGATGCCGGCTCGCCGAAGCCCGAGCAGTGCGACAGCACGATGTTGCGCTGGAACTGCTCGTTGTCGGCCTGGTCGATGGCGTAGCCCTTGAGCTTGCCGACGCCGGTGTTGAAGCCGTAGGTCGGCGGCGCGTTCTCCGTCAGCCAGTTCTCCTCGATGTAGGTCCGCACCTTCACGATCTCGGCGCGGGATGCGGGAGCGATGGCGACCGTGGCGCCGTCACGCGCGATGCGCACCACGTCGTCGATGGTGAGGGTTGCGCCGTCCAGGATGATGGGCTGCATGGGAGGTTCCTCCGGTCTGTCCGGGCCGCGGCCACGCCGCCGACCCGCGGGGTTCGGGCCTAGGCGTTGAAGGGGGGCGCGCTATCGCGCAGCACGAGGGCGCCGAGCAGCGCGTCGGCGGCGTCGGCGAGCGCGTCCGGATCGGTCCACTCGTCGGGGCAGTGGCTCTTGCCCTCGCGGGAGGGCGCAAACAGCATGGCGGACGGGGCGAACCGCGCCACGAAGGCGGCGTCGTGCCCGGCCCCCGAGGCCAAGGGGCGCGTGGCATGGCCGAGCCGTCCGGCGGCGGCGCGAATGATGGCCTGCAGGCCCTCGTCGCAGGGAACGGCCGTCGTCAGGCTGAGGGTCTCGATGCGCTCGACCGTGCAGCCCTCGGCCGCCGCGGCCGCGGCGGCGACGTCGTGCAGCGTGTCGACATAGCGTGCCATCGCCTCGTCGCGCTCCGCCCGGATGTCGACGATGGCCTCGGCCGCCCCGGGCACCACGTTGGCGCCGCCGGGCTCGACCCGCGTGACGCCGATGGTGGCCGTGAAATGGCCGTTGCCGCCGGCCCGGCGCGCCTCGTCGCGCACGGCGAGGGCGAACCGGGCGAGAGCCAGTCCGGCATCGCGGCGACCCGCCATCGGGACCGTTCCGGCATGGCCTGCGAGCCCGGCGAAGCGGACCCGGACCCGCCCGATCCCGACGATGGCCGACACGACGCCGACCGGAATGCCCTCGGTTTCGAGGACGGGGCCCTGCTCGATGTGCAATTCCAGGAACCCGGCGACGTCGGTCCGCCGGGCGGCGGAGAGCTCGGCCACCGATCCACCGACCCTGTCGATGGCGCTGGCCAGCGTCTCCCCGCCGGGACCGGTCAGGGCGAGTTCGCGCGGGCCGAGATCCCCGGCCATGCCGCGACTGCCGATGCAGGACAGGCCCCAGTCGCTGGGCTCCTCCGCCAGGAAATCGACCACCTCGATCGTGTGGCGCGGCACATGGCCGGCCGCGCGCATGGCCCGGACCGCGGCGAGGCTCGCCGCCACCCCGGCGATGCCGTCGAAGCGTCCTCCGCCGGGCACGGTGTCGCTATGCGATCCCGTCATCAGCACCGGCGTGGCCGCCTCCGCGGCCGGCCAGCGGCCGATCAGGTTGCCGGCCGGATCGATCCGGACGTCCAGCCCGGCCTGCGCGAAACGCTCAGTGAGCCAGGCGCGGCCCTCGAGGAACAGCGGCGTGAACGATCGGCGCGTCCAGGGCTGCGCCGGGTCGGTCAGGCGGGACAACGCCTCGATGTCGGCGTGGAACGCCGCCCGGTCGATGCGCAGCAGGGGCACCGTCTCGCTCACGCGGGCTGCCCCGACGCGGCGAGTTCGAGCGGGCGGGCGGCCTTCACGAAGCGGCCGTCGCCGGGCTCGGCCAGCACCTGCGTGCCGTCGAAGATGAGCCGTCCACGCTGGAAGGTCGCCACCGGGCGGTGGCGGATCAGCCGGCCCTCGTAGGGGCTCCAGTGCACGAAGTTGTGGCCGCTGGCCGCCGGGTCGTAGTGGTGCGGCCGTTCCGCGAGCACGGTGATGTCGGCATCGAGCCCCACCGCGAGAGCGCCCTTGCGGTCGGAGATGCGGAACAGCCGGGCCGGGTTGCCCGCGAGCAGGCGGGCGGCATGGGTGAGGGGCAGTCCGCGCTCGACGAGTCCATCGACGAGCAGGCTGGTCAGGACCTCCAGGCTCGGCATGCCGGAGGCGTTCTCCAGCATCACCGGCGAGGACTTGCGCGACAGGCTCCACGAGACGTGGTCCGTCGACACGATCGTCACGTTGCCGGCGGCGAGGTGCTCCCAGATCGCCTCGCGCTCCGCCCGGCTGCGGATCGGCGGGTTGCACTTGGCACGGCCCAGCATGCGCGAGACGTCGTCCTCCTCGCTGCACACCAGGTAGTGGATGCAGGCCTCGATGGTCGCCTCGACGCCCTGGTCCCGATAGGACTCGGCGAGCTCGTAGCCGCGTCCGACGGAGCAATGGACGATGTGCGAGCGGCATCCGGTGCCCGCGCCGATCTCGTAGACCTCGGCGATGGCCAGCGTCTCGGCGATCGCCGGGCGCGAGGCGCTGTGGGCCCGCCAGTCGGTCACTCCGCTCTCGGCCACCGCCCTGGACCAGGCCCGCACGCACTCGTCGTTCTCGTTGTGCACGCCCGCGACCAAGCCCGTCGCGGCCACGGCCGCGAAGGCCTCCACCAGCAGGGGCGTTGCGATCCGCGGGAAGCGGTCGGGATGGGTCTCGAAGGTCGAGAACTTGAAGCCGATCGCGCCCGCCTCCGCCATGGCCGGGATGTGGGTCACGCCGTCGGACGGACGGATGGTGCCGTAGAGCGCGAAGTCGACGCGGGCCTGCGCGGCCGCGCTTTCCGCCTTTTCGGTCAGGAGCTCGCCGGTGCAGATCAGGTTGCCGTCGTCATAGGGCATGTCGACGATCGTGGTGACGCCTCCGGCGGCAGCGGCCCGGGTGGACCAGATGAAATCCTCCTGGCCGGCCTGCGACCGGGAGTGGACCTGGCCGTCGATCGTGCCGGGCAGGACGTAGGCCTTGCCGAAGTCGAGCCGCTCCCGGGCCCCGGGCGCCGCGCCGCTGCCCACGGCCGCGATCTTGTCGCCGGCGATGGCGACGTAGCCGTTCTCGGTGACGCCCTCCTCGGTGACGACGGTTCCAGTGATGACGGTGTCGAAATCGGCCATGGTGTCCTCACGAGGCTCTGGAGGGGCGGGTCACGGACTGGGCGGCGTCACGCAGGGCCGCGAGGGCCCGGGCGGTCTCGTCGGGCGGCACCCCGAGGCGCGCCAGATAGGCGGGGGCGAGGCCGGGCGGTCCCGACAGCGGCTCGAACGTCTCGGCGAGCCGGGCCACCTCGAGCCGCTCGGCCTCGAGCTCGGACGCCTTGATGGCGGCGCGGAAGGTCTGCAGCTCCGGGGTCACGGCCCTGTCCTTCAGGTCCACCCTGATCCGCCGCAGCGGGACGACGGCCAGGGCGCGCCACTCGGCCGCCGCCGCCGTCAGCCGGTCGAAGTCGGCAGGTTCCAGGCCTTCCCCGGCCGCATCCGCGAGCGCGAAGAACAACAGAACCGGCACGTCCGCCTCGAACGCCTCCTGCAGGGCGAGACACAGCGGGCCGATGCCGGGCACGCCGTACAGCGCGACCATCCGGGACCAGGCCTGCCGGCAGAACGCGGATCTCGCGCTCATGACGCTCGCCTCGCGGATCCGGCGACAGCGGGAGCCGGTTCGTCGTGCGGAACGTGGCAGGCGGCGGACTGGCCTGACGGCATGGCCACGAGGCTCGGCTCGACCTCGGCGCAGAGCGCCATGGCCCGCGGGCAGCGGGTGCGGAACCGGCAGCCGGATGGCGGCGCCAGGCGCGACGGCATCTCGCCCGCGGGGCGGGCCGCCGGGGCGGAGCGCCACGCGGGGTCGGGAACCGGCACCGCCTCCAGCAGCATCCGCGTGTAGGGATGGGCAGGACGCCGGTAGATGGCATCGCCCGGCCCGATCTCGACGATGCGGCCCATGTAGAGCACGGCCACCCGGTCGCTGATGTTCCGCACGACGGCCAGGTCGTGGGAGATGAAGATCAGCGCCAGCCGACGGCTCTCGCGGATGTCCTGCAGCAGGTTGATGATGTGCGCCTGGACCGACACGTCGAGCGAGGCGACGGGCTCGTCGCACACGATCAGCCGGGGGCCGACGGCCAGCGCCCGGGCAATCGCGATGCGCTGGCACTGACCGCCGGAGAACTGGTGCGGCCGACGGCCCGCGACGCTCGCCAGGCTGAACCCGACGTCGCCCAGCGCCGCCTCGACCAGGCGCATCCGTTCGGCCCGCGGCACGCCCCGGATCTCGAGCCCTTCGCCGACGATGTCCTGCATCTCGCGGCGCGGGTTGAAGGAGGAGACCGGGTCCTGGAAGATCATCTGCAGCTCGGCGCGAGCCCGGCGCATGTCGCTGGCCGGCAGCGCCAGGATGTCGCGCCCCGCGTAGACGATCGAGCCCGTGACCTCGGTGTCGCCCTTCGGCAAAAGGCGCAGCAGGGCCCGGCCGATCGTGGTCTTGCCGCTGCCGGATTCGCCCACGAGCCCCAGCGTCTCGCCAGGCGCGACGTCGAGCGAGACGTCCTCGACGGCGTTGAACGCCCGTCCGCCCCGCCGGAAGGTCACCGTGAGGCGCTCGACGGAGAGCAGGGGGAAGGCCGCCGGCTTGGCCGCGGGAGCGCTCATGACGTGGCCTCCGCGCGGGCCGCGGTGGCGCCGGGCCCGGGAGCGGGCACGGGCACGAAACAGGCGAAGCCGTGCCGGCCGTCGGCGTCCAGCGTCATGCCGGGCATCTCTTGACGGCAGCGCTCCTCGGCAGCCGGGCAACGGGCCGCGAAGGGGCATCCCGCAGGCCTGTCCTGCGGATCCGGCGGCCGGCCCGGGATGGTGCGCAGGCGCGTGTGCGCCGGTTCGTCCATGCGCGGGACCGCCGACAGAAGCGCCTCGGTGTAGCGGTGGCGGGGGGCGGCGAAGACGCGCTCGGTCGGGCCGTATTCGACGACCCGGCCGCCATAGAGCACGAGCAGTTCGTCGGTTCGCGACGCCACGACGGCGAGGTTGTGCGTGACCAGGATCATCGACATGCGGCGCTGGCCCTGCAGGGCCTGCAGCAGGTCGAGGATGTCCTTCTGCACCGTCACGTCGAGGGCGGTCGTCGCCTCGTCGGCGATGAGGAGCTCCGGCTCGCAGGCCAGCGCGGTGGCGATCATGATGCGCTGCTTCATGCCTCCGGAGAACCGGTGCGGATACTCCGCGTAGCACTCCTGCGGGTCCGGAATGCCGACCTGCGACAGCAGCGCGATGGCCCTGGCGCGCGCCTCCGCCTTGCCGAGCCGCAGGTGCAGCCGGCTGGCCTCGTCGATCTGCCGTCCCACCCGCACGAACGGGTTGAGCGAGGTCATCGGGTTCTGGAAGACCATGCCGACCTTGCGGCCGAGCAGGGCGCGCTTGCGCGCCTCGGGCATGGCGACCATGTCCTCGCCATCGAGTCCGATCCGGCCCGCGACCGTGATGTCGGACGGCGTCAGGCCCATGATGCCCTTGATGAGCATCGACTTGCCGGCCCCGGACTCCCCGACGATGCCCAGCGCGGTGCGCCGCCCGAGCCGGAAGGTGACGTCCTTCAGGAGCGCCAGCGGGCCGCGCGACGTGGCGAGCGTGCACGACACGGCCTCGCAGTCCAGAAGGATGTCCTGGTCGCCGCCCGTCACGTCACAGGTTCCTGTTCCGGTCGTTGAGCCGGCGGGCGAGGCTGTCGCCGATGGTGTTCAGCGAATAGACCGTCAGCACGATCGCCAGGATCGGGCCCACCACGAGGAGCGGGAACCGGCTGAGCAGGTCCGTCGAGCTCGCGATCATGCCGCCCCAGCTGGGGGCAGGCGGCGGAATGCCGTAGCCCAGGAAGCTCAGCGATCCTTCGGTGATGATGAGACCGGCGACCAGCGGCGGCACGATGGCCGTCAGCGCGGGCACGAGGTTGGGCAGGATCTCCCGGGCGAGAATCCTGGCGTCGCTCGCGCCCATGGCGCGGGCGGCGAGCACGTAGTCGCGGTCGTTCTGCGCGATGACGCCGCCCTTGGCGATGCGGGCGTAGACGCCGATGTCGAGGATGCCCAGCGCCAGCATCATCGTCAGCACGGAGTTCCCCACGACCGCGATGAGCGCCAGGATGACGAGGATCGGCGGCAGCGAGGCCATGGTGTTGGCGTAGAGGTCGACCGCGCGCTCCACCGGCCCGCGATAGAACCCGGCCAGCATTCCGGCCGTCATGCCGATGGCGAGCGCGATGGCCGTGGCGACGGCCACGATGCCCAGCGTGGTGCGCGCCCCATGCAACACGCGCGACAGGATGCTGCGGCCCAGCGGGTCCGTCCCGAGCAGGCCGTTGAGCGACCATTCGGGCGGCTGGGAGAAGTCGCCATAGGGGAAGTTCGGCCGGGCGAGCCCCGGGATGACATCGACCAGCACCGCCGCGGCGATCAACAGGGCGACGAACCCGAACGCGAACCACTCGAAGCCCTTGAGCCGCGGCCAGCGCAGCCTCGCGGTGGCGGGCGCGGGCAGGGCGCTCGCGGCCTCCAAGTCCTGAGCCTTGATGTCCTGAGAGCGGGCCGTCATGCGACCTCCACCCGCGGGTCGATGAGCGCGTAGCCGAGGTCGACCAGCATGAACACCACGACGAAGATGACGACGGTGAGCGACAGGATGGCCTGCATCACCGGAAAATCGTGGCTGTTCACCGCGCTCAGCACGGTCCAGCCGATGCCGGGCACGGCGAAGTAGCTCTCGACGATGAAGGAGCCGCCCAGCAGGTAGGTCATGGAGAGCCCCATGACCGTCAGCACCTGGGGCATGGCCGCGCGGAAGGCATGGCGCAGCATGATGGTGTGCGTCGGCAGGCCCTTGGCCCGGGCGACCAGGACGTAGTCCTCCTGGAGCACGGAGACGAACTCCGCGCGCGACACGCGGTAGAACGACGCCGCCTGGTGGACGCTGAGGCACAGCACGGGCAGGGCCGCGCTCTTCAGGTTGCCCAGCGGGTCTTCGGCGAAGCGCACCCAGCCCGTCGCGGGCAGCCAGCGCAGCACGATGGCGAAGAGGAACCCCAGCACCACCACCGTCACGAAGGTCGGGATCGAGAGCATCACCGAGGTGACGGCGAGCAGGGCCTTGTCGATGGCGCCGCCCGGCCGGCTGGCCGTGACCATCGCCAGCGGCACGCCGACGAGGAGCGAAAGCCCCATCGCCAGGAAGGCGATCTCGAAGGTGACGGCGGCGCGGTCGAACAGCAGCCCCGCGACGGGCTGCTGGCTGTAGAGCGTCAGCCCCAGGTCGCCGCGGACGAGCTTGCCCAGCCACAGAAGGTAGCGCTCGATCACCGGCAGGTTGTAGCCGTACTGCGCGTTGAGGCTCGCGATCTGCTCGGGCGTCGCGTTCTCGCCCAGGATTAGCTGGGCGGCGGAGCCGGGCGCCAGGCTCGAGAGCGCGGTCGCGGCGAAGGTGACGACCAGGAACACGGGAACGCCGGCCGCCAGCCGGCGGGCGGCTGCCTTCAGGTAGGGATGGTCGCTGGCCATCGGCGTCCGGCTCTCCTGCGCGTCTGCGGAAGCGGCCCCGTCGTCAGAGCTTCTTCCACTCCTCCTCGGCGTCGAGCCAGCCGCGGTCGCGCTCCAGCGCGGCCTTCTGCTCCGCCTTGGTCATCCCGCCCATGGTGTGCTCGTCGGCATAGCGCGTGCTGCGGTCGGCGAAGACCCGCTTGCCGTAGTCCATCATGCCGTACATCGAGCCCTTCTCGAGATAGTGCATGGTGACGAGGTTGAAGCCGAGGGCCGCGATGTCGTCGAGTTCGACGAACGGCACGCCGTTCACCGTCGCCACGTCGCCGAACATCTTCCAGCCGGGCAGAGCCGCGGCCACCTTCTTGCACTCGTCGAGGGTGCGCAGCGCATGGACGTAGGTCATCTCGCAGCCGAGTTCGGCGGCCTTGACGCAGCGCTCGATGGCATCGTCGAGGCCCTTCTCGAGCTTGGATTCCGTGCGGGCGATGACCACGCAATCGGTCCCGGCGCAGGCGTCGAGCGCGGCCTTGAGCTTGGCCAGCCAGAGCTCCTGGGAAATGACCTCGTGCGGCACGTTGCCGTCGACCTTGCCCTCGAGCGTGGCCTTCTCCATCGCCCTGCCGAAGCGCGCGAAGCCGCGCTCGTTGGGCGTGTCCTCGAGCAGGATGGCGGCGGCCCCGGCCTTGGCCAGGCGGCGACAGGTCCTGTAGGCCTGCACCACGTCGCCGAAGCAGTCGTCGGCGTCGATGATCAGCGGCAGCGGCGAATAGTCGGAGATCCGGTCGGTGGCCCAGACCAGCTCCTCCTGGTTGTGCAGGCCGAGATCGGGGACGCCCGACATGCTGAAGCCGAGCGACGCGCCGCTGAGCAGGATGGCCTTGAAGCCGGCCATCTCGGCCGCCTTGGCGGAGTAGCAGTCCCACACGCAGGGCGTGAAGACCTGTCCCTGGGCCATGACCTCACGGAAGGTCGTCTTCGGCTGTCGGTCGAACATGGAATCCTCGTTCCGGGCGTCAGGCCGCGGCCGGCGCCCCGCTGGCGGGCAGAAGGGCCGCCCCGGCACGGTGCGCCGGGGCGGGATGATCGGTCACTTCACGCAGACGTCGGGGCAGACGAACAGGAACTGCTTCTGCAGGATGCCGCCGTTGGAGGGCACCACGCCGCCGGTGTTGTTGCGCACCAGCAGGAAGCGGGTCTCCTCGCCGAAGATGTAGAAGGGGTACTCGGTCGCCACGAGCTTCTGGACCTTGGCGTAGGCCGCCTTGATCCCGGCGGGGTCGACCGTCGAGTTGGCCTCCGCCAGGGCGGCGTCCATGGCGTCGCTCTTGTACTGCCCCCAGTTGAACGAGCCCTTGGAGCTCATCAGGTTGGAGATGACAGGCTCGGCGCCGTTCGACACGACCACGCCGCCCTCGAAGCAGACGTCGAAGTCGAGCTGCGTCTTGCACCGTGTCGGATGGTTGGCCTGCTCGACCTCGACCAGGGTCGCCTTGACGTTGTCGTAGGCGCTGAGGACCTGCTGGACATAGGCGCCCAGGCGCTTCAGGTCGGAGTTCGTGTAGGTCACGACCTTGATGTCGAAGGGCTTGCCGTCGGCCTTGAGGGCGTTGAACAGCTCCTGCGCCTTCTTCGGATCGGCCGCGGGCAACGCGTAGGCCGGGTCGAACCAGGGCGAGGCCTCGCCGAAGAAGCTCTTCGGGGGCTTGTAGCCGCCGGTCTGGGTCAGCGCCTGCATCAGGCGGGCCCGGTCGATGGCGAGATAGAAGGCCTCGCGGGCGCGCACGTCGGTGAAGGGTCCCTTCACCTGGTTGAAATAGGCGCGGTAGATGCCGCGCATCGGCACTTTCACCGTGCCGACGCCGGGCGCGGTCGCGTTGTTGCCGAACTGGAACATGTAGCCCGCCATCATCGTGGCGCCGCCCTGGACGACGGTGGCGATGCGGCTGTTGGTCTCCGGGATGACGGCGAACTTCAGCGTCTCCAGATAAGGCCTGGGCTGGTCCCAGTATTTTGGGTTGCGGGTCAGCGTCATGCCGACCCCCTGGTTCCAGGTCTGCAGCACGAAGGCGCCGGCGCCGACGGGCTTGATGTCCGTCTTCTTCTCGGCGGCCTTCAGGGCGGCCGGCGAGGCGATGAACGGCGCCAGTTCGGCGACCTGCGCGGCGAAGTTGGCGTTGGCGGTCGGCAGCTTGACCGTGAGGGTCAGGGGATCGACGACGCTGATGCCCTTGTTCCAGGACGACACCCAGCCCTGCGTCGGGGCGAGCGTCGCGGGGTCGGCCGCGCGGTCCCAGTTGAACTTCACCGCGTCCGCGTCATAGGCGCTGCCGTCGGAGAAGGTCACGCCCTTGCGCAGCTTCAGCGTCCAGTTGACGGCATCCGTGCTGGTGAGGCTCTCGGCCATGCCGCCGGTCACCTTGCCCTCGGTGTCGATGTACACGAGGAAGCCGTAGACGCTGTCGAGCACGTCCATCGGGCCGCCGGGGAAGGTGCCGCTCGTCACCGCCGGATCCCAGCTCGTGATGTCCGAGCCGTTGATGATCGTCATCGTGCCGCCGCTGACGGGCGCCGGTGTCTGCGCTCCGGCCCGCGTCGCGAGCCCCGGCGCGGCGGCCAGCGCCAGCAGCAGCGATCCGCCGAGGACGGCGAGGCGCGAGCGGCGTGAGGTCTTCATGCGGTACATCATCGAACCGGATCTCCTTCAATGCGCCATTCGCGGCCGTTGCGGGTTCATCGGTGCGGGCGACTGACCCGCGCCGGGTCAGTCTCGTGGGTCTTCCGTCCAGCGACGCACCGCGTGGTGGCGGATGCCGAACTGGTCGAGGGCCCGGCCCACCGTCTGGTCGACAATGTCCTGGATGGTGCGGGGCTTCGTGTAGAAGGACGGCACCGGCGGCATGATCACGGCCCCCGAGCGCGTCGCACGCTCCATCAGGTCGATGTGGCCGGCATGCAGCGGCGTCTCGCGCACCATCAGCACCAGCTTGCGCCGTTCCTTGAGGCAGACGTCCGCCGCGCGCACGATGAGGTCGTCGGCAAAGCAGTTGGCGATCCCGCTGAGCGTTTTGATCGAGCACGGCGCCACCAGCATCCCCTCGCACAGGAAGGAGCCCGAGGCGATCGAGGCGCCGATGTCGCCATGGCTGTGCACCCGGTGAGCCAGCGCGCGGATCTCGTCGCCGTTGCGGCCGACGTCCTCCTCGAGCGCCGTGCGCACGGCCGCCGGCGACATGACCAGATGGGTCTCGACGTCGTCGATGTCGCGCAGCATCTCGAGGGCGCGGATGCCGTAGACGACGCCCGAAGCTCCGGTGATGCCGACGATGAGCCGCCTCACGGCAGAAGCTCCGGGCGGAGACGGCCGATGAGCTCGCGCATGCGCCCGTAGGAGCCCGGAGGGGGCAGGGCGCGGTCGAAGCCTTCCTTGCGGTCGCCCGCGCGGCAGGTGGCGTCGTATCCGACCTTTGCGATCGTGCCGCCGGCTTCCTGCGGTTCGGAGCGGTCGGCCGGCATCTGGTCGACGATCAGGATGTCGCGGTCGGCGCGCATCCGCGCCATCTTCGCCCATGCCACCGCCTCGGGATCCCAGGGGTCGATGTCGGTGTCGACGACGGTCACGTTCTTGACGATGCTGACCGCGCCCCAGCAGATCGCCATCGCGCGCCGCGCCTGTCCGGGGCGGGGCGCCGCGATCTGCACGACCACGTCCGTCCGTCCGGACCCGGCCATGGTCACGGCGACCTCGCCGACGTTGAGGATGGAGCGGCCGATGGCGGCGCGCAGACCGGCGGCGATCGGCACTGCGCCGAGCAGCAGGTGTTCGGCGTGATAGCCCGGCTCGATGACCTGCAGCATGGCATCGCGCCGTGACGTCATGCACTGGAAGCTGGCGCGCACGCCCGAGCCGTAGTCCTCGTACATGCCGTGGTATTCCGAGACGAGACCTTCGACGATGGGCTCGTTCCCGTGGATCAGGCCTTCCAGCACGATCTCCGCGTCGGCGGGGACGCACAGGTCGAGCGTCCTGCACCGGGTGAGCCGAACCGGCGCGCCCAGCAGGGCACCGGCGCAGTGCATTTCGTCATCGCCCAGGCCGAGATAGAGGCACGCCGCCAGCTGGATCGCCGGGTGGGCGCCGAGCACGACGGCGAAGGGGAAGGGCTGCCCTTTCTCGGCGGCCCGGCGCGACAGGATCCCGAGGTGGTGGTTCGGCGCGATGCCGATCATCACCTCGTTGGGGCCGAGCACCTTCATCCGGGCGTAGGACGCGTTGCCCCGGCCCGTCTCCGGGTCCTTCGCCACGATCAGGCCCGCGGTGATGTAGGGCCCGGTTTCCTTGTCGAAGAAGGTCGGGACCGGCAGGGTGGTCAGGATGTCGTGGCGACGCTCCACCTCCTGCACCGGCGCGGCGTCCACCATGACCGGCGCGACGGGGTTGGCGATGGCGTCGAGAAGGCGGCTCTGGATCCGGTCCTTCGGGACGCCCAGGGCCTCGGCGATCCGCTCGCGGCTCGAGAGCAGCCCGCCGAACGCCGGCATGGCGTAGCCCTTGATCCTGTTGAACCGGACCGCGGCCGCGGCGTCCACGAGCGACAGCGCGGCGGAGAGATCGTGGACCGGATCGACCTCGTCGTCGATGACCAGCAGTTCGCCCCGGCGGTCGAAGTCGGCGAGCATCGTACGGCAGGACTGGTCTTCGCGGCCTGCCTTCGACATCGCGGTCCCCTTCGCCCGGCCTCATGGCCACCCGGGAACTATCCGTCGGCCGTCGGTGGACCGGAAATAGGAAGTGGACAAACGCGGGATAGGAAAAATCGAATGGTCAAGCCGCAGGCTTGCCGAAGGCGGCGACCAGCGCCGTGACGATTGCGCGCTCCGCGGCCGAGAGGCTGCGCTCGGCCGAGAAGATCACGGAGAGCTTGCCCGTGACGACGTCTTCCGCGATGGCGGTGGCGGTCAGCCGGCCGTCGCCCACGTCCTGCTGGACGGAGGAGACCGGGAGCACGGTGCAGATCGGCGCCCGCCGCACCATGGCGATGGCGAGCGGCAGGGAGCCGACCTCCATGACCGGGGCGACCGGCAGGCGCCTGGAGCGGGCCGCCTCCAGGAAGAGCTGGTGGATGCTGAGTTCGCGCGGACCCAGCACCAACGGCAGCGCGCAGACCTCCGCCAGCGTGATCTCCGGCCGTTCGGCCAGGCCCAGCGCCGGGTTGGCGATGAGGCTCAGGCGCTCGCTGCGCCCCAGCGCGATGCGGGCCAGCGGCGGCCGCGGAGCTCCCACCACGGCCAGGTTCAACTGCCCGGCCCTGACGCTCTCGTGCAGGGCCGCGTTGCTGGCCTCCACGACATGCAGCCGCCACTCGGGGTGGGCCAGGCGCACCTGCGTGAGGGCCTCGGCGATCCTGGCCGTCATCGCGCTGTCGTGCCCGGAACTCGGCAGCGTCCCGAGCGACACCGTCGCCTGCGTGTGGGCGGCGATGTCGCGGGCACTGCGGACGATGGCGTCGAGGCGGTCTTCCAGCAGCACCGTCAGCGGCAGGATCCGCCGGCCCGCGGCGGTGGCCTTGGCCCCGTCGCGGCGGCGGTCGAACAGCGTCCGCCCCAGCGCCGTTTCCATCTTCATGATCTGGGAGGACATGGATGGCTGCGTGACGCGGGCATGCCGGGCTGCCGACGACACCCCGCCCGAACGCTGGATCAGGTTGAAATAGTGGATCTGCCGCGCCGTGAGGCGAGGTACGAAGACCGCGTTGGCCTGTTCGCGCCGCAGCGCCTCGCCCAACAGGTCCAGGAACCGCCCGGCCACGGCTGCGTCCGGGCCGCGGACGCGGGCGACGATCCTGCTGGCGAGGGGGGGATCGAGCAGGGCCTGGTGCAGCCGCACCACGCCGAGCCGATCGGCGACCATGCTGCCGGGCAGCAGGAAGCGGGCGTGGGGCGCCTGCGCGACGAGATCGGCGAGGTCGGCGGGATGCCCATCCTGACGCCGCAGGGTTCCGGCGAAGCCGTGGGTCGCGGCGTGATCCAGGATCGTGTCGATCAGGGTCGTTCGCAGGTCCAGGACCACGAGGGCCCGCGACGGATCGGACGCGTCCCGGTCCGCGGCGCCGACCGAGACCCACAAGTCGTCGAGCAGGGTCCAGCCATCCGGGCCCGAGGCATCCGCCGGACTGTCCGCCACGCCGCCATAGCCGATGTCGATCACCGTGTCCGCGTCGCGGGGGTCGTCGGCCGGATCGCCCCCCGGGCCGTCCATCCGGTCGAGGAAGACCGGCCTGAACTCGGCGAAGGGGTCTTCCCGGGCCATCGCGGCCAAGGCGCCATGGAGCGCGCGCGTGATCCGTCCCAAGGTGAAGCTGAGGTCGAGGCGCACGAGGATGGGACGTCGCTCGCCCGGATCCAGGTCCGTGGCGCCGGCCAACTTCGCTTCCGCCTGGAGCACCTCCATGGCGCGGTGAAAGAGCCAGAACCCCGCGGGCAGCGGGGCCAGGTGGCCGCCCTTGCGCGCGAACAGGCTGAGCTGCAGCTCCGATTCCAGCGCCCGCAGGCCCGTGCTGAGGGCCGACGGCGTCACGTCCAGCGCGCGCGCCGTCTCGGAGATCGTCGGGTTCTGGCAGGCGGCAACGAATTGCGCGAGTTGCCGGAGCTCGATGCGATGCGCGACCATGGCTTCTGGCTAGCACATTCGACGCCTGGCGGCACCGCTGTAGCCGGGTGGGCCGGTCCGATGCCCGATCCGCAGCGTTCTCAGGGGTGCGGGGAGGCTGTATCGAGGATGCCAACCGCGGGAGAGATTCGCATGGCCAACCCACCCATCCGCCGCCGTCCCACCGATGCCCGGTCGGTTGCCGAAGCCGTGTTCAAGCCGGTCGCGCCCAAGGGGCCGGAACCCGCGCAGGCTCCGGCCAGGAGCGCCATCCCCGTCGCAAAGGAGCAGGTGACGATCAAGCTCGACGGCGACGTGCTGGCCCACTTCCAGGAGGACGGGCCCGGCTGGCAGGAGCGCATCAACGCTGCGCTGCGCCAGCATATGGCGCGCTCTTCGGGAGAGTGAGCGCCGGGCCGGCCCGTCAGCGCACCGGAACGAGCACCTCGTTGCGGCGCAGGAACGGCAGTGTCCAGGGCGGGTCGTAATAGGCGAAGACCGCCGGGCCCGTCGGCGTGAGCTTGCGCTTGGCGATCCAGTCGTCGAGCTGCCGTTCCTGGTCGGCCAGGGACGTGTCGGTGGCCAGGCCCGAGAAGCGCACCGCGGCGATGCGCCGCGCCGGCATCTCCGCCAGATGGACCCGGGCGTCCTTCGGCTTGGGCATCGTCGCCAGCCGGGACCCCGCCGGCATGATGAAGCGCACCGTCCAGTTGCCTTTGCCGCCCTGCTGCGTCACCGGCGCCGTCATCGCGATGCGCTGGCCGGCCTCCTGGGTCACGGGCGCGGTCATGGCGATCGACGTGCCCGGCACGTTGGCGCCGAAGATGTAGGCCGCGAGGCTGCGGAAGCCCTCGTTCACGGCCGCGTCCCTGTCGCCTTCGACCCGCACTTCGGCCACCACGGCCGGTTCGTAGGCCCGCAGCTCGAACTTGTCCTGCTGGTCGACGACCCGGTATTTGGCCTGCTCGGTCTCGGCGTGCACGCCGACGACCGAGCCGAGGAGCGCGGTGGCGGCGCCGATGGCGCGAACTAGTCCCATGATCCTGTCTCCGCTCACACCCGTCTACGTCGGCAAGGCAAGCCGCGGATCAGCCTGGGGGTTCCATCCCTTCGGAAGGCCCCGGGATCAGTCCTACCGCCGGTAGTGCATCGCGACCGCGCCGTTGCGCAGCGGCGTCGCCGAGACGAGGTGGAGCCGACGGGTCGCAGGCAACCCGCCTTGGTGGAGGGTCGGGCCGTGCCCGGCGAGCCGCGGGTGGATGAGGAACCTGTACTCGTCGATCAGGTCCAGCCGGTCCAGCGCGGTGGCCAGCGCGGCGCCGCACAGGAGCACGCCCGCCGGCGTCGCGTCCTTGAGCCGCTGCACGCCCGTTCGCAGGTCGCCGGAGACGGCGTGGCTGTTCGTCCAGGGGAAGTCCGTCCGCGTCGTCGACACCACGTGCTTCGGCTTGGCTTCGAGCTTCTCGGCCCACTCGCGGATCGCCGGCTGCGCCGGCACCTCGCCGCGCGCCACGGCCGGCCAGTAGCTCTCCATCATCTCGTAGGTGACCCGGCCCCACAGCGTCGCGCCCGCTTCGTCCATCAGGGCGGTGAAGAGCGCATGCGTTTCATCGTCGGCGATCCCCTCCCGATGGTCGATACAGCCGTCCAGGGTGAGATTGAGGGTGAAGGTGAGATGTCCCATTCGGCGAACCTATGCGATGCGCAGGGGAGGGGATAGAACCGGGCCTGACGCTGGGAGGCGCCTGACTGGCCACCCCACCCGACCATCCCGAACGAGAGAACGCGCGCGTGTCGACGAAGTTCGGACTCCGCCGGGACCTGGTTCCCGCAGCCAACATCGTGGCGGACTTTCTCGCGCTCGACGACGTGGGGGGCGCTCCGGCCAAGGCCGCCTTCGACATGGTGATCCTCGCCGGGAACGCCATCCTGTCCACGGCGACAGCCGCCTTCGCCGTGGCCCGGGAAAAGGGTGTGCCGGTGCTGGTCACGGGTGGGGTGGGTCACTCGACCTCGCTGCTCCACGAGGCCGTCGCCGGCGCCTACCCCGACGTTCCGGTGCAGGGAAGGACCGAGGCGGACATCCTGCGCGAGGTCGCGATCCGCTTTGGCGGGCTCGACCCCGGGCAGGTCGTCGTCGAGCCCGCATCGACGAACTGCGGCGAGAACGCCGCCTTCAGCCTGCGCCGCCTTCAGGATCTCGCGCTGCGGCCCCGCAGCGTCCTGCTGGTGCAGGATCCCCTGATGCAGCGGCGGACGGATGCGTCCTTCCGCCGGGCCTGGCGCGACGCCCCGTGGCCGACGGCGTTCCTGAACTGGCCCACCTTCCGGCCGAGCCTCGCCTGGACGGACGGCGAGGTCCGCTTCGGCGCGCAGTGCCCGAGACCGCTCTGGTCGGGCCAGCGCTTCCTGTCTCTCCTGCTGGGCGAGGTTCCGCGCCTGCGCGACGACGAGCGGGGATACGGACCGCTGGGCACGGGCTTCATCGTTCACGTCGACATTCCCGCTGACGTCGAGGTCGCCTACGGGCGGCTGAGCGCTTACTTCGCCGATGACGCGCCGGCGCTGTCCCGGCGCATCGGCCGGTGAACGCTCCGGCGGAAACAAACCGTAACGATCCGCCCCTTTGTCTCGAACGAGCCGTCGTCTTGGCGCCTCAAACCGGCGGCCATAACCGTGCCCGAGTGTTCAACCGGGGCCGTGACGATGATGGACTTTCGAACCGTTCTGCAGGCGGGCACCGCGTTCTTCTGGAAGGTGGCCGGCCACGCCGCCACCTCCGTGGTCACGGCGCTGTGTGCCGCGCTGGTGACGAACGCGGTGATCCGGAAGGAGGATCCGGCCCCATCCCCGTTGCCTGTCGCCCAGGACACGAGGCCGCTGGCCTCGGCCGCGCCCACGGCTCCGCCCGCATGGGGCGGGCAGCGGTCGCCGGCGTCCCCGGACGCCCTCGCCGGGCTGGGGCTCACGCCCGTGGAGCCCGCGCACGCCTTCCCCCTGGACGGCGCCCCGACCTTCCAGCCCTCCCTGTCGAGGCCCTTCGTGGCGTTGGCGGGCAGCACCTGGGCCGAGGCGCGGTCGGACGGCCTCGTCAGGGTCGCCGACGACGCGCCGGCGCAACCCCGCAAGCCCACCCCGCGGGTCGCCGCGAAGCCGGCAAAACCGGCCATGGACATGGAACCGGTGGTGGCCCGGGCCTCCGTGCCGGCCGACGAGCCGGTCCCGACGCCGCCGCCTTCCGCAGCACGCCGCATTTTCGGCGTCGAGGTTCCCCCGATTGTTCCCCCGGTCCTCGCCACCGTCGACCGCGCCGTGTCCGGCGTGACGTCGATGGCCTCGAACCTGACCCGGCTGGCCGGGCTGCCGTGAGGGGACGTGACTGGGAGTGTCGTGGCCGCCCGCGAACGGACGGCCGTCAGCGCAGGCCGGTCGGGGGCACCGGCGGCGCCTCGTTGATCAGCGTGATCGTGACGCGCTGGTTCGCCGAGAGATACGGGTTGTCCGGGAAGACCGGCTCGGTGTCGGCACGGCCGGCCACGAAGGTGAAGCGGTCGTTGGGGAACCCGGCGCCCACCAGGATCTCGCGCACGGAGAGCGCGCGCCCGGCGGTGAGGCCCCATGAATCGGCGATCCGGGGTGAGCCCGGACGCGCGACGGCCGTGTGACCGGTGACGGACAGGCGGCTGTTCAGCCGGCGAAGGGTGGGCGCGAGCTTCTCCAGGACGATGCGGGTCCGCTCGTTGGGGTTGACGGAGCCGTCGGGGAACATGGCGCGGCCGTCCTGGTCCATCAGGGACACGTTGACGCCGTCCTTGGTCGGCTCGACCACGATGTTGCGCGACAGCTCGGCATATTCGGGCATGCTCTGGAGCGCCTGCCTGAGGCTCGCGGCGGCCGTCTGGTTGGCCTGGCCCCCGGCGGCCGTGCGGATGGCGTCGCGCTCGTTCTCGCGGCCGGACCCCGCCATCGGGTTGTCCTTGATGTCCGACGCCTTGCTGCCCGCCTTGTCGATGGTCGTGCCCATCAGGATGCCGCCGGAGCCGCTCGTCGTGGGGCTGATGTTCGGCGGCGAGAAGTAGTTCGCCAGGCCGATCTTCTGCTCCTTCGTGGTCATGCTGATCAGCCACATCAGCAGGAAGAACGCCATCATGGCGGTGACGAAGTCCGCATACGCGATCTTCCAGGCCCCGCCATGGTGGGCATGGGCGGCCTTCTTCACCTTCTTGATGATGATCGGCTGTTCAGACTTGGCCATCGTGGTCCTGCTGGCGATCGGGTCAGACCGTGGCGGGCAGGGCGGCGGTCGCCGCTTCCACTTCGCTGAAGGTCGGGCGGACTTCGCTGAACAGGGCCTTGCGGGCGAACTCGACCGACATCACCGGCGGCTGGCCGCTGATGTGGGCGAGAAGGCCGGCCTTGAGCGAGAGGAAGTACTTCGACTCCGCCTCGAAGGTGCTCTTCAGCGAGGCCGCCATGGGGGCAAAGAAGCCGTAGGCGACGAACACGCCGAAGAAGGTGCCGACGAGCGCGCCGCCGATGAGGTGACCCAGCACCTCCGGCGGCTCCGAAATGGCACCCATCGTCTTGATGACGCCGAGCACGGCGGCGACGATGCCCAGCGCCGGCGTGCCGTCGGCGAGCGACTGCATGGCGGAGACGAGACGCTCCTGCTCCTGGTGGTGCGTCTCGAGTTCCTCGTCCATCAGCGCTTCGATCTCGTGGACGTTGTCCGCGCCCATCGTGAGCATGCGCATGTAGTCGCAGACGAACTCGACGGCGTGGTGGTCACCCGCGAAGGTCGGGAAGGCGTTGAACAGCGTCGACTCGTGCGGGTTCTCGATGTGCGGCTCGATGGCCGTGATGCCCTTGGTCTTGGCGAGCTTGTACAGCGCGAACTGCATCGCCAGCAGTTCGACGTAGCAATCCTGCTTGTACTTGGAGCCCTTGAACAGCGTGCCGAACATCTTGGGCACGCCCTTGAGCACCGGCCCGGGGTTGCCGATGATGAACGCACCGATCGCCGCGCCCAGGATGATGACGAACTCGAACGGCTGCCAGAGCACCTCGAGATGGCCGCCCATGGCCGCGTAGCTGCCCAGGACGCAGACGAAGACGATGATGGTGCCGACGATCAGCTTCATAACACGCCACCCTTGCGCCGCTGCCGCTACAGCCCCGGCGAAGCCACTCTTTGGCCCAAGGGAATGACCGATCGAGATTAAGGGCGAGTATAGAGCCCCGCGCCAGCATGCTTTCCAAGCAGTAACGCTTGGGCTGGGAGGCGGGTCAACGAACGACCGGAGCCGGCCCCGAAGTGGACCGCAGCGCTTGCGCGGCCACGTCGATCGCCGATCTCGGATTGAGCCGCAACGCCTGAAGCCGCGGTTTACCATGTCCTGCGTCGCGGCGTCTCAGTCACGTCGCGATCAGGGATTTGCGCCCCGCGTCCTCGTGGCGCGCACCCCGTGCGGTGCGTGACCCCGGGGGGCAGGGATGCGAAAGACAAGGCCAAGCTGCAGGGAGCCGTGGGCGCAGCCGGCTCGGGACAGCGCAAGCTTAGCCGCAATGCGGACCCTGTACTCGTGATCCTTAGGCGAGATCATGTGATCAAAGTTCGCGTGATCGGGTAGCCACCGGCGTAGATCTTGCTAGCATCCACACTGCAGGGAGCCGGAGGGCTTCGGTCGGGGTCGAAGCACGAATGAGTCGGTCGCCGCGACGGCGATCGCGGAGCGGGACGGGAGCACACTCAATGGCTGTGAAGACTATTCTGGCGCGTGTACTGTTTGCCGGAGCTTTGGCGATGGGCACCTTCGGCGGCGCCCAGGCGCAGGACGCCGATCACCCCAAGGACAAGAAGCTCACGGTCGGCCTGGACATCGGTTACGCACCCTGGGCCATGCGGGCGCCGGATGGCACGGTCGAGGGCTTCCAGGTCGACATGCTCAACGAGATCGCCCGGCGCGTCGGGCGCCCCGGCGTCGAGTTCATCGATGCCAATTTCTCGGCGATCTTCGCCGGGCTGTTCGCCAAGCGCTACGAGATGATCGGCTCGCCGATCGCGATCACCAAGGAGAGGGCCGAGCAGATGGCCTTCACCGAGAGCTGGCGCACCGGCGGCAATGCGTTCACGACGTTGCTGAACGAGCCCGACATCACCGCGCCGGAGATGCTCAAGGGCAAGGTCGTGGCCACGAACAGCGGCAGCGTGGCCGACGCCTGGCTCACGGCCAATGCCGAGAAGTACGGCTTCACCGTGCAGAAATACGACAAGGACACGGATGCCCAGCAGGCCGTGCTCGTCGGCCGGGCCTATGCGTCGCTCGCCGATCTCGCCCGCAGCGAATACGCCGCCGGGCTCAACAAGAAGACGAAGGTGTCGCCCTACATCGTGGCCGGAGCCGGCGCCGAGGTGGGCCTCGTCGTGCGCAAGGACGATCGCGCCTTTCTCGAGCAGCTCGAAGGCGCCCTCGAATGCATGAAGAAGGACGGCACCTTCAAGAAGATCAACATGAAGTGGTTCAAGAACGAGGGGGATCCAAACTCCTCGATGAACAAGATTTATCCTGGCATCGGTCCGGTCGGCTTCCCGGGATACGATCCTGCCCCGACCTTTGCTCCGAAGTGCTCGTGACACCGAACGCTGCAGTCATGAGCATGCCGCATGCGGTGCCCGCAACGTCGGGCCCGCTTCTCACGATCGAGAACCTCAGCAAGCGCTTCGGCCCGCTGATGGTTCTCGACGACGTCTCGCTCACGGTGGCCGAGCGGGAGGTGATTGCCATCATCGGTCCGTCCGGCTCCGGCAAGTCGACGCTGTTGCGTTGCGTGAACCGGCTGGAGGAACCGGCGTCCGGGCGCGTCATGCTGGGCGACGTGGAGGTCACCGCGCGGGGCGCCAAGCTCAACGCCATCCGCCGGGACATCGGCCTGGTGTTCCAGAACTTCAACCTCTACCCGCACCTCAAGGCCCGCGACAACGTCTCGCTCGCCCTGCGCAAGGTGATCGGCCTGTCCAGGGAGGCTGCGCGCCTGCAGGCCGAGGCTGCCCTGACGGCGGTGGGCCTGGAGATGAAGTTCGACGCCTATCCGGGCGAACTCTCCGGTGGCCAGCAGCAGCGCGTGGGAATTGCGCGGGCGATGGCGCTCAATCCGCGGCTCATGATGTTCGATGAGCCGACCTCGGCCCTCGATCCGGAACTCGTCGCTGGCGTTCTGGGAGTCATCAAGGACATGAAGGCCCGGGGCATGACGATGCTCGTCGTGACGCACGAAATGGGGTTCGCGCGCGAGGTCGCCGACCGCGTGATCTTCATGGACCGCGGCAAGATCGTCGAGCAGGGACACCCGTCGCGGATCTTCGGCCAGCCCGAAAGTCCGCGTCTGCGCGAGTTCCTCGCCAGCGTTCTGGGCCGCTGAAGTCCCCGCCATGCAGGAGTTCGCGCACTACTTCTTCAACATGCCCGTCATGATGCTGGCGTTGCCACAACTCCTTCAGGGGTTGCTGGTGACGGTCCAGATGGGCGTCCTGGTCGTCGTCCTGGGCATCGGCCTCGGCCTCCTGCTCGCCGTGGTGCGCAGCTTCCGCTTCGCGCCGGTGAACGTGCTCATCGTGATTTTCGTCGACGTCTTCCGCGCCATCCCGGCGCTCGTCGTGCTGATGCTGATCTATTTCGCGCTTCCGTCGGTGGGCGTAACCTTGCCGCCGTTCGCCAGCGCGGTCGTGACGCTGGCGCTGGTGCTCGCCGCCTTCGCCGAGGAAATCATCTGGGCCGGCATCACCGCCGTCGACAAGGGGCAGTGGGAGGCGGCGCGATCCACCGGCCTCGGGCCGCTGCAGACGCTGTTCTACGTGGTGCTGTTCCAGGCCATCCGCATGGTGATCCCGCCGCTCACCAACCGCGCCATCGCCGTGACCAAGAACACGGCGATTGCCTCGGCCGTATCGGTGCAGGAAATGCTCAACGTCGCCTCGAGCCAGCAGGCGATCTACGCCAACCCGACACCTCTCACATTGGCGGCGCTGCTCTATCTGGCGTTGTTCGTGCCGTTCACGATCCTTTCGCGCCTGCTCGAGCGCCGCTACCGGTGGGGGCGCTGAGCCATGGACAACCTCATCGACGCGTTCTTCAACGCGGACGCGCTCCAGCAGTCCTGGCCGTACCTCGTGCACGGCATCGTGCTCACGCTGGGCCTGTCGCTGGCCATCGTGCCGGCCTCCATGGCCTGCGGGCTCCTCGTCGCAGCCCTGTTCACCCTGCGCGTTCGCCCTCTCAACGCGGCCCTGATGGTCTACATCGACTTCTTCCGGTCGTTTCCGCCTCTGGTCCTGATCATCTTCATCTTCTTCGGCATGCCGTTTCTCGGGGTGAGGCTATCGGAGCTGCCGGCGTTCACGCTCGGCGCCGTCCTCAACGGATCGGCCTTCTTCGGCGAGATCTTTCGCGCCGGCATCGTCTCGGTGCCCAAGGGCCAGCTCGAGGCGGCGCGCTCCACGGGGCTTTCGCTCGTGCAGGCCATGCGCTGGGTCGTGCTGCCCCAGGCGATCCGCAACGTGCTTCCGCCCCTCACCAGCAATGCCATCGAGCTCATCAAGTCGACGTCGCTGGCGTCCATCGTCGCCATCCCGGAGCTCTTGCGCAACGCGCGCATCGCCCAGGGCGCGACGTTCAGCCCGACGCCGCTGGTGGCCGCTGCACTCATCTACCTGGTCATCCTCTGGCCTGCCGTGCGCCTCGTGTCGCGCATGGACAGGAAAATCCTCGTCGGGCGCTGAAGCATGCTGCGAGAAGGTGGGATCCGGCTTTTCGCAGAGAGCACGCCACCACCATCCATGCGAGGGCCGCGGCCCGCCATGGGCGATCCGCCTGTTGCAGAAGCGCTGACTCACTGCACGAAACCAACGAGGGTCTGATGCCTGACATCATCGGCGAAGCCGTCGACCAGCTGATCACGATCGAGGTCAAGAATCGCGGTGGTCCTCACGGCATCCTTCGACCGCTCTACGAGGCGGCGCGAAGGCTGGCCGGCGGCCGGCCGCTCACGGCCGTCATCGCGGAACGGCTGCGAGAGCGGATCAAGCCCGGCGACACGGTGTTTTTGGTCACGGGCGCCGGCTACCTGCCCACCATGCCCAAGGGCGAGAGCGACGGGCCGCCGGGCGCCGCCGCGCTGGGCCGCGTCCTCTACAAGGGCCTCGGAGCGGTCCCGGTCTTCGTCGTCGAGCCCAACCATGTCGACGTCATGGAGGCCTGTGCGCGGGCGGCGGGCCTCGGCCTGCGCAGCTTCGCCCATGCGCGTGACCAGCGCCTCGGTGCGGCCATCGTCTCGCCGCCCCCCGAACAGGCCGCGGTTGCGGCGTGGATCGATCACTGCGTCGCCGAGATGCGCCCCGCCGCCGTCATCGGCGTCGAAAGGCTCGCGCCGGGCAAGGATGGGGCCATCTATGCGGCCAAAGGCCTGCCTCTGTCGGGCCCCAATGCCATCAACGAGGGCCTGATCGACATGTCCGGCATCATGCCGGCCGCCGCCCGGACGGGCGCCCTCACCATCGGCATCGGCGATCACGGCAACGAGCTCGGCTTCGGCGCCATCTACGACACGGTAGTGGCGACCATGCCGCACGGGGATCGCATCGCGACCACGGTCGCCGCCGACCTCGTGCTGCCGGCGATGAACTCCAACTGGGGCAGCTATGGCGTGGAAGCCTGCCTCGCTTTCCTGCTCGGCCGCGCCGATCTGATGCATGCCCCCGACATGGAGGAGCGGATCCTTCGTCGCGCCTTCGAGGCAGGCGTGCTGGAGGCGATGGCCTTCTCGGGCGAGTTTCTGGTCGATGGGCTCGACGGGGAGACGTCCGTCTCGGTCGTCCAGTTCCTCGGCAACATCGTGCGCAAGAACCTCGAGAAGCCGGTCGGCTACGCCGGCCGCTGATCGTCGCAAAGGGAAACGGATCGATGAAGAAGAAGCAGCGGCCCGCGGGCCTCGACAAGGTGCTCGCCGAGTATGGCCTCGATGCGGTCATCGGGGTTAGCCCGGAGAACTATACGTTCATCTGCGGAGGCCACGTGTCCGTGCGGTTGCGGTCGCGCCTTGGCTTCGCGGTGATACCGGCCCACGGGGGAGGGCCGTTCCTGGTCACCTGCAGCCTGGAACGCGCGCTCACCACCGCCGAAAGCTGGATGACGGACATCCGAACCTATGTCGAGTTCGAGCAGCACCCCGTCGAGCCGCTGGCCGAAGGCCTGCGCGAACGGGGCCTCGACAAGGGCCGCATCGGGCTCGACCTCGACTACCTTCCCGCCTCCGCCTATCTCGAGCTCGTCAACCGCCTGCCGCACGCCACTTTCGTCGACACCGCGGAGGCGGTGGCCTCGCTGCGTTCGTTCAAGACGCCGGATGAGATCGAGATCATCACGCGCGCCACCAGGGACACTCATCGCGCCGTCCTGGACGCGATGGAGGCGGCGCGCCTCGGCGAGAATGAGCGCACGATGTGCAACCGCATCGCCAACAACATGATCAACAACGGTGCCGACGGCATCACCTTCATGTCCTTCGGCAGCGGAAAGAAGGCCCATCTGTTCCACGCCGGCGCCTATGAAAGCGTGACCCCGGCCGTCAGCGAGGTCATCCGCTTCGACGTCGGCGCTGCCTACGGCTCATGGTCCAGCGATTTTGCCCGCACCTATTCCACGGGCGAGCCGACCAGGAAGCATCGCGAGACCTACCGCAAGCTGCTCGACGTCGAGGCGGCGACGATCGACATGATCAAGCCCGGGATCATGGCCGAGGAGGTCTTCTTCTTCTGCCGGGACATGATGCTCAAGCATGGGCTCATCTTCTACATGCCGCATGTCGGCCACAGCCTCGGCATCGAGCTTCACGAGAAGCCCATGCTCAAGGCCGGCGAGAAGACCCGGCTCATGCCCGGCATGTTGATCAACGTCGAGCCCTCGACCTTCGACGACGAGAAGAGCGCTTTCCATACCGAGGACCTGCTCCTGATCACGGAGACCGGGACAGAACTGATGACGCTGGGATTGGCGCCGCCGGAAATCCCGGTGATCGGCGAGAAGATCGTCTACCCCTGACGCGTCGCGTCCTGCACTCTGCCGTCGTTGCGAGCACCGCCACCCTGATCCGCCCGACGCAGCCAGCACTGCGCCGATCGGTCGTCCCGTCGTTCCACTGTTTTCTGGGGCGGCGGGGGAGGGAACAGCACCCCCCCTTCCAGGTCATTCCGCAGCCGGCAGCGCACCATCATTCCTGCGCGCCGGCGCCGCGATGTGGACATCTTGCGCGCCGACAGTGGTGGCGTGGTGTCGGGCGGCGTGTGCAGAGTGGATTAACCTGGGCATGCGAGCCTGACGGACGGCCCGGCGTGGTCGTGTTGGTGAGCTGCGTGTAGGAAGCGATGGGTCGAAGCGCTTACGATGTCCTTCTCGACTGGGCGCGTGCTCTGGGCCTCGCCCCGCGCGTCGATGCGCAGGCGGCTGCGTCGGCAGCCGGTGGCGTGGGCGGAGGGGCGTTGCCGCCGCTGGCCATGCCGCGGCCTGGGCCGGGACCGGACGGCGGACCCGAGTGGCCGGACCGGGCGCCGGCCTTCGAGGCGTTCGACATGCCGCAGGTACTGCGCGCGCTCGACGCGCATCTGGCCGACGCCGAGGCGGAGCTCGACGCGACGGTCCCGGATGCCGATCCTGAAACCGCCGCCTATCGCAGGCTGAAGGTCGAAGCCCTGCGCGACGACATCCGCACCCTTCGTGAGCAGTGTCGGCCCAAGGCGTCCTGACCCGAGGGGGCTGGCTTCGCCATCCCCGCGCTCAGCCGGCCGGGCTTCCCTCCTGCGCGTAACGGCGCGCGATCGGCGGCGCCTTGCCCGCATTGTCGACCCGCTCACGGATGGCTCGCGACAGCCTCCCCCGCACGTAGCCATAGGTGGTGACCGCCAGTCCGGACGTGATGGCCGCGGCCCGGCCGAGCCCCGAGACGTCGCCCTTCAGCGTGTCGCGAATCCCCTCCAGCACGCCGCGCGTCAGCACGCGCACCACGTAGGACCGCTCGGAGCTGAGGCCATCCTCGGCGCCGACGAAGCGCGACACCATCGCCTTGGAGTAGCCCTCGGCCAGGCAGCGGCTGAAGAAATAGGACCAGGTGAGGCGCTTGAGCGGCACGAAATGGTGCATCACCGCCTGCGGCTCGTGCATGAAGATGCCGCCCGGCGTGGCCTGGGCCGCCCGGATGCACCATTCGGTCTCCTCGCAGCCCAGCGGAATGGCGTCGATCCGGCCGAGGTCGCTGCGGAAGCCGCCCACGCGCTCGAACGCCTCGCGGCGGATCGCCATGGCGCCGCCGAAGGGGTTGCGGACCACCTGGGCCGTCCGCGGCACGCCACGATGCGTGCAGCCCACCGTCCAGTAAAACTCCTCGGGGAACCAGCGCGGCGGTGTGTCCTCGAAGGCGGGGACCGACATGCCGCCCGTGCCGATCACCTTCGGGTCGGACATGGGGCCGGCGAGACGGGCCCCGAAGCTCGGCGAGGCGACCGCGTCGTCGTCGAGGAACACCACGAGGCAGCCGGTGGCGTTCGCGATGCCGGTGTTCCTGGCTCCCGACAAGCCCTTCTGGCCGGCATTGGGCACGGCCACGACGGTGGGGAACAGCTCCTTGATCCGGGCGAGGAGATTGGGGTTGTAGTCGACCACCACGACCACGTCGCGCGCGGGAGGATCCTGCGCCAGGCAGGAGCGAATGGCCTTCACGAGCAGGGACCACCGTTCGTCGCTGTAGCAGCAGATCACGAACGAGACCGTGGGGGCGGCGACCGGGCCCGTGACGAGCGGTCGGGTGTCGTCCTTAACGATCATGTTCAAGCCTAAACGCTCCTCTTGTGGTTGCTCATTCAGCTTACCTAAATTTTTATCAATGTTCGAGTCCGGCGACTCGCAAGAATCGCGCCTCGTTCCCCGCTGCGCTATGCACCGGGGCGACGACGACCGCCTGACGTCGGTCATGCGCCCCGACCCGAGGAGCCCATGCGTATCCCGATCCTGATGTACCACAGCGTCAGCGAGGCCGCCGATGGCTCTTTCGGGCCATTCGCCGTGCGTCCGGGGGACTTTTCGGCCCAGATGGCGCTGCTGGCGGAGCTGGGGCATGCCACGCTCACGGTGGCTGATCTGGCCGTGCGGCTCGTCGCCGGCCAGGCGCTGCCCGCCCGGCCCGTGGTCGTCACCTTCGACGACGGCTTCAAGGACTTCATGAGCCACGCACTGCCCGTGCTGGCGGCCCACCGGCTCGTGGCCACGCAGTACGTGGTGTCGGACCTCGTGGGCGCGACGAGCCGCTGGCTCGACGACGTGGGGGAGGGCGGGCGGCCGCTCATGGACGCGGCCGCGGTGCGCGAGGCCCACGCGGCGGGCATCGAGATCGGCGCGCACACGCGCACCCATCCGCGGCTCGACGCCCTCGCGCCGGACCGCCTGCACGACGAGGTCGCCGGGTCGAAGGCCCGCATCGAGGACATGCTGGGCGCGCCGGTGACGACCTTCGCCTACCCCTTCGGGCTGTACGAGGGCGCGCGGGAGATCGTCCGGGAGGCGGGCTTCGCGGCGGCCTGCGCGGTCCGCTATCGGACGAGCTTTCCGGGCGACGACCGCTTCGCGCTCGCGCGCCTGATCGTGCGCCGCGACACCGGCCTGGACGCCTTCGGCAAGCTCCTGGACGGCGACGACGCGAGCCTGCGCATGACGTTCGATCGCACCCGCGCCGCGGCGTGGCGGGTGGTCCGCCGGGCGATGCGCCGGGGCTAGACCGCGGCCGCGCCGCCGCCGATCGTGGCCAGCACGATTTCGGCGGGCACGCCGAAGCGCACCGGCCACCACGAGCAGCCAAGCCCGGCCGAGACGACGAGGTTGCGGCCGTCCTCGACGATGTGGCCGTAGACGTAGCGCGAGCCGTAGCGCGACGGCACGACGGGCGTGAACCCGCCGATCCGCACCTGGCCGCCATGGGTGTGCCCGCTGAACGTCACGGCGACGTCGGCCGGGACCTCCGCGAAGATGTCCGGCTCGTGGGCGAGCAGGAGGATGGGGCCGTCGCCCCGGGCTTTCGTCAGGGTGCCCTCCAGATCGTCGGTGCCTCCGGAGCCCCAGGCCGGCGAGTCGTGCCGCGGACGGAACGCGAACTGGTCGCCCAGCCCCGCCACGGTGAAGCTGCGCCCCCGGTGGGTCAGGCGGACGGCGTCGTTGTGGAGGACGCGGATGCCCTCCGCCTCCAGCGCCGCCGCGGCGGCGGGCAGCGGCACGAGACGGGCCTGGGCGCGCGGGTCGTCCCACCAGTCGTGGTTGCCCAGGATCGCATGCACGCCGCAGGGGGCCGAAAGACGTCCCAGCGCCTTGGCCCACTGCGCATCGGGAACCTTCGCGGTGATCTTGCGGTGCGCCACGACGTAGTCGCCGAGCAGCACCACGAGGTCCGGGGCGAGCGCGTTCGTCGCCGCGACGATGCCCTCGATCCGCTCGATCGTCATCCAGGGCTCGCAGGCATGGATGTCCGCGATCGCCGCCACCCGCAGCGGCAGGTCGGCCGGCCAGCCCGCGGGGTGGATGTCGTAATGGGTCACGACGGCATCGCCCATCGTGTCCAGGGCTGCCGCCCCCGCAGTGCCGATCCCCAGGCCGCCAGCCGATCCGGCCACCAGGCCGCGGGTGAGAAGATGTCTGCGCGTCAGCATGCGTCGTCCATGTCCCTTGCCGGCGGGCATCATGGCCGGCCGGCGTTAAGGGCATGCAAAAACCGCCGTCAATGAGGCGAAGCTGGCGCTTTGGAATGGTCATGGCGTCAGGTGACGGTCAGGGCTCGCGAGGGCGGTCCTGGCGTCCGACGATGTCGGGCCTGAAAACCTGGCGAAGGTCGCCCAGCGCCAGCAGCGCCGGACCGATCTGCCCGATCAGGCAGGACAGGCCGACGCCGGTCAGTCCGAGGCTGGGGACGAGCAGCACCACGGGCACGAAGGTGAAGACGAACTGCGCCGCCTCGTTGACCAGGATGGCGCGGCCGCGCCCCATCAGTCTCGCATGGGCTATGAACCAGGCGTTGATGACGTAGGGTACGGCGCTCGCCCCCATGAGCCACAGGGCCACGGTGCCGTTCAGCGCGTAGTCCCGCCCGAAGACGAGCATGATCCAGTGCCCGAAGGCGAGCAGGAACAGGCTCCCGGCCACCGACAGCACCAGCGCGATCAGGATCATGCGCCGGCTGAAGTCCCGCCGCCGGGACGGGTCGCGCGCCCCCTCGACGGTGAAGGACGCGACCAGGCTCGAGGTCACCAGCCGCAGCATGCTGGCGACCAGGAAGGCCTGGTAGAAATAGGCCGCCTCTGCCGCTCCGATCAGCCGCAGCACGAGCAGCGGCAGCAGCCGCAGTGTCGTTTCGGCCAGGAGCGACCCGGCGAAATCCAGGGACACGAGGCCCGCCATGTCGCGCAGCGGCATGGGCGGGTTTCCCGCCAGACGCCCGGAATCGGCCCGCCGCAGCGTCAGGCTCCAGTAGGCGGCCGCGATCAGCGGCGCCGTGGCGAACCAGGAGATCACGACCGCTCCGGGAACCGCGAGCAGGGCGCAAGCCAGCAGCAGGGCCAGCTTGCCGGCGTTGAAGAGCAGGCTCTGCACCAGGAAGTGGTTGGTGAGCCGCAGGCCGATCAGCGCGCCGGACTGCACGAAATAGAGCGTCCAGACCAGCGTCGCCGCCGCCAGCCAGGGCGTGTTGACCCAGCTGTCGGCCAGCCATCGCCAGGGCGCGACCAGGATGGCGAGCGAGATCGCCAGGGCGGCGGCCGCGTTGAGCCCGGCGAACTGCAGCACGAGGCGGCGACCGTTGCCGGGGTGCTGCGGCAGATAGCGCACCAGCGCGCTGCGCAGGCCGAGCTCCGCGACCGTGCCGAGCAGGAAGATGAAGGACAGCTCGGCGGAAGCCTTGCCCACGGTCTCGGCCGGATAGAACCGCGCCGCCACGACCCAGTAGACGACGCCGAGGCCCGCCGCGAGGACCTGGCTGAGCAGGATGAGCGAAGCATGGCCGAGCCAGGCGTGGCCGGCGAGGGACTGCAGCGACAGGCGGCGCCATGCCGGCGTTGCGTCGGTCATGGGCGCTTCACCGCGGCCGGAGGAACGAGTTCTTCGGCCAGCGGCCGGATCGGCTTTCCACCGCCGCCCACCGAGACGGCCGCGTTGTTGTCGACCACCCGCAGGGCCTTCAGCAACCGCGCCGCGTCCCGCGACCAGGGCGTGGCGTCGCCCAGGCGCGTCACGAAGTCGAAGCCGTGGTCCTTGCGGAACTGCGTGGCGAAGCGCCCGTCCGGGCCGGTCTCGGCGGTGAAGCCGAACCCGTCGCCGAAGCTGTCGTCCACCACATAGGCGCCATAGCCCTGCAGGGTCGAGGCGAGGAGGCGGCCGGGCTCCGTTTCCAGGCCCAGCGCGGCGAGGTCCGCATCCTGGGGAATGGCGAGGAGAGCCCCCATGCGCATCGCCGCGACGGCACCGGGGTTGTCCTTGCCGTAGCGGCCCACGGCATAGTCGTCCGCCGTGCTGGCCGGCCAGCGGAAGCAGTGTTGGGCCGCCTTGCAGGGGTAAAGGGCGAGGCGCGCATCCACCAGGAGCTTCAGGGCATGGGCCGGCGCGGGGCCGCCCGGACGCAGTTCGCCGACCCGCAGCGACCCGCCGAGCGCCGACAGGTTGCTTCCGCCATGGGCGCCGGTCATCCCCGGGCCGTACAGGTCGAGCGGCGAGAAGGCGACGAGGGCCGTCGCCGGGCCGCCGGCCCTGCAGCGCGTCAGGGGCTGCACCTGCACGACGGTACGGCGGTCCGGAAGCAGGATGGCGGCCGAGCCGTTCTCCCGGTTGTCGGGGACCACGAAATCGTCCGGCAGCGGGATCTGTCCGAGTTCCGGCCCTTGCGGCTCGCATCGGTTGCGGCCGGTCCAGCCGGCCTCGTTCTTGTGGATCGGCGTCAGCGGCGCGTCCGGCCGCAGGACGATGATCTCCTCGTCCAGCTTGGTGAGCTTGGTGTTGCGGCCCATCAGGTCGAAGGGCAGGCGCGGGTCGACGTAGCGGGCCTGTGACCCGATGGGCATGTTCCAGATGCTGTCGGTCGCGAAGGGCTGGCGCAGCGGATCGCGCGCGAGGACCGGCGATGCCGTCCCGACCAGGACGGCGAGCGCCGCGGCGGCGAGCGCGCGCCCCGCCGCGAGATTGTCCGCACGACCCGGTTTCCTCCGCTCGGCGGCATGCTCTATCGTCCGCGCCACCGGCGACGGCTTCAGCGCTGCCGTCGCAGCCCCGTCAGAGACCGGCCCAGGCCGGCCCGCAGGAACACGCACCGCATGTATCTGTCCACGGTGATTCACGACTTCCGCGGCGGCGGCGCCGAGCGCGTCAGCGTGCTGCTGGCCAATGCCTTCGCCAGGCTCGGCCACCGTTCCGAGATCGTCTGCCTGTCGGAGGAGGGGCCCTACCGTCCGCTCGTGGACGGCGCCGTCACCGTGACGTGCCTGGGCAAGGCGCGCATGTTCCAGGCCATTCCCCACCTCGCGGGCCACCTGCGCGCCGCGCGGCCCGACGCGGTGCTGTCGCACCTCACCCACGTCAACGTCGTCACGCTCGCCGCCGCGGCGCTGGCGCGCGGCCCTTCCGTGTTCTGCGTCGAGCACAACGACTTCGGCCGGGCCGGCGCCGACGTGGGCTCGCCGCTGGTGCGCCTGGCCTGGCGTGCCGCCCCCTGGCTCTACCGGCGAGCGGCCGCCGTGTTCTGCGTGTCGGAGAGCGTGAAGGACAGCATCCCCGGGGCGCTCGCCACGCCGGAGCGCTTCCCCGTGGTCGCCAATCCGCTCGACCCCGCCCAGCTGCTGGCGGGGATCGCGGCCGACCCGCGGCATTCCTGGCTCGACGGGACGCATGACGTGCTCGTGGCCTGCGGGCGCCTGACGGCCCAGAAGAACTATCCCATGATGCTCGAGGCCCTGGCACGGCTGCGCCGGCAGCGCGACGTGCGCCTCGTCATCCTCGGGCAGGGGCCGCTGCTGTCGGATCTGCAGGATCGGGCGCGCGGGCTCGGCGTGGAGAACGCGGTGGACTTCACCGGCTTCTCGGCCAATCCCTTCGCCTTCTTCGCCCGCGCCCGGCTCTTCGTGTCGACCAGCGACTACGAGGGCCTGCCCATGACCGTCATCGAGGCGCTCTACTGCGGCGCTGACGTGGTGACCACCGACAGCTGTTCCGGCGTCGCCGACCTCACCGCCGGGGCGGGGTTCGGGGACTGCGTCGCCCGGGCCGACCTGGACGGCTTCGTCGCCGCGGTCGAGCGGCGGCTCGACGTGCGCCCCGTGCCCGCGCAGGACAAGCGGCAGGCCCTGCGCGCCTACGAGATCGACGCGGTGGCCGCCGCCTATCTCGAGGTCATCGGACGCGATCGCCATCCGGGTCATGGAACCGTCCGCGCGGCGACGTCCGACGGGCGGGCGGCGGCGAGCCTCAGCCAGACCCGCCGGTAGACGAGGTCGGGACGTTCGGCCAGGAACAGCCGGGCCTCGATCATGTCCTCGCCGGCGAGCTGCCGCGGCGCCACGATGGGCCGGACCACGCGCTCGCCCGGCCCCAGCCGGATGTCGGGGACCAGACCAACGAGGGCGCCGTTGGCCATGATTTCCAGCGCGTAGACCTGCTCCGCCTGTTCCTTGTTCTCGATGCCCACCAGGGCGGTCGCGGTGCCAGGCCCCGGCTCCGGCACGATCCAGAGATTGGTGTAGGCATATTCGCGATGGGCCTCGGCCCCGCTGCGCGCCAGCCAGATCGCTCCGGCGGCGATGGCGATGGACAAGGCCACCACCGCGAGCCGCGCCCGCGACCCAGGGGCCGCTGGCGCCGGCGGCGGGCCGGTACGCGCCTCGCGGAACGGCAGGAGACCGACCGGTGCGGCCAAGCCGCACAGCGTGCACAGCGCCGTCCACCACGCGCTCGGGACCAGCCCGTCCGGCAGCCTGTTCAGGACGAGACCGGCCAGGACGGTGACGGCGAGGCTCGTGGCCAGGCTCGACACGATCCATTCGAGCCGCTGGCCGCGCCGTCCGGCCACTCCCGCGAAGAGGAGGAGGCCGGGCAGCACCAGCACGAGGGCGGTGGCCACGGCGGCCTGCGCGCCGCCGACGACGGCGAGGATCACGTCGTGAAGGGCGCCGCTCATCGCAGGGCCCTCACGTCGTAGATCACGGCATGGCCGTTGTCGAAGACGCGGTGCACGCCGGGTTCGTCGTTGAACTTGAGGAAGGCGCGCGGGGAGGGCGGGCCGCTCAGCATCTGGTCGGACAGGCCGCCGTCGAAATAGGTCCCCACGAGCGAGCGGCCGGTCGTGAGCCGCAGGTCGGCCAGGATGTAGTCCAGCTCCAGGCGGTGCAGCATGTCGCGCTCGGTGGGCCCGAGGGCCGGCGCGGTGAGCAACTGCCCGGCATCGTAGCCGTGGTGCAGGGTGGTCGACACCTGCTGGTGGCCGTGGACGGCGAGCAGGAGCCTGGCGATGCGGTCGGCGGCGAAGCGCTGGCGCGGGCCGAGCCATTCCCGTGTCCAGCGTGCGGCATCGATGCCCATGGGCTCGACGGAGGCCGCGTCGGCCGAGACGAGGTAGCGCGAGGGCACGAGCACGAGGCGGCCCTCGCCGCTGATGATGCCGCCCACGATGGCCATGCCCGCAGCCGCGGCCAGGACCGCGGCGCGCAGCGGGCTTCTCGAGCGGCCCTGCAGCGTCGTGGCAGTGAGGTTGGCGAGGACCAGGCCGACGCCGAGATAGGCGAAAGGCGTGATGCGGTTGCCGATTTCCCAGCCGGTGCTCGTGAGGCGGAAGACGATGCTGAGCGGAAAGCCGATCGCCAGCGCGCTGATGACGAATTGGCGTCCCCGGCTCTGCAGAAGGAGGTAGCGCAGGAAATCGAGCAGGCCCCCGCGCGCCGGCAGCGGCGGGCCGTTCCAGGCGAGGCTCTTGACGAACCCGATGCCGAGCCCGGCCGAGATCAGGGCGACGGAGCCGAGCGTCACCACCCGCTGCCACAGCGGCGCGACCTCGCCGTCCTGTCCCGTGAAGAGCTTGCGCGGCATTTCGAACTGGAGAATGGCCAGGAGGTCGTTCAACCCGTTCGACAGCAGTGGTCCCAGGTAGGAGCTGTTGCTGGCGGGCGCCGACGACGACCACAGCAGCGGCATCGTGACGGCCGCATAGGCCAGGATCGCGCTGCGGGCGAACTGGCGCAGCGGCGTGCCGCGTCGGATCTCGAAGACGGCGACGAGCACCAGGATCGCGGCCGTGGCGTAGGACGTCATGTGGTGGGTGGCGCTGATCGCCATCAGCGTCGCGAGCGCCACGAGGAGCAGCAGCAGCGCCTCCGCGGGCCGGGCGTCGCGGATGCGCACGTCGAGCCACAGGACGAAGGCCATCAGCGGCAGGGCGATGCTCTGGTAGGCGAAGTGCGTGTCGAAGAACACGAAGGTGCTGCAGGCCATGTAGAACAGGCAGCACAGGCCGCCCGCCCGCGCCGAACGCGTCAGGCGCTCGGCGAACAGGAACAGGCTGCCGACGAACACCACCCGCGCGGCGCCGAGGATCAGCAGCCCCGCGGCATGGATGGACAGCCCCGACATCTCGCCCAGCGCCGCCGTGAGGATGGCGAGCCCGGGGAAGTTCTGGCCGATGGGGAACAGGGTGTTCACGATGAACAGCCGCCCGGTCTCCATCAGGTTCTGGGCCATGTCCCAGTGCAGGTATTCGTCGTGGTCGATGAAATAGAGCGGCGCGCGGACGATGCGCAGGCCGAAGAGCCCCAGCGTGAGGGCCATCAAGGTGGCGATGCGGTCGCCCCGCGACGTGTGCGGCAGGATCAGGTTCAGCGCCGCCGGGAAGACGATCAGGAAGACGGCGCCGTAGAACAGCTCGAAGGCGCCGGCGCCGCCCTGCCGGCTCTGGTTGGCGGCGAAGGCGGCGAGCAGCAGGCCGAGCGCCGCGAGCAGCGCGGCAACCGGGTACCAGGGGGCGTGGCAGGCCGCGGGGTCGGCCTCGTCGATCGGCCCGGAGGCTCCCAGGCCGAACAGCCTGAAGAGCCCGCTGGAGCGTGCCGTGACCGTGCTTGCGGACATGGTCGCGGGACCGCCTGGCCTGCCGCGAGGCTCAGATCGGATTGGACGCGTCGCGCGGGATCCGGCGTCCGGCCAGGCGCTCGCCCAGGATGACCTTGAGGATGCGCCAGCCGTCGGGCAGGGCGCGCAGGTTGCTCTCGCCGTGCAGGCGATGCGCCTCGAAGCTCGGCACCTCCACGATCTTCAGGCCGTTCTTGAGCGCGTTGATGTTGAGCAGCGTCTCGATCTCGAAGCCGGTGCCCTCCGAACGCAGCGCGTTGCAGTGGCTGCGCCAGAAGCCGATGTAGCCGTAGCACAGGTCCGAGAAGGAGCCGCCGTAGAGCAGCGTCACGGCCTTGGTCAGGCACCAGTTCCCGAACATGCGGAAATAGGTCATGTCGACCGTGCCGGCGCCCTGCAGGAAGCGCGAGCCCTTCACGAAGTCGGCGCCCGCGAGCAGGGCCCCGACGAACAGGATGATCTCCTCGGGGGCCATGGAGCCGTCCGCGTCGAGCATGACGATGATGTCGCTCGTGGCCGCGTCGAAGCCCCGCGTCAGCGCCACGCCCTTGCCCTTGCGCATCTCGTAGACGATGCGCACGTCGGGAAACAGGCGGCGCGCCGTCTCCACGGTGCCGTCGGTGGAACGTCCGTCGACGATGATGAGCTCATGGATCCAGCGCGGCAGCCGCGGGATCAGCGCCTTCAGGTTTTCGGACTCGTTCAGCGTCGGAATGACCACCGAAACTCTGGGTAGGGGAAATTCCGATGCGTTCGGCATGTCGATCGTCCTGTCGCGTACCAGTTGGGTGCGGGTTTGTTAGTTGGTGGTGTCTGCGTGGCCGCGTTGCGGCCCTGTCACGACCTGCAGCACGTCGCCGGGCTTCAGGGGTGTGGTCTCGGTGGCTTGCAGCGTCGTGACCGCGTTGCCCTGGCGGCGAACGATCACGAAGTCGGGGGAGCCGGCCGTCGCGGTCTGGTTGCGGACGAGCGACTTGATCACCGCCACCACGCCGTCGGTCTCCTGCAGGTCCTTGCGGGCCTCCGTCCGAGCCGTGGTGAGGTCCTTCTGCAGGGCGACGCTGGACTGCAGGCGCAGCTGCGCGAGGTCCTGGCGGGTCCGTTCCAGGCGCTCCTCGGCCTGAGCGATGGCCGACAGCGTCTCGCTGAGCCGCGCCTCGGCGTCGCTCAGTTCGGCCTGGGCCTGGATCTGCATCGGACGGCTGGCCGAGCCGTTGCTCACGAGCTTGTTGAGGGCAGCGACCCGTTCGCGGCGCAGCGCGACCGCCGACTTCAGGCCGTCCACCCGCATCTTGCGGGCCTGGGCCTCGGCGATGGCGGCCTTGGCCGCGGCCTCGAGGCCCTTTTCCTGGTTGCGCCGGGACAACTGCTCGAGCCGGCGCCCGTTCGCCTCGTCGGAGAGGGCGGCGGTGCTTTGCGGGCCCGCCAGCGCGGCGAGATCCTGCGCCGTGTCGGGCGTCGCGATGCCGGCCTCGTTGGCCAGCACGGTCGCGCGCGCCAGGTTGCGGACGGCGCGGTCCACCGCCTGCTGGAGGCGTTCCGTCTCGCGGGCGAGTTCCGTCGACGGCGGGGCGTCGCCGTTCGTCCGCTCGAGCCCGCCGGCCAGCGCCAGGGCCTGGATCACGGTCATGCCGGGCGCGAAGTCGAAGCTGCCGGCCTTCTTCACGGGGCCGACCACGAACACCGGCCGCTTCGCCAGCCCGACGACGCTCACGGTCGCCTGACGGCCCATGACCGCGAGGTAGGTGCACTCCAGCGTCTTCTGGATGACCGGCCCGCGCGCACCCGCCGTCCGGACCGTCCCGAACAGCGGCATCACGATGCTGCCGTCCTGCTGGACCTGGAACTCGCCCGACAGTTCCGGACGCAGCTGGAAGCCCCGCGCCGGCGCCTGCAGCCGCGACTTGTCGGCGCCCCACTTGTCGTCCTGCTGCTGCAGGATCTCGAAGACGGACAGCTTGATCCGGTCGCCGGCCTCGACGACCTCGCCATCGGCCGCTGCGGTCTCGGAGGCGGTGGCATCGGCCATGCAGCGGTCGGCGATGCTGGCGGGCTCCTTCTGGGACTGCGCGACGCCCTGGGCGAGGGCCGAAGCCCCGGCAACGCCCAGCACCACGGCCGTGATCACGAGCGCGACGCGGCACCCGTTGCGCACGGCGCCGTCGTCCGGAGGGGTGAAGGACAACCTGATCATGCCGCGTCCTTCGCCAGGGAGGCGTCTCCCGGCGCCCCACCGGCCGCCGGACGGCGGGAGGCGACGGTGCGGTAGATGTCGAGCAGCGTGCGGGCGCAGGTGTCCCAGTCGCTGATCTGCGGGCGGCCGCGCGCCGGCGCCTCGATGGTTTCCACCATGGCCCGTGCGACCTCGGTGGGCGTCGCTTCGGGCGCGACGCCGGCGACCTCGCCACGCTCCACCATTTCCATGAAGCCGGTTGCATTGGTCGCCAGGGCCGGGCGGCCCAGCGCGATGGCCTCCAGAGCGGCCACCGGATGGGCCTCGTATTCCGACAGGAACAGGATCAGCGCGGCCCGCGAGAGGAGATCGGCCATGGCGCCGCGCTCGGATGGCGGGATGCCGCCGATCGTGATCTCGCCCTCCAGTCCGAGCCGCCGTACCTTCTCTTCCAGCGCCTGCCGGTAGGGTCCCTCGCCGAGGATGCGCAGCGTGGCGCCCGGCCGCAGCTTGCGGAACGCGACGAAGGCGTCGATGGCGCGATGATGGCCCTTGTACTTTTCGAGGCGGCCCATCGACACGACCAGCGGGCGGTCCGGGTCGGGGCTGGCGACGGTCGCGGGCGGCGCCATCTGCGAGCCATTGGGGACGACGCGCACGCTCGGCACCGGAACGCCGAGCCCGTTGGCGAAGAGGCGGGCCTCGAACTCCGAGACGCCGATCAGCTGGGCGGCACGCAGGAGCAGCGGCTTCAGGGCCAGCCGCTGCAGTCCCCGCACGGCATGCCGCAAGGGCGAGGAGTGGCCGCCGCTGTGGAAGGTCGCCACGAAGGGAATGTCGCTGCGGACGGCCGCGGCCATGGCCAGCGGCGGGACGAAGGTGTGGAAACCCTGGACGTGCATGACGTCGCACGGGATCTCCGACACGGCCGAATAGATCCGCGGCGCGAGCAGGGCGTCGCCGGACCCCCGCACCACCGGCACCCGGCGGACCTTGATGCCGTCCACGACTTCGCTGCGCTGCAGCGAACCCGACGAATCCGTCGTCAGAACGGTCACGTCGTGGCCCATGGCGACTAAACGCCGGGACACTTCCATGACATGCGTCTCAATCCCGCCCATGTAAGGGGGGAATTTATGCGCAACCTGGAGGATGCGAAGGGTCCCAGCCAACGATCCATTTGCGGCGGACCGCTCCCACATTTCAACCCCACCCAACTCGTTGCCAGCACGCCGAAACCCTTCGTTAACACTAACTGAACATTTGCGAAGGTCAACGATTTGAGTGACATGGCTTAAACACAACCACCGCGAACGTGGCCGTTAAGACACGGTCGAGGCACGTTGACCACCGGCAACGGGTCGTCCGAGGATTGCTGGCCGAGCTTAGATTGAGCTCAGGCCCGAGCTAAATTGTGCAGTGCACTGTGAGGTTTAGCCGAGGTCGCCCAAGTGGCGGGCTCGCGCAAGCCGCGTTCCGGCCGATCGATCGGATGAGCAAGGAACAAGAGCCGGGGTTCGGCTGAGGCGGGATGCCGCGGGACGCAGGGCCTGAGAGTGTCTCGGGTGGCGAGGCACTGTCGTGCGAGTACGAAACGACTGTGGGCCCAAGTGTCTCGCGTGGGCCGATCCCGATGCGGGCCGTGGACTGCTCCATCAGGAGCAGCAAAGGCAACCTTGGTGAAGGCCGGGGCACACCGCCGATCGGCGTGCCCCGGCCTTGGGGGCTTAGAAGGATTCCCAGCGGCTTCCGCCGGCGGCCTTGCGCAGGGGCGCGGGCGACGCCTTCGTGGCGACCCTCCCCGGAGCGGACGCGCGGGTGGCGCCGGCCTGGGACGCGCCGGATCCGCGGACGCGGAACGTGGCCACGAGGTCGCCCAGCCGTCCGATCTGGTCGGTGAGCGAGGACGCCGACGCGGCGCTCTCCTCGGCCAGAGCCGCGTTCTGCTGGGTCATCTCGTCCATGTGGGCGACGGCCTGGCTCATCTCGTCGATGCCGTTGGCCTGTTCGGCCGCGGCCGTCGAGATATCCGTCACCGTCGCCGTCACCTTCTGGGAGGCCTCCACGATCTTGCCGAGCGCATCGCCCGCCGAGCGGACGAGTTGCACGCCCTGGCCGACCTCGGACACGGACGCGTTGATCAGCGCCGTGATCTCCTTGGCCGCTTCCGACGAGCGCTGTGCCAGCGTGCGGACTTCCGACGCCACCACCGCGAAGCCCTTGCCGGCATCGCCGGCGCGGGCCGCTTCGACCGCGGCGTTGAGGGCCAGCAGGTTGGTCTGGAACGCGATCTCGTCGATCACGCCGGTGATGTCGGAGATCTTCTGGCTGGCGCTCTCGATGCGCGACATGGCGTCGACCGCCTTGGTCGCGATGTCGCCGCCCTCGGTGGCCACGGCCGTGGCCCGCTCGGCGAGGCTCACCGCGTGGCGCGAGGAGGCGGACGACGCCTTCACGGACGCGGCCAGTTCCTCGGTCGTGGCGGCGGTCTCTTCCAGCGAGGAGGCCTGCTGCTCGGTGCGGTTCGACAGGTCGTTGGCGCCGCTGTTGATCTCCTGGGCCGCGGTGCTCACGTCACGCGCGGTGGCCTGGATGGTCGCGACGGTGTCGGACAGGCGGCTCACCGTGTCGTTGAGGGCCGACTTGAGTTCGCCGAAGCGGCCGCGATAGTCGGTCGTGATCGTCTCCGTCAGGTCGCCCTGGGCCACCTTGCCGAGGACGCGGGCGAGTTCTCCGGTGGCGTCGTCGACCACGCGGTTGATCTCGTTGATGCCGGTGACGAGCTTGCCCATCTCCGGATCGTCGGAGGCAATCTGCAGGCGGGCCGAGAAGTCGCCGTCGGCGGCACGGCGAACCACCTCGCCGACCTCGCCCACGACCTCGACCATCGACTGGGCGCGGCGCAGGCGCTCGGCGGCCTGCTTGCGCTCTTCCTCCTCGAGGGCGCGCACGCGCAGGGCGTTCTCGCGGAACACGGCGAGCGCGCCGGCCATGCGGCCGATCTCGTCGCTGCGGTCGGCGTGGGGAACGCTGGCCTCGAGATTGCCGGCCGACATGGTTTCCATGGCGCCGGTGATGGCCCCGATGGGCGCGATGATGCGCCGGCGCACGAGCCACAGCGTGGCACCGACCGCGGCGAGAGCCAGAGCCAGCATCACCGCGTTGATCGCCTCGGACCGGTCTGCCACGGTCGCCGCGCGCTCGACGTCGGCGTCCGCACCCTTGGCATTCAGGTCGACGTCCTTCTCGAGGAACTCCTGGGCCTTCTGGGCCGCGGGCAGCGCCACGGTGTTCAGGTGGCGCCAGGCGCCGTCGTAGTCACCGGCCCGCGCCATCTCGATCGCCGGCTTTTCCAGCGAGAGATAGTTCGTCCACGCGGACTGGAACGAGGTCCACAGCGCACGCTCGTCGTCCGAGGACACGAGACCTTCGTAGCGGCGGGCGGCTTCGTCGAAGTTGCGCTGGGCGGCGGCAACCGTGCCGAGCGTGGTCTCGAACAGCTTCGCGTCACGGGCAGCGACGAGGCGCGCCACGCGCAGCCGGTACAGCATCATCTGGTAGCGCAGGTCGCCGAGGGCGCGCACGGAGGGCAGCCAGTCGCCGGCAATCTGACGCTGATAAGTCAGGACGCTCTTGAGCGAAAAGAATGAGGCCGCGCCCTGGGACAGGACGAGACAACCAAGGATTATTACGGACGCGGAAAGAAGCGCCCGAATGGAAAGGCGAGACATGGAGATGGCTTTCGGTGGTTGTTTTGTCCCACCATGCGCTTGATGTTTTAAATGGGTGTAAATTGCAACTCTCGCGGCAGTTTTGTCTGGCTCGGTACGCTGGCTGCCGCAAAATCCGGCTCCTTGACGCGTTAACCGCTTGGCGCCGCCGGAGGCACTTCCTGGCGTGAATCCAACATCTTCGAAGGTTTGCACGGAATGCTTGAAAGAGCTCCAGCCATGCCGTAAGAGCAGGCAATAGTCGCATTTGGACCTTTGATATGCGCAAAAGCTCTATCTGACATGCGACGAACATGTCGCAATCGCGATAGAACAGGACGCATTCGCTTCGTTGCACGATTTCGCAAACGATTACACAGCGGCCTCTGACGACGGATTGCCAATGTTGCCACCGTCGTCGCAGCGCGATTTCGTCGCTTCGTCAGTCATATCCTGCACGCAAGGTCGAGTTCCGTGGCCCGTGGCCATGAGGGCTCCTGGAGCTGTTGTCACGATGTCCGAGACTGCCCCTAGGGAGCCCCAGCCGGCTCCGGTCCGCCTGAGGGCCTTCAAGGCCCTGCGGATGCCGAGGGGAACCGCGATCCCCGCGATGAACAACATCGCCAAGGTCGCCATGGCCCACCTGCGCGTGCCCTGCGCGGTCGTCACGCTGTTCGAGGAAGACCTTCCCTACGTCGTCGGCCGGTACGGCGCCGACGGGTCCCGCATCGACGGGACAGAGGACATGAGCCGTCACGTGATCGACAGCGACGACGTCGTGGCGTTCGACGACCTGGAGACGCACGACCGCTATCGGCCTTTCGCGCCCAAGGTCGACGGCCAGCCGGTCCGCTTCTTCGCCGCCGCTCCGATGGTCGTGCCCATGGGTGTCCGCATCGGGACCGTGTGCATCTTCGACTACGCGCCGCGGATCATGAACCTCGGCCAGCGGATCATCCTGCGGCAACTGGCCGCCATCGCCTCCGACGAGTTGAAGACGATGGCGGGGTGCCCGGCGACGGCTTGAGGCCGCGCCCTCACGAATTCAAAGTCCAGCCGGCGCCACCGTGCCGCGGGCCGCCAGTCGCGCGGCGGCGAGGGCGGCGTCGATCTCCGGTTCGCTCACCGCGATGCCGTCCGGCAAATGCCGGCGCAGCGATTCGCCCACCAGGGGATGGAGCCGGAATGCCCCTCCGGCCAGCGCCAGGGCATTGCAGCCCAGCCGGCGCGCCAGCACCGTTCCCAGCCTCGCGAGCTCCCGCCCCGCATCGTCCAGGATGCCCAGCGCCTGGGCATCGCCCGTCCGCGCGGCCTCCGCCACGAACGGCGCGAGCGCCGCGACGCCGCCGCGGTCGGTGCTGTAGACGGCGGCGCGCACCACGGGCCACGTGGCGCTGCCGAGGCGTGCGGCCAACGCGTCGACCAGGGCGTTGCGCACATCCGGGTTCTCGTCCTGGGCGCGTGTCACGGCACGCAAGCCTTGGGTGGCGATCCACCAGGCCGCGCCCGCATCGTCTACCACCACCCCGCGGCCGCCGACCTGCACGGTGCGCCCCGCCGTGTCGATGGCGTAGCCCACGGAGCCGGTGCCGGCATAGACGAGGCCGCCTTCGCCGGGCGCGAAGAGGGTCGCCGCGGCGATCCACATGTCGTCGCCCAGCGTGATCGCGGATGCCGCGATCCCCAGTCCCTCGGCGAGCCAGCCCGCGAGAGTGGCGGCCTCGGGCATGCGCGCCGACAGCCCGGTGATGCCGCCGGCGATGCGGTGCGGTCGCCCCAGGGGCCGCACGGCCTCGCACAGGGCCTTGAAGGCCGAAAGGCTCTTGGCGTGGACGGCCGGATCGAAGATGTGGCCCGCCGAGGGCCCGGCCTCGCCCCGGCCGACCACGCGGTCGGTCGCGGCGTCGAGGAGCACCCAGCGCGTGGCGCTGCCACCCGCGTCGATGCCCAGGGTGAGCGCGCCCGGAGGCAAGGGGCCCGCCGTCAGCATGCCCCGTGCACGGCGTCGGCGAAGCGCTTCGTGATCTCGCGCGGATTGGTGATCATGGTGCCCACCACGACCGCGTGCGCGCCGGCCTGGAGTGCCTGGGCGGCGAGGGCAGGGGTGTCGAACCGCCCCTCCGCCACGACGGGAGCCTTGCAGTGGGCGGCGAGCGCGGCGACGAGGGCGAGGTCCGGGCCGGTGCCCTTGGGCGCCAGCGTCTCCTCGGTGTAGCCCGAGAGGGTCGACGACACGTAGTCGACGCCCAGCGCGTCGGCCGCGATCCCTTCGGCCAGCGTGGCGCAGTCGGCGAAGATGGCGACGTTGAGCCGCTCCCGGATGGCCTTCACGAGACCGGCAAGATCCTCGCCGCCGCGATACCGGGCCGTGGCGTCGATGGCGACGATGTCGCAGCCGGCTTTCGCAACGGCTTCGGCGGCGGCGAAGTCGGGCGTGATGATCACGGGAATTCCCGGCCGCTCGCACTTGAGGATGCCGATGACCGGCAGATCCACCACGGCCTTGATCGCCGCGATGTCCTGCGGCCCGTTGGCGCGGATGCCGCCGGCGCCGCCGTCGCGGGCCGCGAGGGCCATGGCGGCCATGTGCACGGGGCCGTGCAACGGATTGTCGGGACGCGCCTGGCACGACACGACCAGCGAGCCCTTGGGGATCGGCCTCATTTCACGGCTCCGGACGTCATGCCCTGGATGAACTGCTTGGACAGCAGGATGTAGACGATGGTGATCGGCAGCGCCGACAGCGTGAGGCCGGCGAAGAGCACGCCCCAGTTCGTCGTGTACTCGCCCATGAAGGCGGTGAGGCCCTGGGGCAGCGTCTTGCGGCTGTCGGTCTGCACGAAGATCAGCGGGAAGAAGAAGTCGTTCCACACCGGCACGGCGTTGTGGATCGCGGCGATGACCATGGCGGGGCGGGCGAGCGGCAGCATCACCGACCACATGATGCGCGCGTCCGAGGCGCCGTCGATGCGCGCGGCGTCCTCCAGCTCCTTCGGCAGCGTGCGCAGGAAGCCGGTCATGATGAAGACGGTCGAGGGCAGGCCCATCGCCGTGTAGATCACGACGAGCCCGAGACGCGTGTCGAGGAGGTTGAGGTCCCGCATCTGGATGAAGAGCGGGATGATGGCGAGCTTCAGCGGCACCATCAGGCCCGCCAGGAAGAACAGGTAGATGGCGACCGAGCCGGCGAAGCGGTAGCGGGCGAGCCCGTAGGCCGCCATGGTGCCCAGCGTCAGGATCGCCAGGATCGACCCGCCCGTGATCAGGATCGAGTTCAGGAGATAGCCGAAGAAGTTCGTCTGGGTGAGGACCGTGACGAAGTTCGTGAGGTTGGAGAAGTTCGGCAGCGCGAAGGGCTTGCCGAAAATCTCTCCCGTCGACTTGAAGCCCCACAGCCCCATCACCAAGATCGGGAACAACATGACGAAGCTGTTGCCGACCAGCAGGATCTGCAGGAGCAGGTCGCCGAGGCCGCCGCTCGTGGCGCGGCCCGTGTCGCGGGTTTGCGGCGTGGCGCTCATGCGATTTCGATCTCGCGGCGCCGCAGGCGCACCGTCCAGATGGCCGAGATCACCGCCACGAAGAGGAACATCATGACGGCGAGCGCCGATCCATGGCCGAAGTCCTGGGCGCCCGAGCTCTGGTTGCCGAAGGCGGTCCGGTAGAAATACAGGCCCAGAACGTCGGTCGAGCCGTAGGGAGAGCCCTCGACGCCCGCCATGAGGTAGGGCAGCTCGAACCAGTTGAATGCGCCGATAAAGAGCAGGATGAAGGTCACCGTGGCGCTCGGCGCCACCAGGGGCCAGATGATCTTGCTGACGAGCTGCCACTCGTTGACGCCGTCGATGCGGCCCGCCTCGATGATGTCGGGCGGAATGCGCTGGATGCCGGCCAGGAACACCAGCGTCGGGAAGCCCACCCAGTGCCAGGCGTTGACCAGGGTGAGCGCCCACAGGGCCGTCTCGCTCAGGCCGAGCCAGGGGGTGGTGAAGGTGCCGAAGCCCGCCAGGCTCAGCACCTTGTTGAACAGGCCGAAGACGGGGTGGAGAAACTGCTTCCACACCAGCGCGACGATGACGCTCGACAGGATGACCGGCAGGAACACCGCCACGCGGTGGAAGCGATGGCCCGGCAACTGGCGCGACAGCGCATAGGCGAGCAGAAAGCCGACGCCGTTCTGGATGAGCATCAGGACGACGAACACCATGACGTTGTGGCTGAAGGCCCGCCACGTCACGGGAGCCCAAGGTTCGTGCAGCAGTACGTCGGTGAAGTTCTTGAGCCCGACGAAGTCGACGCGCTTCAGACCTTCCCAGTGATAGAAGGCATACACGAAGGCCGACAGGATCGGCATCACCACGAAGGCGGTCATGAAGGCGAGCGGCGGCACGATCAGGGTCGCGACCCAGATCCTGCGCCCGACCGGCCATTCGAGATCAGCCATTCTATCGTCCTGGACTGCGGGAGATCGTTGGAAGTCTGGCTCGCTCCCTCCGCGCGTCATGGCCGGGCTTGGCCCGGCCACCCACGACTTCGGAGCGGGCCCGGCGAAGGGCTGAGAGGGGCGACTATGGACGGAGAGGATGCGAGCAGGGCCTCTGTCACCCTGCTCGCAGTCCCATCACTTCTTGAACGGCGCGTAGTAGGTCGCGATGCCCTTGGTGATCTCCGCGCCGGTCTCGGCCGGAGTGGCCTTGCCGGCCAGCATCTTCTGCACGCCCGACTGCAGCAGCACCGAGCCCGAGGGCTCCTGGTAGCGGAAGTGCACGAGCATGAGGTAGCTCATGTTCTGCTTGTTGAGCTCGGCCACCTTGCCCAGCATCGGGTCGGTGAACTGCACGCCCGGCACCGGCGAGAGGTTGCCCAGCGTGTTGGCGAACTTGTCGCCGAACTGCTTGGAGGCGAAGTAGTTCACCAGCTTGATGCCGTCGGCCTTGTTGGCCGACTTGGCGTTCACCGCGAAGCCGCCGTCGAGGTAGAGCCCGACCAGGCGCTCGTCACCCTTCTTGAGCACCGGCGAGGCGAAGACGTCCATCTTGAGCGCCGGGTTGGCCTTCAGGAAGGGCGCGAGCTCGAACGAGCCGCCGGCGAACATGGCCGCCTGGCCCGACGAGAACAGCTGCTGCATGGTCGGGTAGTCGATGCCCGAGAAGCTCGGGGCGAGATAGTCGGCCTTGGCGAGGTCGTTCAGCCGGCCGAGCGCGTCGACGAAGCGCTTGTCGGTGAAGTCGGCCTTGCCCGATACGATGTCGGCCTCGAACTGCTTGCCGAGCTGGCTGGAGAGCAGGGCGCTGACGATCGTCTCGTTCTGCCAGGCGGTCGCGGTGCCGTTGGCGAAGGGCGTGATGCCGGCCGCCTTCAGCTTCTTGCAGACCTCGACGAGTTCGTCCCAGGTCTCCGGCGGCTTCACGCCGGCCTTGGCGAAGAGCTCGGTGTTGTAGATCACGAGCATGGTCTGCGTGGAGAACGGCACGGCGTAGATCTTGCCGTCGGAGCGCAGCGTCTCGCCCTTGAGCGAGGCTTCCGGGAATTTCGTGATGCCCGGGACGTTGGATTCGTTGAGCTCGAGCAGGTAGCCGGGCTTCGCCAGGGCCTCGAAGGCGCCGTAGGCGCGCACCATCATCACGTCCGGGCCCTTGTCGCCCGCCATCGCGGTCGAGAGCACGGTCGGATAGTTCTGCGGCTCGAACGCCTCGAAGGTGATCTTCACGTCCGGGTTCTTGACGTTGAAGTCCTTGAAGAAGTCCAGGTAGACGGCCTTGTCCTCGGCGCGCCAGGTCCAGAACTTGAGCTCGCCGGCCGAGGCGGCGATGGGCTGGACGAGCATGGTGGCCGCCGCGAGCGCGGCGGCGAGGGTCTTCAGGGCTTTCATGGTTCTGTTCCTCCCTGGGGCACGATACCTCTAGTGCTAAGGAAAGAGCGTTGACCGGTCAACGGCTGGTGTTCAATTGGTATCATCGTCGCCGGCGGCCACCCGCACCAGGACAGCCGTGGCGTCGTCGTGCTTCTTGATGCGCGGCGCCCGCACGCCGTGCGGATCGGCATTTTCCTCCGCGCGCAGCCGGTCGATCATCGGCCTCAGGCCCTGCGACAACGCCGCCTCCACGAGATCCGCCTCGGTGTGGATGCCGAAATGGTCGATGAGCCGGTAGAAGCCGTCGGTGACCAGCAGCAGCACGTCGCCGGGCGCGACGGGGTGGGTGGCCCGCACCAGCAGCGACCGCCACGGCACGCGCGGATGCACCACGTTGTAGCCGCCCGGCTGGTTGGCGAGCAGCCGGTTCTCGCGGATCGTCTCGCGCACCAGCGGCCAGGGGTCCTCGTCCGGGCGCAGACGCCTCGCTTCGGCAAAGGCCGCCTGGGTCCGTGAGGCGACGGCCTCGATCGCATGGTCGCTGAGCAGCGTCACCGTGCCGTCGGCCTTGCGGTGCAGGATCGAGATGTCGCCGATGGCGGCCAGGTGCAGGGCACGGCCGTGCAGCAGGGCGAGGCCGAGGCACGCGGTGGGCAGGTCGGGGGCCTCGATGGCCCGGTCCCCGACGGCCTGCTCGAAAGCCGCCGCGACTCGCGCCTCGGCCGCGGCCACCGTGGCGTCGAGGTCGGCGGGCGTGCCGCCCGACAGCAGTCCCGCCAGCGTGTCGGACAGCGTTTGCGCGAGCCAGGCGGCCCCGCTCGGTTCCAGGATGTTCGCCCCACGGTTCACCCCGGTGGCCCCGTCGATCACCCAGGCCGCGCCGGGAGCGACCCCGTGCGCGTCCTCGTTCGGTGGCTTGGGACCGTGGGTGAGGGCGTCGAGGCAGTGCAGGATCAAGGGCATGGCGCGAGGCTAGGCGGACCGGCCCGAGCGGGCAAGCCACGGCCGGGCGCACCTGCCGTGCGTCCGTCGGCGCGGATCATGGGCTGCCCGCGCGGGCCGGGCTCCGTGCTACCCGCCGCAGACGAGGTCGCCTACGGCGCGGCGGAGCGAGACGATCCCCGTGTCGACGTGGCGCGTCGGATGCACCCGGTTGGTCAGCAGCGTCCAGGCGTGGCCTTCCTCGCGGTCGATCCACAGGCCGGTGCCCGTGAAGCCGGTGTGGCCGATGGTGCCCGACGAGGTCCTGTCGCCGCCGGACCAGCCCTCATAGGCCATCTCCCACCCCAGGGACCGGGTCGCGGTCTGGCGGCGAAAGAGCTCCTGGCGGGACGACTGGCCGAGAATGCCCCCCGTCAGAAGGCCGCGCGCGAAGGAGAGCAGGGCGGCGGCATCGCCGAACAGCCCGGCGTGGCCGGAGGCGCCGCCAAGGGCATAGGCGTTCTCGTCGTGAACCTCGCCGCGCATCACCCGGCCGCGCCAGGTGCAGCGCTCCGTGGCGGCGCACCGCTCGGGATCGGGCCGGAAGGTGAATCCCGCGGGCAGCGGCTGGTCGATCAGGGGCTGGCCGGTCAGCCGCTCGATGACGATGCCGAGCAGGATGAAGTTGATGTCGGAATAGACCGGCTGGCCGTGCCGCCACACCCGCTGCAGCACGAAGGCGCGAAGCGTCTGCGGATCCTGCCCGTAGGTGTAGAGTGGCTCCACCCCCGGCAGGTGTGTCTGGTGGGTGAGGCACTGGCGCAAGGTGAGCTTGCGCTCCGCGGCCCCGGCCACGTCGTACTGGCGCAGGTCCGGGATGGCGGAGGCCAGCGAATCGTCGAGGCCGATGCGGCCCTGCTCGACGAGGCGCAGGATCGCCGTCGTCGTGAACACGACCTTGGTGAGCGAGGCCAGGTCGAACACCGTGTCCGCCGCCAGCGGCACCATCGCCGGCTCGCGCTGGGCCAGCCCCGCGACGCGGAAGACGGTGGACCCGTCCGACCCGAGCAGTCCCAGCACCGCGCCGGGGATCCGTCCGCTGAGCACCGCGTCGCGCACGGGCGCGAAGGCGGCATCGGCGCGTCTGTCCAGTGAGCTCATCGGCGCTCCTCCGGCTCGTACAGGTGGCAGGCGGCGATCCGCTCGCCGTGAGGGGTGTCGCGCTGCATCAGGACCGGACGGTCGGTGCCGCAGCGGGGCATGGCATGGCGGCAGCGGCCATGGAAGGCGCAGCCGGGCGGCGGGGCCGCCGGATCCGGCAGGTCGCCCTCCAGGACGATGCGCTCGCGGGCGGCCTCGCCCGGCCGCCGCGGCACCGCCGACAGCAGGGCCTGAGTGTAGGGGTGGGTCGGACGCTCGAAGATGTCGGCGGCCGGCCCGATCTCGACGATGCGGCCCAGATACATGACGGCGATGCGGTCGCTGACGTGCCGGATGACCGACAGGTCGTGGCTGATGAACAGCATCGACAGCGACAGCCGCGTGCGCAGGTCCGCGATGAGGTTGATGATCTGCGACTGGATCGAGACGTCGAGCGCGGAGACTGGTTCATCCGCCACCAGGAGCCGCGGCGACAGCGCCAGGGCCCGGGCGATGGCGATGCGCTGGCGCTGCCCGCCGGAGAACTCGTGGGGATAGCGCCCGGCGGCCTCGGGCGGCAGGCCGACCATGGCCAGAAGCTCGGCCACGCGGTCGGGCCCGTCGGGTTCGCCGTGCACCGTGAGCGGCTCGCCCACCAGCGTGCGCACCGTGTGGCGCGGGTTCAGGGAGCCGAACGGGTCCTGGAAAACGATCTGCATGTCCCGCCGGCGCCTCTTCATGGCCCCGGGGGAGAGCGACACGAGGTCCTGGCCGTCGAACAACACCTGGCCCGCGGTCGGCTCCACGAGCCGCAGCACGGTCCGGCCCAGCGTGGTCTTACCGCAGCCCGACTCGCCCACGACCCCCAGCACCTCGCCCTTGTGCAGGGTGAAGCTCACGTCCTCGAGCGCGTGCACGGTGCCGCCAGTGGCGGTGGCGAAGCGCTTGGTCAGGCCGCGGACGTCGAGGAGCGGGGTCATGCGGCCGGGTTCCAGCAGGCGGCGCGGTGGCGGTCGGCGCCGGTGAGCGGGGGGCGTTGCGCACAGGCCTCGACGGGCGCAGCGCAGCGGGGCGCGAAGGCGCAGCCGGTGCCGCGCTTGCCCGGCGGGGGCACCATGCCGCCGATGGAAGGAAGCCTGGCGCCCGGCGGGTTCATGGCCGGCATCGTGTCCAGGAGCGCGCGGGTGTAGTGGTGGCGCGGCGCCGCGAACAGGTCACCCACCGGCGCCTCTTCCACGATCCGGCCCGCATACATCACCGCGGCGCGGTCGCAGACCTCCGACACCACGCCGAGATCGTGGGTGATGAGGAGGCAGGCCATGCCGAGGTCGCGCCGGAGTCGGTCGATGAGGCCCAGGATCTGGGCCTGGACCGTCACGTCGAGAGCGGTCGTGGGCTCGTCGGCGATGAGCAGCCGGGGTTCGCAGGCGAGCGCCATGGCGATCATGACGCGCTGGCGCTGGCCGCCGGACATCTGGTGCGGGTAGCGGCCGAGCTGGTCCCGGGGGGAGGGCAGACCGACGCGGCCGAGCAGCTCCGTAGCCCGGTCCAGCGCCGCCGCGTGGTCGAGGCCGCGGTGGATCTCGAGCACCTCGGCGACCTGGTCGCCCACCGTGAACACCGGGTTCAGGGCCGTCATGGGCTCCTGGAAGATCATCGCCACCCGATCGCCGCGCAGCGTGCGCAGCGGGGCGTCGCGCAGCGACAGGACGTCCGTGCCGTCGATGGCGATGCGGCCGGCCGAGATCCGCACAGGGGGCGGCAGGAGGCGCATGATGGACAGCGCCGTCACGCTCTTGCCGCAGCCGGATTCGCCCACCAGGCCGACCATCTCGCCAGCGCCGATCGACAGCGAGACGTCCTCGGCCAGCACCCGGTCGCCGACCGCGATCGACAGGTTCTCGATGGAGAGGACCGGCGCCGTCACGCGGCCTTCCACAATTCGCCGCCCGTCATGGGGTGCGGCACGCCCGTGGTCGTCGGCAGGCTCAGGGGCAGCCCCCGCAGCGAGCGCAGCGCGAGGTAGCCGAAGCATTGCGCCTCGATGAAGTCGCCGTTCCAGCCGACGGCCTCGACCGGGTCCACCGGCACGCCCAGGGCGGCGGCAAGCGAGCGCATGAAGTGGCCGTTGAGGCGCCCGCCGCCCGTCACCAGCCAGCGCAGCGGCTGGCGCGGGACGTGGCGCAGGGCCCCCACCGCGGACGCGACGGTGAAGGCCGCCAGGGTCGCGGCGCCGTCGGCGTCGGGCATGCCGTCCACGGCCTTGGCCCAGGCATGGAAGTCGTTGCGGTCCAGCGACTTCGGCGCGGGACGGTCGAAATAGGGGTGCTCCATCAGCCGCGCCACCAGCGCCTGGTCGGGGTGGCCGGAGGCCGCGAGCCGTCCGTCCGCGTCATAGCGCTGGCCGAGGCGCTTCAGCACGAAGTCGTCGAGCAGGGCCGAGGCGGGACCCGTGTCGAAGGCGATCACGGTGTCGCCGTCGATGTAGGTGACGTTGCCGACGCCGCCGAGGTTCAGCACCATCACGGGCTGGGGCAGGCTGCTCGCCAGCGCGCGATGGTACAGCGGCGCGAAGGGGGCGCCCTCGCCGCCGGCCGCCACGTCCGCGTGGCGGAAGCGATTCACCACGTCGAGCCCCAGCGCCGCCGCGACCCGGGGGCCGAGGCCGAGCTGGCGCGTGAACCGGCGCTCGGGCCGGTGCCAGACCGTCTGTCCGTGCAGGCCCACGATCTTGATGGCCGAGCGGTCGATGCCGAAGTCGCGGATGAAGGATTCGATGGCGCCCGCATGGGCGTCGCTCACCTGCGCCTCGAGGTCCGTCAGCGGGTCGCTCTCGGCGCGGACGGGGTCGGCCAGGAAATCCAGCAGCAGGCGGCGCAGCGGGGCAGGGTAGTCGTAGGTGCGGCCGGGGCCCGGCTCGACCTTGGCATCGCCGTCGGACCGGACCATCGACACGTCGATGCCGTCCATCGAGGTGCCGCTGATCGCTCCGATGGCGGTGGAAAGCGGCACTTCTGACATGGCATCCTCCCGGGGCGACGGCTTGCAATTGGTATTATACCGGCATAGCCTTCCCCAATACCAGACACAAATCAGGGGAGAACCGGAATGGCTCGCACCACGCTTCGCTCGATGCTCTTGGCCGGAGCCGTGGCGCTCGCGGCATTTCCCGCCGCGGCCCAGACCCTCGAGGTGGCCATCGACGGTTCGCCGGCGGGCCTCGACCCGCACATCATCACGGCCTTCACGTCCTTCATGGTCGTCAACCGGACGATCTACGAGGGCCTGACTTCGGTGGACAAGGACCTGCGCCTGCAGCCGGGCATCGCCGAATCCTGGACGGTCGCCCCCGACGGGAAGACCTACACCTTCAAGATCCGCTCCGGCGCGACCTTCCACAACGGCGCCCCGGTGGAGGCCGCCGACGTCGTGGCCTCGCTGAAGCGCGTACTGGGCAAGGACATCGCTTCGCCGCTGGCGAGCCGCCTGGCCGCCGTCGACACCATCACGGCGTCGGGCAGCACGGTCGAGCTGAAGCTCAAGGAGCCGTCCGCTCCGCTCCTCACCTCGCTCGCCACCATCGCCATCGTTCCGCGCACCTTCGAGACCGACAAGGACGGCCTGCAGAAGCAGCCGGTCGGAACGGGGCCGTTCAAGTTCAAGGAATGGCAGCCCAACGGCTTCATCGCGCTCACCAAGCACGACGGCTACTGGCAGAAGGGCCTGCCCAAGCTCGACGGCGTGAAGTTCAACATCGTGCCGGAATCGGCGACCCGCCAGGTCGGCATCTCCAGCGGCCAGTACGCCATGCTGCCCAACATCGACGCGGCGACGGCCCTGCAGCTGAAGGGCAAGCCGGGCGTCAAGCTCGCCGAGACGCTGGAGCTCGCCTACACGCTGGTCGGCCTCAACGTGTCGAAGCCGCCCTTCGACAACGCCAAGGTGCGCGAGGCGGTGAACTACGCCGTGAACCGCGACGAGATCGTCGCCGCCGCGCTGTTCGGCGCGGGCGTGCCCGGCGGTCCGCTGTCGCCGGCCCTGAAGGACTGGGCCGTCGATGTGAAGGACTTCCCCTGCTACAAGTACGACCCGGCCAAGGCGCAGGCGCTCCTGAAGGAATCCGGCGTCGCCCAGCCGATCACGGTCAGCATGTCGGTCCTGCCGCGCCAGGACATCAAGGACATCGCCCAGGTCGTGCAGCAGCAGCTCGGCAAGGTCGGCATCAAGGTCGAGCTGAAGACGCCGGAGCTCGGCCAGTTCATCCAGGACTGGCGCAACTCCAACTTCGACATGTTCGCCTCGACCAATGCCGGCAGCCCGGATCCGGATGACTATTTCTACCGGACCTTCCGCACCGGCGGCTCGACCAACGTGTTCAAGTACTCGAACGCGGAGATCGACGGGCTGCTCGACAAGGGCCGCGCCACCACCGACACCGCCGCCCGCAAGGCCGACTACGCCACGGTGCAGAAGACGCTCGCCTGCCAGGGGCCGATCGTGCACCTGACCTACGGCCAGCTCTTCACCGCCATGCGGCAGAACGTGACCGGCTTCGAGATCGTGGCCAACCGCTCGCTGTCCTACCTCGCCGACACTTCGGCGAAGTGAGGCGACGGGCGCGTTCTGGATGCAGCGCAGGCTCCGTGCCTGTGCCTAAATTCCCACGTCATGCCCGGGCTTGGCCCGGGCATCCACGACTTTGCCGGGGCCGTCCTGAAGTCGTGGATGGCCGGGCCAGGCCCGGCCATGACGGCGTAGAGTTGCGGGCCAGCCCGAGCTGTCCCAAGAGGGTCCGTCGCTTGAGCACACACCAAGCCTGCCGACCGGAGATGTCCGAGTGACCATCCGACGCCTCCTCATGGCGCGGCTTCTTGATCTCGTGGTCGTGCTGTTCTGCGTCAGCGTGATCGTGTTCTTCATGATCCGGCTCATCCCCGGCGACGCCGTGGCGATCATGCTGGGCGCCAACACCGAGGTGACCCCCGAGCGGATCGCGGACCTGCGCCACCGCATCGGGCTCGATCTGCCGATCCCCGTGCAATATGCCGGCTGGGTCGCCAAGGCGCTGACGGGCGATCTCGGCACGTCGCTGTGGACGGGCCGGCCGGTCGTCCAGGAGATCGGCCTGCACGTGTGGCCGACGCTGCAGCTCACCGTGCTGGCGCTCGTCATCGGCGCCGGGCTCGCCGTGCCGACGGGCGTCCTGATGGCGCGGCTGCGCGGGCGCTTCGCCGACGGCGCGATGCGGGTGGTGACCGTGGCGGGGCTGACGATTCCGTCCTTCTGGCTCGGCATTGTGATGATCCTGGCGCTCGCCACCTGGGCGCCGACGCTGCAGGCCCTGGGCTACGTGCCGTTCTTCGACGATCCGCTGGGCAACGTCACGCGGCTGCTGCTGCCCGCCTTCGCGCTCGGGCTGCCGATCCTGGCCAACCTGTCGCGCCTCGTGCGCTCGGCCATGCTCGACGCGCTCGGGCAGGACTACATCCGCACGGCGCGGGCCAAGGGCGCCAGCGAGCGCTCGGTGCTCTACCGCCACGCGCTGCGCAACGCACTGATCCCCTTCGTGACCTCGGTCGGCATCATGACCGGCTACCTGCTGGGCGGCGCCATCGTCGTGGAGCAGGTGTTCGCCATCCCCGGGCTCGGGCGCCTCATTCTCGGCGCCATCGCGGAGCGCAACTACCCGCTGCTCCAGGCCACCATCCTCGTGGTCACGTCCGGCTTCGTCGTCGTGAACTTCGCCGTGGATCTCCTCTACCTCGCCATCGACCCCCGGGTGCGGGCATGAAGGCGTTCATGCGGCACCGCCTGCTGGCCTTCGCCACGCTCTTCGTGGCGGCGCAGGGGCTGCTCGCGGTCTTCGCGGCCTGGGTGTCGCCCTACGACCCGCTGCAGCAGAACGTGCTCGCCCGCCTGAAGGGCCCCAGCGCCGACCACTGGCTCGGCACCGACCAGTTCGGCCGGGACGTGCTGTCGCGCATCATCCACGGCTGCCAGGCCTCGCTCGCGGTGTCGGTCGGCGCCGTGCTGGCGGCGCTCGTGCTCGGGGGAACGCTGGGCCTCTTCGCCGCCTATTACCGGGGCTGGACGGATCGCCTCGTGATGCGGGCCATGGACGTGCTCTTCGCCTTCCCGGTGCTGCTGCTGGCCATCGGCATCGTCGCGGTGCTGGGCCCGCGCTCCTCCAGCGCGGCCATCGCCATCGCGATCGTCTATGTGCCGATCTTCGCGCGCCTCCTGCGCGGGCCCGCGCTCGTGATCTGCGAAAGCGACTACGTGGCCGGCGCCCGGGCGATCGGGGCGGGCGACGCGCGCATCATCTTCCTGCACATCCTGCCCAACCTCGCCAGCGTCGTGCTCGTCCAGACGAGCCTCCTGCTGTCCGCCGCCATCCTGGTCGAGGCCTCGCTGTCCTTCCTGGGCCTGGGCACCCAGCCGCCGACCCCCTCGCTCGGCCTGATGCTGTCGGAGGGCCGCAACTTCCTGATGCTGTCGCCCTGGAGCGCCATCTTCTCCGGACTGGCCATCCTGTTCCTCGCCTTCGGGTTGAACCTGCTCGGGGACGCTCTGCGCGACACGCTGGATCCGCGCCTGAGGGGCACGTCATGATCGTGCGGCCGGCCCGCGAGGAGGACATTCCGGCCTTGTCGGCGGTGGCTGCCGCCGCCTACCGCAAGGGGTTCGCCGGCATCCTCGAGCCGCTCACCATCGTGGCGTTCGACGGCCCGTTCTTCGCCCGCCGCTTCGCCGAGCAGCTTCCGGCGCTCAAGGTCGCGGAGGCGGAAGGCGGCGTCGTCGGGTTCTCCAAGACCACGGGCGAGCATCTCGACATGCTGTTCGTGGTGCCGAGCCGGCACGGATCGGGGGCCGGCAGCACGCTGCTGGCCGAGGCCGAGGGGCGGGGCGTGCGGACGCTGGAGTGCTTCCGCGACAACGAGCCCGCGCGGCGCTTCTACGAGCGGCGCGGCTGGCGGCTCCTGCGCAGCTACGAGCGGGAGTTCGCCGGCAAGGTGAGGGCCTTCGTCTTCTACGGCAAGGACTGACGGGAGCGCGGCATGGAGCGACTTGTCATCGAGGGCGGCCACCGGCTGGAAGGCACGGTGCAGATCTGCGGCGCCAAGAACGCCGCCTTGCCGCTGATCGCCGCGAGCCTGCTGAGCGACAGGCCGGTCACGCTGACCAACGTCCCCGAGCTCGCCGACATCCGCTCCATGCTGACCCTCATGGAGCACTACGGCGTGGCGGTGAAAGGCCCGTCGCACGCGGTGATGACGCTCGACGCCGGCGCCGCCGTGAACAAGGAGGCGCCCTACGACATGGTGCGCCGCATGCGCGCCTCCGTGCTGGTGCTCGGCCCGCTGCTCGCCCGCTTCGGCCATGCGCGCGTCTCCCAGCCCGGCGGGTGCGCCATCGGGGCGCGGCCGGTCGACCTGCACCTGAAGGCGCTGGCGGCGCTGGGAGCCACGGTGTCGCTGGACGGCGGCACCATCGACGCCCGGGCGCCGGACGGCGGGCTCACGGGCGGGCGCATCGTCTTCGGCTCCCCGTCGGTGGGGGCGACCGAGACCGCGCTGGTGGCGGCGGTGTTCGCCAGGGGCGAGACGGAAATCCTGAACGCCGCGCGCGATCCGGAGGTCTGCGATCTGGCCGCATGCCTCGTCGCCATGGGGGCCGCGATCGAAGGCGCCGGCACGCACCGGATCCTCGTCCGCGGCGTCACCGGGCTGAAGCCGGCGCGCCACGAGATCATCCCGGACCGCATCGAGGCGGGCACCTACGCCATGGCCGCGGCCATCACCGGCGGGCATCTGGAGCTCACCGGCGCGCGACTCGAGCATCTGGGCGCGGTCGGCGCGGTGCTGGAGGCCGCCGACGTCCAGCTCTGGCCGACCGATCGCGGCCTCATGGTGTCGGGCACCGGCCGGCCGCGCGGCACGGACATCACCACCGAGCCCTATCCCGGCTTCCCCACCGATCTCCAGGCCCAGTTCATGGCGCTCATGGCTATCGCGGACGGGGCCTCGATGATCCGCGAGACCGTGTTCGAGAACCGCTTCATGCACGTGCCGGAGCTGTCGAGGCTCGGGGCCAACGTGACCCTGCAGGGCACGAGCGCGCTGGTGCGCGGCGTTCCCCGCCTCAAGGGCGCACAGGTCATGGCCACGGACCTGCGGGCCTCGGTGAGCCTGGTGCTGGCGGGGCTCGTCGCCGAGGGCGAGACGATCGTCAACCGGGTCTACCATCTCGACCGCGGCTACGAGGCGCTCGACCGCAAGCTCGTGCGCTGCGGCGCCCGGATCCGGCGGGAGGCGGCGCCATGACCGGCCCGCTGTTCCTGGGCGTCGACGGCGGCGGCACGGGCTGCCGGGCCCGCGTCGAGGACGCGGAGGGCACGATCCTGGGCTCGGGCATCGCCGGACCGGCGACGACCCGGCTCGGCATCGAGCAGGCCATGGCCTCTGTGGAGACCGCCTGCCGCGCCGCGCTCGATGAGGCGGGTATCGCTTTCGAGGCGGCCGCTCACGTGCATTGCGGCGTCGGGCTCGCCGGCATGGGGCGCAAGGGCGCGCAGGAGGCCTTCGAGGCCCTGCCGCACCCCTTCGCCTCGATCGCCTTCGCCACGGACGGGCTGGTGGCCTGCATCGGCGCCCATTCCGGCGCGGATGGCGGGATCGTCATCGTCGGGACCGGCAGTTTCGGGCTGGCGCGGGTCGAAGGGCGCGAGATCCGCGTCGGCGGCTACGGGTTTCCCATCTCCGACGAAGGCTCCGGCGCGGACCTCGGCCTGCAGGCGATCCGCCTGGCGCTGCGCGCGCTCGACGGTCGCATCGACCGTACCCCGCTGCTGACCAGCGTGCTCGCCCGCTTCAAGGACGACCCCTTCGAGGCCGTGGCCTGGATGGATCGGGCCAGCGCCACCGACTACGCCACCTTCGCGCCCCTGGTCATGCGCCATGCCGACGACGGCGATCCCGTGGGGCGGCGCATCGTCCAGGGCTCGGCCGAGCAGATCGACGGCCTGGTCCGCGCGCTCGTCGAGCGCGGCGCGCCGCGCATTTCCCTCATCGGCGGCCTCTCCAGCGCTATCGAGCCGTGGCTCGCGCCCGACGTTCGCCGCCGGCTGAAGCCGCTGGACGGGGACGCCGTGTCGGGCGCGATCCGCCTGGCCCGCGAGGTGGCGCGCGTCTGACCTGTCCCGAGCGGGTTGGCTTGTGGACCGAAATGGCATTAGACTGGATACAAACCGGTATTATACGGGACCGTATTCCCGACCCTGCCCGAGGATTGTTGCCGATGCCGACCGAAGACGTCAGCGCCCGCTTCGCCGACCTCGACGGATGGCCCACGCGTGATTCCGTGGAGGCAATGTTCGAGGCGCAGCTCGCCGCCGTGGCGGCGGTCCGACCGGCGCTCGGGGCCATCGCCGACGCCGCAGACGAGGCGGCCGCCGCGCTGCACCGCGGCGGCCGTCTGGTCTATGCCGGGGCCGGGACGTCGGGGCGCGTCGGCGTCCAGGACGGCGCCGAGCTTCCGCCGACCTTCGACTGGCCCTTCGAGCGGCTGGTCTTCGCCATGGCCGGCGGCCAAGGGGCGCTGGTGAAGAGCGCCGAGGGCGCCGAGGACGACGAGGCGGCCGGCGCGCGCGCGATGGACGAGGCCCTCATCGGCCCCGACGACGTCGTGATCGGCGTCGCCGCCAGCGGCACCACGCCCTACACGGTGGCGGCCGTGCGCCGGGCTGCGGAGCGCGGCGCGGTCACGGTCGGAGTCGCCAACAACGCCGGCGCTCCGTTGCTGGCCGTCGCCCGCCACAAGGTGCTGGCGGAAACGGGGGCCGAGGTGGTCGCCGGCTCCACCCGCATGAAGGCCGGTACGGCGCAGAAGGTCGTGCTCAACCTCTTCTCCACCGCCGTGATGATCCGCCTCGGCCGCGTGCATGGCGGGCTGATGGTCCACATGCGCGCATCGAACGCGAAGCTCCACCGGCGCGCGGCGGACATGGTCGTGCGCATCACCGCCTGCACGATGGACGAGGCCTACGCGGCCCTCGAGCAGGGGCGCTGGGAGGTGAAGACCGCGGTGCTGATCGTGCGCGGGGCCTCTCCGGCGAAGGCCGACCTCCTTCTGGCGGAGGAGCGCGGCATCCTGCGCGCCGCGCTGGCGCGCCTGCAGCGCGGAGACGCGGGATGATGCTGAACGGCTCGCCCATCAAGGTCGATTCCGGCAGCCCGACGCCGCTTTATCTGCAGCTCGCCGAGAGCCTGCGCAGCATGATCCGCGGCGGGGCGGTCCGGGTCGGCGAGGCTCTGCCTTCGGAACGCGAGCTCAGCGCCATGACCCGGATCTCCCGGGTCACCGTGCGCAAGGCCATCGACACGCTGCTGCGCGAGGGGCTGCTGTCGCGCCGGCCGGGGTCCGGGACCTACGTCTCGACGCGCATCGAGCAGCCGGCCTCGTTGCTGGCCGGCTTCAGCGCCGACATGGCCAATCGCGGCAGCCGCCCGGGATCCATCTGGATCGAAAAGACCATCGCGCCGCCCACGCCCGAGGAGGTCATGACGCTCGCCGTGGCGCCCGGCGCCATGGTCGTCCGCATCGCCCGCGTGCGCACGGCCGACGACGAGCCGCTCGCCATCGAGCGGGCCACCGTGCCGGCGAACCTCCTGCCGCCCATCGAGGAGATCGGCGACTCGCTCTACGCGGCGTTGGACCGGCACGGCAACCGGCCGGTGCGCGGCCTGCAGCGCCTCCAGTCGTCGCTGGCGAGCCCCGCCGAGGCGCAACTGCTGGGCATTCCCGTCGGCGCCGCCATCCTGCGGATCGAGCGGCGCAGCTACCTGGCGAGCGGTGCCCCGGTCGAGTTCACGCGTTCGGCCTATCGCGGCGACCGCTATGATTTCGTCACGGAGGTCCGCGATCCTTCGATCCGGCCGACGGAGGATGGCGGGCGGTGAGCAGCATGACGCACATGGCTCGCGAGATCGCGGAGATCCCCGCGGCCGCGGAGCGCCTTCTGGCGCAGGACGACGCCTTCGCCTCCATCGCCGCGGCGATCGAAGCGTCCGCGCCGCCCTTCGCGGTCATCTGCGGCCGGGGAAGTTCGGGTCATGCCGGGGTGCACCTGCGCTACCTGATCGAGACCAAGCTCGGCATCGCCGTGTCCGCGGCTGCCCCTTCGGTGGTGACGAGCTATCGTCGCCCGTCGGCGCTCGCCGGTGCGCTCTTCGTCGTCATCTCGCAGTCGGGCGGCAGCCCCGACCTCGTCGCTGCGACGCGCGCCGCGGAGGAGGCGGGGGCCCTGACGCTGGCCTTCGTGAACGTCGTGAACTCGCCGGTCGCGCAGGCCGCCCGGTTCGTGCTGCCGCTGGCCGCCGGGCCCGAGCATTCCGTGGCGGCCACGAAGTCCGTCGTGTCCTCCATGCTGGCCGGCGCCCGCCTCGTGGGCGAGGTGGCGGGCGACCGGGCGCTGGTCGACGCCTGCGGCGTCCTGCCCGGCCGCCTCGCGTCTGCCCTCGCACTCGACTGGTCCACCTGGGGGCACAGCCTCGTGGAGGCCCGCACCGCCTTCGTCGCGGCCCGCGGCTACGGCTTCGGCACGGCCCGCGAGATCGCGCTCAAGATTTCCGAGACGCTGCGCCTGCCGGCGCTGGGCTACAGCGCCGCCGAACTGCGCCACGGCCCCCGCGCCGCCATCGCCAAGGACACGCCCGTCCTGGCGCTGCGGCAGGCGGACGCCACGGGCGAAACCGTCGACGGGCTCGTGCAGGACCTGCGCGCCGCCGGCGAACCGATCTTCCTGGCGGGCGGCGCGGCGTCCGAGCTGCCCTGGATCGGCGACGGCCACCCGGTGCTTGACCCCGTCGCCATGCTGGTCCCCGCCTATGCCGCCATCGAGGCCACGGCCCGAGCCAAGGGCTACGACCCCGACCGGCCGCCCTTCCTGCAGAAGGTGACGCAGACGCTCTGAAGCGTGGTGCTGCCTTCTACACGCCCGCTTGTGCGGGCTGCTCGGGATGAGGCTTCGACACGTTGCCTCCGGTGGCTGCTCAGGATGATGCGCAAAAGGTGTTGAAAACCAACAACCTTCCTGATCCTGAGCAGCCTGCGGAGCGGGCGTGTCGAAGGACGCAGAATGGCCCCACAAGCTCTGCTAGTCTCCGGCGAAACGACTCGGAGAGACCATCGATGACCACCCGCCGCGACATCCTCGCCCTTCTCGCCACCGCCGCCGGCACCTCAGCCGCCTTCGCGCAGGCCGCGCCGAAGGGCAAGGTGACGACCCCGTCAGGGCTTTCCTACAACGACCTGAAGGAGGGTGCGGGACCGATGCCGAAGCCCGGGCAGGCCTGCACCGTCCACTACACGGGCACGCTGGTCAGCGGGAAGAAGTTCGACAGCTCGCGCGACCGCAACGAGCCTTTCACCTTCATGGTGGGCATGGGCCAGGTCATCAAGGGCTGGGACGAGGGTGTCGCCACCATGAAGGTCGGCGGCCGCCGCCAGCTCATCGTGCCGCCGAACCTCGGCTACGGCGCGGCCGGCGCCGGTGGCGTGATCCCGCCGAACGCCACGCTCATCTTCGACGTCGAGCTCCTGAAGGTGGGCTGAGGCCCGCGCGCCTCGTGCCGCGTGGGTTGGCGAAACGCGAGGAGGGCCGTCGCATGAGGCGCCTTGGAAAACTCTTTCTGATCGCTGGCGCCCTCGTCGGGAGCCTGCCCGCGTTCGCGCAGTCGCGGCCGGACAGCCTGACGATGACGTGCGATCAGGTCCGGGCGACGATTGCCCGGCAGGGTGTCGCCGTCATCGGCACCGGTGCCAATGTCTATGACAGGTACGTGGTCGATGCGCGCTTCTGCAGCGCGACCCAGGTCACCCGTCCGGACTTCCTGAAGACGAGGGACGTTTCCGCGTGCCTCGTCTACACCTGCCGCGAGCGCACCCTGTCCTGGAGCCCCTGACGGCGGGCGGGATCACCTGGCCGGTGCATGCCACTCCCGGGCCTGGCCTTCGTGCGTGCACCGTCAGATGACCCGCGCGATCGCGTGGAAAAAGCTGCCGCTGACCAGCCCGCGCCGGCTGCCCGATGGAGTGGGCGCTGCGCCATAGGCGTCCACCACCATGGCAAAGGGTTCGTCGCTGCCGCGGTCGGTCACGCTCGCGTAGTGGAACTCGTGGCCGCGCAGGCGGGTGCCGGCAGGGCCGAGCGGCCCGTCCGCCACGAGCGTCGCTTCGCGGTAGCCGAGGTTCATCTTGCGCTGGGCGAAGCTCGTGGCGACCCCGAGCAGGCCCAGCATGGCGTGCTCCTCGCCTGAGGCATCGGTGAGCGTGCGCCCCAGCGTCATGTAACCCCCGCACTCGCCGTGCACCGGGCGTGTTTGCGCGAAGTCGCGCACGCCGGCCAGGAAGCGCGAGGCCGCGGCGAGGCGCGCGGCGTGCAGTTCCGGGTATCCGCCGGGCAGCCAGCAGGCGTCGCAGTCATCCCGCGGGGCCTCGTCGGCAAGCGGCGAAAACGGCACGATCTCGGCCCCTGCCGCGCGCCACCCCTGGGTCAGGTGCGGGTAGGTGAAGGAAAAAGCCTCGTCCACCGCGAGCGCGATGCGCTGGCCGGGCGGTGGCACGGGCGTGCCCGGCGCGGAGCCGGAGAGCGCCAGCGGCCGCGCGGCGGCGCGGATCGCGTCGAGGTCGCAATGGGCGCTGACGAGATCCGCCATCGCGTCGAGGCGGCGGTCCAGATCTCCCGTTTCGCTCGCCTGCACGAGACCGAGGTGGCGCTCGGGCAGGGTCACGCCCTCGGTGCGCGGGATCGCGCCGAGCACCGGCAGCCCGAGGTCCCGGATGGCGTCCGAGACCAGACGCGTGTGGCGGGCGCTGCCGCTGCGGTTGACGATGACGCCGGCCACCGGCACGCGCGGGTCGTAGGTGGCGCAGCCCTTCACCACCGCAGCCGCCGACTGCGACTGGCCCGACACGTCGATCACCAGCAGCACCGGCCACCCCGTGGCGGCCGATACGTCCGCCGACGACCCGCTGCGGCCGGGCGCCGCCGGCACCCCGTCGAAGAGCCCCATGAGCCCCTCGCACAACACCAGCTCCGCGTCCCTGGCGACCTGCGACGCGAGCCCCGCCACGAGCGCCGGGTCCATGGCCCAGGCGTCGAGGTTCAGGCTCGGCCGGCCGGCCGCCACCGCGTGAAACGCCGGATCGATGTAGTCCGGCCCGCACTTGGCCCCCGCGACGGGAAGCCCCGCGCGGGCGAACGCGCGCAGGAGGCCGAGCGTGACGGTGGTCTTGCCGCTCGAGGAGCGCGGGGCTGCGACGACGAGGCCGGGAGTGGGGGACATGGGAGGCGCTGGACCGTTGTGCGTCCTTCGACACGCCCGCTTGCGCGGGCTGCTCAGGATGAGGGGCATTGTTGTTTCAGCACAAAAGCCTCTCATCCTGAGCCGCGGTCCATCGGACCGCGAGTCGAAGGACGCAGGATGCCGCCGTGCATTCCGTTCGTCCCTGCGATACCACAGGGATCGATGAGTGACGAAGACGTCTCGTGCGGGGCTACTTCGATGTCGCGAGGGCCTTCTCCAACGCCATGCGGATGAAGCGCTGATAGGGAATTCCGGCTTGTCTTGCCCGTTCCCGGATCGCAGCCAGCATCGGCTCCGGCAGCCGTAGGCTCACGGCCTTGTCCTTCGGCTTGAGTTCGAACTGCACCATCTGCCCGCCGGAAAGGTCGAACTGGCTGAGGTCCGCAGTCGCGACGAACGCCTGGGCATCCTTATCCGTCGCGAAAGTCGGGATAGGCTTCTTCATAGGCTTTGACCTCTGTCCCGTGCATGTAACGCGCGCTGATCGGCCTGATCAGGCGCGCGCCCATGCGCTCGCGGAGCGTGAACACGATGAAGGCCTTTCGACCACCCGCCGTTGTGCCAATGGCACGAAAGCGGCGCTCCTGCGGGTTCTCGCGATCCGGAAGAACCAGGACGGGACCGACGAAAACACTCTCGATCGCCTCGAGGCTCAGACCGTGTTTCCGGCATTTCGCGCTGTTCCCGACATCCCAGTCGAACCCGGCAAAATCCATCGCTCACTCGGACTGCAATATACAGATGTATATACAAAATTCAATGCACATATCAGCGCAAGACCCTATCCTGGGCCGACTGGGCGCGACACCGCCCTAGGCGAGCATCAGCGTCGGCGGGTCAGGGACCATCTCGCGTGGCACGGGAGAGATCCTGCCGCCGTGCATTCCGTTCGTCCCTGCGATACCACAGGGATCGATGAGTGACGAAGAACCCTTGCCGGAGGTCCTCGCCAAGCCGCTGCGTCCGGGCTGGACGACGGGCTCCTGCGCCACGGCCGCTGCGCGCGCTGCCTTCGAGGCGCTCGTCAGCGGCCTGTTTCCCGACCCTGTCACGATCACCCTGCCGGGCGGGCAACGCCCGGCCTTCGCGCTTGCGCTGACCGAGGCGGGAGACGGCTTTGCGCGGGCGGGCGTCGTCAAGGACGCCGGCGACGACCCCGACGTCACGCACGGCGCGCTCGTCGTCGCGACGGTGCGGCGTGGTGCGCCGGGCGAGGGGGTGACCTTCCGGGCCGGGGAGGGGGTCGGCATGGTGACGCGCCCCGGCCTGCCGATCCCGCCGGGCGAGCCGGCCATCAATCCCGTGCCGCGCGCCATGATGCGGCAGGCCATCGCCGAGGGGGCCGAGGCCCTGGGCGTTGCCGGCGACGCCATCGTCGAGATCGCCATTCCCGGCGGCGAGGCGCTCGCTGCGCAGACGCTGAACGGGCGACTGGGCATCGTCGGCGGGCTGTCGGTTCTCGGCACGACGGGCATCGTCGTGCCTTTCTCCTGCGCCGCCTGGATCCACACGATTCACCGGGGTGTCGACGTGGCCCGCGCCATGGGCCTCACCCACGTCGCGGGCGCCACCGGCTCCACCTCCGAGGCTGCCGTACAGCGCCTGCACGGCCTGCCCGAAGTCGCGCTCATCGACATGGGCGACTTCGCCGGCGGCATGCTCAAATACATCCGCAAGCACCCCGTGGAGCGGGTCACGGTGGCGGGCGGCTTCGCCAAGATGACCAAGCTCGGGCAGGGCCTGCTGGACCTGCACTCCGGGCGCGGCAGCGTGGACCTCGACTGGCTGGCGGCGCGTGTCGCGGACGCTGGCGGCGACGAGGCGCTGCGGGCCGCCGTGACCGGCGCGAACGGCGCCAATGACGTGCTGAGGCTGGCGCGCGAGAGGGGCCTCGACCTGCCGGCGCTGGTGGCGGGGGCCGCTTGGGACACGGCGGCGCGGGCGCTCGCTGGGGCCGGAGTCGCGCTCGACGTGGTCGTGGTGGACCGGGCAGGGCAGGTCGTCGCCGCTACCGCGCCCAAGCGGGTTTGAGGGCCTGGCATCCAGGCCTTGGGATGCCCTTCGATGTCGCTCCACCCCTCCGCGCGTCCTGCCCGGGCTCGGCCCGGGCATCCACGACTCTGTTTCAGCCACTCTAAAGTCGTGGTTGGCCGGGCCAAGCCCGGCCATGACGGCTGAGAGGTGGAGCAAGCTGGAGGCAAATGCCCAAGCGGGGGGAGAGCTCCCGGCCCTCTCACTCCCCCGTTCCGCGCCAGCCGGGTGTGCGGAAGCGGCGGGCGTAGTCGGCGTCGTAGAGGGCGCTGTTGCGGAAGTCGGAGGCGCCGAGCACGCGCCCGACCAGGATGAGGGCAGTGCGCTCCATGGGGCTCTCGGCGGCCTGCGCCTCGATGGTCGCCAGCGTGCCGCGGATGATGCGCTCGTCGGGCCACGAGGCACGGTAGACGATCGCCACCGGGCAGTCGGCGCCGTAGTACGGCGTCAGCTCCGCCACGACCTTGCCGAGCGCATGCACCGAGAGGTGTACGGCCAGCGTCGCGCCGGTGCGCCCGAACGCCTCCAGCGTCTCGGACGGCGGCATCGAGGAGGCGCGGCCCGAGGTCCGGGTCAGCACCACCGACTGGGCGACCTCCGGCAGCGTGAGCTCGCGCCCGAGCGCGGCCGCGGCGGCGGCGAAGGACGGCACGCCCGGCGTGATCGTGAAGGGGATGCCGCGCGCCTCCAGGAGGCGCAGCTGCTCGCCCATGGCGCTCCAGACCGACAGATCGCCCGAATGCAGCCGGGCCACGTCCTGCCCCGCCGCATGCGCCGTCTCGAACTCCGCCGCCAGGTCCTCGAGGGACAGCGCCGCCGTGTCGACGATGCGGGCGCCGGGTGGGCAGTGGTCGAGGATGGCCTTCGGCACCAGGGAGCCCGCGTAGAGGCAGACAGGGCAGCGCGCGACGATGTCGCGCCCACGGACCGTGATCAGGTCCGGAGCGCCCGGTCCGGCGCCGACGAAGTGCACGGTCATCTCAGCTCTCCCTGCTGGCCGGCGCCGGCCCCGCGACGGCGCAGGTGACGCCGTCGGCGGCCATGCGGGGCACCACCAGGACGGCGCCGGGGCCGGCCCCCGCCAGGGCCGCGGCCTCGGCGACGGACGGCACCCCGAACAGCTCCACGACGCGCTCCGAGCGTGTCTCGACGGCATCCGCCGTGTCGGCCAGCGCCGCCCGCGGCAGGTAGACCAGCGGCAGCCCCAGCGAGATGGCGGCTTCGCGGATGCCGTCCTCGCTTTGCTTGTCGGCGATCGTGAACAGGGCCGCCGCCGGGGCGCCGGCCCGTTCGATGGCGCGTCCCACGAGGGCCGCGATGCTCTCGCCCTGGGCACCCTTGCGGCAGCCGATGCCGACGGCGTAGGTGCCGCGCCTCATGCCCCGCCCTCCGGCTTGGTGACCGCCCACTGCGTCACCGGCATCGCTGCGCGCCAGCCATGCATGGGGCCGACCTTGTCGGCGCGCGACACGGCGATGGTCACCATCTCGCCGCCATGCCGGGCAAAACGCTCCAGCAGCACGGCCTGGGTTTCCAGCGTGACCGCGTTGGCGACGAAGCGGCCGCCGGGGCGCAGGGCAGCCCAGGCCGCATCGAGCACGCCGGCATCGGTCGCCCCGCCGCCGATGAAGACGGCATCGGGCACCGGCAGGCCGGCGAGCGCGTCCGGAGCCTCGCCGCAGACGATGTCGAGATCGGGCACGCCGAGCGCCATCGCGTTGCGCGCCACCCGGGCAGCCCGGTCGCTGCGCGGCTCGACGGCGATGGTGCGGTTCATCGGATGGCGCAGCATCCACTCGATGCCGACCGAGCCCGAGCCCGCGCCGACGTCCCACAGCAACTCGCCGCGCCGGGGCGCCAGGGCCGAAAGCGTGACCGCGCGGATCTCGCGCTTGGTGAGCTGCCCGTCGGTCTCGAACAGAGCGTCGGGCAAGCCGGCCGCGAGCGGCAGGACGCGCGCGTCGCGGCCCGCCAGCACCTCGATGGCCACCGTGTTGAGCGCGGCGACGTCGCCGGCCTCGTAGGTCTCGGCGGTGGCGTCGATGATCCGTTCGGCCGGCCCGCCCATGGCCTCCAGGACGACGAGGCGGGATGCCCCCATGCCGCGGTCCACGAGCTCGCGGGCGAGACGCTTCGGCGTGGTGCCGTCCCACGACAGTGCGACGATGCGCGCGCAGGGCTGGAGATGCGGCACGATCCGCTCGAAGGACCGGCCGTGGAGCGATACCAGCGAGCAGTCCTGCAGGGGCCAGCCGAGCCGGGCGGTCGCGAGGCTGAAGGCGGAAGGCGCCGGCAGGCAGATCACCTCGGCCGGGTCGACCAGGCGCATCAGCGTGTTGCCCACGCCGTAGAAGAAGGGATCGCCGCTCGCCAGCACGCAGACCGGCTGGCCGCGGCGGGCGAGGATCGCGGGGAACGCGTCGACGAGCGGTGAGGGCCAGGCGAGCGTCTCGCCGCGTATGGCCGAACCGGCCAGCGCGATGTGCCGCGCGCCGCCGACCACGAGCACGGCTTGCGAGACGAGCGCGCGTGCGGCAGGAGAGAGCCCGTCGAGCCCGTCCTCGCCGATGCCGACGATCGCCAGCCAGCGGTCCCGCGCGCCGGTCATGGGCGGAGGCTCCCGGCTCCCGAGACCAGTAAGGTCCCCGCATGCGCGTCCTGATCCTCGGCGGCACCACGGAAGCGAGCGCGCTCGTCGCGGCCCTGGCCCGGCGGAACGGCGTCGTGCCGGTGCTGTCGCTCGCCGGCCGGACGGAGCGGCCGGTGCTGCCCGACGTCGCCTTTCGGATCGGCGGGTTCGGCGGGGCAGACGGTCTCGCAGCCTACCTGCAAAACGAAGCCATCGACGCCATCGTCGATGCGACCCATCCGTTCGCGGCCCGCATGTGCTGGAACGCCGCGCAGGCCTGCGCCCGGACCGGCGTGCCGATCCTGCGCTTCGGACGGCCGGCCTGGGCGGCCGTGCCCGGCGACCGGTGGATCGACGTCCCGACCGTGGAGGCGGCGGCCGCTGTGCTCGGCGAGAGCCCGCGGCGCGTGTTCCTGACCGTGGGCCGCCTGTCGCTGCCGGCTTTCGGCGCGGCTCCCCAGCACCACTACGTGGTGCGCAGCATCGATGCGCCCGAGGACCTGTCGATGCTGCCGCACCGCCGGCTGCTGCTGGCGCGCGGACCTTTCGACGCCGAGGCCGAGGAGGCGCTGATGCGGGCCGAGGCGGTCGAGATCCTGGTCACGAAGAACAGCGGCGGCCCGGCCACCGCGGGCAAGATCGCGGCGGCGCGCCGGCTCAGCCTGCCGGTCGTGATGGTCGCGCGCCCGCCGCGGCCCTCCATGCCGGCGGCCGGCTCGGTCGAGGACGTCGTGGCCTGGCTGGAGGCTCATCGCTCCCGTCCGTAGTGGCGCGGGGTGTAGAGCCAGGCCCGTTCGCCGTCGGCGCGGTCGATCAGCCTTGTCTCGGTCGAGCCGATCATGACGAGCGTGCTCATGTCGGCGAGCGCCGGATCGGCTTCGGCGAGGGTGGTCACGACGATGCGTTCGTCCGGCCGTCCCACGGCGCGGGCGAAGACCACGACGGTCTCGGCGGGCTTCACGCGGCGCAGCAGCGCGAAGGCGTCGTGGATCTGGTCGGGTCGGGCCTTCGAGGCCGGGTTGTAGAGCGCGATGACGAAGTCCGCACCGGCGGCCGCCTCGAGGCGCCGGGCGACGACGGGCCAGGGCTTCAGGTTGTCGGAGAGCGAGATGGCGCAGAAGTCGTGCCCGAGCGGGGCGCCGAGCCGCGCGGCCGCCGCCTGCATGGCGCTGACGCCCGGCGCGACGCGCACGTCGAGGGTCCGGAAGGCCGGATCGCCGTGCTCGATCGCCTCGAACACGGCCGCCGCCATGGCGAAGACGCCCGGATCGCCGCCCGAGACCACGGCCACGCGGCGGCCCTCCAGGGCCAGGGCCAGTGCCGCCCGGGCCCGGTCCACCTCCACCCGATTGTCGCTGCCGTGGGCGCGCTGGCCGTCCTTCAGCACGATCCGCTCGACATAGGGCCCGTAGCCGACGATGTCGGTGGCCTCGTCGAGCACGGCGACGGCCTCGGCCGTCATCCAGTCGGCCGGACCCGGGCCGAGGCCCACGATCCAGAGCGGCGCCAGGCCCTGTGCGCCATCTGCAGGCGCTGAAGGCGCTGCGGCGAAGGGCCCGTTCACGGGCGCCTCCCGCGGCCGGGCACCAGGATCATCGAGAAATAAGGCGCCTGGTCGTCGGTCTTCTCGGAGAGCCGCATGACGACTTCGTCCGCCATGGTGCCGCGTTCGACGTAGAAGGCACGGTCGACGAGGCCCGCGTCCGCGAGCACCGCGCGGACTTTCGGCAGGTTGCGACCGAGCTTCATGATCACCGCCGCGTCGCAGTCGGCGAGACGCTTCGCCAGCGCCGGGGCGGGGAGGGTGCCCGGCAGCACCGTGAGAACGTCGTCGCCCCAGGTCATGGGCTGCACCGCCGCGGTCCAGCATCCGGACATGCCGGTCACGCCCGGGCAGACGGTGATCGGGAACCGGTTCTTCAGCCGCTCGTGCATGTGCATGTAGGAGCCGTAGAAGAAGGGGTCGCCCTCGCACAGCAGCGCCACGTCCCGGCCCTGCGCGAGATGGCCGGCGAGCGTCTCGGCCGCCTCGGCGTAGAACCCCGAGAGCGCGTCCACATAGGCCGAGTCCTCGAAGGGGATCTCGACCGTCACCGGATAGACCAGGGGCAACTCGGTGACGCCCGGCTTCATCCAGCCGTCGGCGATGGTGCGGGCATGGCCCCGGCGGCCGCGCTTGCAGAACCAGGCGACGACGGCAGCGCCCGCGATGGCCTTCACCGCCTTCACGGTCACGAGGTCCGGGTCGCCGGGCCCGAGCCCGACGCCGTAGAGGCGTCCCATGGCACCCGACCCGCTCATTCGCGCGCGCTCGCCACGGCATTGACGGCGGCGACCGTCATGGCGCTGCCGCCCTTGCGGCCGCGCACGATCATCCAGGGCACCCGGCCGTCTGCGGCGAGCGCGTCCTTGGACTCTGCCGCGCCGACGAAGCCGACCGGCATGCCGATGACGAGGGCGGGCTTCGGCGCACCCTCGTCGAGCATTTCGAGCAACCGGAACAGGGCGGTCGGCGCGTTGCCGATCGCCACGACGGCGCCGGCCAGCCGGTCTCGCCACAACTCCATGGCCGCGGCGGTGCGCGTGTTGCCGATGCGCTCGGCAAGCGCGGGTACGGAGGGATCGTCCAGCGTGCAGACGATGTCGTTTCTGGCGGGCAGGCGGGCCTTCGTGATCCCGTTCGCGACCATCTTGGCATCGCACAGGATCGGCGCGCCGGATTCGAGCGCCTTGCGCCCGGCGATCACCGCGCCCGGGGAAAACGCGATGTCGGCGGCGGCCTCGACGATGCCGCAGGCGTGGATGATGCGGACCGCGACCGTCTCCTCCTCCGGCGTGAAGCGGGCGAGGTCGGATTCGGCGCGGATCATGGCGAAGGACCGCCGGTAGATCTCCGCGCCGTCGCGGATGTAGTCGTAGCGGGCGCTCACGCGCGGCCCCTTTCCTGCGGTGTCCGGGCGGCCTCGGCCGCCAGGGAGCGCACCGCCGCCACCACGCTGGCGCGGTCGAGACCCTCCCTCGTCGTTCCATCGCCCGCCCGGCCGCCGATGACAAGATCGTAGAGTCCGCGACGCGCCACGATCGTCACCGGGCTGGCACCTGGATGGGCGCAGCCCTTGGGGCAGCCGGAGACGTGCAGCCCGGTTCCCGAGACGGCCAGGAGCCGGGCCTCCAGGGCAAGATCGAGGGCCAGTTCGCGCGTCGGGCCTTCCCCGCTGGAGCAGGCGGGGGCCCCTGCGCAGGCGGCCACGGACAGTCGCGGATCCCAAGGATCCACGATGAGGTCGTGCGCGGCGACGGTATCGGCGGCATCGGCCATCGCGACGCCGGGCAGGAGGAGGCACCGCCAGGGCGTGAGGCGCAGTTCGCCGGTTCCCTTGTCCCGGGCGAGGCCGGCCAGGGCGGCGATCGCGTCACTGCTCCAGCGGCCGAAGGTGGCCGCCACCGCCAGGACCGGCCGTTCGCCGGCATGGAGATTGCCCGGCACAGAGGCAGCGGGGCGAGGGGAGGCCACGGCTCCGTCCGGCGTCCCGAGCCCGGCGGCCGTCGCGATGGTCGCCAGACCCGCGTCCTTGGCAAGCGGCTCCATGCGCCGGTGGGGACCGCGCAGGGCCAGGAAGGCGCGGGCGAGGGCGGCGGCGGTCTCCGGGACGCTTTCGGCGTCGCAACGGCCGAGGATGGGGCCCTCGCATCGTCCGCCCGCGAGAATGGCGAAACGGCCATCCGGCTGCGCGACGAAGCGCAGGTCGACGGACAGGTCGCCGAGCGGGAAGGCTCCCCCGTCCTCGACGGCGAAGCCGAACTTGCCGGGCAGGGCGTGCAGCGCGGTGTCGGTCGTGAGCCTGTGTTCCAGCGCCGCGACGACGGGTCGGATGTCGAGGAGGGCGGCCGGGTCGAGCCCGGCGAGCGGGCTGGCGATGACATTGCGCACCGCTTCACCGGCCGCATCGTCGTCGAGCACGCCGAGAGCCGAGAGGCGCTCGGTCAGGTCCGGCAGCGTTTCAGCCGTGACGCCCCGGATCTGCAGGTTGGCGCGGGCGCTGAGGTCGAAGGCGCCGCCGCCGTAGCGACGCGCCGCATCGGCGAGGTCGAGGGCGAGCGCGGCGGGCAGGATGCCGCCGGTCAGGCGCAGGCGCACCAGCAGGCCGTCGCCCGTCTCCATCGGCCGCAGCGCGCCGGGGCACCAGCCCTTGCGCAGGTGATCCGTTGCCGGGGCGCTCATGCCCGTCGCTCCATCATGTCGGCGAGCACGGCGCCCGCCGAGTTGCTGCGCGCGTGCCAGAGCCCGCGCCGCATGGCCTCGTCGAAGCGCCGGGCGATCGCCTGCGCCGCGTCGGCATTGGCCTCCCGCAGGAAGGCGCGCACCTGCTCGTTGCCGCAGGTCGCCTCGAACATCAGCTCGAACTGGCGGTCGTCGACGACATCGGCGAGCGCCGCCCAGGCGACCAGGTTGTCGACCGTCTGGGCGATTTCCGCCGCGCCGCGGTGGCCGTGGCGCATCTGCCCCTCGATCCAGCGCGGATTGGTGGCCCGTCCGCGCAGGACGCGGGCGACCTCTTCCCCGGCCGTCCGCACGGTGGTCCGCTCGGGCCGCGTGGCGTCCACATGGTAGACCGCCGGCGTGGCGCCGAGATGCCGGGCCGCGGCGGCGAAACCGCCCTCGTGCTCGGCGAAGGCGTCGGAATCGAGCAGGTCCTGGCCCTCGATGTCCTGGACGTGGACTAGGGCGTCGGCTCCCGCCACCACATCGCGGAACGCCTCATGGGCTGCCTCGCCCTCCCGGCCCTGGCCATAGGCATAGCCGGACGCCGCCAGATAGGCCTCGGCGAGGTCGTCGCGGGTGGCCCAGTCGCCCGCATCGAGCTTTTCGCCGAGCCCCAGGCCGTAGGCGCCGGGAGCCGCCCCGAAGATGCGGGCCGGCGCGGCATCCGCCTTTGTGGCGCGCAGGGCTGCCGCCAGCGGATTGTCGTCGTCGGGCTCGTCGAGCGCCGCGACCGCCCGGACGGCTTCGTCGAACAGCGTCACCGCCCCGGGGAACACGTCGCGAAACAGGCCCGAGATGCGCAGCGCCACATCGACGCGGGGCCGGCCCCAGGTGGCGCAGGGCAGAATCTCGAAGCCGGAGACCCGTGTGGACGCCGCGTCCCAGACCGGACGCACGCCGACCAACGCGAGGGCCTGGGCGAGGTCGTCGCCGCCGGTGCGCATGGTGGCGCTGCCCCACAGGTCGACGACGATGCGCTTCGGCCAGTCGCCATGGTCCTGCGCGTGACGCGCCACGACCTCCTCGGCCGTGCGCTTGCCGATTTCCCACGCCGTGCGGGTGGGGACGGCGCGCGGATCGACGCCGTAGAGGTTGCGGCCCGTCGGCAGCACGTCCAGCCGCCCCCGCGTCGGCGCCCCGGCGGGCCCCGGCGGCACGAACCGCCCGTCGAGCGCGGCGATCAGGCCTGCCGTTTCGGCGGCAGGGCAGGCGGCAAGCAGGCGGCCAGCCTCGATGTCGGCTGGAAGGGTGCTCTCCCTCCCCTGCAGGGGAGGGTCCCGGAGCGAAGCGGAGGGGGGTGGGGAACCCGGTTCGGATCGGCTCGAGAGCTGCGGCCGGCCCGGGGCGGGCGCGAACTCCGCGCCACTGTCCCCACCCGTCTCGCGCTGCGCGCGATCCACCCTCCCCTGCAGG
>NZ_CAMFHB010000032.1 GCF_945952055.1 uncultured Alsobacter sp.
AAGACTGTCAGGGATGTCCCCGAACATGTGTCAGGGATGTCTCCGGTATTTACACTTGGCCCGGGGACCCACGACTTTGCCGGAGGCATTCTCAAGTCGTGGGTGGCCGGGCCAAGCCCGGCCATGACGCGGAGAGAGTGAGGCAAGCTGGACAGCCGAATGATTCCCACCCTCTCAGCATGAGGGAGATGGGGGCTTGAAGGATGCCGAGCCCGATCTGGCCTGTCTCACCCCTTCTTGGCGTCCAGAAGGGCCGCGATGCGCTGGAGCGCCAGGCCGTAGCCCTGGATGCCGCAGCCGACGATCACCCCTTCCGCCCGCAGCGAGATGTAGGAGTGGTGACGGAAGCTCTCGCGCTTGTGCACGTTCGAGATGTGCACCTCCATGACGATGCCGTCGAAGGCATTGAGCGCGTCGAGGATCGCCACCGAGGTGTGCGTGAAGGCGCCGGCGTTGATGACGATGCCGCCGGCGGTCTCGCGCGCCTCGTGGATCCAGTCGATGAGCTCGTATTCACGGTTGGACTGGTGGTAGCGGATCTCGAGGCCGTGGGCTTTGGCCACCTTGCGGCAGTCGGCCTCGACGTCCTCCATCGTGTCATGTCCGTAGATGTGCGGCTGGCGCTTCCCCAGCAGGTTCAGGTTGGGGCCGTTGAGGACATAGACGAGGCGGCTCATCGCGATCTCCGGTGCACGGGCGGGCTTGACGCAGGACGACACGGGCCCGCCGCGCTTCCAGGGAAATGCGCCGTGCCCTGAAGGTCTTGGTGGTCGCGCGCTTTCCAAAGAAAGCCGGGAGCCACCGTCTCGCGGCCTGCTCTAGCGCGTCCTTTGTCCGCGGTCGAGGGGACAGTCCCGTGGGCGGAACGTCCGGCGCGCCATGGTGGTTATCTCCCCGCAACGATGCGGGAGAACGCACAGTGACCCTGCGCCTCGCGACGCCTTCGGCCATCTCGCGGAGGACGGCCGTGGCGCGGCCGGCTCCTGGGGAGCGGCGGCGCCCCGCCGTGCGCCGGAGCGCCCCGATCCTCGGCGTGCTGCTGGCCATTCCCGTCCTGCTCACCGCCTGCCAGGACAAGCCCGCCGCCCTCGATCCACACTCACCCGAGGCCGAGCGGGTCGCCTCCCTGATCTGGACCTTCACGGGCCTCCTGGGCCTCATCTGGCTGGCGGTGGCGGTCGTGAGCGTCGTCGCCGTGTACCGACGGCACGAGGGGCCGCGCGATCCGCTCGTGCTGGCCCCCGCGGGCGAGACCCGACGCACCGCGGTCGTCGGTGTCCTGGTGGCCGCCACCCTGCTCGTCGTGCTGGGCCTGACGGGCCTCAGCTACGCGGCGCAGGCGCGCCTCTTCTCCGCGCCGGAGGAGGGCCTTGTCATCAAGATCACCGGCCACCAGTGGTGGTGGGACGTCCAGTACGAGGGCGACAGCCCGTCCCGCGTGGTCCGGACGGCCAACGAGATCCACGTCCCGGTCGGCCGGCCGGTCCTGCTGAAGCTCGAGGCGAGCGACGTCATCCACAGCGCGTGGGTGCCGAGCCTGATGGGCAAGATCGACCTCATCCCCGGCCGCCAGAACGTGAAGCGCCTCGTCGTGGCGAAGGAGGGAACCTACGAGGGCCGCTGCGCCGAATTCTGCGGGCTGCAGCACGCCCACATGGGCATGCTGTTCGTGGCGCAGGCGCCCGAGGCGTTCGACCGATGGCTCGTGGCGCAGCGTGCGCCGGCGGCCGCCCCCGACGCCCCGGATCGCCGGTCCGGCCATGACGCCTTCCTGGCGAAGCCCTGCGTGATGTGCCACGCGGTTCGCGGCACCCCGGCGCAGGGGCAACTCGGTCCCGACCTCACCCATCTCGCCAGCCGCCGGACGCTCGGCGCCGGCACCCTGCCCATGACGCGCGGCGCGCTCGCCGCCTGGGTCTCTGACCCCCACGGCGTGAAGCCCGGAGTCGCCATGCCGCCGACACCCCTGACCGGCCCGGAGCTCGACTCCATGGTCGCCTACCTGGAGTCGCTGCTGTGAGCGAGGCGGTCCATCCCGGCGCGTCCCCCGTGCCCGTCGAGCGGGCGGCGGCCCGCGAGGCGAGCGGCGAGACGCGAACCCAGCGCGACACCGACCTCCCGGACGCCGAGCTCGACCGCCGGCTCGCGCGAACCTGGGGGCGGCCCGCCGGCCTCGTGGGCTGGCTCTCGAGCGTCGACCACAAGGAGGTCGGCTGGCGCTACTTCGTCACGGCGATGGTGTTCCTGGCGCTGGCCGGATCGGCGGCCATGGCGATGCGGGCGCAACTGGCGCGCCCGGACGCCGGCCTGATCGGGCCGGATCTCTACAACCAGATCTTCACGATGCACGGCACGACGATGATGTTCCTGTTCGCCGTGCCGGTGATGCAGGCGTTCGGTGTCTACCTCGTGCCCCTGATGGTCGGCGCACGCTGCATCGCCTTTCCGCGCCTGGCGGCCTTCAGTTTCTGGGTCTACCTGTTCGGCGGGCTGATGCTCTGGATCGCGTTCCTGCTGAACGCCGCACCCGACGTCGGGTGGTTCGCCTACACGCCGCTCTCGGGACCGCAGTTCTCGCCGGGAAAACGGTCCGACATCTGGGCGCAGATGATCACCTTCACCGAGGTGTCCTCACTCGCCGTCGCGGTGTCGGTCATCGTCACGGTGTTCAAGCACCGCGCGCCCGGCATGACGCTCGACCGCATTCCCCTGGCCGTGTGGGCGATGCTCGTCACGTCCTTCGTCGTGATCTTCGCCATGCCGGCCGTCATGCTGGCCTCGACGATGCTCATCCTCGACAGGCTGGTGAGCACCCAGTTCTTCAACCACGAGGCGGGCGGCGACCAGCTCCTGTGGCAGCACCTGTTCTGGTTCTTCGGCCATCCCGAGGTTTACATCATCTTCCTGCCGGCCACCGGCTTCGTGTCGTCGATCGTCGTGGCCTTCGCGCAGAGGCCGGCCTTCGGCTACCTGCCGCTGGTGCTGGCTCTGGTCGCCACGGCGTTCCTGTCGTTCGGCCTGTGGGTCCACCACATGTTCGCCACCGGCCTCCCGCAGCTCGGCGCGAGTTTCTTCACGGCCTCCAGCATGCTCATCGCGGTGCCGAGCGGCATCCAGATCTTCTGCTGGATCGCGACGCTGTGGGGCCGGCGCCCGGCCATGGCCACCCCCATGCTCTTCGTGATGGGGTTCCTGGTGATCTTCGTCATGGGCGGCATGACGGGGGTTATGGTGGCCTCCGTGCCGCTCGATCTGCAGGTGCATGACACCTACTTCGTGGTGGCGCACTTCCACTACGTCCTGATCGGTGGCGCGGTGTTCCCGCTCCTCGGCGCCTTCTACTTCTGGTACCCCAAGTTCACCGGCCGGATGATGAGCGAGCGCCTGGGCCGCTGGAATTTCTGGCTGGCCTTCGTGGGGTTCAACCTCACCTTCTTCGTCATGCACGTCCTGGGCCTGATGGGCATGCCCCGGCGCGTCTACACCTATCCGTCGGACAGCGGCTGGGGCCCGCTCAACATGGTCTCCAGCATCGGGTCCGTGATGCTGGCGGCGAGCTTCGGGCTGTTCTTCGTCAACGCGCTGTGGAGCCTGCGGCGCGGCGTGCGGGCGCCGTCCAATCCCTGGAACGCCGGCACGCTGGAATGGGCGCTTCCTTCGCCCCCGCCGGCCTACAACTTCGCCCGGATCCCGATCGTCACCCACCATGAACCGCTCTGGAAGGAGCGCGAGAGCCTGCCCGTGGCGCACGGGCTGGCGGTCGACGAACGCGAGATCCTCGTCAGCACGCTCGTCGAGGCGCGGCCGGACCTGCGGGAGGTCGTGCCGGGCTCCTCCATCTGGCCGCTGATCTCGGCCATCGCGCTGTCGATCGCATTCGTCGCGTCCATTTTCAGCCCCTACGCCGCGCTGTGGGGCGGCGCCCTGGTGGGGGCCGCCCTGCTCGGCTGGTTCTGGCCCAAGTCGTCGCACGAGGACGAGGAATGAAGACGCGCCTGGCCGTCGACCTCTCTGGCCTGCCGCCGTTCGGCTTCGACAACCGAAGCCCGATCTGGTGGGGCACGCTCGGTTTCGTGGCCATCGAAGGCATGGGCTTCGTCCTGGCGGTCGGCCTGACCCTCTACCTCAAGCACGTCAATCCGCACTGGCCGATGGACGCCGCACCGCCGGATCTCCTGCCTGGAACGCTGCTCACCGGCGTGCTCCTGGCGAGCCTGTGGTTCAACCGCAGCGCGGACAAGGCGGCCCGCGACGGAGACCTCTCCGGCACGCGCCTGTGGCTGGTGGTCATGACCGTGGTCGGCCTGGCCACGATCGGCCTGCGCCTGTGGGAGTTCAACGCCCTGAACGTGCGCTGGGACCAGAATGCCTATGGCTCCTGCCAATGGCTGCTGCTCGGGCTGCATGCCACGCATCTGATCACGGACGTGGGCGACACCGCCGTCCTCACGGCCCTGATGTTCACCAAGCATGGCCGCGGCAAGCGCTACAGCGACGTCAGCGACAATGCCTTCTACTGGTCCTTCGTCGTGGCGGCCTGGATCCCGATCTACGGGCTCGTCTACTGGGTGCCGCGATGGTGAAGGCGCCCCATCTCAGGCCCGACGAAGGGCTCGCCCGCAAGGAGGCCCGGCCGGCCGAACAGGGCCGGCGGCATCACCGCTTCGGCTGGGTCGGCCTGGGCGTCGGCGCCGCCGCCTGGGCGGCCAGCACGCAGGCCGGGCTGAGCCTCGTGCCCGTGGCCTGCGCCACCGCCACGCGCTGGCCGGCGCTCGCCTCCGCGCTGCTGGCGGCAGCGACCCTCGCCGGCCTCGTCGGGTCGTGGGCGGTGCTGCGTCGTGCGGGCGGCCTCGCACGCTTCAGGCAGGGCCCGGACGGCCAGCCGGGGCTCTTCCTGGCGCTGCTCGGCCTGGGGGCAGGCGTTCTGTTCCTGCTGGCGATCCTGAGCCAACTGGGGGCCGGGCTCGTCCTGTCCGGGTGCGAGCGATGAGGGCCGTGGTCGTGGCCTGCGGTGTCTTGGCCGCTTGCACGGCCGCCATGGCCCATGGCGTGGGCGAGGGCACCGTCCATGCCCAGGGCAGCCACTGGTTCGACGATCCCGTGGCCACCGCTCTCGTGCTGCTGGCCGGCGCCGCCTATGCGGGGGGCACCCTGCGTCTGTGGCGCCGCGCCGGCGTCGGCCGGGGCGTGACGGTCGGGCAGGTCGTGCTGTTCGCCGCAGGATGGTCGATCCTGGCGCTCGCACTGCTCTCGCCTCTCGCCGCCCTGTCGGACCGCCTGTTCCTGGCCCACATGACCGAGCACGAACTCATCATGGCGGCCGCTCCGCCCTTCCTGGTGCTCGGGCGCCCCGTGCAGGCCATGCTGTGGAGCCTGCCGTCCGGCCTGCGCCGCACCGTCGGGCGCCTGGGACGCCCCGGCCCCGCGGCATCGGTGTGGGTCTTCGCCACGCGGCCCTCGATCGCGACGCTGCTGCACGGCGCCGCCCTCTGGCTCTGGCACGTCCCGCAACTGTTCGACCGCGCTCTCGTCTCGCCCGCGTGGCATGCGGCGCAGCACATGGCTTTCTTCGTCACGGCCATCCTGTTCTGGCGCAGCCTCGCCGCGGGTTGGGAGAACCCGCGCCGGAACCCGGGCGCCGCCGGCGCAGGCGTCTTCTGGCTGTTCGTCACGAGCCTGCACATGGGCTTCCTCGCCATCCTGCTGACGCTCGCCCCGCAGGCCTGGTACGCCATGCCGGCGCAGGCGGCGGCGGCGTTCGGCCTCTCGCCCCTCGAGGATCAGCAACTCGGCGGATTGGTGATGGGCGTCCCCGCGGCACTTGTCTACGTGGCCGCGGCGCTCGGGCTCGCGGCGCGATGGATCACGGCATCGGGTGGCCGTGCGCGGAAGGTGACCGATGCGCCGATCGGGGCATAGGACGAAGAGGTCCTGGGCGACCGTGGCCGGCCTGGCGGCGGTGGTCCTCGGCGCAGGGTGGTGGCTCTTGCGTCGACGTGGCCCGGCTGGGGCGCGGCCGCCCGAGCCGACGCCCGATGCCGTGCCCGGGACGACGTCGATCGCTCCGGGGCGCGCCGCGCCGATCGCGCTGGTCCTGCTCCTGCTCGCCCTCGCGGGCGCAGGCGGATGGGCCTGGCGAGCGTGGGCCGCGAGGCTGCAGGAGCGAGACCGCGTGATGGCCCTGACGGGCGGCAACCCGGATCGGGCTCAGGTCGTCCTCCACGCCTTCGGCTGCGCGGCGTGCCACGCGATCGCGGGGGTCCCGGGCGCCGAGGGACGCCAGGGTCCGCTGCTCGAACGTGTCGCCCGCCGATCCTGGGTCGGTGGCGTCCTGCCCAACAGTCCGGACAGCCTGGTGCGCTTCATCGTCGACCCGCCTCGCTTCGTGCCCGGCTCCGCCATGCCGAGGACCGGCATCGACGAAGCCCAGGCCCGCGACGTCGCGGCCTTCCTGCTGCTGCACTGAGCCGGGCCGAACCGCGCCAGTCATTCGGTGACGTCCGTGCCGTTGCGTTCGCGGTGGCGACGGAAGGCGGTGATCGCCACCCGAAGCCGCTCGAAGCATTCGTCGACCGGCGTGCCCGCCGGTGCGTCCACCGGATCCCAGGTCTCGCCGTTCGTCTGCGCGACCCAGATCTGCAAAGACAGTTCTTCCAGGGCCTCGACAAGATCTTCGGCCGGAGAAACATGTATTGTTCTTTGAACGGTCATGGCCGCTCCCCTTTTGTTGATGGGAACAGCATGCCCGACGCAGGACAAGGTCAATGTTCCGAAACGCACACGGAGCGGCGCGAGCGGGATCCAAGTCACTCTATTTTCGTGCGAATTCGCACACGTGTCCTACACTTGTGCGAAACGTCACAGAAGCGGGCGCAGATCAGCCACGGCAGCGGGGGCAGGACGGGGCTTCAGGCCCCGCCGACTCGCTCGATCACCGGGTCGAGCATCCGGTATCCCGCCACGGCGAACTCCGTATCGGTCTCGGCGGTCTCGATGAGCCCCGTGACGCGCACCGGCGAGAACTGGCCGTCGCTGACGTCCATGCCGCGCGCCCCCGAGACGAAGACGATCTGGTTGGCCGGAGGCGGCGGCACGTGGCTGCATGCTCCCACATAGGGCACGAGCAGGAAGTCCGTCAGCACCCGGTCCTCGAACTGAAGTGCGAGCACGAACCCGGCCAGGCGCAGCACCTGTCCGTCGAGATCGGACCGGCTGCTGCCTCCGGGCGGTTGAAGCTCCCGGAGATTGCCGAGGCCGCCCAGCGTGTCGGAGCGCCGCCGACGCTGGCCGTCCGCTGATCGCGTTCCGCCGAGCCTGCGGACCAGTTCGCCGCGGTCGAGCCCGGGCTTGTCCGGCATCGCGCCGCCCGTCACGACCGTGACCTCGCCGTGCTGGATCAGGCCGGTCGGCGCCGACCCGTCGAGCCGCCGCACGCTGGGCCCGGCGCCCGAGTCCGGCATCAGGTCCGGCCAGGTCACGTCGCGCGCTCCGGCCGCCATGGCGTGGTTCCAGACCCTATGTCGCCCGGTGTCACCGGTCAGCCGGCCCAGCATCGCGCGACCGCCGGACGCGAAGGCGCCGGCAGAGCCCACCAGGGCCGCGACACCGGCCGCCCAGAGAACACCCCGACGGTTCATCGCGGTCCAGCCTTCCATGCTCGCGGGACGTCATCGCAACAGGTCACGACAGCGGGCGCAAGTCACGTTCATGCACGGTTCAGCCCATGCCGCACAGTGTCGCGGTCAGCGATCGTCACCATGCGCAAGAGCCTTCACCATGCGCAGGAGCCCCCGATGGAGCGCAGCCACCGCGTCTTCGCCGTCGTCGCGGCCAACCTGGCCGCGTTGGGCCTGATCGTCGCGTTCGCCTACGCGCTGTCCCGGGCGGGCAGCCTGTTCGGCGCCGGCTGAGGCGACCGGCCGCGGCCCTCAGCCGCCCTTCGCCTTCCAGGCGAGGTATTCCGCCTCGGCGTCGGCGCGCAGGGGATAGTACTTGCGCAGGTCCCCGCCTTCCGACAGGCGAATGCGGGAGAACTCCTCCCACTCGGCATGCTTGCTGGCAACCTCGATCACCTTCTCGGCCATCGCCACAGGCACCACGACGGCTCCGTCGTCGTCGGCGACGATGATGTCGCCGGGGCACACGAACGTGTTGCTGCAGGCCACGGGCACGTTCACGGCGAAGGGGAAGATGTTGGTCTGCGCATGGAAGTTGGGCGTGGTGCCCTTGATCCACAGGCCAACCCCGAGCTCCTTGGCCTTGCCCGCGTCGCGGATGCAGCCGTCGATCACCACCCCTTCGCCGCCGAGCCCGTGGAAGTAGGTGAGCATCATCTCGCCGAAGATGCCGCTGTCCATGTCGCCGCGCGCGTCGATGACGACCATGTCGCCTTTCCGCGCGTGGTAGAGCACGTGCCTGTGCAACTGCTTCTCGGGGTCGTCGTACTCGGCGGCGCCGAACATGTCCTCGCGCATTGGCATGAACTGCAGCGTGAGGGCCGGCCCCGCCGCGACCTTGCCGGGCGTGTAGGGACGCGGCCCGGTGATGGCCGCGTTGCGAATGCCCATGTTGCGCATCTCGCCGGAGATCGTGGCGGTGCCGATGGCGCGCAGCGCTTCGACGAGATGGCGGTCGGGTCGGATGATGTCGGGCGTGTGGGTCATGGCAAGTTCTCGATCGGCGGGATCAGGCAACCGGATCAGTCGTCCCAGCGGGGCGCCTTGTCGGGGTTGATGCGGCGGAAGCCTCGGTCCAGCGTCCGGATGGACGCCTTCTCCGCGTCGGTGAGCGTCACCGAGCGGGCGGCGAAATTGGCCGCCAGGTTGGCCTTGCTGCTCGACGCCGGGATCACAATGTGCCCCTCCGCCATCAGGAAGGCGAGCGCGACCGCCGCGGCCGTGACGCCATGGGTCTCGCCGATCCGTCCCAGCAGCGGGTCTCTGGCGCACTCGCCCTTGGCGATCGGCTGGTAGGCCGTGAGCGGCAGGCCCATCGAACGCGCGTGGGCGACGAGCCTGGGTGACTGGAGATAGGGATGCAGCTCCACCTGGTTGGTGGCGATGGCACCCTTCCCGAGAAGACGGTCTGTCCGCTCGAGGTGGTCGATGGTGAAGTTCGACACGCCGATCAGCCGCGCGAACCCGCGCTGCCGGGCCTCGGCGAGCGAGGTCATGTAGTCCTCGAAGGGGATCGCGTCGTTCTTGCTCGGCCAGTGGATCAGCAGCAGGTCGACGGGGCCGAGCCCGATCTGCTCCAGGCTGCGCTCCACGCTGGGCATGAACTGCGCCTTGTCCATGCGCTGGTCGCCCACCTTCGTCGTGACGAAGACCTCGTCGCGCTTCAGGCCGCTGCGCCGCACCGCCTCGCCGACCTGCCGCTCGGTGTCGTAGTTCTGGGCGGTGTCGAGGTGCCGGTAGCCGATCTCGAGCGCGTCGAGGATTGCCGCGGTTCCGGCATCGCCCGTCCGGCCGTAGGTGCCCAGGCCGAGCGGCGGAATGGTGTGAGTCATTGTCGATCTCATCCCTTGGTGGCGCCAGCGGTCAGTCCGCCGACGAAGAGTTTCTGGAAGACGAGGAACACGAGCGCGATCGGGACAGTCATCACCATCGAGGCGGCCATCACCGCGCCCCAGTCCGTGTTGAACTCGGTGGAGAACTCGGCGAGCCCGATCGGCAGCGTCTTCACGGAACTGTCCGTGGCGAAGCACAGCGCGAAGACGAACTCGTTCCAGGTGGTGATGAAGGCATAGACCAGCACCGCGACGATGCCCGGCAGCGACAGCGGCAGCGTGATGCGGAAGAGGATGCCCACGCGGCTGGCACCGTCGATGATGGCGGCTTCCTCGAGCTCGATCGGGATCGCCTTGAAGTAGCTCGTCAGCATCCACACGCTGAGCGGCAGCGTGATGATCATGTAGACGAGGATCAGGCCCCAGTAGGTGTTCACCAGGCCCAGCACCCGCAGCGTGATGAACAGCGGCACGATGATGGCGGCGGTCGGCAGCAGCTGCCCCACGAGGATGCAGGCCTGCAGGAACGAGCGGCCCTTGAAGCGGAAGCGCGCGAAGCCGTTGGCGGCGAAGATGGCCAGGATCAGGGCGAGGCCCGTCGAGCCGACGGAGATGATGATCGAGTTCAGGAAGTAGCGGGGGATGCGGCTCTGGAAGAGCACCTTGTAGTAGTTGGCCAGCGTCGGGTGGTCCGGCCACCAGCGCGGCGGGATCGTGTAGAGCTCCTGCAGCTGCTTGATGGAGGAGAGCCCCATCCACAGGAACGGGAACAGGCAGACGAACATCAGCGCGGCGCAGCCCACGAGGATGAGCGGCAAGCCCAGGCCCGGACGTCGCAGGCCGCGGGGGGAGGGGGCCGTGGCGGGAGCGGCGGTCACTGGTTGTCTCCCGGCTGGTTGGCCAGCGCCTTGATGTAGACGAGCACGATCAGCATCACGACGCCGAAGAACATCACGCTGAGGGCGGCCGCCTGGTTGAACTCGACGTTCTCGAAGGCGAGCCGGAAGATCTGGATCGGCGTGATCAGCGTGCGGTTGGCGGGGCCGCCGCGGGTGATGGCGTAGATGATGGTGATGGCGTTGAGGCCCCAGATCACCAGCAGCAGCGTCACGGCCACGATCACCGGCCTGATCTGCGGCAGCATCACGTGCCGCACCTCTTCCCAGTAGTTGGCGCCGTCGACGCGCGCCGCCTCGTAGAGCTCCTGCGGGATCGCCTGCAGGCCGGCCAGCACCATGATCGCGACGAAGGGAAAGAGCTTCCACACGTTGATGGCGATCATCGCGGGCATCACGGTCTGGCCGCCGGTCAGCCAGCCAATGGGCTCGGGCAGCACGCCGACGCCGGTCAGCATGTAGTTGATGATCCCGAACTCGGTGTGGAACATCCAGGCCCAGGTGGTGGCCGCGACGATGCCGGGAATGATCCACGGGATCAGGGCCACGGAGCGGATGATGGCCCGGCCGGGGAAGGTCTGGTTGAGCAGCACGGCGGTCGCCACGCCGAGCAGCACCTGGAAGACGATGGAGCCTCCCACCCACCACAGCGTGTTCCACAGCGCCTGCGTGGTCACCCGCGGGCGCAGCACGTCTGCGAAGTTCTGGAGCCCCGTGAACTGGCCCTGCTCGTTGGTCACGCTGAGGATCCCGGTATAGGCGACCGGATAGGCGATCAGCATGAACAGCACGATCAGGGCCGGCAGGACGAAGAGCAGGCCGGGATTGGGTCGCACGATGGCGCTCCGCAGGCCGGCGCGCGCGCCGGCGTATCGGTGTCGGGATCGGAAGACGAAAAGGGAGCCGCGCCTGGGCGCGGCTCCCGCAGCCTCACTTCAGCAGCGCCTGGATTTCCTCGGCGGCCTGGTCCATCGACTTCTGCGCGGTCTGGTCGCCGAGCAGGATGCGCTGGATGCCGTCGAAGTAGGCCTGGACGATCTTGACCCAGTTCTTGTGGATCGGGACCGGGCGGCCGTAGGGCAGCATCTCGGCGAAGGGCTTCAGCATGGGGTCGTTGAAGCGGGCGAGCTTCAGCGACGAGTTCCGGGCCGGGAAGGTGTCCGTGTAGAAGCCCTGGTTCTCGGTCGTGTTCAGGAACTGCACGAACTTCTTGGCCTCGGCCTGGTTCTTGGCGGCCTTCGGGATCACGTAGCTCCAGCCGCCCAGGATCGCCGCGGTCTGCTTGCCGGCAGGGGCGGGGATCGTGAAGGCGCCGATGTTGAGCTTGCTGTTCTCCTGCAGGATGGCCGGCAGGTCGAACTGGCCCGACTGGTAGGCCGACACCTGGCCGGCGATGAACAGCCGGCGCAGCGACAGGCCGTCGTTCTCCAGCGTCGACTTCGGGGCGAGGCCCTGCTTGTAGAAGCCGGTGTAGAACTCGACCGCCTTCACCGCCTCGGCCTTGTTGACCAGCGCCGTCTTCATGTCGGCGGAGATGATGTCGCCGCCGTTCATCCAGATGAAGGGCAGCGAGCGGAAGATCGTGTTGCCGACCTCGCCGCCACCGGTGATGCCGAAGCCGTAGCGTCCGCTCTTGGTCATCGCCTTGGCGGCGGCGGTCAGCTCGTCCCACGTCTTCGGCGGCTTGTCGGGATCGAGCCCGGCCTCCTTGAAGTGGTCCTTGTTGAAGATGATGCCGTGGGTCTCGATGCGGTAGGGAATGCCCCACAGCTTGTCGTTCCAGGAGACGTAGTCGGTGGCGGCCTTCACGTAGTCCGCCTTGTCCTGGATGACGTCGTCCAGCGGGATGATCATGTCACCCTGGGCGTAGCCGTTGACCCAGCCGTGCTGGACCTCGATCACGTCGGGCGCCGAGCCGGACCGCAGCGCGGTGAGCACGCGCTCGGGCAGGCCGTTGGAAACCGTCACCTCCATCTTGATGGTGATGCCGGGATTGGCGTCCATGAACTTCTTGGCGAGTTCCTTGGCGCGGGCCTCGCCCCAGTTCGGCGCCCACCAGACCACCTCGCCGGCGCTGGCCGTGCCGTAGGAGGCGGCTGACGAGAGCAGCGAGAGCGCGAAGAGCGCGGCGAGCTTCAGCGGTTTCATCCTTGTCATCGTTTCCTCCTGGTGCCGGCTTCTGTGGCGGCCGGCCAAGTTGGCGTGGGGCCGTCAGGTGGTCGGGCGCGAGCCCTCCCTCCCGTCGGTAGGCGTGATGGGGGACGCGGAGGCAGGCAGCCGGTCGGCGAGGCCGATCAGCGCCTTCATGTAGCCGACCGTGTAGGCGTGCCCCGCGTGCCAGGGCGCGGAGCAGGCGAGGTCGGGAACGTGGTCGGGTACCAGGACGCCGCCGAAGCCTTCCTCGTGCAGGATCCGCACGATCCGGCTCATGTCGACGTCGCCGTCGTCCACGAAGGCTTCCGCGTAGTGGGGCACGCGTCCCTTCACGTTGCGGAAATGGACATAGGCGATGGCCTGGCGCCGCGCGAACCGGCGCGTCGTCTCGTAGATGTCGCCGTCCGGCATTTCCTGCAGCGACCCGACGCAGAACTCGAGCGCGTTCGACGGGCTGTCGGCGAGCGACAGCAGCCGGTCGTACTTGGCGTGGCGGTTGACCAGGCGCGCCGTCCCCCTGAGCCGGTCGACCGGCGGGTCGTCGGGATGGGCCGCGAGCCGCACGCCGGCCTCCTCGGCCACGGGCACGAGCTCGCGCAGGAACCACGCGCAGCGGTCCCAGAGCTCCGTCTCGGCCACCTGCAGCGGGGCCGCGCCGGGGTCGGCGTCCCGGTAGCGCATGTTCCAGACCATGCCGTCGGGAATGGGGGACTGCTGCTCGGCCTCGTCGAGGTCGAGCACCACGGTCATGGCGCCGCCCCGCGCCACCGGCCGGCGCTTCCAGCCCCAGACGCCGGCAAGGGAGAAATTGTAGCCGATCACGGGGATCCCCGCGCGGCCGGCATCGCTGACGAGGCGCTTGAGCCCTTCCATCTGCTCGTGCTTGCGCGGGCCGTCCAGGAGAACGTCGTGCCAGTGCAGTGGCGAGAAGTTCTCCAGCGCGGCCACGCGCAAGCCGTGCCGGGCGAGCATGTCGACGGCCCGCCGCATGAAGTCGTAGTCCCAGGCGGGCGTGCCACGGCAGTCCCGCAGGATCGGGCCGACCTGCCCACCGTCGAGATAGGGCGCGGCGTCGGCGCCGGCCGAGTAGTCGTTGAAATGGATGACGACGTCGGACACGCCGAGCTGGGCGGCGAAGCGGGCGCCGTCCTCGCTCAGGTTGGGTCCGCTCAGCGTCAGGCCGACGCGCATCCCCGGCTTCTCCCCTTCGAGTTCACATTTGAACTCTTATTGTTCTTTTCCGAATACTATCGGTCGCGACGGCTGGCCGTGTCAAACCTCAGCCGCCGGCCCTCATGCGGGCGATGGCCTTGGCCTGCAGGCAGTCGGGCATCATCTGCATCAGCTCGATGCGATGACCCTCGGGATCCTCGATCCAGGCCTGCCAGTTGCCGTCGGCGCCCATGGCCTTGCCACGGATGAGGGGGACGCCCGCCGCCTCCAGCTCCCGCAGGGACCGGTCGATGTCGGCGACCTCCAGGCACAGGTGGTTGAAACCCACCACCTCGCGTTCGGCGGCGCGCTCGCCCACGCCTTCGGGGAACACTTCGAGATACTGCGTGTCGGTGATGCGCAGGTAGAGCAGCCACAGCTTCCCGTCGCGGTCGAGCCGCATCATCTCCTGGAAGCCGAGCTTGTTCACGTAGAAGTCGAGGATCGCGTCGACGTTCTTCACGCGGATCGCGACGTGCGCGATCGAGGCGACGGTCAGCATGGGCTCCTCCCCGGAAAGCGCTGCCGCGGCCCTTGCCTTGGAGACGCATTCCAAATATGAACTGTTGTCGTTCACATTTGCATTGTATGGACGCTGTCGAGCGCATGTCAACGTTGCAGGCCCCGACCATGCTGGCCGCTCCCATCAGCGAGGCCGGCAGCCGCCACACCATTCCCGTCATCGACCGCATGATGGATCTGCTCGCGGTGCTCGAGGAGCGACCCGGCGCGTCCATCACCGTCCTCACGGCGGCGCTCGGGCTGCCGCGGACGACGGTCTACCGGATCGTGAACACGCTGCAGGTCCACGCGATGGTGCGCCGGGACGGCGGGGGAGGGTACTGGCTGGGGCGGCGCCTCGTGTCGCTGGCGGCGCAGGCCGTCGATGAGGGCGACGCGGCGATCGCGGACGTGGCCCAGCCCTTTCTCGACAAGGTCGCCTCGGATCTCGGCAACAGCGTCAAGCTCTCGGTGCTCGATGCGGAGGGCGTCCTGGTGGTGGCGGTGGCGCAGGGCAAGCGCGACTATGCCCTGACGGTCACGGTCGGCCAGCGCATGCCCATCCATGCGGGCGCGGCGGGCAAGCTGCTGTTCGCCCATGCGCCGCGCGAGCAGCAGGAGCTCTGGCTGTCCCGCCCCTTGAACGTGTTCACCTCGCGCACGATCACCGAACCCAAGCGCCTGCTGGCCGAGGCCAGCCGGATCCGCCGGGTGGGATGGGCGCAGGACCGCGGCGAGAGCGCTCCCAGTATCTTCGCCTTCGCCGCGCCGGTCTGGGACAGGGGTGGCAAGGTGGCCGCCGCCCTGAGCCTGCCCTTCATTCTGGGGACCGAAGCCGGGCGGGTCGAGGCGCTGAAGACGGCCACGATCGATACGGCCTGGCAGATCAGCGCCGCGCTGCAGGCCTAGGCCAGTCTGCGAAAACCGCGGGACGCCGTCAGCGGCCGCGCCAGCCCAGCCCGCGCAGCATGAACTGGATCATGCCGTCCATCTGGGCGCCGAAGGCCATGCCCTGGCAGTCCATGATGTGCCGGGGATGGCAGAACTTCAGCATGCCGGCCTGCACGCATCCAGCGGCGACGGCAGCGTCTCCCACGTCGAAGTCGCCACGCGCCATGCCCTCGCCGATGATGCGGGTGAGGATGGCGTGCAGGCGCTCGAGGTGGGCCTCGACGATCGACCAGCTCTCGTCGAGCGCGGCCTCGACCATCTCGTGCATGCGGCGGTCCTCGACGTAGCGCTCCGCATTCATGCGGCTCACCGTCTCCACGAAGCGGCGGACCTTCTCGGGCGGGGAGGCCTGCGAGGCCGCGATGGCCTCGGCCGCCTCCTCGACGCCGCGCATCATCACCTCGGCGACGGCCTCGTTGATCGCCTTCTTGCTATCGAAGAAGCGATACACGTTTGCCGGGCTCATCTTCAGAGCCTTGGCGATGTCTGCCACCGTCGTCTTGGTGTAGCCGATCTGGCGGAAGAAGGCCTCCGCCTGGGCGACGATGCGGCAGCGCGTGTCCGTGTCGCGGTTGTCGAGCATGAACGTCATATCGAAGAAACCGCCGGTTGCGTCAACGGGTGTGCTCACTATTCGGCAGCCAGAAGTGGCGGCATCGCCGGAGGGGCGCGGTCGGACGCCGCCGGCGAGAGGGAGGCCGCCGGCGGCGCCGCCTGCGCTGGCACCCCGAGCGACCGGCGGAACCAGAGCGCATAGAGGGCCGGCAGGAAGAGCAGGGTCAGGAAGGTCGCAACGAACAGGCCTCCCATGATCGTGATTGCCATGGGCCCCCAGAAGGCGGAGGTCGACAGCGGGATCATGGCGAGGATGGCCGCCAGCGCGGTCAGGACGACCGGTCTCGCCCGCCGCACCGTGGCCTCCACGATCGCCTCGCCGCGCGACAGGCCGTCGGCCACGTCGTGCTCGATCTGGTCCACCAGGATGACCGTGTTGCGCATGATCATCCCGGCGAGCGCGATGAGGCCGAGCAGGGCCACGAACCCGAACGGCTTGTTGGTGAGGTTGAGGGCGAGCGAGGCCCCGACGATGCCCAACGGCGCCGTCAGGATGACCAGCAGCAGGCGCGAGAAGCTCTGCAACTGCAGCATCAGGATCGTCGCCATCGCCAGGATCATGACCGGGAAGACGGCCGCCAGGGAGGCGTTGCCCTTGGCGCTCTCCTCGATCGCCCCGCCCATGTCGATCCGGTAGCCGGGCGGAACCGACGCCCGCAGGTCGGCCAGGCGGCTCCACAGGCGGGTGCTCACGTCCGGCGGCTGCACACCGTCCACCACGTCGGCGCGCACGGTGATCGCCATGTCGCGGTTGCGCCGCCACAGGATCGGCTCCTCGTGGGAGTACTCGATGCGCGCCACCTGCGACAGCGGGATGGGCGTGCCGTTGCGGGTGACCACGGTCAGGTCCCCGATGCGCCCGAGGTCGACGCGTTCCTCCTTCACGGCGCGCGCCACCACGTCGACCCGCTCGGTCCGGTCGCGGACGGTGGTGACGGGGACGCCGCCGATCAGCGTGTCGAGGGTCTGCGCCACGCTGGTGGGGTCGAGCCCGAGCAGGCGGGCGCGATCCTGGTCGAGCACCAGCCGCACGCTCGGCGTCTGTTCGTTCCAGTTCAGGTTCGGGTCGACGACGGCCGGGTCGCCCTTCACGACGTCCCGGACCTTGAAGGCGATGTCGCGCACGGTCTTGGGGTCGGCTCCGACCACCCGGAACTGCACCGGGAATCCGACGGGGGGACCGAAGTTGAAGCGGTCCACGCGGACGCGGGCCTGGGACAGCGCGCCGTCCGCGAGCCGTCCCTCGATCTTCGCCTTCACGCGCTCGCGCGCCTCGACGTCGCGGGCCACGATCACGATCTCGGCGAAGGCCTCGTTCGGCAGCTGCGGGTTCAGTCCCAGCCAGAAGCGCGGCGAGCCCTGGCCGACATAGGACGTCCACGTGGCGATGTCCTTGTCGCCGGAGACGATGCCCTCCGCCTCACGCACGGCCGCGAGCGTCGACTGGATCGAGGACCCCTCCGGCAGCCGCATCTGGAAGAACAGTTCCGGGCGTTCCGACAGCGGAAAGAACTGCTGCTGCACGCGGCCGAAGCCGACGATCGAGCCCGCGGTGACGGCCACCGTGGCCAGCACCACCACGACCCGGCGCCGGACGCACCATGCGATCACCGCCCGCAGGGCCCGGTATGGCCGCGTCTCATACACCGCGTGCGGGTTCGCATGGGCCTTGCCGTGCCTGGCGAAGTCGGGAAGCAGCTTCACCCCGAGATAGGGCGTGAACACCACCGCCACGATCCAGGATGCGACCAGGGCGATCGCCACCACGGTGAAGATGCCGCCGGCGTATTCGCCGACCGAGGAGGCCGCGAAGCCCACCGGCAGGAAGCCGGCCGCCGTCACCAGCGTCCCGGTCAGCATGGGGAAGGCGGTCGACTCCCAGGCGAAGGAGGCGGCCTTCATCCGGTCGACGCCCTGCTCCATCTTCACCACCATCATCTCCACCGCGATGATGGCGTCGTCGACGAGCAGGCCGAGCGCGATGATGAGGGCGCCGAGCGTGATGCGGTGCAAATCGAGGCCGATGACGTTCATCACCATGAACACGGCCGCCAGCACGAGCGGCACCGACAGGGCCACCACGATCCCGGTGCGCAGGCCGAGCGAGATGAAGCTCACCACGAGCACGATCCCGAGCGCCTCCACAAAGGACCGCGCGAACTCGCCCACGGCATGGTCCACCACCGCGGGCTGGTCGGCGACGCGGGCGATCTCGATGCCCTGCGGGGCGCGGCTCTCGAAGGTGGCCAGCGTCTCGTCGAGGTGCTTGCCGAGCGTGAGCAGGTTGCCGCCGCGGGCCATCACGACGCCGACACCAACGGCCGTCCGGCCTTCCTGGCGGACGAGGTAGGAGGGGGGATCGACGAAGCCCTTGCTCACGGACGCCACGTCGCCGACGCGGAACACCTTGCCGCCGGCCTCGATCGGCGTGTCGGCCACGGCGCGCACGCCGTCATAGGCGCCGCTCACGCGAAGCGCGATGCGCTGCGCGTCGGTCTGGACCACGCCGGCCGAGGCCACCGCGTTCTGCCGGGTCAAGGCATCGAAGAGCTGGCGCGGCTCGATGCCGAGCGTGGCGAGCTTGGCGTGGCTGAACTCGACGAAGATCTTCTCGTCCTGGGTGCCGTAGAGGTTCACCTTCACGACGTCGGGCACGCGCAGCAGGTCCTGCCGCAGCGCCTCGGCCACGGCCTTGAGCTGCGCCGGATCGGCGCCCTCCGCGGTGACCATGTAGAGCAGCGAATCGACGTCGCCGTACTCGTCGTTGATCGAGGGGCCGACGAGGCCGGCGGGAAGCTGCGGGCGCAGGTCGGTGATCTTCTTGCGCAGGACGTAGAAGAGATAGGGCACCTGCGCCGGCGGGGTGTTGTCCCGGAAGACGACCTGCATGGCCGTGAAGCCCGGCTTCGCATAGGTCTCGACCTTGTCGAAGTAGGGCAGTTCCTGGAGCTTCTTCTCGATGGGATCGGCCACCTGCTCCTGCATCTCCGTCGCGGTCGCGCCCGGCCAGGCCGCGGTGACGACGGCCACCTTGATGGTGAACGAGGGGTCCTCCGAACGGCCGAGACGCAGGTAGGACAAGGTCCCGCCGACCGCCAGCGCGAGGATGAAGAAGAGCACCAGCGTCGGGTGACGAACGGCCCAGGCCGAGAGATTGAACGCGCGCATGACGTGGCTCCCCCTCACAGGCCCAACTGGCTGACGACACGGACCTTCTGGCCCGGCTCGAGCTTGTGGACGCCGAGCGCGACGACCTGCTCGCCCTCCGCCACGCCGCTTTTCACAACGACCTCGCGCGCTTCGTAGCGGGTCACCTCGACCGGCCGCAGTGTCACCAGACCCTGCTGGTCCACGGTCCACACCGAGGGACCGTTGCCCTGGTTGAAGAGCGCCGAGAGGGGCAGGCGCAGGGCGGCCGTCGACCGCGGCGGCGCCGAGGCGAGCGTCGCGGTCATGCCGAGCTTCACCGCATCGTCGGCCTCGGGCAGCGAGAAGCGCGCCGTGTAGGTGCGCGTCGCCGCATCGGCGACCGGCGACAGTTCGCGCAGCATCGCCCGGTAGCGCCGGTCGGGGGCCGACCAGAGCGCCAGGCTGGACTCCGCGTCGCCGATCGACGCCACGAAGGATTCGGGCACGGCGACCACCGCTTCGCGTTCGCCCGACCGGGCGATGCGGATCGCGGTCTGCCCCGCGCTCACGACCTGCCCGGGCTCGACCAGGGTCGCCGTGACGACACCCTCCGCGTCGGCCTTGAGCGTGGCGTAGGCCGACGCGTTGCGGGCCAGGGCCACGGCACGCTCGGCCCGGTCCAGTCGGGCGCGAAGGTCGTCGGCCGCCGCCTTCTGGCGCTCGTAGGTCGAGTCCGTCGACCAGCCCTGCCGGCGCAGGGACAGAATGCGCTGCTCCTCGGCCTCCGCCTGCGCGAGGCTGGCGCCGACGGAGCGCAGGTCCGCCTCGGCCTGCTCGCGCTGCAGGGTCAGGTCGGTGTCGTCCAGCAGGGCCAGCGGCTGCCCGGCCGCGACCGTCTGGCCGACGTCCACCAGCCGTCGGGCCACCTTGCCCGGGACGCGGAACCCCTGGTCGATCTCGATGCGCGGGCGGATCACCGCGACGAAGTTGCGCGCCTCATCGGGCCGCTCGCCACGCACGGTGGCGACGTAGACCGGTCTCAGCTGCGCCGCGGGCGGGGCTGCCGGGGTCGCCGGCTGACAGGCGGCCACGAGCACGGACAAAAGAGCTACGACGCCGGCGCGGGCGCCGGTCGCAAGAGTCAGGGGCATGGCAACCTCTCAGGCAGCGAGTGGCACGACTGTGAGATGAGCGCTGACGAAAGTCAACATTCGTCACTCATCATTCGTCCTGCGTCGGGGCTGGTGCCGCGACCCGGTGAAGACGGGCTGGAACGAGCGGAGCAGCGCGGCCGTTGAAGGACCTCTGGGGGCAGTCCGCACGGCTCGATGACATCCACATCCCTTCTTCGTCCCACGGGCCGCGCGGCAGCGCTGGCGGCCTGTCTTCTCGTGCCGACCGCGGCCGCGGCGGCACAGGCCGCCGGCGGCCCATCCGAAGTGCTCTTCCTGGCGCAGATCCTCGTGCTGATCGTCGCGGGGCGGCTGATGGGCGAGTTCATGGAGCGGATCGGGCAACCCGCAGTCATGGGCCAGCTCCTGGCCGGCATCATGCTCGGCCCGTCGCTCTTCGGTCTGCTGGCACCCGAGTGGCAGCACGCGCTGTTTCCGTCGTCGCCGACGCAGAAAAGCATGATCGACGCCGTGGCGCAGGTCGGCGTGCTCATCCTGCTCCTGCTGGCCGGCATGGAAACCGACCTGGTGCTGGTAAACCGCGTACGGCGCGCCGCCGCCACGGTGTCGATCAGTGGCATCGCGCTGCCCTTCGCCTGCGGCGTCGCGCTCGGCGAACTCCTGCCCGACTCGATGATCGCCGATCCGGAGCGGCGCCTGATCACCGCGCTTTTCCTGGGCACCGCGCTGTCGATCTCCTCGGTGAAGATCGTCGCCATCGTCGTGCGCCAGATGGACTTCTCGCGGCGCAACGTCGGCCAGGTCATCCTGGCCTCCGCCATCATCGACGACACCATCGGCTGGATCATCATCGCGCTGACCTTCGGCATCGCCAGCACGGGCGTGCTCGAGGCCTGGCCGATCGTGCGCAGCATCGCCGGAGCGGTCCTCTTCCTCGGCGTCTCGCTGACCATCGGACGGCGCATCGTCGCCACCGCCATCCGGCTCACCAACGATCACTTCGTGGGCGAGCTCCCGGTGGTGTCGGTCGTCCTCGTGATCATGGGAACGCTGGCGCTGATCACCGACGCCCTCGGCCTCCACACCGTGCTCGGCGCCTTCGTCGCCGGTGTGCTCGTGGGCGAATCGCCGATCCTGACACGCAAGATCGAGGAGCAGCTCCGCGGTCTCACCGCGGCCCTGTTCATGCCCGTGTTCTTCGGCCTGTCGGGGCTCGGCACGGACCTCACGGTGCTGGCCGACCCCCATCTCCTGGCCGTCAGCGTCGCCCTCGTGCTCATTGCCAGCGTCGGCAAGTTCGCCGGCGCCTTCGTCGGCGGGGCGCTCGGGGGGCTGACGACGCGTGAAAGCACGGCGCTGGCCTGCGGCATGAATGCGCGCGGGTCCACCGAGGTGGTGGTGGCCTCCATCGGGCTGTCGATGGGCGTGCTGTCGCAGACCCTTTACACGATGATCGTCGCGATGGCGGTGATCACCACGCTGGCCATGCCGCCCTCGCTGCGGTGGGCCTTGCGGCGCCTGCCGCTGCGGCCCGAGGAGAAGCAGCGCCTCGAGCGCGAGGCCTACGAGAGCCAGAGCTTCGTGGGAGCCTTCGAACGGTTGCTGGTCCTGTCGGATCCGGCGGCGGGCGGGCGGTTCGTCTCGCGCCTGGCGGGGCTTCTCGCCGGGCCGCTCGGGATCCCGGTGACGACGCTGGTCCAGGCCACGGACGACGGCTCGGAAGCCGCCGCCGCCCAGTCGGTCGTCCGCACGGGCGCTGACGAGGGCCGGAGCACGGCCGGCGACGACCTCGCGCGGCGTGACGTAGACGTCACGACCCGCGCGGTGGCCGGCACGCCCGCCGCCGCCGTCGCGGAGGAGGCCCGGCGCGGCTACGACCTGCTTCTGGCGGCTGCGGGCGAAGACGACGGCGACGCCCGCCTCGACGAGACCCTGAAGGCCTTCGACGGCCCGGTGGCGCTGGCGTTCGTGCGGGGAGAGGCCCTGCGGCGCCCCGATTCGGGGCCCGGCCGGATCCTGGTTCCCGTCAACGGAACACCCTCGTCCCGCCGCGGCCTGGAGGTGGCGCTGCTGCTCGCGCGCGCCGCCCGCGCCGAGATCACGGCGGTCCATGTCAACGACGGGCGCCGCCGGGGTCTGCTGCGCGGCTTCTCGATCGGGCGCCGGCCCGACCTCGCGGTTTTGCGCGAGGCCACCGCCATGGCCGAAGCTCTCGACGTGCGGCTCACCACCCGGTTCGTGCGCCGGGGAGAGCCGATCGACGTGGTGCTCGGCGCGGCGTCGTCGGCGACGCTCGTGGTCATGGGGGTGACGCGCCGGCCAGGCGACGTGGCGCGGTTCGGCAGGGTTCCCGATGCCGTGGCGCTGGAGGCTCAGGCGTCCGTCCTGCTGGTTGCGACGGAGGGCCCGTCCGCCGCCTGAACCGCTGCCGGACGGGCCGTCGACCGTGTGTGTTTCCTAACATCAAGCTCCTGAAGAAGCGGGCAATCTGGCTTCACTCGAGAAGAGGGGAGACAGAAAATGTCCAAGCACGAACTCATCCCGTCACCGGCCCAGAACCTCGTCGAGGCTCTCGACGAACTGTCGCTGGTGATCTGCCGCGCACTCGGCGAGCGGTGCCTGATGTGTCACGTCAGCACCGACCTGCCCGTACCCGACATCGACGCCGAGGAGCTCGAGGCGGCGCTCTCCCGCGTCCGGCTGAGCCTTCGACAGTATCGCGACACGCGCCAGGACCATCTGCACGAGGGGCACTGACCGTGTCGCGGCGCCCGCGGGGCGTCGGCGCGGTGCCGGTCCGCAGGGCTCCGGCACCGCTTGGCACGCGGCTCCGGACAGCCCCTGGGGCATGGCCCGGGTCGATTGCCTCGTTGCGTGTAGGGCTCGCGACCATGCTACCATTGCGAGCATGACCATCGGTTTCGGGGGCAGAGCGTCGCATAACTTCGAGCTGGGCGGTGAGCGCCGCCAGCTGACGGCCCTGTTTTACGACGTGGTCGGCTCGACGGAGCACCTCCTCGGCTCCGATCCGGAGGATTTCGCGCGCCTCATGGGGGCCCTGCACGGGCGGATCGCGGAGATCGTCCGCCGCCACGGCGGATCCGTCGAGCGCACGGTGGGCGACGGCGGCAGCAGCTATTTCGGCTATCCCCGGCCGGCGGAGGACGCCGCCGAGCGGGCCGTGAACGCGGCCCTGGCCATCGTGTCGGAATGGAGCCAGGCCCCGGGCCTCGCCACGGCCCTGCAGGTGCGCGTCGGTGTCGCCACGGGAACGGTGGTGGTGCTGCGCGACAGCGGCGATCTCGTCGGGACGGCGATCGTCCTCGCCTCGCGGCTGCAGGGCGAGGCGGATCCCGCCAGCGTGCTCGTCTCCGACGAAACCTATGCCTTGACCAAGGCCGCCTTCGACTACGAACCCGCCGGGCATCGCATTCTCAAGGGCTTCCCCGCGGCCGTGCGGGCATGGCGCCCGCTGGCGGCCCGACCCGTTCTCGATCGCTTCGCCACGTTCCGGCGTCCGGAGGCTCCCCTCGCAGGGCGAGAGGCCGAACTGGCCCGCCTGGAAGCGGCGTGGGACGCGACGCTGAAGGGTCGCGGAGGGACACTGGTCATCAGCGGCGACGCCGGCATCGGCAAGTCGCGCCTGGTGGCGGAGCTGCGCAGGAAGGTGCAGGGCGCGCGCATCCAGATGCTGCAGTGCCAGCCCCACGGCGAGAACCAGCCTCTCCATCCGCTCGTCGACATGCTGCGCTCGGAGGTCGGCGAACTGACGGGCCTGGACGGCGAAGGCTTCGCCCGCCGGCTGCGCGGTGCGGGGCTCACGCCCCCGACGGAGGATCTCGACGCGCTCGCCGCCTTCGCCGGGACCGGCGGAGAGCGCAGCGCCACCGACCTGCTGACCGGAGACCTGAGCGGCGCCAAGTTCCGGACCCGTGTCATCAAGGCCAGCGCCGCCCTGCTCGTGCCGGGCAGCGGGCCTGGCCTCCTCGTCGTCGAGGATCTCCACTGGGCCGACAGCCTCACGCTCGAGCTCGTGCGGCAGCTCATCGACAGGGTCGCCGACGCGCCCGTGCTCCTGGTGCTCACGCAGCGTCACGCGGCCGAAGCGGACCTGCGCGAGGCGCCGGGGGTCGACGTGCTGCGCCTTGGCGGGCTCGCGCCCGCGGCCATGCCGGACCTGGTGGCGTCCGTGTGGCCCGACTCGCCCGCGGGAATCGCCGCCTTCGCCCATGCCAAGAGCGACGGACTGCCGCTCTATGCCGAGGAACTGCTGGCCTTCATGCGCCAGCGCCTGGGCGACGCGCCGGCCGACGCGGCGCAATGGCAGGCCCTCTGGCGCGAAAGCGGCATCGTGTCGCTCAACGACCTCGTGGCGGCTCACCTCGCCGACCTCGGGCCGGCCAGGCGGACGGCCCAGATCGCCAGCGCGCTGGGGCGCGAGTTCGGCATCGAGACTTTGGCGCGCCTGTTCGACCGCACGGCCGACGACGAGCGGCTGGGCGGCGAGGTGGCGACGCTCCTCGGCCATGGCGTCCTGCAGCCCGGCGACGCCGGAGCCTCGGTGCTGCGGTTTCGCCACGCCCTGCTGCAGGAGGCGGCCTATGCCAGCCTGCTGAAGGCCGATCGCCGGCAGATCCACGCCCGCATCGTGTCCCTGATCGGAGACGGCGGCACGCACGGCATCCCCGATGACGTGGCGGCGTGGCACGGCGTCGAGGCCGGCCTCGCCGACGCCGCCGCGCGCTACGCGACGCGCGCCGCGGAAGCCTGCGTCATCCGCTGCGCCATGACCGAGGCCGACCGCCTGCTGGCGCTCGCCGAGCAGCAGCTCGAGGCCTTGCCGAAGGACGACGACCGCGCGGGCCGGCTCCTGCAGGTTCTCGAACTGCGGGGTGTCGTCGCGGCCGCGCTGCACGGCCGCGGTTCGCCGCAGACGCGTGGCGTCTACGAGGCGGCCGTGGAACTGTGCCGGGGGCGCGGCGACGCGCTGCAGAAGGAGCACTTCGCCCTCTATTGGGGCTGGTGGTTCACGGCGCCCGACTTCGCCACCCAGCAGGTGCGCTCGCGCATCCTGCTGGACGACATGGAAGGCGTGAACGACGAGGAGGTGCGCCTCCAGTCGCTGCACTGTGCCTGGGCCACCTCGTTCCACGGCGGACGGCACGACTTCTGTCTGGATTGCGTCGACCGCGGGCTGGCGCTGTACGACCCGGGCCGGGCCGACCGCAACCGTGCGCGCTATGGCGGGCACGATGCGCGCGTGTGCGGGCTGGGCGAGAGGGCCTTGTCGCTGTGGTTCCTGGACGATCCGGACGGATCGGAGGCCGCCATCGCCGATTGCCTGGCCTGGGGCGAGACGATCGACCACGTCGGCAGCCTGTTCCACGCTCTCGACTACGCGGTCGTGCTCAACCGCTATCGCGAGGACCATGCCGCGGTGCTGCACTTCGCCAACCGGATGGAGGCCATCGCCGCGGAGCACGCCATGCCCGGCGGCCGCGCCAAGGCGCTCCTGTTCGGGGGCTGGGCGGAGGCGATGGCGCACGATCCCGAGCGGGGCATGCGCCGCTTCCAGGAGGGCTACGACCTGCAGCGCAGGATCGGCACGGAGGAAAACCTGCCGATCTATTCGGACATGCGGGCCGCCATCCTCGCCCGGACGGGCCGGCATGCCGAGGCAATGCGGCTGATGGAAGACGCCATCGCCAAGAGTCAGGCGGTCGGCCAGCTGTTCTGGCTCGCCGAACTCTACCGCACCCGCGCCTCGCTGGCGCGCGCGCTCGGGCAACCCGGCGAGATGGTCCGGCTCGATCTCGTGCGGGCCCGCGACACGGCGCGCGAGCAGGGCGCGATCGCGCTGGTGCGCCGCGCCGAGGCCGACCTGGCGGCGCTGGAGGCCGGCTCCGCCGATGATTGACGAGGTCGTCGCGCTGCAGGCGCTGCGACGTCTCGCCGAAGGGCAGGCCGACGACCGGGCGCCCCCCGGTCCCCAGGCGCTCCTGGCGAGCCTCCTGCGCCGACGCGCCGCCTTCGGCATCACGCGGGTCGGCTCCGTCACGCGGCTCGGGCGCATCGGCCTGCCGGTCGTCCAGGCCGTCAGGCCGCTCGCGCTTTCCAATGCCGTCACCCAGGGCAAGGGCACCGACTCCACGCAAGCGGCCTTGTCAGCCGTGCTCGAAGCCATCGAGACCTGGGCCGCCGAACGCGCGCCGGACCGTGCCGGTCCACCTCGCGCTCCGGCGGACGACGAGATCGAGACCTGGTCCTCCCTGTGGCCCGACGATGGACCGCCCGCCGGCACGCGCTGGATCCAGGCTGTCGACCTCTTGGACGGCCGTGCGGGTGCCGTTCCGCTGGCCCTCGTCGACACCGTCTACACGTTGCCGTCGCCGCATCCGTCCTGTTTCGTGCGCACCACCACCGGGCTCGGCGCGGGCCCCACCTGGCATCACGCCGCCACCCATGCCGCGCTCGAATGCGTGGAGCGCGAGGCCCTGTGGCGGGCCCGTCGCAGGCCGCATTTCTTCGACCGGCACCAGGTCGACATCGCCACGGCAGCGGCGCCCGTGACCGGTTTGGTGCACCGCCTGCACGAGGCGGGGCTCGTGGTCGGCGCCTGGCGCGTGCCGGCTCCCCTGCCCGTCTACTGGTGCCACGTCATGGAAGACGGCCGGGGTGACGAATTCGCCCCGCTGCCCGCGGAGGGGTTTGGCTGCGACCTGACGGAGGGTGGCGCGCTCATGCGGGCGGTGCTCGAGGCCTGCCAGGCGCGCCTCACGGCCATCGCCGCCGCCCGCGAGGATCTGACGTCCGACCGCTATGCTCCGGGCGTCGATCGCGAGCAGCTCGCGCGCTGGCGCCTGACGCTCGCCTCCGGGAGCGTCCCCGTGCCCGTCGAGGCACCGATGCCCGAGGGCGACCGGCTCTCCGCCAGCCTGCAGGCCTTGCGCCTCCTGGGTGCCCGCCGGGTCATGGCGGTGCCTCTGGCCGACGTCCCGGAGCTGCCCCTGGCGGTGGTGCGCGTCGTGGCGCCGCCCCTGCACACCGATCCGCGCGAGGGCCGGTATGGCGTCTGACGTGGTCGTGTTCCTGGGACCCTCGCTGCCGCTGGACGAGGCCCGCTCGATCCTGGCGGCCGACTATCGTCCGCCGGCCGCGACCGGCGACGTGGCGAGGGCCGTGCTCGACGGGCCTCCCCGGGCCATCCTGCTGATCGACGGCGTCTTCGCGCGTCGTCCCGCGGTGCGCCACAAGGAGATCCTGTTCGCGCTGGCCACCGGCGTGAAGGTCTATGGCGCGGCCAGCATGGGGGCGCTGCGGGCCGCAGAACTCGAAGCCTGTGGCATGGTGGGCATCGGCTTCTGTTTCCGCTGGTACCGCGCGACGACGCTGGCCGACGACGACGAGGTGGCGGTTGCGATGGCGCCCCAGGAATTGGGCTCGGCGGCGCTGTCCGACGCGCTCATCGACGTGCGCGCCTCCCTGGCGCGGGCCCGCCGCGCCGGTGTCCTCGACCCGCAGGTGTGCCGTGACCTGGTGTCGGTGGCCCGCGCGCTCCCCTTCGTCGACCGCACCTACGACAGGATCCTGGACGAGGCGCGCCATCGCCTGGCGCGGGCGGATATCGACCGGCTCGCCGCATGGCTGGCCACCGGCGCCGTGTCGCGCAAGAGCGACGACGCCCGCGCCGCGTTGCGCCTGCTGGCGACGGGCGGCGCCCCCGCGCCGCTCTGCCCCCCGCCGCCCTTCCGGCTCACGGAAGCCTGGGCCGCCGATCTCGATGCCGCCGGCCTGTGGGACGCGATGCGCGATCGCGGTCTCCAGTTGATCAGCGCCCAGACTCCCGCATAGGTTGCATTCGGGCGAGGGGGTGCGCCGGATGTCCGACACCGCGGAACCGAAGTCTGCTGCGCGTGCGGGTGCACGGCTGGGGACCCGTTTCCTCGTTTTTCCCCAGCCGCCTTTCGTGCCGGGCTACGAGCGTCCGGAGGTCGTCTGGCTGTCCGTGGCGCCGGGCGAGGTCCGGGCCGGGCCCCAGGATCGCCGCATGTACGTGGCGTCTCCGACGCGGGCCAAGCGTCCCTACCGGTATCCCGACCTGCCGCCGCTGCGCGGCCCGCGCCTGCCGCCGGTCGAACCCGGTCCAGACGGCCATTTCGACCATCTCGATCCCGCCAGCGAGGATTTCCTCGCCGCCCATGTCTATGCCTGCGTCCGCCGCGTCCTCGACGTCTGCGAGTCCTGGCTGGGCCGCCCCGTGCCGTGGTTCTTCGAGCCCACCTACGATCGGCTGGAGATCGTGCCCGTGATCCCCGGATGGGAGAACGCGCATTCCGGCTTCGGCTTCCTGGAGATGGGCGAGACTGCGGAGACCGGCCGCCCGTTTCCGCATGCCCTCAACTTCGATGCGATCGCGCACGAGACGGGCCACCTCATCCTGATGGGGATCGCCGGCACGCCGCGCGGAAAGGCGGGCCCTGACTTCTTCGCCTACCACGAGGCGGCGGCCGACATGGTCGCGCTCCTCGGGCTGCTGCAGTTCGACACCGCCATGGATCGGATCCTCAGGCGAACGCGCGGCAACCTGCTCGTTCACAACGAACTCGACCGCTTCGCCGAGATCAGCGACGAACGCCGGATCCGCTCCTTCAGCAACAGCCTGAAGCTCTCCGACGTCGGCTCCGAGGTGCATGACCGGTCCAAGCCCTTCGCGGGAGCGCTGTTCGACGCGCTGGTGGAGATCCACCAGACGCTGGCCTATGAGCGCGGGCTGTCCGGCATCGATCCGCGCGCGTTCCGGGATCTCCGGCGGGAGCTGTCGGACGCCGACATCCGTGGGGCCTTGGGCGGGGACAGCGGCGACTATGCCCTGCGCCATTTCGGCCTGAAGGGCGCGCTGGCCGAGGCCCGCGACGTGATTGGCGAAGCCCTGCTGGGGTCCTGGCCCCGGCTCGACCCCGACACCCTCGATTTCGCCACCGCCGCGGAGGCTTTCCTCGAGGCGGCATCGCGCGGCCGCGCCCGCACCTATGTCGCCCAGATCGAGGATTGCTTCGCCTGGCGCCAGATCATCTGAACCATCGACCGAGGAGGACACCCATGACCGACAGCAGCGACATTCCGGCTCCGCAGACCCCGCCGACCTTCATGCCCGACGGCGTGACGATCTACGGGGTCAAGCTCAACACCACTGCGGCTCCCTACGGCGAGGTCAAGGCCTCGGCGAGCACCGTCGCGGCGTCCGAGCGCACGGTCCTTCGCCTGGAACTGTGGAGCGAGGCCGCCTCCAGGAAACCGGCCCAGGCCCTGGGTCCGGCGGACTGCTCCATCGTCGTGGCCTACGGCTATTCCTACGAAGGCCATTGCTACCGCTTCGACAAGCCGCGCCTGCTGATGCTGCGCGGCGAGGGGGACCAGCCTGCCGTGGGCTGCGGCTTCGACGCGGTCCAGGACGGCAAGACCGGCCAGTCGGTCTATCGCATGTGGCAGCTGCGGGCGGACCAGCCGCTGATGGAGGTGCAGACCTCGCTCGGCACGGTCCAGTCGCTCGTGCTCGACGCCAACCTTCCGGGCAAGAGGGCTCCCAACACCTACGACAACGACATGCAGATGGCCCATCGCGGCGGCCGCCTGACGCGGGACTGAAAGGGAGAGCCGCGCGCCTGGAACGAAAAAGCCCGCCGGGGTGACCCCGGCGGGCATCGAGCGTGTCGGCTCGTGAGCCTCGGCTCAGAGCGTGTTCTGCCAGAGGGCCTGCTGGAAGTCGTAGCCCGCGCCGTCCTTCACCACGAAGCCCGTGGCGGGGAACGGGGCATGGTAGAACGACAGCCGGATCTTGTCGGCCGCGGCGCGGTCGAGCAGGCGCTTGCGGGTGTCGATCGCGCGCTGCGGATCCATGTCGAAGATCGCCTGCCACTCGGGGCGGCGGGCGAAGATGCCCGGGTGGTTGGTGATGTCGGCCACGAACATCATCTGCTGGTTGCCCGACGAGATCAGGTAGGCCGTGTGGCCCGGGGTGTGGCCGTCGGCCTGGATCGCGGTGATCCCCGGAACGACTTCCTTCTCCCAGCTCTGGCGGCGGACCTTGCCGGCCATGTCGGCGAACTGCTTGCGCACCAGCTGGAAGCCGCCCTTCATCGCCTCGGGCGCGTTGTTCATCTTGGCGTCGTCCATCCAGAACGCCCACTCGGCGTCCGGAACGACGATCTCGGCGTTGGGGAACACGAGCTTGCCGTCCGCAGCCTTCACGCCGCCGATATGGTCGCCGTGGAAGTGGCTGAAGGCGTGGACGTCGACGTCGCCCGGCTGGATGCCGGCGGCGGCGAGGTTCTTGGCGACGTTGCCGACCGGCCCGCCAGCTCCGCCGTTGCCGGCGTCGAACAGCACGACCTTGTCGCCCGTGTTCACGGCGAGGGCGGTGAAGGTGATGGTCAGCTTGTCGGCCGGCAGGCCGAGCTCCGCGAAGGCGGCCGAGACGTCGGCGTCCGAGGCGTTGCGAACGAAGCCCTTCGGCATGTCGCGCACGGCGACGCCGTCATGGAGGGCGATGACCTCGAACGATCCGATCTTGAAGCGATGGAAGCCCGCGTTCTGCTGGCCCGACATGGGCGCCTTGGCCAGGGCGGGGCCCGCGAGGGCTGCCCCGGCGGCGGCTGCGGTGCCGGCCAGGACGGTGCGACGAGTGATGGACATGGCTTTTCCCCCTCTGGGTGTGGGCTTTACAACCTCGGCAAACCTAGGGCTTGGGCAACAACTGCCAAGCTGTCCCTCCGTTCACCTTTTTGCGAGCGGCGCCAGGGGCTTTCGCTCGCGGTGGCCAACACCGCGGAGACGGATTTATTCCGCCCTCACACCACCTTTCCGGGGTTGAGGATGCCTTTCGGGTCGAGCGCCTGCTTCAGCCGCCGCATCGTGGCGAGCTCCGCGGGGGTCCGGCTGCGGTTGAGGTAAGGCTTCTTCACGGTCCCGATGCCGTGCTCCGCCGAAATGGTGCCCCCCGCGGCCCCCGCCATGTCGTAGACGAGGTCGTCCACCTCGTGCTCGGGCTGGTGCTGGCCCGCCGAGGGGACGTTGACGACGAGGTGCAGGTTGCTGTCGCCGATGTGGCCGTAGGTGAGGGCCCGCACGTCGGGCCAGCGCGCGGTGAGAGCGGCGATGGCGCGCTCGACGAAGTCTCCGATCGTGGTGGTCGGCAGGCCGATGTCGAAGGCGATGATCCGGCCCAGCACGCGGCCATACTCCGACACGCTCTCGCGCACCGCCCAGATCTCCTTGGTCTCGCGCTCCGAGCCGGCGACGATCACGTCGATCAGCACGCCGTCCTCCACGAGCGCGGCGAGACACTCCTCGAAGCGCTCCGCGTCCCGCCCGGGATCGAAGCCGCTCGCCTCGAGGATGACGTGGATGTCGCCCGCCGTCCCGAAGGGCCGGCGCAACTGCGGCAGCCCGCCATACATCGTCTCGTAGAAGCTCGGCCACATCACCTCGAAGGCGGTGAGCGAGGGCCCCAGCCGCTTGCGCGCGCCGGTGAGCAGGGCGAGCACGGCGGGGTAGTCGGCCACGCGGCACAGGGCCGTGGACACGGTGGTCGGCTTGGCCTGGAGACGCAGCACGGCGCGCGTGATCACGCCGAGCGTGCCCTCGGAGCCAATCAGCATCTGCTTGAGGTCGTAGCCGGCATTGTTCTTGAGCATCTTGTTGAGCGAGCGGACGACGGTGCCGTCGGCCAGCACGAACTCCAGCCCCAGCACGTGCTCGCGGGCCATGCCGTAGCGGATGACGCGATTGCCGCCGGCATTGGTGGAGATGTTGCCGCCGATGGCGCAGGAGCCACGCGCGCCGAGGTCGAGCATGAAGGCGAAGCCGGCCTCTTCCGCCGCGGCCTGCACCGTGGCGAGCGGCGTGCCGGCCTTGACCGTGATCGTCGCCATCACGGGGTCCACCTCCTCGACGCCATTCATGCGTTCGAGGTTGAGCACGACGCAGCCGGCAATCGGATGGGCACCACCGGCAAGACCCGTGAGGCCGCCCTGCGGCACGGCCGCGATGCCCGCCTCGTGGCACAGGCGCAGCGTGGCCGCGACGTGCTCGGTCTCCCGGGGCAGCACGACGGCGAGAGGCCGCACGGGGGCGAGTCCGCTCCAGTCGTGCCAGTAGCGCTCGGGGGCCTCGGCGCCGGGAACGACCGTGCCGGAGGGCAGGGCGGCGGTGAGGCGGCCCAGGAAATCGGCAGTCGTGTCTGTCATGCTGAACGTCCCGGATGTCTCCGCGCGAAGCGGCCCGCGCACCATCGGGGACGGTGACCATGTCCGTCAACCGCGCGGGCGGCACGGCTGCTCCGGCCGAAACGGAATGCTCAGAAGAAGCCGATGGCCCGCTGCATGGCCCGGGCGAAATGCACTTCGAGCGCCGCCTCCGCCGCCTGCGGATCGCGCTGGCGGCAGGCCCTCAGGATGTCGAGGTGCTCGTTCATGGTGCGGATCACGATCGGCGACGACAGCCGGAACTCGCGATCGAGCCGCACCAGTTGCACGAAGCGCTGCGCCTGCTTGTAGGCCGTCTCGGCGAGCGGATTGTCGAGCATGCTGACCACGGTGATGTGGAAGCCGAAATCCATCTCCTCGAGATCGCGCGCCGCGTCCACCGTGAGCTCCTTGCCGCGCACGCGATCGATCGCGGCATGGTGCTGCTCCTCGATCTCCTGCATCCGCTCGACCGAGGCGATCTCGGCGAAGGTGCGGATGGCCGCCCGCTCGAGGATGAGCCGCAGCTGGTAGGAGTTGCGCACCAGCGTGAAGTCCGGCTTGCGCAGCTCGATGCCGGAGCGGGCGTGGATCGTCAGCCAGCCCTCGGTCTGCAGGACGCGCAGCGCGTCGCGTAGCGGACCGACCGGCACTCCAAGGAGCCGCACCAGATCCTGCTGCGAGACGAAGGCGCCCGGCTCCAGGCGCCGGTCGAACAGCGCCTGCATGAAGCGGTCGCGCGCTAGGTCGCTGAGACTGCCCCCGCCGACATCGGCCGAGTTCGGCTCGGCAGGATTGGCGCTTGCGAGTGCCAGCATATGTGATCTATCTTTCATCCCAACTGATCTATCAGATTGCGCCACTGAAAAACAGGGCGCCAAGCAAAAGCAGAGCGCAAAGCCGCGGCAGAGCGCACCAGGGGAGACGACGGGATGCGGATCGAGGGCTATCGCCTCACGCGGTTCCAGTACAGGCGCGACCGGGTCATCGGCGACAGCCAGGTCCATATCGCCTTCGCGCACAATTTCACGCTCGAGCTGCACGCCGGCGGCAAGACCGGGCTGGGCTTCGGCCTCAGCCTTTTCCACCCGCTGCCGAACCTGGCCGAGATCGAGCGCGTGTTCCGCGAGGAAGCCTGGCCGGGGCTCGAGGGCCAGCCGCCGGCGGGCCTGATCCACAAGATCTCGCGCCCGCGCGGCGGCAATGCCCGGCGCATGGCGCTGCCCTTCGAGGAGGCCATCAACCAGGCTTGCTGGGACCTCGCCGCGCAGCAGGCGGGATTGCCGCTCTACCGGCTGCTCGGCGGCACCGATCCCAAGGTCCGATCCTATGCCAGCGGGTTGGACTACCACCTGAGCGACAAGCACTACGTCGAGCTGTTCACGCAGGCGGCGGCCCAGGGCCATCGCGGCTTCAAGATCAAGGTCGGCCATCCCGACGTCGAGTGGGATCTGCACCGGCTCAGGCTCCTGAAGGACGCCGTCGGGGACGTCGGGCCGGTGATGATCGATTCCAACGAGGCCTGGTCGCCCCGCGAGGCGATCCGCCGCCTCGACACGTATCGGCGGGCGGGCTTCGACATCCTGTGGGCCGAGGACCCGGTCATCCGCGACGACTACGACGGACTGCGCGAGGTGCGCGAGGGCGCGCCCTGGGTCCACGTGAACTCGGGCGAGTATCTCGACCTGCGCGGCAAGCGCCGCCTGATCGAGGCACGCGGGGTCGACATCCTCAATGTCCACGGCACGCCCTCGGACGTGATGCGGGCAGGCTGGCTCGCGGCCGAGCATGGCATCCAGGTGAGCCTGGGCAACACCATGCTGGAACTGGGCATCCACATGGCCGCCGCGCTGCCGGAGGCGCACTGGATCGAGTACAGCTTCCAGAACTACAACCACCTCGTCGAGGAGCCAGTCCTGATGAAGGACGGCTACGCCGTTGCGCCCGAGCGGCCGGGCCACGGCCTCGTCCTCAGCGAGGAGGCCCGCAGGGTCCATGCCTGCCCCGAAATCCAGGGCGCGGACGACCTGCCGCCGCCGCCTGCTTCATCGCCCATCCGCCTGAGCCCGTGACTGAACCAGACCGGCCGCGCCCACGAAGGCGCGAGCCCGCACGAGAGGGGAGAAACGCCATGCGCCTTGATCGCCGACAGGTCCTCGGGGGCCTTGCTGCCACGCCGTTCCTGACCGGAATGCCGCGGTCCGCCTTCGCCCAGAACGCCAGCCTCAACTACTGGCACCACTTCACCTCGACGACCGAATTCAAGGGTCTCGAGCGGGTGATGGCCGCCTTCAAGCAGAAGAACCCCGGCATCGCCGTCACCCAGGAGAACATCCCGAACCCCGAGTACATGTCCAAGATGACGGCCGCGGTGGTCGCCAACTCCAAGCCCGACACCTGCATGGTCGTGGCCGAGCGCGCCTCCGACCTGGTCGCCATGGGGGCGCTCGTCGACCTCTCGGACCGCATCAAGAAGTGGTCGCGCTACGCGGAATATCCCGCCCAGGCCTGGGCCGGCTCCACGGTGGGCGGCAAGATCTACGGCATCCCCGCCTTCACCTTCGTCGACTGGATGTACTACCGGAAGGACTGGTTCGCGGAGAAGGGGATCGCCCCGCCCAAGACCATGGCGGAGTTCCAGGAGGCGGCGCTGAAGGTGACCGATCCGTCCAAGAACCGCTTCGGCTTCTCGCTGCGCGGCGGCGCCGGCGGCTTCAAGTACGTCATCGACATGATCGAGGCCTGGGGCTCGCCGATCGTCGTCGACGGCAAGATGGCCATCGACAAGAAGAAGGCCACCGAGGCGGTCGCCTGGTACGCCGAACTCCTGACCAAGCACAAGGTGGTGCCGGCGAGCGCGCCCAACGACAGCTACCGGCAGATCATGGAGGCCTTCAAGACCGGCCAGACGGCCATGGTCTGGCACCACACGGGATCCCTCACCGAGATCCAGGCGGCGCTGAAGCCCGAGCAGTTCGGCACGCTGCCCATGCCGGCCGGCCCCGGCGGCCGCTCGGCGCGCCTCACCTACCTGTTCAACGGCATCGCCAACCCGGCCAAGGTCGACGCGGCGATGAACTGGATCTCCTACTGGGCCGAGCCCGAGCCGGCGATCGCCTTCCTCGAGGAGACCGGTTACTTCCCGTCTTCGCCCAAGGTCGCCTCCGACGAGCGCATCCAGAAGAATCCGCTCTACGCCGCGGCGGTCGAGACGACCACCTTCGGCAAGCTGCCGCCGACCTTCGTGGGCGTGGCCGGCTGGTCCGAGACGGTGGTTCTGCCGGAGTTCCAGAAGGTGCTGGTGGGCCGCCAGACCGCCGAACAGGCGGTGGATGCCATGATGAAGGGCCTCGAAGCCGCCCTGAGGTGACGACACGCCGGGGCGGCTCCGGCCGCCCCGCCTTGCCCCCGGCACGAGGAGACGAACGATGGCGACTTCCCTGAGCGCGGCCCAGATCCAGGCCTACAAGGACAACGGCGTGCTGTTCCCCTTCAGGGTGCTCGACGACGCCGAGATCGCGACCTTCCTGAAGGCCGTGGAGGGCATCGACGCCTTGTCCCCGGACCTGCGCAAGGGGCTCCTGCTGCACAAGAGCTACTACGTCTCGAAGCTGCTCACCGACCTGTGCAAGCACCCGCGAATCCTCGATGCCGTCGAGGGCGTCATCGGTCCCAACATCCTCGTGTGGGGCGCGAACTTCTTCCTGAAGGAGCCGAAGTCCGACGCCTATGTGAGCTGGCACCAGGACGCGACCTACTGGGGCCTGGAACCCTCCGACATCGTCACCGCGTGGGTGGCGCTCTCGCCCTCGACCGTCGAGAGCGGGTGCATGCGCGTGGTGCCCGGCACCCACAAGGGCGGCATCATGGCCCACAAGGAAACCTGGGCGCAGGACAACCTGCTCTCCCGCGGCCAGGAGATCGCCGTCGACGTCGATCTCGACAAGGTCGTGGACGTGGTCCTGAAGCCCGGCGAGATGTCGCTGCATCACGTCGACATCGCCCACAACTCCGAACCCAACCGGTCCAACCACCGCCGCATCGGCTTCGCGATCCGCTACGTCGGCGCCCACGTGAAGCAGGCCGGCGGCGTGCGTGACAAGGCCATGCTCGCCCGCGGCGAGGACCGTTGGCACAACTTCGACCTGGAGGGAGGCGCGTCCGGCGAATTCCTCCCCGCCGACATGGCCCGCCATGCGGCCTCGTGGGGCGGGACCAGGCTCGCGCCCAAGGCCCCGCAGAAGGCATCGTAGCCGCCGACAGGTCCCGCATCCTTCGACACGGCGCCTCCGGCGCCTGCTCAGGATGAGGACCTTTTTGAGCGCTGCACACACACAACGGTCCTCATCCTGAGCAGGCTGCGCAGCAGCCGTGTCGAAGGACGCAGGATCTCCCCGCCACGGAGAAACCCATGCGCATCACCGACATTCGCTGCTTCGTCCTCGAGACCACGCCCCCGAAGCACCGCTACCGCTGGCGCAACGGCCTGATGGGCTCGCACGACGCGTTCAGGCCGGGGCGCACACCGGTCACCGCCGTCATGCGCATGGAGACCGACGAGGGCATCGTCGGCGGCATTGAGATCGAGGGCTCTGCGCGCTACGCCCGCGGCCTCATGCAGCTCACGGACAACCGCCTGAAGAGCCTGATCGGCGCCGACCCGCTGGCCACCGAGCGGCTCTGGCACCTGATCTGGGAACTCGACCGCATCGACGAGATGATGATGACCCACCTCGGGCTCGTCGATCAGCTCGCCTGGGACATCAAATCGAAGAAGGCCGGAATGCCGCTCTGGCAGCTGCTCGGTGGCAACTCCAACAAGGTGCCGGCCTACGCGTCCACCGTCACCTGGGACACGATGGACGAGTACGAGCGCTACATCAAACAGAGCATGGACGAGGGCTTCACCGCCTTCAAGCTCCACGCCTGGGGCGACGCCAAGGAGGACGCGAAGCTCTCGCGCAACCTGCGCAAGTGGACCGGCCCCGACGCCGACCTGATGTTCGACGGATCGGCCGGCTGGGACTACGTCACCTCGATGTGGTTCGGGCGCGTGCTCGAGGAGTGCGGCTTCCTCTGGTACGAGGAGCCGATGCGCGAGTTCGAGCTGAACTCCTACCGCAAGCTTTGCGACGCGCTCGACATCCCCGTCCTGGCCGCCGAGACCTCCGACGGCTGCCACTGGAACATGGCGACCTGGATCCAGATGGGCGCGCTCGACATGACGCGCGTCAACACCAACTACAAGGGCGGCTTCACCGGCTCGATGAAGATCGCGCATCTCTCCGACAGCCACGGCATGCGGTGCCAGGTGCACGGCATGGGGCTCGCCAACGCGCAGCTCTGCGCCGCCATCCGCATCAACGACTACTACGAGCAGCTCGTCATCAATGCCGAGCAGATCGCCGACCTGAAGACACTCGGCAAGCTGGCGATCAAGGAGGGCATCCTCACGGTCAGCGACGAACCGGGTGTCGGCCACGACATCGACTGGGCCTGGGTCGAGCGCACCGCGATCGAGTCGGTCTGAGCATGGACGCCACAGGGGGACTCGCAGGCAAGGCGGTCACCGGTCCATCCCGGCGACGGAGGCTGCCGGGCCTCGGCGATCTCTCGGAGACGCGCTTCTGGGCCTACTGGCTCCTGGTGCCGAGCCTGGTGCTGATCCTCGCCGTCGTGCTCTATCCGACGCTGTGGGGCATCGGGCTCAGCTTCCGCGAGATGCGGCTCAACCGCCTCGACCTCGGGACCGGCTTCGTCGGCCTGAAGCACTACTACGCGATGGCCGACGACCCGGTGTTCTGGCTGTCGCTGCGCAACACCGTGGTGTGGACCGTCGGCGCCGTCGTCGGCGAACTGGGCCTCGGCCTCGCCGCCGCCCTGCTCCTCAACAAGGACCTGCCAGGCTTCCGGGCCGCGTCCGTCCTGCTGCTGCTGCCGTGGTTCCTGCCCAACGTCGTGGCCGGGCACATGTGGGCGCTGATGCTCGACCCGCGCCTCGGCGTCATCAACGACATGCTGGTGAAGGTCGGCATCCTCTCCCAGTACAAGGCGTGGTTCGCCGATCCCGACCTGGCGCTGGCCGCCGCCCTGGTGGTGGAGATCTGGCACGGCTTCCCGTTCTTCGCCCTGCTGCTGCTGGCCGGCCTGAAAGCCATCCCCAGCGACTATTACGAAGCCGCCGCCATCGACGGCGCCGGTCCGGTGAAGCAGTTCTGGTACGTCACGCTGCCCCAGCTGAAGGCGATCATCGTCGCGTCGGTGGTGCTGCGCGTCATCAGCCTGGTCAACTCGCCCGACATCATCCTGATCCTGACCGGCGGCGGCCCGGGGCGCTCGACGCTGGTCCTGTCCCTGCACGCCTTCCTGAAGGTCAACAAGGAGTTCAACTTCGGCTCCGGCAGTGCCGTCGCCGTGGTGCTCTTCCTGCTCCTGATGGCCTTCTCCTACCTCTATGTCCGCCTGTCCAACGTGATGAGGGACTGACCATGCCGATGGCCGGAACCCAACGAAGCCGGAAAATCGGGGACGCGCTGGCGATGGTCGCCGTCGCGGTGCTCGTGATCTTCGCGGTCTTCCCGATCGTGTGGGCCTTCCTCATCTCGCTGAAGCCGGAGGAGGACATCGTCACCGCGACGCTGACCTACATCCCGCGACGCGTCACCTTCGAGAATTACGTCGCCATCTGGACCCGGTCGAACTTCCCGACGCTCATCCTGAACAGTTCGGTGGTGACGCTCATCACCGTCGCCATCTGCACGGTCATCGGCACGCTCGCCTCCTACGCGGTGGCGCGCTACCGCTTCCTCGGCCGGCGCGAGCTGATGATGTTCTACCTCGTCATCCGCATGTTCCCGGCGGTGATGATCATCATCCCGCTCTTCATCCTGATGCGGGGGCTGGGGCTCCTCGACAGCCGCTTCGGGCTGGCGCTCGCCTACACGACCTTCCTGCTGCCCGTGTTCATCTGGATGATGAAAGGCTTCTTCGAGAGCGTGCCGAACGACCTCGAGGACGCAGCCCGCATCGATGGCGCCAGCCGCCTCGGCGCCATGGTCCGCGTCGTGCTGCCGCTCGTGCTGGGCGGCCTCGTCGCCACCGCGGTCTTCATCGCCATCGGCGCCTGGAACGAGTTCCTGTTCGCCCTGATGCTGACGACGAGCACGGGGTCGCGCACCTGGCCGGTGGGATTGCAGTTGATGGTGGGCGAGTTCCAGCTGCCCTGGGGCTCGCTGGCGGCCGGCGGCATCATCTCGATCGTCCCGGTGATGGTGCTCTTCGCCCTCGTCCAGCGCGCGCTCGTGCGCGGCCTCACCGCCGGCGCCGTGAAGGGCTGAACGGAACGCGGGAGCGTCCGGCGCCGTTCGAGGGACGGAGGTCCCCTCGATGGCGCAATCCCATGCGGCAGGGTCGGCGGTCTATGCCGCCCTGTTCGGAAATCTCGCGGTCGCCGCCACCAAGGGCGTGGCCGCCTTCTGGACGGGCAGCTCGTCGATGCTCAGCGAGGCCGTGCACTCGCTCGTCGACACGTTCAACGAAATCCTGCTGCTCTACGGGCTGCACCGCGCGGCGCGGCGGCCGGACACCCGCCACCCTCTCGGCTATGGGCGCGAGATCTACTTCTGGAGCTTCGTCGTCGCCCTGCTCGTCTTCGCGCTGGGGGCGGGGGTGTCGATCTACGAGGGCATCGTCCACCTGCGCGAGCCCGAACCCATCGAGGCCCCCAACGTGGCCTATGCGGTCCTGGCTCTGTCCCTGCTGTTCGAGGGAGCGTCCTGGTGGGTGGCCTGGAAGCAGTTCCGCTCGATCAATCCCGAGCGCTCGCTACTGTCGGCCATTCGCCGCAGCAAGGACCCGGCGACCTTCACCGTGCTCATGGAGGACAGTGCCGCGGTGATCGGCCTCCTGATCGCGCTCGCCGCCACCGCGGCCGGCCAGTGGTGGCAGCGGCCCGAGTTCGACGGCATCGGTTCGCTCGCCATCGGCGGTCTCCTCGCGGTCACCGCGCTCCTGCTGGCGCGGGAGACCAAGGGATTGCTCATCGGCGAGCCGGCCGATGCGCACGTGGTGGAGCTGATCCTCGAGACGGCCCGCCGGGAGCCCGGTGTCGTCTCGGCCAACGGCGTGCTGACGACCCATGTCGCGCCGGACCAGATCATCGCCTCGGTGAGCCTCGAGTTCGACGACGGCTTGCGGGCGCCGGAGATCGAGGCCGCGGTGACCTCCATCGAAGACGCCGTTCGCGCCCGGGCGCCGGCCATCGTTCTGCTCTTCGTGAAGCCGCAGACGGCGGGCGGCTACGACCGCGCCCGGCGGCGCTATTTCGGGGTGGCGGCGGAGTCCTGAGCCTCCAGCGCCTCCATACCTCCTCACCCCGAGCCGGCCGCGCGGCGGCCGGGTCGAGGGATGAGGAGGCCGGGGTGCGGACCTCGGCGGGCGCTATCGCGCCGCCGCGGCCGCGGCTTCCGCCTGGGCCTGCGCAGCGATCGTGCTCTGGGCGGCCGCGGCGGCGGCGGCCGCGGGATCGGCCGGACCGCCCATGGTCTGCACGGCCACCATCGCGTTGGCAAAGGCGAAGCCCTGGCCGGGGAGCAGGCGGATGAGGCGCTTGATGGCGTCGCGCTGGACGAAGGTGGGCTTGCCCGGGCGCACCGTGAACTTGAAGCGCACCACGAGGGCGTTGTCGGCGATGTCGGCGACGCCCTGCATCTTCAGGGGCTCGATGATCTCGGGCTGCAACTCCGCGTCCTCGAGCATCTCCTGGCCGATCTTCTTGACCGCCTTGCGCAGCTTCTCGACGTCGGTGTCCTTGGCGAAGCGCAGGTTGAACTTCACCGTCGTCCAGTCGCGGCTGAAATTCGTGATCTGTCCCAGCTGGCCGAAGGGGATCGTGTGCACCTGGCCGTTCTGGTGGCGCAGCTTGATGGACCGCAGCGTGAAGCCCTCGACCGTGCCCTTGGCCTTGCCGCAGTCGATGTACTCGCCGACGCGGAAGGCGTCGTCGGCGAGGTAGAACACGCCCGACACGATGTCGCGCACCAGCGTCTGGCTGCCGAAGGATATGGCGAGGCCGAAGACGGACGCACCGGCCAGGAGCGGCGTGACGTTCACCCCGAGCTCGGAGAGCACGATCAGCACCGCGAGCACCGAGATGACGATGACGAGCGCGATGCGCAGCAGCGGCATCATGGTCGCCATGCGCGTGGCCGTGGTCGGCGTCGCATCCTCGTCGTGGTGGCCGCCAGCGCCGTTGCGGGCGACGAAGCGGTCCGTGAAGAAGCGGACGAGCTCCCAGGCGACATAGGCGACGAAGAGCGTCCCGCCCGCGCGCAGCGATCCGATCGCCATCGCGTTCCAGCGGCTCTCGTCGACGAGGCCCACGACATCGACGATCCAGCGTTGCGCCACGCTCGCCACCGCCCCGATGATGACCGCCACCCGCAGGCATCGGGCCAGCATGTCGGCGAAGCGGGGCTCGGCGGGGCGGCCCGGCTGCTCGGCCCTGACGCCGCCCAGCCGGCTGGACACGGCACCGAGCAGCGTCTCGAACAGCAGAAGCCCCATCACCGTGTTGAGGGTGAAGAGCATGGCGGCGGGGATGCTGAACCGCAGCGAGATCGCGCCGTAGACCTGGGCGGCGACGAGCACGCAGAAGAACGGAATTGCCACCAGCAGCCAGCGGCGCCCGATGGCGGCCGCCACGCTGCCGGGGCGCGCGAGCGAGGAGAGCCAGCCCGCGACCGGGCCGGCCGCAGCCCGTGCGCCGCCCACGAAGAACACCAGGATGATCACGTTGGCGATCAGCTGGCCCGCCGAGATCGCCTCCGACGGGCTCTTGATGGCGATGAGGAGCCGCAGAACGACCCGGACGGCCAGCACGGCGATGACCGCCGCCGACAGCCGCGAGAAGGCGAGCTTCGCCCCGGCATCGTCCATGGCGGCCAGGCGCGCGCCGGGCAGTTCGGGCCGCAGCACGACCCGGAAGGCGAAGAGATAGAGCCGCCAGGACACGACGCTCGTGAGGATGCCGGCGGCGAGGCGGGATTGCAGGTCGCTGCCGGAGAACCACGCTCCCACCGCACCATAGCTCACGAGCCAGACCGCCCCGAGCGCCGCGGCATCGATGAGGGCGAGGCCGAGCAGGCGGGCCAGCGCCGGCGGTCCCGCCTCTGGCCCGGCCTTCGCCGCCAGCGCCTCGCGCCAGCGCGAGGTGGCGCGGCGCACGGCCGCCTCGGCCAGGACGGCGATGGCGGAGGCGATGGCCAGCAGGATGGCGAACGCGGCGAGGCCACGGCCGTCGCGCATCAGCTCACCGGGAATGCGCGCCACCTCGCGGAAGAAGGCGGGCAGCGCGAGCACCACCTCCTGGCCGTGCTGGATGAAGCGCGCCGCTTCGCGGGTCGTGTCGCCTTCCGCCGCGTTCGCGGGCGCAGGCGCCGGGGCCTTGGCCGGCGCGGTTCCCACAGCCCCCTCCTGCTTCAGGCGTTCGACGACGGACTTGCTGATCGCATCCACCAGCTTGTCGAAGTCGGCCTGGGACAGACCCGCCGGCGGTGACTGCGCACCGGCATTCGGCACGCTGGCGACCTGAAGCGTGAAGCCGAGCAGGATCGCGAGAATCAACCGGGCGAGGGCGTGGCGCATGATGACGGTCCGTTGCAGGGCGGCTAGAACCGCCGCGTTCATGCTTAGACCGTCGAGCCGGGTCGGGCCAGCCAGCGCACGCCAACCCGTTCAAAAAAGAAAACCCCGCCGAAGCGGGGTTTGGGGAAGTTGAAGCAATCGCCACTCGTCGTGACAAGGCGATGGTAGGCGGTTCGATCGTTCTTCCAAGTTACGCTTTCTCAATCGATGCAGGTCACGCCGCGGCCATCGCGGGCGCGGGTTCGAAGACCAGGCGCACGACGTCCGGCTTGCCGCTGTCGGTGACGGGAACGTGCCAGTAGGTGTCCCCGAAGCTGGTGAACCGATCCATGCTCAGCTGGATCTCGACCAGCGGGGTGCGATGCCTGGACGCAGCCGCGATGGCGCCATCGAGGAAGCTCATGAGGTGGTCTTCGGTCTGCGGAACTTCCGTCACCACGAAGGCCACGCGGTTGCTGGCCTGGTCGAGGCTCAATTCGAGCGTCCGCATCAGATCGGAGACCATTCGACACTCCCTTGGAGAATTTGCACCAGCCATCAAGCATGGGCTCAACGGCGGCGCCATTGTGAGTTGAACCCGGGCTTAACGCGTCACCAACGGGGAGGTTGCAGCTTGTGGCAACTCTTCCGCGATGCCAGCGCCAAGACCGTGCTGCCCCCAACGATCGTCCGGTCCGTGGCTGAAATGGGACCGGCCCACGTCAGTCATGCGGCAATCGACCTCACGACGGATTTTGGCTGTGAATTTCGCGTCAGCCTTCGCGACGCCGACGGCGACGTCCGCCTTCGCCCGGCCCGTCGGCCTCGCGCGGGGCCGGCAGGACGACGACCTTCCCGAGCTCGGAGAACACGTCCACCTTGTTGGGGATGGCCATGGCGTTGACGAAATGGGCCTGGAATGCCGGCTCGAGGGCCGTCTCGATCTTCTCGATCCGGCGGACCACGTCCTCGATCTCGGCGCGGGACCGCGCGTTGAGGAGGGCGATTCGCGCACCGGTTCCCGCCGCATTGCCGGCCGATGCGACCTTGACCAGGTCGCAATCGGGGATGAGCCCCAGCACCATGGCGTAGGTGACGTCGATGTGGCTGCCGAAGGCGCCGGCAAGTGTGATGCGCTCCACCCGTTCGACGCCGTAGCGATCCATCAGCAGCTTCACGCCGGCATAGAGGGCGGCCTTGGCGAGCTGGATCGCCCGCACGTCGTTCTGGGTGATCGCGAGCCGCGGCTCGCCGTCCCGGATCAGGTAGGAGAAGGTCCGCCCGTTCGCCTCGATGCGGGGCGTCCGCGATGCCAGGCCGCCGTCGACGACACCGTCCTGGGTGATCACGCCGGCCAGGTACATCTCCGCGATGATCTCGATGATGCCCGAGCCGCAGATGCCGGTGACGCCGGTCGCGGCGGTGGCCTCGTCGAAGCCCGCCTCGTCCGACCACAGGTCGCAGCCGACGACCTTGTAGCGCGGCTCCAGCGTGTCGCGGTCGATGCGGATGCGTTCGATCGCGCCGGGCGCGGCCCGCTGGCCGCACGAAATCTGCGCTCCCTCGAAGGCCGGCCCCGTCGGCGAGGAGCAGGCCAGCATGCGTTCGCGATTGCCGAGCACGATTTCGGCGTTGGTGCCGACGTCCACGAGCAGGGTCAGCTCGTCCTTGAGGTAGGGACCTTCCGAGAGCACCACGCCCGCGGTGTCGGCTCCGACATGGCCCGCGATGCAGGGCAGCGCGTAGACGAAGCCGCCGGGAGCGATGCGCAGGCCGAGGTCCCGGGCCGGTGCCTCGTAGGAGGCGTCGATGGTGAGCGCGAAGGGCGCTCCGCCCAGCTCGACCGGGTCCAGCCCCAGCACCAGATGGTGCATGATCGGGTTGCCGACGATGGTCACCTCGACCACGTCCTCGCGGGCGATCCCGGCCTCGCCCGTGACCGCACCGACGAGGCCGTCCAGCGCCTCGCGCACGGAGCTCGTCAGCTCGCGGTCACCGCCGGGGTTCATCATGATGTAGGAGACCCGGCTCATCAGGTCCTCGCCGAACCGGATCTGCGGGTTCATGACGCCGGAGGAGGCCACGACCTCCCCGGTGACGAGGTTGGTGAGATGGGCGGCGATGGTCGTCGAGCCGATGTCGACCGCGATGCCGTAGGCGACCTCGCGCAGGTCCGGCCACACGGCCACGAGGCGCGAGCCTTGCCGCACGGCGGCGGTCACCTTCCAGCCTCCAGCCCTCAGGGCCTTCTGGAGTCCGGCCAGGACGGGAAGGTCGGCCGTGACGCCGGGCAGGTTCCACTGCGCCGCCAGCGCATCCTGCAGCCGCCGGAAGTCCGACGACGGGTCGTGCATGTCGGGCTCGGCCACCTCGACGTAGCAGAGCCTTACGACGGGATCGATCTCGATGGGATGGGCTTCGGCGCGCTTGCGCACCACCTGCCGGTGGACCTGCGACTCGGCCGGAACGTCGACGACCACGTCGCCGCAGAGCTTGGCCTGGCAGCCCAGCCGGCGCCCCGGCGCGAAGTCGCCCCGCTTGCCCGTGTAGCGTGTCTCGACCGCGTTCCAGGCGGTCACGTGATCGGCCCGGCTCTCGATGCCGTGCTTGGAGAAGGAGCCCTCGGCGACGTCGATCTTGCAGCGACCGCAGATCCCGCGTCCGCCGCACACCGAATCGAGATCGACGCCGAGCTTGCGCGCGGCCTCGAGCACGCTCGTGCCCTCGGCGAAGCGACCGCGCTTGCCCGACGGCGTGAAGACGACGAGATGATCGGCGGGAGTGCTCAAGCGACGGTGCCCCGGGCTCTCAGGCCTGTTCCCGACGGCGGCGATTCTCGCGGCCGCCGCGGCGGCCAGCGCCCTCGCCGGCACCCTCGGGCGCAGGCTCGCGGAACTTGCGGATCCAGGCACCGCAGTTCGGATCGTTGCCCATCACCACGTCGGCGCCCAGGATCGCCTGGATGTCTTCGTTGTGGAGCGGGTTCATGATCGCCGAGGTCATGCCGGCGCCGATCATCATGGGCAGGAAGGCCGCGTTGAGGCCACGCCGGTTCGGCAGGCCGAACGAGAAGTTGGAGGCGCCGCAGGTCGTGTTGACCTTCAGTTCCTCGCGCAGGCGCCGCAGCAGGCGGATGAGCTGTCGCCCGGCGTCGTTGATGGCGCCGACCGGCATGACGAGGGGATCGACGACGATGTCCTCGCGCGGGATGCCGTAGTCGGCGGCGCGCTCGACGATCTTCTTGGCCACGGCGTAGCGCACGTCCGGATCTTCCGAGATGCCCGTCTCGTCGTTCGAGATGGCCACCACGGCGGCGTTGTACTTCTTCACGAGCGGCAGCACCTGCTCGAGCCGCTCTTCCTCGCCGGTCACCGAGTTGACCAGCGGCTTGCCCTTGTAGACGGCGAGCCCGGCTTCCAGCGCGGCGACGATCGAGCTGTCGATCGACAGCGGGACGGGGACGACGTCCTGCACCAGCTTGACGCATTCGGCGAGGATCTTCGGCTCGTCGACGAGCGGGATGCCGGCGTTGACGTCGAGCATCTGCGCGCCGGCCTCGACCTGCGCCACGGCGTCGGCGATGACGCGGCTGTAGTCGCCGGCGGCCATCTCGGCGGCAAGCAGCTTGCGGCCCGTGGGATTGATCCGCTCGCCGATCATCACGAACCGGTGCTCGAAACCGATGACGACCTTCCGCTTCTCGGATGTGAGCACTGTTTCGGTCATGATGTCCTCCGGGCCGGCGGATCCGGCGTTGTTCGGTTTGAAAAACGGATCGTACGTTTTGTCAACCTGAAGGGTAGGGCACGTCAGCCCGCGCTCAAGGTCTCGACGGATTCGAAGCTCGGCTGGAATTCGCGACGCCAGGGCGTGCGGCCCGCGAGGGCGCCCGACTCGTGAACGATCTCGGACACGTACTCTTCCTGCCTGTAGGCCATCACGTGGACGCCGGCCACGCCGCGGATCTCGCGGATCTGCTGGATCAGCTCGATGCAGATCCGCTTGCCCTCGGCCTTCTGGTCCTTGGCGCCTTCCAGCCGGGAGATGATCGCGTCGGGAATGTGCACGCCCGCGACATTCGCCCGCATCCACTTCGCCGTGCGGGCCGAGGCGAGGGGGCCCACGCCGACCATGATGAAGCAGCGCTTGTCGAGGCCCATGTCGCGCACCGCGCCCATGAAGCGTTCGAGCAGGGGGACGTCGAAGCAGTACTGCGTCTGGCAGAACTGCGCGCCGGCCTCGACCTTCTTGGCCAGCCGGAGCGGGCGGAAGTCGTACGGCGGAGCGAACGGGTTTTCCGCCGCGCCCAGGAACACGTCGGGGGACGTGGTGATCTTGCGGCCCGAGAGGAACCTGCGCTCGTCCCGCATCGTGCGGATCGTCTGCAGGAGCGATGTGGAATCGAGGTCGAAGACGGGCTTGGCCTCGGGATGGTCGCCGCACTGGACGCCGTCGCCCGTCAGGCACAGCACGTTGCACACGCCGAGCGCCGCGGCACCGAGCACGTTGCCCTGGATGGCGATGCGGTTGTAGTCGCGGCAGCTGATCTGCATGACGGGCGAGTGGCCGACCCGCGTGAGCAGGGCGCAGATCGCTACGCTCGACATGTGGCAGTGCGCGCCGGAGCCGTCGGTCGCGTTGATGCCGTCGACCCACCCCTCGAAGATCGACGCGCGCTTGTACACGTCTTCCGGGTCGGCCGAGTCGGGCGGGTTGAGTTCGGCGGTGACGGCGAATTCGCCACGCCGCAGGACCCGCTCCAGCCGTCCCCGCGAACTGTGCCCCGGCAGCGGAGGCAGGGGAGCATGCGGTTCCGCTCCGATGTCGTCTGGATGCGGACGGCTCATGGCTTCGCCTCCGGGGCCGGAGCCGCCTGCGCGACGACGGAAAGCCAGGAGGAGCGTCCCTTCAGCCGGTGGTCGATCGGCGGCTGCACGGTACGGATGGCCTCGCCGCCCTTCATGCGCTGGCTGCCTTCCCAGGCCTGCACCCACACGCAGGGCATCTGCGGGTAGACCTCGCAGTGTCCGTCCTGGCGCACGCCCCCGCAGGGACCGTTGCGCAGGTTCTTCGGACAGTTCATCGGGCAGGAGAGGCCCGTGGAGGAGAGGGCGCACTGGCCGCACATGCGGCAGTCGAACAGGGCGCCCTTCACCGTGGCCTCGACCGCGGCGACCGGTCGCTCCAGCCGTTCGAGCCCGATCTTGCGGGCCAAGGGAGCCACGGCCCGCAAGACGCGCTCGAACGCGGCGTAGAGCCTTTCCAGCCCGCGCGCATGGCGTACCGACCAGAAGCGCAGGCGTGAGGAACCGTCACGGGGCGGGAGCTTGCCACGGGGCTCGAAGGCGGCAGGGGTCAGCATGGCCCGGAGGTCCGTCAGGGGGCGGCGAAGCCCTTGTTGGCGATGAGGATCTTGAGGCGGTCCTGGTCGTACTCGGCTTCGAGACGGGCCGCCGCAGCGGCGACCTCCCCCTCCAGGTCGTCGCCGCAGGGCTGCGGCTCGCCCCGGCGCCAGGCCGAAAGGTAGTCGTCGGTCCCGGCTGCGCCCGAGCGCATGGCGGCCATGTCGATCGCTTCCGTGAATCGCAGCGGCAGCTCGCGCTTGGCTGTCGTCCTCCCGGCCTTGGCGATGACCTGGGCGGGAATGTCCCGCCAGTAGAGGGTCGTCAGGCTAGCCATGCAGTGCTCCGGGGGATGAGGGGGCGATCGTCCGCGCCCAGTCCGACAGGCCCAAGAGTCCTGTCGAGCGCCGCGCATAGGCGAGCCCGAGCCGCTCGGCGGCATGGCTGGCCTTCTGGTCGAGGGCGGGATCGTCGGTCTGGGCCAGGTAGAGGACGCGGACGTAGTGCCCGAAATAGGCGTCGCGCAGGTCCGGATGCCGGTCGAGCCCGAGGCCCTTCCACACCAGCCTGTCGAAGTGCCGGACCAGATAGTCCGTCAGGTAGAAGGTGCCGATCTCCTCCTCGGCGAGCGCCTCGAACGTGTCGAGGCCCGCGTAGAAGGCGTAGCAGTGTGGCCCGTCGATGCGCTCGACGCCTTCCTCGGCAAGCATCCGGTCCAGCTCGCCGCCGGTCCCGCAGTCGCCGTAGAGGCAGACGATCGCGTCGAAGTGCTTTCGCCCGGCCCGGACCTTCCGGCGGACGGCGCCGGGAATCCTCTCGGGCCGGTTGTGCAGGCTCGCGGGCAGGCAGGTCACCGAGAGATGATCGAGGCGGTTCGCCTCGATGACGGCGAGGATCTCCCGCGCCAGCGCGCCGCAGGCGATGACCAGGGTGCGAGGGGGCGCCACCGGAGCGGATGCGCGCGCCATCGCTGCCCCCGACGTCCTCAGCGCGCCTGGACTGCGCCCTGGCGGCGCGCCATGAACTTCTTGGCCGTTTCCACCGCCACCGCCGCGTCGCGGCAATAGGCATCGGCTCCGATCGCGTCGGCGAAGGTCTCGTTGAGCGGCGCGCCACCGACGAGCACGACATAGTCGTTGCGCATGCCCTTTTCCTTCAGGGTGTCGATGACGACCTTCATGTAGGGCATGGTCGTGGTGAGCAGCGCCGACATGCCGACGATGTCGGGCTGGTGCTTCTCGATCGCCTCGAGATAGTTCTCGACCGGGTTGTTGATGCCGAGGTCGACGACCTCGAAGCCGGCGCCTTCCATCATCATGCAGACGAGGTTCTTGCCGATGTCGTGGATGTCGCCCTTCACAGTGCCGATGATCATCTTGCCGATCTTCGGCGCGCCGGTCTCGGCCAGCAGCGGCCGCAGGATGCCCATGCCCGCCTTCATGGCGTTGGCCGACATCAGGACTTCGGGCACGAACAGGATGCCGTCGCGGAAATCCTCGCCGACGATGCGCATGCCCTCCACGAGCGCCTGCGTCAGGACGTCGTAGGGCGTCCATTCGCGTGACAGCAGGATCCGCACGCCCTCCTCGATCTCCTCCTTGAGGCCATCGTAGAGGTCGTCGTGCATCTGCTCGACGAGTTCGTCGTCCGAGAGCGTGCTGAGGTCGAGATCACCGTCGGCCATGCATTCGTCTCCGCGTCGGGCCGCCGCGGCGGCCTTGAAAGAAAGCTTGCTTGGGTTTGCCCCGAATGGGTGTCGCGTTCAAGACACCGGTTTCTAGGATTGCGACATAGGGCAAAAGCGTTCAGGTCCGGTTTCCAATCCCTGTTTGGCAAACGCTTTGTGCGGCGTCGAGGCACGGGTCGAAGCTGGGCCAGCCGAGGTCGCCTTCAGGGCAATCGGGCCCCGGGCCATCATCGACACTGCCTGCCGAGACAGCGGTGGGTTCGGCCTCGCGCACGACCCGGAACGGCGGAAAACCATGACGGACGCGACGGTCGAGGCACGAGGTCGGCGGGGACGGCGGGGAGGGCGCAGCGAGGGCGCGGCGCCGGCGCAGCCGTGGCAGCAGCCGCGCCTGCCCTTCGCGCCGGTCCCCGCAGTATCCGAAGACCAGCTCGAGGCGATCCACCAGGCTTCCCTCGTCGTGCTGGAGGAAATCGGGATGGATTTCCTGCACGACGAGGCGCGCCGGATCCTCAAGGAAGCGGGTGCGGACGTCGATCCAGGCTCCGAGCGGGTGCGCCTGCCCCGGCAACTGGTCGAGGCCCAGATCGGGCTGGCGCCCAAGAACTTCACCCTCCATGCGCGCAACTCCGCCCGATCCCTGGAGATCGGCGGGAATGCGGTGGCGTTCGGTTCCGTGGCCAGCGCGCCCAACGTCGCCGACCGCGACGGGGGCCGTCGTCCCGGCAACAGGGCCGACTACCAGAACCTGATTCGGCTGGGGCACACGTTCGAATCGATCCACTTCTGGGCCGGCTATCCGGTCGAGCCCGCCGACGTGCATGCCTCGGTGCGCCACCTCGACGCGCTGTTCGACATGCTGACGCTGTCGGACAAGCCCATCCACGCCTACTCGTTGGGCCGCGAGCGCAATCTCGACGGGCTCGAACTCGTGCGCATCGCGCGCGGCATCGACCGCGAGACGCTCGAGCGCGAACCGTCGGTCTTCACCATCATCAACACGTCATCGCCGCTGCGCCTCGACACGCCGATGCTGGAAGGCATCATCCAGATGGCGCGCGCGAACCAGGTCACCTGCGTGACGCCGTTCACGCTGGCCGGTGCCATGGCGCCCGTGACGGTGGCGGGCGCCGTCACCCAGCAGAACGCCGAGGCGGTGGCGGGGCTCGCCTTCACCCAGATCGTCCGGCCCGGGGCGCCCTTCATCTATGGCGGGTTCACCTCCAACGTGGACATGAAGTCGGGGGCGCCCGCCTTCGGTACGCCGGAATACATGAAGGCCTGCCTGCTCGGCGGCCAGCTCGCCCGCCGCTACGGCGTGCCCTACCGCTCGTCCAACACCAATGCCGCGAACACGGTGGACGCCCAGGCGGCCTACGAGAGCGTCTTCTCGCTCTGGGGCGCGATCATGGGCGGCGTGAACCTGCTGATGCACGGGGCCGGCTGGATGGAGGGCGGCCTGCAGGCCTCCTTCGAGAAGATGGTTCTCGACGCCGACCTGCTGGCGATGGTCACCGACTTCCTGCGCCCGGTGAAGGTCGATCCCGAAGAACTGGCGCTCGACGCCATGCGGGAAGTCGGTCCGGGCGGCCACTTCTTCGGCTGCGCCCACACCCAGTCCCGCTACCGCAACGCCTTCTTCGCCCCGATGATCTCGGACTGGCGCAACTACGAGACCTGGCGCGAAGCGGGTTCGCCGACCGCTTACGACACCGCCAACCGCCTCTACAAGCAGCGCCTCGCCGCCTACGAGCCCCCGCCGATCGACCCTGCCATCCGCGAGGAGCTCGAAGCCTTCGTCGCCCGCCGCAAGGCCGAGGGCGGCGTGCCGACGGACTTCTGAACCCGTGTCAGACCTCGGCGAGGATCTTGTCGCGGGCTGCCGACGCCAGGAAGGCGGAGCGGGTCAGGCCGCGCGCCTTGGCGGCTTTGTCGATGGCGTCGAGAAGGTTGCGATCAAGGGAGATGTTGGCACGGGCGGGCCGCCCGGAATCGACGAGGAGCGGCACAAGGAACGGAATTCCACCCCGAGCGATGGAGACCGCAACCTCCTTGTCGGCGAGAACCTGCTGCAAAGGCCTCGGCCCCGACGGCGTGGCCCCGGCCTCCTGTCCTACCTCCGCCCAAAGACGCAGCGCCTCGGCGGCCTGCGTCACCGCCGCATCTGCCGTTTCGGCCGCGGTCACGCAGCCCGGACAATCGGGGAAGTGGACGCCGAACAGCGTGCCTTCTTCTTTCTCGATGATCGCAACGTAGTGCTTCATGCCGGGCCTCCGCTCGCGCTGTCAGTTCCATCCGGCCTGCATGGCGATGGCCAAGGCCGTTCCGGTGGGCAAGTCACCCCGACCATGAGGCACGATGACGTGGCGGCCACCAGCCGGATGAGCATAGACGGTGTGTGGCCCAACTTGCCGCAAAACGATCCAGCCTTCCCGCTGGAGGCGTTGCCTGATCTTCCTGAGGTCACGCTCCACCGACGTTGGTCATGTCCACATATTTGCGCATTCGACAGGGGGCTGGCAAGCTCCAGCAGGTCACGTCGATGATGGCCGATCGCCGCGCAGCCGCCCACCAACCCGGAGTTGACCCATGAAGACCCAAGCCCAGGCCGTGGTGATCGGCGGTGGTGTCGTCGGCTGCTCGGTGCTCTATCACCTGACCAAGGCCGGCTGGACGGACGTGATGCTGGTCGAGCGCGCCGAACTGACGTCAGGTTCCACCTGGCACGCCGCGGGCGGCTTCCACACGCTCAACGGCGATCCCAACGTCGCCAAGCTGCAGCAGTACACGGTCGAGCTCTACCGGGAGATCGAGGAGAAGTCCGGCGTCTCCTGCGGCCTCCACCTCACCGGCGGCGTGATGCTGGCGGGCACGCCCGAGCGCATGGAATGGCTCAAGATGGCCCATGCCAAGGGCCGCTATCTCGGCATGCACACCGAGATCATCTCGGCCGCCGAGGCCAAGCGCCGGATGCCGCTCATCGACGAGAGCCGCTTCGTCGGGGCCATGTACGATCCCCTGGAAGGCCACCTCGACCCCTACGGCACCACGCATGCCTATGCGAAGTCCGCCCGCCTGAACGGGGCCGAGATCGTCGTGCGCAACCGTGTCCTCGACGTGCGCCAGCGCCAGGACGGCACCTGGGACGTCGTCACCGAGCAGGGCACCATCCACGCCGAGCACGTCGTCAACGCCGGCGGCCTGTGGGCCCGCGAATGCGGACGCATGGTGGGGCTCGAACTCCCGGTGCTCGCGATGGAGCACATGTACCTCCTCACCGAGGACATGCCGGAAGTCGCCGAGATCAACGCGTCGACCGGCCAGGAGGTCATCACCGCCCTCGACTTCGAAGGCGAGATCTACATGCGCCAGGAGCGCGGCGGGATGCTCATGGGCACCTATGAGCGCGCCTGCAAGCCGTGGTCCGAGAAGGTCACCCCATGGGACTTCGGCCAGGACCTTCTGCCGCCGGACCTCGACCGCATCGCGCCCTCGCTCGAGGTCGGCTTCCAGCATTTCCCGGCCTTCGAGAGGGCCGGCATCCGCAAGATCATCAACGGGCCCTTCACCTTCGCGCCCGACGGCAACCCGCTGGTCGGGCCCATCCGGGGGCTCCGCAACTACTGGGTTGCGTGCGGCGTCATGGCGGGCTTCAGCCAGGGCGGCGGTGTCGGCCTCGCGCTGTCCAACTGGATGGTGCACGGCGACCCCGGCTTCGACGTCTGGGGCATGGACGTCGCCCGCTACGGCGACTGGGCGACGCTCGGCTACACCAACGCCAAGGTGCGCGAGAACTACTCCCGCCGCTTCCGCATCCGCTTCCCCAACGAGGAACTGCCGGCGGGCCGCCCCCTGCGCACCACGCCGATCTACGACCGCCTCGTCGCCGATCACGCGGTGATGGGCGAGAGCTTCGGCCAGGAATACCCGTTGTGGTTCGCCCCCTCCCGGGCCGAGGCCGCGGAGGTCTTCAGCTTCCGGCGCTCGACCGACTTCCCGCATGTCGCGGCGGAGTGCCGTCGGGTTCGCGAGGGCGTTGGGGTCATGGAGACGTCCGGCTACGCCAAGTACATGGTCACGGGGGAGGGGGCCGAGGCCTGGCTCTCGCACCTCTTGGCCAACAAGGTGCCGGCGCAGGGGCGCATGGTGCTTTCGCCGATGCTCAACGAGGCCGGCAAGCTCATCGGCGACTTCACGCTCGCCAAGCTCGGTCCAGAGCGATTTTTGATCGTCGGTTCGGGCCCGGCCGAGCAGTACCACATGCGCTGGTTCGAGGCGCACAAGCCCGCGCAGGGTGTCGACATCCGGGCCATGGGGCCCGATCTCGTCGGCCTCTCCATCGCCGGGCCACGCTCGCGCGAGCTGCTGGCGCGGCTTGCGGCCACGGACGTATCGGCGTCGGCCTTTCCCTTCATGGCGATCCGCGAGATGGATCTCGGAACGGTCCCGGCGATCGTGGGTCGCGTCACCTTCACCGGCGACCTCGGCTACGAGATCTGGGTGAAGCCCGAGTACCAGCGGACCTTGCTCAACCTGATCCTCGACGCGGGCCGCGACCTCGGCATCGGCCACTTCGGCCTGCGCGCGCTGAACGCGATGCGGCTCGAAAAGAACTTCGGGACCTGGGCGCGCGAGTATCGCCCCATCTACGGGCCGTTCGAGGCCGGGCTCGGCCGCTTCGTCGACCTGACGAAGAACGACTTCGTCGGGCGCGCCGCTGCCGCCGCCGAGAAGGAGACCGGCGGAACGTTGCGGCTGGTCACGTTCGCGGTCGATGCCGTCGACACCGACGCCATCGGCGACGAGCCCATCTGGCACGCCGGCAAGGTCGTCGGCTGGATCACGTCGGGCGGCTATGCCCACGGCTCGGCGACCTCGGTGGCCATGGGCTATGTCCCGAAGGACCTCGCCGGCCTGGAGAAGGGCTTCGAGATCGAGATCATCGGCGAACGCCGGGCCGCCCGGCCGATCAGGGCGCCCTTGTTCGATCCGAAAGGCGATCGCATGCGGGGGTGATCGCGGTGCCGCTGACGCTTTCAGGCCAGAACACGGCGTTTCGATTTGACCGAAATCCTTGATCCGCGGCCACAGTAGCCCTAGGCAGCCGGCAGGACCGATGCACGGCGACCGGGGGGATGTGAGCATGGCCAGCGATCTCGAGATTGCCCGCGCGGCGCGGTTGAAGCCGATCCAGGACGTGGCCTCGCGCCTCGGCATCGGCACCGACGCGCTGCACCCCTATGGACGGCACATCGCCAAGGTCGACTTCGATTTCATCCGCGGCCTCGAAGGCCGGACGGACGGCAAGCTGATCCTCGTGACGGCCATCAGCCCGACCCCCGCGGGCGAGGGAAAGACGACGACCACGGTCGGCCTCGTCGACGGCCTCAACCGGATCGGCAAGAACGCAGCGGTCTGCATTCGCGAGCCGTCGCTCGGCCCCTGCTTCGGCATGAAGGGCGGGGCGGCGGGTGGCGGCTATGCGCAAGTCGTTCCGATGGAGCAGATCAACCTGCACTTCACCGGCGACTTCCACGCGATCACCTCGGCCAACAACCTGCTGGCCGCCATGCTCGACAACCACATCTACTGGGGCAACGCACTCGGTATCGACACCCGCCGGGTGAGCTGGCGGCGCGTCCTCGACATGAACGACCGAGCGCTGCGCACCATCACGAGTTCGCTGGGCGGCGTCTCGAACGGCTACCCGCGCGAGGACGGCTTCGACATCACGGTGGCCTCCGAGGTCATGGCGGTGTTCTGCCTGGCCCGCGACATGGAGGACCTCGAGGAACGTCTCGGCAAGATCGTCGTCGCGCAGACCCGCGACAAGGCTCCCGTCACCGCCGCGGACCTGAAGGCCGCGGGCGCCATGGCCGTGCTCCTGAAGGATGCCTTCCAGCCCAACCTTGTGCAGACGCTCGAAGGCAATCCGGCCTTCGTCCATGGCGGCCCCTTCGCCAACATCGCCCATGGCTGCAACTCGGTCATGGCGACGCGGACCGCCCTGAAGCTCGCCGACTACGTGGTGACCGAGGCGGGGTTCGGCGCCGACCTCGGCGCCGAGAAGTTCTTCGACATCAAGTGCCGCAAGGCGGGCCTGGCGCCGGCCGCGGCGGTGATCGTCGCCACGGTCCGGGCGCTCAAGATGCACGGCGGCGTGCCCCGCGAGCAGTTGGGCACCGAGGACGTGGAGGCGGTTCGCCGCGGCTTTGCCAACCTCGCGCGCCACGTCGCCAACGTGCGCAAGTTCGGCGTGCCCGTCGTCGTCGGCATCAACCGGTTCGGCACGGACACGGCGGCCGAGCACGACCTGATCCGCGGCATGTGCCGCGAGGAGCTCAGCGTCGAGGCCGTGGTGTGCAGCCACTGGGCGGAGGGGTCGGTTGGCATCGAGACCCTGGCCCGCCGCGTCGTCGAACTCGCCGAGACGCCCCGGGCGCTGGAAGGCGATGGCTTCCGGCCGCTCTACGCCGACGAATTGCCGCTGTGGGACAAGGTCAAGCTGATCGCCACCGAGATCTATGGCGCGGCGGACATCACGGCGGACTCGGCGGTGCGCACGCGCATTCGCGATCTCCAGGCGGCGGGCCACGGCAAGCTGCCGATCTGCGTGGCCAAGACCCAGTACTCGTTCTCCACCGACCCGACCCTGCGCGGGGCACCGTCCGGGCACGTCGTGCCGATCCGCGAAGTCCGTCTCTCAGCGGGCGCGGGGTTCGTCGTCGCGATCTGCGGAGACATCATGACGATGCCGGGCCTGCCCCGCGTTCCCGCGGCCGAGCACATCCGGCTCGGGGCCGATGGGCTCATCGAAGGCCTGTCATGAGACATGCGGACGTCGCGTGACTGACACGTTCGACTACATCGTCGTCGGTGCCGGATCCGCGGGCTGCGTGATGGCGGCCCGCCTGACCGAGGATCCCTCCGTCTCGGTGCTCGTCCTGGAGGCCGGCGGCAGCGACCGCTCGCCCGTGATCCAGATGCCGAGCGCGCTGTCGATCCCGATGAATTCGCCGCGCTACGATTGGCGCTATCACAGCGAGCCCGAGCCCCATCTCGGCGGCCGCCGCCTGCACGTGCCCCGCGGCAAGGTCGTGGGCGGCTCCTCCTCGATCAACGGCATGGTCTACATCCGCGGCAACGCGTTGGACTATGACGGATGGGAGGAGGCGGGCGCGAGCGGTTGGGGGTGGCGCCACGTCCTGCCTTACTTCCGCCGGGCGGAAAGCCGGGAAGAGGGCGGCGATGCCTGGCGGGGCGACGACGGCCCGCTGCACACGAGCTACGGTCCGATGGACAATCCGCTCTACCGGGTCTTCATGGAAGCCGGCCGCCAGGCAGGCTACGCCGTCACCGACGACGTGAACGGCTACCGGCAGGAAGGCTTCGGGCGGATGGATCGCACCATCCACAAGGGCCGGCGCTGGAGCGCAGCCAACGCCTACCTGAAGCCCGCCATGGGCAGGCCGAACCTCGCGGTCCGCACCCGCGTCGTCACGACCCGCGTCGTCTTCGAGGGACGCCGGGCGACCGGCGTGGCCTTCCGTTCGGGCGGGGGCCGGGGACCCGAGACGATCGCCCGCGCCAGGCGCGAGGTGATCGTCGCGGCCGGCGCCATCAACGCGCCCCATCTGCTGATGCTGTCGGGCATCGGATCAGGCGCGACGCTGCAGCGCTTCGGAATCCCGGTCGTCGCCGACAGGCCTGGGGTTGGCGCCAACCTGCAGGACCACATGGAGTTTTATTTCCAGATGGCCTGCCGCGAGCCGATCACGCTCTATTCGGCGATGGGGCCGCTGGCCAAGGCGCTCATCGGCATGCGCTGGCTGGCCTTCCGCGACGGGCTCGGCGCCACGAACCACTTCGAGAGCTGCGGTTTCATCCGCAGCCGCGCCGGCGTGAAGTGGCCGGACATCCAGTACCACTTCCTGCCCGCGGCCATCTCCTACGACGGCAGCGCGCTCGTCACCGCCCACGGCTTCCAGGCCCATGTCGGCACCATGCGCTCCAAGAGCCGTGGCGCGGTGAGCCTGCGCTCGTCCAACCCGCTCGACGCCCCGTCGATCCGCTTCAACTACATGAGCCACCCCGGCGACTGGGACGAGATGCGCGCCTGCGTGCGCCTGACACGCGAGATCTTCTCGCAGCCGGCCTTCGATCCGTTCCGTGGCGAGGAACTATCCCCGGGAGCCGATGTCGTCGACGACGCTGCGATCGACGCCTTCCTGCGGCGCCGCCTGGAGAGCGCCTATCACCCGTGCGGGACGTGCCGGATCGGGCCCGCGAATGATCCCCTGTCCGTCGTCGACCCCGAACTCCGCGTCATTGGTGTCGAGGGCCTGCGGGTGGCCGACACGTCGGTCATCCCGCTGATCACCACGGGTAACCTGAACGCGCCCGCCATCATGATCGGCGAAAAGGCGTCGGACCTCATTCGTGGACGCGATCCCTTGCCGGCTTCGAACGCGCCGGTGTTCGTGACGGAGGACTGGGAAACGCGGCAGCGGTGAGTGGTTGGGAGATCCTGCGTCCTTCGACACGCCCGCTGCGCGGGCTGCTCAGGATGAGGACATTTGGTGTTGGAACACCTCAATCGTCCTCATCCTGAGCAGCGGCCGGAGGCCGCGTGTCGAAGGACGCAGGATCTTGGCCGTTGCTCACCACGCGTCGTGGCGCGGGGCCTCGTCTCCGATCTCGTAGAAGTCGCCCTTGTCGGCGACGAAGATGTGGCGGGCGATGGCGAGGCCGGTCGGTTGGTCGAGGGAGCCGGCCAGGATGCTCGTTCGGCCCGAGCCCGGGCGACGCCAGAACAGGTTGCTGCCGCATTGCCGGCAGAACCCGCGCTCGGCCTCATCCGACGAGCGGAACCAGGTGAGCGTATCGGCCCCGGTCACCACCATGTCTGCGTCCGCTGCGGCCGTGGCCGCAACGAAGGTCCCGGTGGCGCGCCGGCACATGGAGCAGTGGCAGGCGACGATCTCGCGCAGCGGCCCCGTAACCCGGAAGCGCACCGCGCCGCACAGGCAGCCGCCGTCCTGGATCCCGTCCGCCACGCCCGGCTCCTCAGTGCGTTGCGTCGGGCATCGAGGCCTTGCGGCGCTCGATGTAGTCGCGCAGGGCCTCGTCCAGCCCGGGATCGATCGCCGGCGCCTCGTAGTCGGCCAGCATCTTCTTCCACATCTTGTTGGCGCGCATCGGGGCGTCCTGGCGTCCCTCCGCGTCCCACTGCTCGAACGAGTTGTTGTCGGCGATGGTGGAGCGGAAGAAGGCCGTCTCGAAGTTCGCCTGGGTGTGGGCGCAGCCGAGGAAGTGCCCGCCCGGCGCGACTTCTTTGAAGGCATCCATCCCCTGGCCGTTCTCGCTGAGGTCGATCCCCTTCGCCAGCACGTGCATCATGCCGAGCTGGTCGCAGTCCATGACGAACTTCTCGTAGGAGGAGGCGAGGCCACCCTCCATCCAGCCCGCCGCGTGCAGCACGAAATTGGTGCCGGCGTGGATCGTGGGCACCAGCGTCTGGGCGCTCTCGTAAGCGGCCTGCGCGTCGGGGAGCTTCGAAGCGCAGAGCGAGCCGCCGGTGCGGAACGGCATCTTCCAGCGCCGGGCGAGCTGGGCCGCACCGTAGATCGCGAGCGCCGCCTCGGGCGTTCCGAAGGTCGGAGCACCGGACTGCATCGACAGGGTCGAGACGAAGGTGCCGAAGATCGCCGGGGCGCCCGGGCGCACGAGCTGCGTGAACGACACGCCCGCGAGCACCTCGGCCAGCACCTGCGACAGCGTGCCTGCCACCGTGACCGGGCTCATCGCGCCCGACAGGATGAACGGCGTGATGATCGTCGCCTGGTTATTGCGGGCGTAGACCTCGGCCGCGCCCAGCATCGTCCCGTCCCACACCATCGGGGAGTTGGCGTTGATGAGGCTCGTGCAGACCGTGTTCGACTGGATGAACTCCTCGCCGAACAGGATCGCCGCCATGTTGACGGTGTCCTGCGCGCGCTCCGGGTGCGTCACCGAGCCCATGAACGGCTTGTCGGAAAGGCGCATGTGCGCATAGACCATCTCGAGATGGCGCTTGTTCACCGGCAGGTCGACCGGCTCGCAGACCGTTCCGCCCGAGTGGTGCATGAACGGCGAGAGATAGGCGAGCTTCACGAAATTGCGGAAGTCCTCGATGGTGCCGTAGCGGCGCCCCTGGTCGAGGTCGTGCACGAAGGGCGAGCCGTAGACCGGCGCGAAGACCGTGTCCTTGCCGCCGATATGGACGCTGCGGGCCGGGTTGCGGGCGTGCTGGACATAGTCCTGCGGCACCGTCGAAACGAGCTTGCGGGCGAGGCCGCGCGGGAAGCGGACGCGCGTGCCGTTCACGTCGCAGCCTGCATCCTTGAGCAGGGTCAGCGCGTCCGGATGGTCGCGGAACTCGATGCCGATCTCGGCCAGGATCGTCTCGGCGTTGCGCTCGATGATCTCGAGCCCTTCCTCCGACAGCACCTCGGTGACGGGAAGGTTTCGGGTGATGTACGGGATCGAGACCGCCGAGCGCTGCAGGCGTGCCGTCCGCCTCGCCTCGCGACCGCGCCGCGCCTCGCGCCCACCCTGTGCCTCGTCGTTCATGCCCGTCTCCGCCGTTCGGTCGTGTCCGCGAGCCATGACCGTAGTTCAGCGTCGTCGCGGCGCTCTCTTGCCCGCGCGCCGTCCACTGGCCTGGAAGCGTCATGGCTGTCGCGATTGCGACGGTGACGATGGCCGGACGGCGCCTGCTTCACCAACCGGCAACCATGCTTCGCGCGACAACCGCGTCGCCGCGTAATGAAGGGGGAGGTTCGAAGACCGACTTTCACCGACCGACGCTACGGTCGGCGAACGGAGAACGGCATGTCGATCAGCATCGTCAACGGCTACGTCTGCACGTCGTGCTCCGACGTCGCCAAGGCCAAGAAGGGCGAGAACCCGGCGGACTCGAAAGAGGCGCCCGGTGGCACGACGGACAGGCGCGACCGGTCGTCCGGCTTCGATCCGTCCGCGGTGGTCTTCGGCGGTTCGCTCGCCACGACCGGCATTGCCCCTCCGGTAACGGCAGCGGCATCTGACATTGGGAGCAGACTCGACCAACGAGCTTGATAGGCCCGCAAATCGCTTGGCGGCTCACCCCACCCGCGTCTTCTCCAGCATTGCCTCGTCCAGCGCGTAGCCCAGCCCCGGCGCCGTGCCCATCACGATCATGCCGTCCGCATCGACCCGCAGCGGCTCGGCCATCATGAAGTCGCGACGGTCGAGGCTCCACTCGGGTGGGTCGTACGGGTATTCGAGGTAGACGCCCTCCACCATGCCGCAGACGAGGTGGGCATTGGCGGTGACCCCCATGCCATTGGTCCAGGTGTGCGGCGTGAAGACGAGGTTGTGCTCCTGCGCCATCGAGGCGACGCGGCGCAGGCCCGTGATGCCGCCGACCAGTGCGGCGTCGGGCTGCAGCACGTCGAGGCACTGGTCGACGATGAGGTCGCGGAATTCGTAGAGCTCACGCGTCATCTCGCCGCCGGCGATTCTGACCCCGGTCATTTCGCGCAGGCGCCGCATGCCCTCGCGATCGCCGCGATGCAAAGGCTCCTCCATCCAGTAGACGCCGACGCGCTCGAGTTCGCGCGCCACGGTGACGGCGTCCTTGAGCGACCAGGCGGGGTAGGTGTCCCATGGCATGCGCCAACCCTGGTTGCAGTCCACCATGAGTTCGAGCCGGTTGCCGACGCGCGTGCGCACGGCTTCCAGCGCCGCCACGTCCTTGCGCCAGTCGCCGCGCTGGAAGCGGATCTTCATCGCCTTGAAGCCCTCGGCGATGAAGCGCTCAGCGACGTCCGCGAGCGCCTGGGGTGCATGCAGGGTGCCTGACGAGGCATAGGCCTTCACCCGGTCGATGAGCCCGCCGATCAGCTTGTAAACCGGCTGGCCGGTGATCTTGCCCGCGAGGTCCCACAGCGCGAGATCGAGCGGCCAGCAGCGCCCGTAGTGGAACTGGATGTTGTTGATGATCCGGTAGTGGCGCTCGATGTCGAGCGGGTCGCGGCCGACGAAGAGGTGCTCATGGCCGGCAAAGCCGACCATGAGGTCGCCGGACCCGATGCCGGTCAGGCCCTCGTCGGTGTGCACGCGGACGATCGTCGCGTCGAAGGAGGTGCGCGGCCGCGTGTCCCAGCTCGCATGGAAGGGCGGATCGTAGTGCAGCCGGTGATGGCTGATGGCGATCTCGGTGATCTTCATGACACGCTCCCCCTCCGGCTTTTACGCCTGCGACAGCACAGTCTCGGCGAACCGCAGCATGTCGGCCTCGCTCGGTGCCTTGCGGTTCGACCGCTTCATCGCCTCGTTCTCCGGCCGCGCCATCTGCGCCGCCAGCATCTCGGCCGTGATCCCCGCGCACTCCGCGGCGAGCGAGACCTTCACGCCTGTCGCCCGCATCAGCCGCTCGAATTCCACCGGGACCCTCGATGGGTCCCCTCCGAGCCCCATCGCCTCCGCGACTCCAGCGAAGGCACCGTCGTCGCCCTCCACGTTCCATGCGAGCGTCGCCATCATCGCGACGCCCACGGCGCGCCCGTGGTGAATCGGACGCAGCGAGCCGAGCGCATGCCCGATGTTGTGGCCGATGGCGGTACCGGCGTTGTCGATGGCGACACCGGCATAGGCTGCGGCGAGTTGCATCCCTGCCCGGGCGGTGAGATTGCGGGGCTCCGCGACGGCTGCCTCGAGGTGCTTCACCGCGAGCCGGATGGCGGCATGGGCGTAGACGTCGTTGGCCGCGCTCGCGTTGCGATTGGTCGCGGCCTCCATGGCATGGACGAGGGCGTCGATGCCCGTGGCCGCCGTCAGGTGCGCGGGCAGGCCGACCGTGGCGACAGGATCGAGGACCACGAGGTCGGCCCGCAAGTCGTTGCCCCAGTACCACTGCTTGGCGCCCTGCGCGTCCCCGATGACGCTGACCCGCGTCGTCTCCGATCCGGTGCCGGCCGTGGTCGGGACGCAGATCTTGGGTAGCGGGGACGCGGGGAGGGGCCTGGCGCACAGCGCGTAGGCGATGGCCGGCGCAGACGCCGGCGCGATGGCCGCGATCAGCTTGCCGGCATCCATCGCCGAGCCACCCCCGAGCGCCACCACGGCTTTCGCCGCGCTCGTGCGCGCCAGTGCCGCGCCGGCGTCGACCTGCCTGTCGGACGGATCGCTCTTGATGTCATCGAACAGGACCGGCGTGAGCCCCGCCTTGGCGAGCGCCGACACCGCCTCGTCGATGAGGCCGCTCGCCCGCAGCCCGGGGTCGGCCACGAGCAGGACGGCCTGGCCGGCTCCGGCGAGACGCGTCGCGTGCTCGCCGATGGCGGCGAGTGCTCCTTCGCCCTGGAGCAGCGGCGGGATGGGTTCGAGAAGCACGGTCACGGGTCGTTCCTCGGTGCGTTCGGCTTGAGCGGGGCAGGGGTGGGAACGTTGCGCCGGCAACCCTTCCGCCGCAAGAGCCGGGCTCGTCGCAGCGTCTGGTCAGTGTCGCGCATCGGGAGCGCTCCAGGCCTCGGCGAAGATCGTCGCGCCGACGAGGCCGGCGTCGCCGCCCAATCCGGGCACGTCCACCCTGTCGACGTGCAGCTCGATCTCGGGAGACGAACCTCCCTGTGCCCGGGCCTTGTCGCGCGCCATGTCGGCGGCCAGTGCGCGGGCGCGCGCCAATGCCGCCGTCGGATCCACGAAACTCTCCGGCACGTCGGGTCCGTGCAACCGCCAGAGTCCTGGACCGGCGCCCGTCACCTCCAGCGTCACCCGGGCGCGAATGACCCCGATGGCGGCGCCGACGGCATTGGCCACCGCCGCGTGGGGCGGCAGCACGACCTCGCATCCGAGCCGCCGGCCGAGCTCGGTATAGAAGACGCCCGCAGGGCCGCCCACCCCGACGAGCGGCACGGCCGGTCGAACCGTGACGGCGAGGCCACGATGGCGCCCGCTGCCGTCGACGGCCGCCTCGACCAGCGGTCCCAGCGCGTCCACGGGAGCATCGGACAGGGCGGCGACGACGGCCCGGCCGGAGGCCCGCACCGCGGCATCGAACACCGCCTGCGCGAAGGCGATCGCCTGCGGTTCTCTTTCGGCGGGCCGCGAGGCGGCCTGCATGCGCAGCCGCCGTTCGAGCAGGAGCCCGCCAAGGACGGCGCCCTGCCGGTTCCATTGGCTCTGCAGCCCGAGCACATGGGCGGCGTCGCTTGGCGTGTAGCCGGACACCGCGAGGCGTCCGAGCGCCACGAGACGATCGAGGGCCTTCTGCCGGGTCGGCCCGTGCACGACCCGGTCCATGCTGACGGGGGTATCGCCCACGGCCGCGAGCACCTCGCGCTCGCGGGCGGTGAGATCGGCTGCCTCCGTGCCGGCGGTCTCCGCGCCGAAAGGCCTGACGACGAATAGCCCCGCATAGGGGGCGCCCTGGGGATCGTCGAGGATCGCCTCCATGCGCGCCAGAACGGCGGGAAAGCGATGGGCCAACAGGGACAACGGCACGACCCTGCCAGGCTTCAGGACCGCGCGGCCATTGGGCTCGATCGTCACCTCGCTGTCGCCGCCGAGCCCGAAGGTGCGCATCGCGACGGCCCGCACCAGCGTGCGCCGCCCGCCCACGGTCGCGCCCTCCCGGTCGAGGCGGGGCCAGCCGTTCTCGACGCTGGCGACGTCCGTCGTGGTGCCGCCGATGTCGGAGACCACGAAGTCGGACAGGCCCGACAGGAAACGCGCGCCGACCACGCTCGCGGCCGGGCCGGACAGGATCGTCTCGATGGGCCGCAGCGCCACCGCATCGGCCGGAGCGAGCGAGCCGTCGCCCTTCACCATCATCAGCGGCGCGGCGAGGCCGTGAGCCGCCATCGCACGGCGCACGGCGGCGATCAGGGACGTGATACGTCCCACGATCCGCGCGTTGAGGGCTGCCGTCAGCGCCCGGCGTGGCGCGTCCAGTGCCTGCGCGAGGTCGGCGGAGAGGCTGGCGGGGCGTCCGGTCAGGCGCTCGATGGCCTCGCGCACCGCGTGCTCGTGGGCCGGATTGCGCACGGCGTAGTGGGACGCGACCGCATAGGCCTCGCATGTCTCGTGCGTGGCGGCCACGAACGCTTCGACGGCACCCAGATCGAGAGGGCTCTGCTCGTCGCCCGCATGGTTGTGCCCGCCGGCGACCCGCAGGATGCGCGTTCCCGGCAGGGTGCGGGCAATGTCCGTGCGCTCCACCATGGCGTCGTCGAACCCGACGAGGATCACCGCGATCGACGAGCCGTGCCCCTCCACGATGGCGTTCGTCGCCAGCGTCGTCGACAGCGACACCTGCGTCACGTCGGCAGCCGAAATTCCCGCGGCGGCGGCCTCAGACAGGATCGCCGCCAGCGCCTCGGCGACCCCGATCGAGAGGTCGCCACGGGTCGTCAGCGCCTTGGCCGACGACAGGACTTGTCTGGCGGCCGCGTCAACGATGACCGCGTCGGTATAGGTGCCGCCGGTGTCGATGCCGATGACGGGATGCACGACGGCCCGATCAGGCGCGAAGGCGCGCATTGGCCGGATCGAAGGGGCTCTCCTCGATCACGGTGCAGCGGTGCTTCTTGCCGAGGATCGAGACCTCCAGGGCGGTGCCGACCTCGCCGAGGTCCGGGCGGACCATGGCCAGCGCCAGCGACTTGCCCACGCGCCAGCCATACGCCCCCGAGGTCGTGCGGCCGACGACCTCGCCCCCGAGCCAGATCGGCTCGGAGCCGCGCGCGTCCGCATCGGTGACGCCGTGGACCTCGAGCGTCACGAACCGGTTGGAGAAGCCGCGCTGCTGCCAGGCAACGAGGCCGTCGCGGCCGAGGAACTCGCCCTTGTTCAGGTGCACGAAGCGCTGCAGCCCGGACTCGAGGGCGGAATACTCGATCGACAGCTCGCGCCCGATCAGCCGGTAGGACTTCTCCACCGCCATCGACGACATCGCCTTGATGCCGAAGGGGCGGATGCCGTGGCGCTGGCCTTCCTTCATGAGGAGGTCGAACAGGGCGTTCTGCATCTCGATGGGATGGTGGAACTCGTAGCCGAGCTCGCCGACGAAGTTGACGCGCAGCACGTCGCAATGCACGGGCCCCACCGACATCCGCTGCCCCGTGAGCCACGGGAAGGCGGCATTGGACACGTCCGTGTCCGTCAACGCCTGCAGCACGTCGCGGGCGCGCGGTCCGGCCAGCACCAGAACGCCCCAGGCTTGGGTCAGCGCGCGCAGGGAGACGCTGTCGTCCTTCGGCAGGAGCTTGCGCAGGGTGTCATGGTCATGGCGTTCGAGCGCGCCGGCCGACACGAGATAGAAGCGGCCCGGGCTCCGTTCGTATACCGTGAACTCGGAGCGCACGCCGCCCCGCGTGGTCAGCAGGTGGCACAGCGCGATGCGCCCGCGCTTCGGAATCTTGTTGGCGAAGATGCTTTCAAGCCAGTCGCGTGCGCCCGGCCCGGTCACCAGCGCCTTGGCGAAGGCGCTCATGTCCTGCAGGCCGACATTCTCGGTGACGTTGCGGATCTCGTCGCCCACGAAGGAGAAGTAGTTTGAGCGGCGGAAGCTCCAGCGCTCCTTCACCTTGCCGTCGGACGCGGGCGGGGCGTGGTTCTCGTTGAGCAGCGTGTCGGCCGTGTTGAGCTCGGCCGCCGGCACCTCGTAGCCCGAAGGCGCGAACCAGCCGGGGCGCTCCCAGCCATAGACCGATCCGAACACGGCGCCGAGCGCCTTCATGCGCTCGTAGCACGGCGTGGTCTTCAGCGGCCGGGCGGCGACGCGCTCCTCGTCCGGGTAGTGGACGGTGAACACGTTGGCATAGGCCTCTTCGGTCTTGGCGCGGAGATAGCCGCGGCCCGCATAGGGGCCGAAGCGGCGCGGGTCGACGCCCATCATGTCGATGGTCGGCTCGCCGTCGACGATCCACTCGGCGAGCTGCCAGCCAGCGCCGCCGGCGGCCGTCACGCCGAAGGAATGGCCCTCGTTGAGCCAGACGTTCGGCAGGTCCCAGGCCGGCCCGACGATCGGGCTGCCGTCGGGGGTGTAGGCGATGGCGCCGTTGTAGACCTTCTTGATGCCGACCTCGCCGAAGGCCGGGACGCGTGCGATGGCGGTCTCGATGTGCGGGGCGAGCCGGTCGAGGTCCTCCTGGAAGAGCTCGTATTCGCTCTGCTCGTCGGGGCCGTCGACGTAGCAGCACGGCGCGCCCTTCTCGTAGGGACCGAGGATGAGCCCGCCGTTCTCCTCGCGCATGTACCAGGACGAGTCGGCTTCGCGCAGCACCCCCATTTCCGGCAGCCCCTGGCGGTGGCGCTCGACGATGGCCGGATGCGGCTCGGTGACGATGTACTGGTGCTCGACCGGGATGACCGGAATGTCGAGACCGAGCATGGCGCCCGTCTTGCGGGCGAAGTTGCCGGTCGCGCAGACGATGTGGTCGGTGGTGATGTCGCCCTTGTCGGTGCACACCTTCCAGCGCCCGTCGGCGGTGCGCTCGAAGCCCGTCACCGTGGTCATGCGGTTGATCTCGGCCCCCAGTGCGCGGGCACCCTTGGCGAGAGCCTGGGTGAGGTCGGCCGGCTGGATGTAGCCGTCGTCGGGATGCTGGATCGCGCCCAGCAGGCCGTCCGTCTCGCACAGCGGCCAGATCTCCTTGACCTGCGCCGGGGTCAGCACGTTCACGTCGATGCCGATCGTCTTGGCGACGCCGGCATAGGTCATGAACTCGTCCCAGCGGTCGGGCGTGCGCGCGAGCCGGATGTTGGAGACCTGCTTGAAGCCGACCGGCTGGCCCGTCTCGGCCTCCAGCGACCCGTAGAGCTTCACCGAGTACTTGTGGATCTGGCCCACCGAGTAGCTCATGTTGAAGAGCGGCAGGAGGCCGGCGGCGTGCCAGGTCGAGCCCGAGGTCAGCTCCTTGCGCTCGATGAGGACGACGTCAGACCAGCCCTTCTTGGCGAGGTGATAGAGCGTCGACACGCCCACGACGCCGCCGCCGATCACCACCACGCGCGCGTCCGTCCTCATGGGGAACTCCTGTCGCCGGGGCGCCGGTCGGGCGCCCCCATCCTGTCCAAAGTGCCGCGCAGTCTCCCGACGCGACCGCCATCGCTCTCACCGGCCGGCGACGCCGAGTGTCCCATCGACGCCAAGCTCGGGCGCTGCGTCAGGCCACGTGCCGCCTTTCCTGCGACGGCGTCCGGCCGAAGTGCTCGCTGTAGCACTTGGAGAAGTGCGACGCCGATACGAAGCCGCAGGCAAGGCCGATGGTGAGGATCGGCATCGAGGTCTGCCGCAGGAGGAAGCGGGCCCGGTTGAGCCGCAGGCCCAGGTAGTACTTGGTCGGCGCCTCGCCGATGTATTTCCGGAAGAGCCGCTCGAGCTGCCGGGTCGACAGTCCGACGTCCTCGGCGAGTTCCGAGCAGGACAGCGGCGCCTCCAGGCTCTTCTCCATTTCCGACACGACGGCGAGCAGCTTGGGATGCGCCACGCCCAGGCGCGACCGCAGTTCCATGCGCTGGCGCTCGTTGCTGTCGCGCATGCGGTGGTGGATCAGCTGGTCGGTGACCTGCGCGGCGATCTCCCCGCCCTTCTGCTTGGTAATCATCGACAGCATCATGTCGATCGCCGCCGTGCCGCCGGCGCAGGTGAAGCGGTTGCGGTCGATCTCGAACAGTTCCTGGGTCACCTCGATGTCGGCGAACTCCTCCCGGAAGCTGTCGTGGTTTTCCCAGTGGATCGTGCACTTGCGGCCGGCGAGCAGCCCGGCCTTGGCGAGCACGTAGGTTCCCGTGCAGACCGCGCCGATCGAGACGCCGTAGAAGGCGAGCGTGCGCAGCTTGGAGATGAGGTCGCGATGGTCGAAGCGCTGGACGTCGACGCCGGCGCACACGACCACGGCGGGCATCGGCCCGACGTCGGCATAGGAGCCGTCAGCCGCGATGGACACGCCGTTGGAGGCCATCACCGGTCCGCCGTCCGGCGAAAAGATCCGCCACCCGTAGAGCGTCTTGCCACTGCAGCGGTTGGCCAGCCGCAACGGCTCGATGGCGGAGGTGAAGGCGATCATCGAGAAGTCGGGCACCATGAGGAACCCGAAGGTGTGCACGCTGTCGACGGTGGTTGCTGCGCCGGGTGGCGCCTCCAGCGTTGCTGCTAACCCCGACGGTTTCGACATGCCGGCTACGTCCCGTGCGACACTTCCTTCGCAGGTTCAGACGTAAGAGGATGAAGGTCAATCCCGCAGGCGACCTCGACCTGTCGGATTTTCGACAATATCAGCCGCTGGCTGCCGGAGAGGTCGGATCTGGGACAGCCGCGATCCGGGTCCTGCGGCGCTCCGGCTTTCCGGCGGCACCCACCGATGCGACCGCCGTGGGCCCGCCCAGTTCGGCCAGCTTCAGGATTTCGGCCGCGAGGCGGTCCATTTCCGCGCGAAGCTGTTCGTTCTCGACCGTCTGGGAGCTCCCCGTCGCCTCGACAGCCTTCTGGAGCCGATCGAATTCGAGCTTCAGCGTCTTGCGCTCGCTGCGGACGGCTTGCAGCTCGCTCTCGAGCTCGCCGTTGCGGCCCGTGAGGGTTTCGACCCGCCGGCGCGCCTCGGCCAATGCCTTTTCCGCGTCGTCGGCGCGATGGAGCTCGATGGCCAGCCGGCGCTGCCGCTCGCCGCTCTCGGCGGCCAGCGCCGCGAGCCGGGCAGCAGCTTCCGCGCTCTCCGTGCGCAGGCCGTCGAGGTCGAAATCGAGGCCGTCCCGCTCGTTCTGGAGTGCGGCCACGCGCTGGTTGAGGAGTTCGATGTCGGTCTCCAGCGACCGGATGGTGGCCAGCCGCCCCTCGGACTCGCGCCGGGCATCGGCCACGTCGCGGTCGAGATCCTGCGCACGCATGTCGAGGGCCTCGACCTTCGTCTCCAGCGACGCGATGACCACGCGGCGCTCGTCGGCCACGGCCGTCAGGTCCGCGTGCGCGGTGCGCAGGTCGGACAGCTCCGCGCCGCGCTGGGCGAGCTCACCCGACAGGCGCAGGGATTCAGCCTGGCTCTCGGCGAGCGAGGCCCTGGTGTCCTCCAGGGCGGCGTCGAGCCTCGACACGTCGGCCTCGAGGCCGGCGATGGCGCTGGCCTTCTGGGCCACGTCGGCCTGCAGGTCGGCGATGGCGACGGCCCTGCGCCCCAGTTCGCCGAGTTCCTCGGCCCGGACCTTGCGGGCCTCCTCCAGCCGGATCTCGACCTTCCGGGCCTCGACCGCCAGTTCCGCGCGCAGCTGGTCGCGCTCGGCCGAGATTTCGGCCAGCGAGAGGGGAAGCCGCGCCTCGATGCGCCGGCGTGCGAGACGCTCCGCGCGACGCGAGAGGGCGGGCAGAACGAGCAGAGACAGAAGGGCCGCCGTGAGAAACCCCATGGCGAACACCATGACCATGTCGATCACGGACGACAGCCCTCATTCGGTTGCGAGATTCAGTTGTACACTATTCTCGCACGGTGCGGCCCGATCCGCAAAACCGACTTCCGCACGAGGCTCAGAACGGGTTCCAGGTCGCCTCGGGCGTGAACTTCAAGTAGCCCACGTTCACGCCCAGCCGGGCGCCGACGCCGGAGCTGATGGGAACGACGACGATGTTGTTGGCGATCAGCCCGGTCATGCGGAAGCCGCCCACGAAATAGGCGGAGCCGTCGATCCCGCCGAAACGCTGGAACACGGCGTCCGTCGCGGGCAGGTTGTAGATCAGCATCATCGTGCGGGAGCCGTCCCCGCCGAAGTCGAAGCCCAGCGAGGGACCCTGCCAGAACACGCGTCGGTCGCCGGCATTGCGGGTGTAGAGGGTTCCTTCGCCGTAGCGCAGGCCGCCCACGAACGCGCCCGCGGCTTCCTGTCCGAGGATGTAGCCGTTGGGCTGGCCCCAGCGCCGGCCCGCCTCCTCGACGGCCATGGCGAGCCCTCGCGACACGTTGCCGAAGAAGCGATGCCCCGAATCGACGATTTCCTCGGTGCTGAAGGTGTCCGCCCGGCCCTGCGGGCGCCGCTGCTGGGCCGATGCCGGGTCGACTGCGGCCGCCAGGCCGACCACCAAGGCGACGGCCATCAGTCCCCGCGCGAGGAACGAATGCAGGCGATCCATCAACCCTCTCCTTGCCCGGCCGCAGATGCGGGCTTTTGCATCAACGGATCCTCAATTCCCTCGATGCCCTATGGTCGGCGCGAATCGCAGGGATCCTGACACATGGAACGATCTTCAGGAAAAGTGACGCTTGCAAGGCGTTCCGTGCTGGCGATGGCCGTGGTGTCGGCCGTCACGGCTTTCCGCACGCCTGCGCAGGCGGGGCAGACCGAGCGGGTGCTGGTCGACCCTGTGTCGGGCGTGGCCATCTTCGGCTACGATCCCGTCTGCTATTTCCTGGATGGCACGCCCCGCGCCGGCCTGGAGGCACACGAGCTCGTCTGGGCGGGGGCCACCTGGCGTTTCCGGTCGCCGGGAAACCTGGCGGCCTTCCAGGATGCACCGGATGTCTATGCACCGGCTTTCGGGGGCTACGCGGCCGAGTACGTCGCCAATGCGCGCGCGGTCGCCTCCGACCCCACCCTGCATGCCATCCTGGCGGACCGCCTGTTTCTGTTCCGCTCGATCAGCGGGCGGGCCGACTTCGTGACGGATGAACGTCGCCAGGCCGCCGAAGCCGCCTGGCCGGCCCTGCAAGCGTCTCTGTTGCCGTGAAAGCCCGCGCCGCTCTTTCGCAGTCCTGCGGCGCGTTGTACTGCCTTGACCTGATATTGCCGCGATTCGTTCGCGCCCGCCCGCCATCGGAGGCCCCATGACAGCGGTCAACCTGGAAGCCCTCGACCTCGCCGCGCTGCTGTGCAGCCGAGTCTGCCACGATGTCATCAGCCCGGTCGGGGCGATCGTCAACGGCCTCGAAGTGCTGGAGGACGAGAAGGACGAGTCGATGCGCGGTTTCGCGCAGGACCTCATCAAGAAGAGCGCCCGGCAGGCGTCCGCGCGGCTCCAGTTCGCGCGGCTCGCCTTCGGCGCGGCCGGCTCGGCCGGCGCCTCGATCGACACCGGCGATGCCGAGCAGGTCGCGCGGGGCTTCATCCAGGACGACCGCACGGCCCTGACCTGGGACGCCCCCCGCGTCCTTCTGCCCAAGAACCAGGTGAAGCTGCTCCTCAACATCCTGCTCATCGCCGCGACGGCCGTGCCGCGCGGCGGCGAAATCGCCGTCGTCCTGCGGGTCAACGGCGACCAGGGCACCTTCAAGGTGACCTCGAAGGGGTCGCATGCGCGCATCCCCGCCGCGGTTCCCGGCCTCCTGAAGGGCGAGCCGGACAGCGGCACCGTGGACGCGCACGGAATCCAGCCCTTCTACACCGGATTGATTGCCCGCGCGGCCAAGATGGATGTCGCCCTCTCCATCGAAGGAGACACGGTGACCATCGACGCCACTCCCATGGGCTGATAACCCCGAAGTTCAACAGATCTTAAGGGTCTTTGGCCCCATTCTGGCTGGGCGGAAAGTCCGACAGCCAGGGCCATGGACGAGATACTGCGCGACTTCGTGACGGAGACGGCCGACTCCATCGAGAGTGTCGACCGCGAACTCGTGCGCCTCGAGCAGGACCCGAACGACGAGACGATCCTCGCCAACATTTTCCGGCTCGTCCACACGATCAAGGGCACCTGCGGCTTCCTGGGCCTGAACCGGCTGGAAAGCCTCTCCCACGCCGCCGAAACGGTGATGAGCCAGTTCCGCGAGGGCAAGGCCGTCACGACGGACGCCGTCGACCTGATCCTGGCGACCGTGGACCGCATCAAGCTGATCCTGCGCTCGATCGAGGAAAACGCGGTCGAACCCGATGGCGACGACGGCGACCTGATCCGCAGCCTGGAGCGCACCGCGGGTGACGTGCTGCCCGGCAGCGACGACGAGATCGTCGACGTCTCCGAGCCGATCGCGCTGCCCGAACCCGAGCTGCCTGCCGTCGCCGCGTCCAAGGCCGCGAACGCGGAGAACGCGCCGGATGCGGGCCTTCCCAAGCGGCGCTCGTCCAACGCGGCCCAGTCCCAGTCCATCAGGGTGCCGATCGACACGATCGAAAGCCTGATGACGATGGTCTCGGAACTGGTCCTCACCCGCAACCAGCTGGTCGAGATCTCGCGGCGGGCGGAGTATCCGGAGTTCAAGACGGCCCTGCAGCGCCTGTCGAGCGTGACGGCGGAGCTCCAGGAACGGGTCATGAAGACCCGCATGCAGCCCATCAGCACGGCCTGGCAGAAACTGCCCAGGCTGGTGCGCGACCTGTGCGCCGAGCTCGGGAAGGATATCGAGCTCGAACTGGCCGGCGCCGACACGGAACTGGACCGCCAGGTCCTGGAACTCGTGAAGGACCCCTTCACGCACCTGATCCGCAACGCGGCCGACCACGGCATCGAGATGCCGCACGAGCGCCGCAGGCTCGGCAAGTCGCCGCGCGGGACCATCAGGATCTCCGCCCAGCACGAGAGCGGAACGATCAGCATCGACATCGCCGACGACGGCCGCGGCATCGACATCGGCCGCGTGGCCGCCAAGGCCATCGAACGCGGCCTCGTCACGCCCGCCGAGCTGGAGCGCATGACGGAGGAGCGGATCGCCCGCTTCATCTTCGAGCCTGGCTTCTCGACCATGGCCTCGGTCAGCCACGTGTCCGGGCGCGGCGTCGGCATGGACGTGGTGCGCTCCAACATCGAGCTGATCGGCGGGTCGGTCGACGTGCGCTGGACGAAGGGCCAGGGGGCCGTCTTCACCATCAAGATCCCGCTGACCCTCGCCATCGTCGCCGCCCTCATCATCGAGACCGCCGGCCAGCGTTTCGCGTTGCCCCAGTCGGCCGTGGTGGAACTCGTGCAGCCCCTGGCCTCGGCGGAACACCGCCTGGAAAAGGTGCGCGGCAGCTGGCTGCTGCGCCTGCGCGAGACCCAGATCCCGGTCGTGCGCCTGGCATCGATCCTCGGCATCGAGGATCCCCAGAGCGCACCCACGCCGCAGGAAGGCTTCGTCGTCGTCATCAAGCTCGGCAAGCGGGTGTTCGGCCTGGCGGTGGACGCGGTGTTCCACACCGAGGAAATCGTGGTGAAGCCGCTGTCCGGCCTGCTGCGCTCGCTTTCGGTCTTCTCCGGCAACACGATCCTGGGGGACGGCGCCGTCGTCCTCATCCTCGACCCGAACGGAATCCTCGCCCGCCTCGGCGACCAGACCGGCCAGGGCCGCGGCGAGCGCGACGAGACGCCACGCCCGCGCAAGCGCCTCCATGAGGAGAAGAGCTCCTTCCTGGTGTTCAGGGCCGGGTTCGGGGAGGCCAAGGCGGTCTCCCTGGCCGCCGTGACGCGCCTGGAGGAGGTGGACATGGCCTCCATCGAGACCGTGGCCGGCCGCAAGTTCATCCAGTACCGGGGCGAACTGATCCCGATCATGCAGGCCGACGAGGGCATGGACCTCGGCTCGGGCATTCGCCCCGTGCTGCTCTTCTCGGACGGGCAACGGACGGCCGGCCTCGTGGTGGACGAGATCGTCGACATCGTCGAGGACCACTTCGACGTGAAGCCCGTCGGCCAGATGCCGGGCCTTCTCGGGACGGCCGTGATCCGCGAGCGTGCCACCGAGGTCCTGGACATCGGCTATTGGCTCGCGAGCGCGCATCCCGACCATCCGGAGGGACAGGCCGCGGGTCCGGCGCCGCGCAGCCGCCGCATCATGCTGCTCGAGGCCGCGCCGTTCTTTCGCGGCATGCTGGCCCCGGTGCTCAAGGCGGCGGGCTACGAAGTCGTCGCCCTGGCCGAAGTCGATGCGGCGATCGGGCTTCTGGAACGCGGCGAGCCGTTCGATGCCATCGTCGCCGACGTCGAGGCGCCGGGCAGAAACGGATTCGACCTCGCCGAGGAACTGCGGGCCGGGCACCGGCTGCGCCAGCCGCCGGTCATTGCCCTGTCGGCGCGGGGTGGCTCGTCCGTCGTCGACCGGGCCCGCCGCCTGGAACTGGCCGACGTGGTCTCCAAGTTCGACCGCCCCGGCCTTCTCGATGCCCTGGCCGAGACGCTGGCGGACGCGGAGGCGCTGTCATGACCTTCGTCACGCGCCTGGCTTTCGAGCCGACCGAAAGCACGTCGCTGCGGACCGACTACGTCACCGTCTTCATCGACGGCCAGCGCTTCGGGCTCGAGATCGGCAGCGTCCGCGACGTGTTCATGGCGGGGGCCGTGACCAAGGTGCCCCTGGCCCCGCCGGCGGTCGCCGGGCTGATCAACCTGCGCGGCCGGGTCGTGACGGCCATCTGCATGCGCAAGCTGCTGCGCCTGCCGGCCGAGCGCCCCGCGCCCGGCGCGATGGTCGTCGGCATCGAGCGCGGCGGCGAATCCTTCGGGTTCATCGTCGACAGCGTCGGCGAGGTCGTCAGCGTCATGGACGGCGACTGCCAGCCCAACCCGCTGAACCTGGATCCACGCTGGGCGAGCTTTTCACGGGGAATCCACTGGCTCTCCGAAGGGCTGTTGGTGGTTCTGGACATCGATGCCATGCTTGCGCCGTCCGCCCTGGCGCCGGCGTTGCCACTCGCGAGGGAAACCGAGCCATGAAGTACTGCCTGGTGATTGACGACAGTGCCGTCATCCGCAAGGTCTCGCGGCGCATTCTCGAGTCCCTCGACTTCGAGATTGCCGAGGCGACGGATGGCAGGGAGGCGCTCGTGTCCTGCGAGGCGAGGATGCCGGAAGGCATCATCGTCGACTGGAGCATGCCCGAAATGGACGGCTACGACTTCATCAAGGCGTTGCGCCGCATGCCGGGTGGAGAACGGCCGAAAGTGATCTTCTGCGCGACGGACAATGATGTCGGGACGATCGCCCGTGCCATGCACGCGGGGGCCGACGAGTACATCATGAAGCCCTTCGACAAGGAGATCATGACGCTGAAGTTCCAGCAGGCCGGGCTCCTTTAGCCCGACGCGGCGCCGGTGAACCTGCCGTGACCCTCCTGGGCTCGCCCCGCCCGAACGTCGAGACCCGGCCCCGGGAGGGGTTGCCGGTCCATCGGTGCGCGCCGTGACAGCGCAGGATTTCCGCTTCGTCCAATCCCTGATGCTGCGCCGGGCGGGCCTGACGCTCTGGTCGGAGAAGCGGTATCTCGTGGAAAGGCGCCTCGAGGCCCTCGCGGCCGAGATGGGCCTGGCGGGGGCGGAGGACGTCATTGCCCGGGTGCGCGGCGGGGCACAGGCCCTCGAAGTGCGCCTGATCGATGCGCTATTGCCCGCCGACACGCATTTCTTTCGCGACCGCCGTCCCTTCGAACAGCTCGACACGGTGCTGATCCCGTCCCTGATGGCGGAGCGGTCGCACCTGCGGAAGCTGCGGATCTGGTGCGCGGCGACGGGGAAGGGCCAGGAAGCCTATTCCGTGGCCATGGTCCTGGCCCGGCACGCTGAAGCTCTGGCAGGGTGGAGCGTCGACATCCTCGCGACTGACATCTCGGCCTCGGCCATCGCGCAGGCCACGACCGGACGCTACGACCATTTCGAGGTCCAGCGCGGCTTGCCGATCCGCGAGTTGCTGGCCCATTTCACCCGTGACGGGGAAGACTGGACGATTTCGGCGCACCTTCGCCGCGCCATCCGCTTCGAGGTCGTGAACCTCGCGCACGAGACCGTCGCGGGGGCGTTCGACGTGATCCTGTGCCGCAACCTGCTGATGCACCTGGACACGCACGTGAAGCAGGCCCTGCTCGATCGTGTGGCCAACGCCCTGGCGCCGGACGGGGCGCTGCTGCTGGGCGCGACGGAATCGGTGATCGGCCTCACCGGCCGCCTGCAGCCCGATCCGGCCCAGCCGGGTGTCTACCGGCGCAGCCGCGAACGCCAGTTGGCGACCGGCCTGCAGCGACTGGCCGCGATCGCCTGAAGGGCGACAGCCCGCCGCGAAAGGGTGGAACCCGGCCTTTCGCGAGAAGCAGGCGACAGCCAAGGACCCCGGAGCACGATCCGTTTCCTTCAAAACGACGCAGGCTGCAGCCCGACAAAGCAAAAACCCCCGGCCATGGACCGGGGGTTTTTCGCTGTCCCGCTGCGGGGAGGGGATCAGGCCGGAATGCGCTCGTCGGTCTCGTTGGGCTCACGCAGCACGTAGCCGCGGCCCCACACGGTCTCGATGTAGTTCTTGCCCTGGGAGGCGTTGGCGAGCTTCTTGCGCAGCTTGCAGATGAAGACGTCGATGATCTTCAGCTCGGGCTCGTCCATGCCGCC
>NZ_CAMFHB010000033.1 GCF_945952055.1 uncultured Alsobacter sp.
AACAGGTGTCCACCATCTCCCCGGTCTAAACACTTGGCCCGGCCACCCACGACTTGGGAGGGCCCCGGCAAAGTCGTGGATCCCCGGGCCAAGCCCGGGGATGACGGCTGGGGGGATGTGAACTGGACACGATTGCAACAGCGCTGATCGCCGGCCCGCCGGAAGCGAAACACCCCTCCGCACACCAACAGGAAATCGCCATGTCCACCGCTGACCGCTTCGCCCGCCTGCGTGCCCTCATGTCCGAGACGGGCACCGATCTCGTGGCGCTCGGGCCGACGTCGCACATGGCGTACCTGACCGGCGTGTCGCCGCACGGCGACGAGCGGCCGGTGATGCTGCTGTTCGGCCGCGACCAGGCCTGCTTCCTGATGCCGGCACTGAATGTCGACAGCGTGCGCGCCAAGACCGACCTGCCGTTCTTCCCCTGGGCGGATGCCGAAGGCCCGCACGACGCGCTCCGGCAGGCGCTGGCGGCCGTGCTCGCCGGCAAGGCCGCGCCGTCGGTCGTGGTCGACGAGACCATGCGGGCCGACTTCGCGCTCCTCCTGCTCGATGCGCTGCCCGGCGCGACGCGGCGCTTCACCGACGACACGGTGGGCGCGCTGCGGGCGGTGAAGGACGAGACGGAATACGGGATCCTCAAGGCGAACGCGCTCCTCAACGACCGCGCCATGGAGGCGGCCTACGCCGCCCTGAAGCCCGGCGTGACGGAGCTCGAGATCGCGCGCCTGGTCGAGGGCTTCTACGAGGCCCACGGCGCCACCACGCAGTTCCGCAGCGTCTGTTTCGGGGAGAACGGCGCCTTCCCGCACCACCACACCGGCGGTCGCGTGCTGAAAGCCGGCGAGCCCGTGCTCATCGACATCGGCGGGCGCATGGACGGCTATCCGAGCGACATGACCCGCGTCGCCTATTGCGGCCATCCCGATCCGCGCTTCATGGCGATCGTCGGGGTCGTCGAGGAGGCCGTGCAGGCGGGCCTCGCGGCGGCCAAGCCGGGCGTCACGGCGCGCAGTGTCGACGAGGCGGCGCGCAACGTGATCACCAAGGCCGGCTACGGCCCGCGCTTCGTGCACCGCACCGGCCATGGGCTCGGCATCGACATCCACGAGCCGCCCTACATCACCGCGACGGCGGACACGATCCTGCAGGAAGGGCACGTCTTCTCGATCGAGCCGGGGATCTACCTGCCGGGCGAGTTCGGCGTCCGGCTGGAGGAGATCGTGATCCTGCGCGCCGGCGGCGCGGAGGTGCTGTCGGGGCTCACGCGGAAGCCATACATCGCGGGGTGAGATCGACCCCGCGCGGAAAGGTTCTGCGTCCTTCGACACGGCCGCTCCGCGGCCTGCTCAGGATGAGGACGTGGGAGGTCATCAACACCCACCAAGCTCCTCATCCTGAGAGGATGTGAATCTATCCCCGCCCCCATCTCCCTCATCCTGAGCCGGCCGCAAAGCGGCCGAGTAGAAGGACGCAGCATGCCCGCAGCGGCATTTTTGTGCGTCCTTCGACTCACGGCCCTGCGGGCCGTGGCTCAGGATGAGGGGCTTGGGGGCAGTTAAGAGAAAGATTCACAAGCTCTGAGCAACCGCCGCAGGCGGCGTGTCGAAGGACGCAGCGTCAGCGTGCGCGCACGTGCCTCAGCCGCGCGTCGTGGTCTTCACGTCCACGCTCGCCTTGATGGCGTTCGAGTACGGGCAGATGGTGTGGGTCGTGTCGACCAGCGTGCGCGCCTCGGCCTCGGGCAGGCCGGGCAGGTAGACGTCGAGCGCGGCGGTGATGCCGAAGCCACCTTCCGAGCGCGGACCGATGCCGATGGTGGCCGACACGGTCGAGCCTTCCGGCAGCTTGATCTTGGTCTGGGCCGAGGCCACGCGCATGGCGCCGAGGAAGCAGGCGGAGTAGCCGAGCGCAAAGAGCTTCTCGGGGTTGGCGCCATTGCCGCCGGGGCCGCCGAGTTCCTTGGGCACGACGAGATCGAGGGTCATCGTCCCGTCGGCGAGCGCCGTACGGCCGTCGCGGCCGCCGCCGCTTGCGGTTGCAGAGGTGGTGTACTTGGCATCGACCGGCATCGGGGGCTCCTCTTGGATTGTCCGGTTGCGGAAATTCATTTGTATCGCTCGCCGTTATATCGCGTGCGATCCAATGGCGATGTTTCTAGCGCCGCGACCCGGCGGATGTCAACGCTTGCGATAGGATCGCGCACGATCTATTTTCCCTCCATGAGCACCCGCAACGCCAAGTCCCCGGTGAAGACCAAGCCCGCTGCGCAGGCCAAGTCTCCTGCACAGGCCAAGTCCCCTGCACAGGCCAAGTCCCCTGCACGGGCCAAGTCCCCTGCGAGGGCGAAGCCCGCCGCGAGGGCCTCGCCGCCCGATCTCGACGATCTGCTGTGCTTCGCGATCTATTCGACGGGCTTCGCCTTCAACCGCGTCTATCGCGAACCGTTGCAGCGGCTGGGTCTCACCTATCCGCAATATCTCGTGATGATGTGCCTGTGGGCGCAGGACGACGTGACCGTGGGTCGCATCGGCGAGCGGCTCGGCCTCGACACCAACACGCTCACCCCGCTCCTCAAGCGGCTCGAGGCGCTTGGCTTCATCACGCGCCGGCGCTCGGTCGAGGACGAACGGCGCGTGATGGTCGCCCTGACGCACAAGGGAGAGGCCCTGCGCGGCGAGGCCGCAGACGTGGTCCGGTGCATCGCGGATGCGGTCGATCTGCCGCGCGCCGAGATCGCCCGGCTGACGCGCGACGTGCGCTCCCTGCGGGAGAGCCTCGAGCGCGCGATCGAGGCGTAGGCTCCCGGGCCGTTTCCGTCTCGCGCCGGACGCGGCGCACCCGGTCGGGACGGCGGCCGGCCGACGGACCGCGAGGTTGTTCCCGCACAAAGACCGCGGAGGTTCCGCCCGGCACACTGAGGGCCTTGCTGCCCGTCCCGAGGCAGCGCGCGCCAACCGGAGATCCCTCATGTGTGCTTGCGGCCAGGTGACTGAAACCATCATCGACGTGCGCCAGATCGCGCCGCGGATGCGCCACCCCATCGTGTTCGGCACCTTCGACATGCTGCAGCCGGGCGAGGCGTTCATGCTGGTCAACGACCACGATCCGGTGCCGCTGCACTATCAGTTCAGCGAGTATTTCGCGGACCGCTTCGACTGGGACTACGAGGAACAGGGCCCCAAGGTGTGGCGTGTGCGGATCTCGCGGAGGCCGGGATGAACGAACGGCCCGTCGCGACCGCCACGGTGCTGGGCCGCGTCGAGGCCGTGCTGCGGACCGTCGACCTCGACTGCACGTGTCGGGCCCGTCTCGACGACGCCCTCGCCCGCTTCGCGACCCTCGAGGCGCGGCGCCAGGCTCGCCGCGACCTGTCCGAGGCGCGCCACCAGCGCGATCTGATCGCCGGCCTCGTCGCCCTGCTGGCGGATCTCGACGAGGTCGCGACCGACGAGCCGGACGCGAGCGTCTTCGACGAGCTGGCCCATCTGTTCGAGGATGTCGCAAACGCGGCGCGGGACGGCGCAGCGGCGCTTCGCGGCCTCGGCAGGCGCTGACGGTTCCGGTCGCCTAGGCATGCTCGCGACCCCTTCGACCATCTGCTCGTGGCACAGGCCCTGTCCGAAGGACTGACCTTCGTTTCGGACAACGCGTTTGCCGGCCGCTATGGCGTCCCGATCCTGAGGTGCTCCGCGTAGACCCCGAAGGTCGCGCCGATCACACTTTCTCCAGAAAAACCTTCGCCGCCTCGCCGTGCTCGCGGCGCAGGCGCTGCAGGTCGACGCCCAGCGGACGTCCGTCCACGACGCGCCACGAGCCCTTGACCATCACGCGATCCGCCGCGTGGGCGCCGCAGAGCACGAGGGCCGCCAGCGGGTCGCCGGCACCGGAGAAGCGCAGCTCGTCGAGCGTGTAGAGGGCGAGGTCGGCCTGTCTTCCGACGGCGATCGTGCCGATGTCGTCGCGGCCCAGGCAGCGGGCGGAGCCTTCCGTGGCCCAGCGCAGGGCGTCGAGATGGGTCACGGCGGCCGAACCGTAGCGCAGTCGGTTCAGCATGAGGGCGTGGCGAACGCCCTCCATCAGGTTCGAGCTGTCGTTGGAGGCCGAGCCATCCACGCCGAGCCCGACGGGAGACCCGGCGGCCTCCAGGTCGCGGGTGCGGCACTGGCCCGACGCAAGCACCATGTTCGAGGTGGGGCAGTGGCAAACCCCCACGCCGGCCCGGCCGAGGCGCGTGATCTCGTCGTCGTTGAAATGGACGCCGTGGGCAAGCCAAACGCGGTCGTTCATCCAGCCCACGTCCTCCAGATAGTCGACGGGCCGACACTGGAAGCGCTCCCGGCAGTAGTCGATCTCGTCGCGCGTCTCGGCGAGGTGCGTGTGCAACTGGCAGCCGTGGCGCAGGGCCAGACCGACCGTCTCCATCATGAGACGCTTCGACACGACGAAGGGCGCGGACGGGGCCAGCGCCACCCGGGTCATCGCGCCGTCGGACGTGTCGTGATAGCGCCCGATGATGCGCTCGCAATCGGCCAGGATCGTGTCGGCATCCTGCGTGCCGCGCTCCGGCGCGAGCCCGCCTTCCTCGATCGTCAGGTTGAGGGAGCCGCGCGTGAGCGTGACGCGCATGCCGAGCGCCGCCGCCTCCTCGGCCTGGATGTCCATCGCGTCGTCGAGCCCCGGCGGAAACAGGTAGTGGTGGTCGGAGACGCAGGTGCAGCCCGACATCAGGAGCTCGGTCAGCGCGAGCCGGGTGGCGAGGCGGAAATTGTCGGCGTTCACGTGCCGCGACCACAGGGGCAGCATCGCGTCGATCCAGGGGAAGAGCTCCTTGTTGATCCCGGCCGGGTGGGCGCGGGTCAGTGTCTGGAACATGTGGTGGTGCGTGTTGACGAGGCCCGGGATGACGACATGCCGTGACGCGTCGAACACGGCATCGACCGGGGACGGCGGGGCGGCGCCGGCAAGCAGGAGTTCGGCGATCCGGCCATCCTCGACGACGAGGCCGCCGGCGGCGTTCTCCGCCAGGATCGCCAGGGGGGCCTTGATCCACTCACGCATCGGCTTTTCTCCCGCTTCAATCCGCCATCCGGTTGTAGCGGTAGCTCTTCACGCCGGCCTCCACCGTGCGCTCGCGGTGGAAGGCCTCCAGCGCGGGCATCATGAGGTCCACCATCGCCTCGGCCTCCGTCTCGGCGGCCGACGGCGGCTGCGACAGGCGGGCCTTGATCTCCGCGAGCACGGCGTCACGGTCGATGGTGATGACCTTGCCGCCGTCGACGACGAGCCGACCGCCGACGAAGACCTGGTCGATGGCGTGACGTCCTCCGCGATGAAGGACCGCCTCCTCGGGCGGCGTGCGCGGCGAGAGCCAGGGACGGCCGACCTTGTCGCGGTCCATGAGCACGATGTCGGCCTGGCATCCGGGCTCCAGGCGCCCGGTGAAGCCGCCGAAGCCGACGGTGCGCGCGCCATGCTCGGTCGCCATCTGCAGGATCGCGGCCGCGTCGGGGCGATCGGTCCACAGCCCGGTCTCGCGGTGCAGGGCCCAGGCGAGCTTCATCTCCAGCGTCATGTCGCGGTCGTCGGCGAGGTTCGACTGGTCGATCCCCAGCGCGACGGGAATCTTGCGCCGGCGCATCTCGTTGATCGGCGCGATGCCGCTGGCGAGCCGCAGCCCCGAGGACGGGTTGTGGCAGATCGAGCAGCCGCAGGCAGCGAGCCTGTCGAGGTCCTCGCGCGTCGCCCAGTTGCCGTGCCCGAAGGTCATCTCCGGCCCCAGGCAGCCGAGCGCGTCGAGATGGGCGATGGCGCTGCGGCCGAAGCGACGCTCGGCGAAGAGGGCCTGCCGCTCGGTCTCGATGAGATGCATGTGCACGTTCGCCTTCCGGCTGCGTGCCGTCTCGACGATCGTCTGCAGGGCCTCGTCGCTGCACCAGTGCAGGTTCGCCGGCGCGAGGTTGATGCGCACGTGCCCTGGCCGGGCCACCTGCCACCGGTCGCAGAGCGCCCGGAAGAAGTCCATCATGGACGCGATGGGAAGCATGGTCCCCTTCAGCTTGGCGGCGAGCCAGCCCCGAGCCGGTTCCGGCAGCGCCGCCAGCGTTTGCGCGTCGTCCTCGTAGGAGAGGACGTTGCGGTCGCGGATCATGAAGCAGAAGCCGGCCCGCATTCCGATGTCGCCATAGGCCGTGAGCGTCTCGTCGGCCATCGCCATCCACTGATCCGGAGTGCCTGCGAGCCCGCTGTTGATGTTGTGCACCGTGGTGGTGCCGCTCTCCAGCATCTCGATGGCGGAGTAGAGGGTGTCGAGCCGGGTGCCGACGCCACGCATGGCGCGGAAGCGCGGCAGCCAGAGTTCGAGCGGCGCGAAGGGCACGCCCATCATCAGCGGCGTCAGGCCGAAGTGATGGTGGCCGTTGACGAGCCCCGGCATGGCGATCATGCCGCGCGAGCCATGGCGGGGGAGATGATCGTTGCCGTAGGCGACGGCCGGCATCGCGCCGACCTGGACGATCTTGCCCTGCTGGACGCGGATTCCGACGTCGTGGCGCGTCTCCATCCGTCCGTCGGGCCCGACGCCGACGAGCACCGTGCCGGCCTCGATGATGCAGTCTCCCACGGGCAGGGGCGCTGGCGTGCTCACGCGTAGTCTCCGATCAGGCCGAGGCGCCGCGCCACCGCCACGCGGTAGAGCGGATCGCCGTAGACCTTGTCCTCCTCGTGCCCGGAATAGGCGATCGAGATGTCGTGCTCGTCGTAGCTCCGGGCCGCCGCGGCCTGCAGCGCGGGCCAGTCCGGGGCCGGGATGGCGCGCCAGCGCGCGACGGTCGCGGCGTCGGGAAACACCGGAAAGCCGATTTCGGGCACGAGGCCGGCCACGCCCTGCCAGAAGCGCCGCAGCAGCGTGTCGACCGTGTCCTGGTCGACGAAGGGCGCGACGAGACGGATCCAGTGCAGTCCGGTGACGACGTGCAGGGCCGCGAAGTGCTGCGTCGCCGCGAAGAGCACGATCGCGGTGCCAGCCATCCGGCGCATGGTGTCGGGACCGATGGCGAGCCAGTCGACGACGGGTCGAAACTCCGGCGTCTGCCCGCAGTCACGCATGTTCTGCCACAGGAGGTCGTGGAGCTTCAGGCGATGCAGCGGCTCGATGGCGGCCGTGCGGGCGAGGACCTCGGCGGGATCCTGCGTGATCGGCGCGGCGCCGGTGGGTGCGGGGAGCGTGAAGTAGGTCGCGGCCCAGTAGCCGAGCGCGACGGCGACGTCGTCGGCGTCGCGGCGCAGAAGGCCGTAGGCGAGCCGCATCAGCCCGTGGAAGGCGCTGGCCGGCACCCCCGGCGCGAGGTGCGGCACGTAGCGGCGAACGGCGCCGTCGATGCCGAGGCCAGCGACCTCCTGCGCGAAGAAGGCCCGCAGGTCCGGCTCGCGCTCGCGCAGGCCCAGGGCCGTCTGCCAGGTCCGCGCATCGAGCGCCTCGGTGGGATGGCCGAAGGGCAGGAGGTTCTTGGTGTCGCGGTAGTGGACGAAGAAGTCCCGCAGCCGTTCGGGATCGCCGCCGATCCGGTCGAGCGCGGTGATCACCATCGGCGCGTGGTTGGAAAAGGTGCCGGTGAACTCCGACCCCCAGGCGGGCATTTCCGCCATGAGCGTGTCGAGCCCCGCCGTCGTCCGAGTGCCTTCGGTCATGCCTGACTCCCGCGATTGCCGTCCGTCCGGAACGATAGGGTGCCGGACGGCACCCCGTGAAGCTCGCTGCGGAGGCCGTGCAGGATCGATGCCGATCGGAAAACCGGAGCCGCGCGAGACGCTTGGCCGTGCGAAGCGGCCGGCGTTGCCGATCGGGCAGCACGGACAATCCAAAAAGGCTCATCCCCGAGGTGATCGCCGGCGCGGCATCGTGCCGGTGCTTTCGGCAGTGGCGCGCCAAACACTGGGCAACTCGCGCAGCGTTGCCGAACGCGCAACGCCTCGACCTGAAAACTTCACTTGTCGGCTCGTTCGCGGCTGACCTAGCGTTCATGTCGAGGGCGGCGAACAGCCGTGAGCGTGAGCCCAAGACCGCCCGATCGCACACTGTCCTGAAGTGATGGCGCCGGTCCGTCGCGCGAGCATGCGGGCCGCGCGAAGGTGGGCCATGTCCTTTCGCTTTCCCCGTTTCCCGGTCTCCGCCCCCGTGCGCGACACAGGCCCGATGATGACCACGACGATGGCCGCGAGCGACCCGGGTCCGATCGGCCTGAGGGCCGAGGCCGTGGGCATGACCTACAGGCGGGGCCAGCACGAGACGGTGGCGCTCGCCGAGTGCAGCCTCGACATTCCGCGCGGCACCTGGGCGTCCCTGATCGGCGCGTCGGGATGCGGCAAGTCCACGCTGCTGCGCATCTTCGCCGACATCGTGAAGCCCACGGCCGGCGTCGCCACCTTGCACGGGCTCTCCCCGGCGCAGGCCCGCGCCAACCGCACCTTCGCCCTGGTGTCGCAGCAGTCGACGATGCTGCCGTGGCGCAAGATCCTCGGCAACGTGGAGCTCGGCCTGGAAGTGGCCGGCGCGCAACCCGTGGAGCGCCGCAACACCGCGATGCAGATGATCGAGCTCGTCGGCCTCGCCGGGTTCGAGAACGCCTATCCGCACGAGCTCTCCGGCGGCATGCGGCAGCGCGCGGCGATCGCCCGGGCGCTGACGCTGCGCCCGCAGTTCCTGCTCATGGACGAGCCTTTCGGCGCCCTCGACGAGATCACGCGCGAGAAGCTGAACTTCGAGCTGCTGAGGATCCTGCGCGAGACCGGCGCGACCATGCTCCTGGTCACGCACTCGATCAGCGAGGCGATCATCCTGTCCGACCAGGTCGCGGTGATGACGCCACGCCCGGGCCGCATCTCGCACCTGGTGCGCATCGGCTTCGGCCACGACCGCACGGCGGCGATGCGCGACGACCCGCGCTTCACGGCCTGCGAGGCCGAACTGCGCCATGCCCTGCACGGGGGCGCGCCACTGCACTGATCCGCCTTCGCCTCGCGCAGCCCCGCCTTCCCCACGATCTCCCGGAGACCTGACCCATGACCAAGACCCTTCTCGGCGGACTTGCCGGCGCTGCAGCCCTGACGCTGGGCGCCGCCCTGCCCGCGAGCGCGCAGTCGTTGACGGTGGTGCTGTCCTACATCCCCAACGTCGAGAATTTCGGTGCGCTCTACGCCCGCGAGAAGGGCTACTTCAAGGAAGCCGGCCTCGACGTGAAGCTCATCCCCGGCGGCAACGGCATCGACCAGGTGCAGATGGTGTCCTCGGGCATTGCGCAGCTCGGCATGACGGCGGCCGAGTCCGTCGTCGCGGCGGTCGACAAGGGCGCGCCCCTGAAGGTCATCGCCGGCCAGTTCCAGACGGCGCCGACGGCCATGACCTGCCGCAAGGACAGCGGCATCACCTCGCCGAAGCAGGTGGTGGGCCGCAAGCTCGGCGTGAAGCAGGCCGCGCAGGTCTTCGCCACCGCGTTCCTGGGCAAGAACGGCGTGAACATCGCCGACGTGAAGGTCACGCCCATCGGCAACAGCGACATCTCCAACATCATCGCCGGCACGGTCGAGTGCATGATCACGACCTTCGCCTTCAACGAGCCGCGGCTCATTGAGCAGGCGGGCGTGCCGGTGAACGTCCTGCCGCTCGGCTCCTTCGGCATGAACTCGCAGTCCGGCTCGTGGATCGTGCGCAACGACTTCCTGGAGAAGCCCGAGAACAAGAAGATCCTGGCCGCCTACATGAAGGCGGAGGCCAAGGCCTGGACCGAGTATTTCAAGGACCCGGCGGCCGCCGCGAAGTTCATCGTCGACGGCAAGTTCAACGACGGCCTCAACATCGACCAGCAGACGTTCCAGGCCGTGCAGCAGGCCAACTACATGAAGTCGCCGCTCACCGCCGAGAAGGGCATCCTCTGGGTCGACCCCAAGACCTGGGAGGAGACCACCGCGAACGCGCTGGAGGCCAAGACCGCATCGAAGAAGATCGATCCCGCCGCCATCACCACGACCGAGATCCTGGAAATGGCCGGCGTGCCGAAGATCTGAAGCCTGCGCGACGGGCGGCTCGCGCGAGCCGCCCACGGAGGGCGATCCATGACAGACATCCCCCTGGTCCCTGCGATGGCCGCCGCCGGCCCGGACGAGCCTTCACGGATCGGCGCGCTCCTCGGCGCCGTGCTGCCGCCCGCCGCCTGCCTCCTCGGCCTGGTGCTGCTGTGGGCGGTGGGTTCGGCCACCGGCCTGATCCCCTTCTACTTCCTGCCGGCGCCCCAGGCGGTCGCCCTGGAATTCGTGAACAACACCGAGGTGCTGGTGCGCCACGGCACCGCGACGCTGACCGAGGCCCTGTCGGGCTTCGTCATCGGCAACGCGACCGCCGTCGTGGCGGCCGCCGTGCTCTCGTCGGTGCCGGCGCTGCGGGACATGTTCTATCCCTACGCGCTGGTGAGCCGTGCCATCCCGATCATCGTGTTCGCGCCGGTCGTCGTCGTCCTGCTCGGGCGTGGCTATCCTCCGATCATCGCCATCGTGTCCTTCACGGTGTACTTCCCGACCTTCCTGAACATGATGAGAGGGCTCGCCGCCGTCGATGCCGACCTCGACGAGCTGCTGCACACGTTCTCCGCCAGCCGCCGACAGCGCCTCTTCCTGGTCTCCTTCCCCACCGCGGTGCCCTATTTCTTCGCGGCGCTGAAGATCAGCGCGTCGTCCTGCTTCATCTCGGCGCTCGTGACGGAATGGATCGGGGCCAATGTGGGCCTGGGCTACCTCGTGGTAGTCTCCTCGCAGTACTTCAAGCTCGCCAGCCTGTGGGCCGCGATCTTCACCTCGGCCGGCCTCACCCTCTCGCTGCTGGGCCTCGTGCACGTCGCCGAGCACCTGTGCGGACGCTTCACCGCGACGGCCGCGGAGATGGACGCATGAGCGCCGTGGACGCATCGGTGCTCATCCCCGCCACCGCAGCGGCGACTCCCGCGCCCGTGGCCGACGAGGGGCCCACCCGGTGGGAGCGCGCCCGCAAGGTCGTGCTGCCCGCCCTGCTGCTCGTCGCAGGCCTCGCCCTGTGGCAGTACGTCACCGCGACCGGCAAGATCGACGCCCTCATCCTGGCTTCGCCCGCGGCCATCGTTTCGGCCTTCTCCACCTCGGGGGGCGAGATCCTCGCCAACATGCTGGTGACGCTGGGCGAGGCGCTGGCCGGCTTTGCCATCGGCAACACGCTCGGCCTGCTGATCGCCATCGCCTTCGTGCATTCCGACCTCACGCGCCGCACCATCTATCCGCTCGCCATCGCCGCCGAGGCGGTGCCGATCGTGGCCATCATACCCGTGCTCATCCTGTGGCTCGGAAACGGGATGGCGCCGAAGATCTTCATCGCCGTGTTCCTGACCTTCTTCCCCATGCTGGTGAACGCCTATCGCGGCCTGCGCAGCGCCGACACCGACGTGAAGGAGCTGCTCTACACGCTCTCCGCGTCGCCCCGGCAGGTGTTGTTCATGGTGCGCCTGCCCGCATCCGTGCCGTTCCTGTTCAACGCCCTCAAGCTCACCGCCTGCACCTGCGTGGTGTCCTCGATCGTGGCGGAATGGCTCGCCTCGTCGGAAGGGCTGGGCTTCCTCATCACGCTCTACGGGGCCCGCTACCAGATCCCCGAGGTCTGGGCGACGGCCCTGACCTGCACGGCCATGAGCCTGTGCGTCTTCGGCGCCGTCGTCGTCGCCGAGCGCCTCGCCATGCCGTGGCGCCGCACGGCTTCCACCTGATCCCCTGGACCTGGAGAGGACACCATGCCCACCAAACCACCACCGATGGGGCTGATGGACCAGGGCTGGGCCGCCAGCGAGGTCAGCGACGCCGACCTCTACGAGCAGGTGCTCTCGACCATCCGCCTCGCCGACGAGCTGGGCTTCGACACGGCCTGGATCGGTGAGCATCACCACCGGCGCGAGGGCGCCGTGTTCTGGGGTCGCCTCGCGGCGACCGAGATGGTGCTCGCCTACGCCGCCGCGCAGACGCGGCGGATCCGGCTCGGGACGGGCGTGCGCGTGCTGGCGACCACCTCCGCGATGCGGACGGCGGAGGAGATGAACACCCTGGCGGTCCTGTCGGGAGGCCGGGTGGATTTCGGGGTGGGGCTCGGTTCGAACCAGCCCGGCGCCCTGCAGGGCGCGGCCAAGGCGGCACACTTCCGCGGCCTGCTCGACGATCTCCTGAACGCGCTGACGGACAGCCCGGCCACCGGCTTGCCGCCCATCGTCCCCACATCGCCGGTCGACATCGTCTCGCGCCTCTTCGTCGCCTGCCGCGACGACGCCACGATCGAGCACATCGCGGCGCGCGGCCTGAATTTCGTCATGGGCCAGGCCGAACTGCCCAGCGTTCAGGCAGGCTACGTGCAGCGCTACAGGGCGGCCGGCGGCCTGGGCCAGGCCAGGGGCGTGCGCCTGGTGTTCATCGCGCCCACGCACGAGGAGGCGCTGGCCAAGAGCCGCCGGGCGGCGGACATCTACTGGGGCCAGATGAGCAAGGGGCCCTATTTCCGCGAGGCCCTGGCCAAAGGCATCGTGTCGGAGACACCGTCGAGCGAAGAGGAGCGGCTGCGCTGGATCAACGTCGTCGCCGGCTCCCCCGACGAGGTCACCGCGGCCTTGAACGACTACCTGGCCGAGACCGGCGTGGACCGGCTCGACGTGATGATGCGCATCGCCGGCATGGATCTTGAAGACGTGCATGTCGGGATGCGGCTGATGCGCGAGGAGGTGGTACCCCGCCTCGTCTACCGGCCGCTGCCCGGCGCTCTTGCGGAACGGCCGGCCGCCTGACGCCTCCCCCTGCCGGCCCAGGCCGTCACGCCATGCCCAACAGCTTCGTCCACGTCCACCTGGTGGCGTTGCGCTACTTCGCCGAGACGGTGCGGACGCGCTCGATGCGGGCGGCGGCCGAGCTCATGAACGTGGCTCCCTCGGCGGTGAACCGCCAGATCCTGAAGCTGGAGGACCAGCTGCAGTGCAAGCTGTTCCACCGCAATGCGGACGGCGTGCGGCTGACGGCCGCCGGCGAGGTCCTCTACCACTACACGCTGCGCCTCGAGCACGACCTCGAGCGCACCATCGCCACCATCGACGACCTGCGCGGCCTGCGCCGCGGCCACATCCGGATCTCCTGCGAGGACGGGATAGGCCGCGACTTCGTGGCGCCTCTGCTGGCGCGCTTCCACGAGCGCTATCCCCGCGTCACCTATTACGTGGAGGTCTGCTCCGCCCTCGAGGTGCTGGAGCAGGTGGCCCAGGGGCTGACCGACATCGGCCTCGCCATGTCGCCGCCGACGCGCTCGGACGTGTTCATCACGGCGTCCGAGGAGATCCCGCTCGGCGTCATCTCGCCGCCGGGCAGCGCGCTGTCGGAAAAGCCGGTGGTGTCGATGCGCGACCTGTTCGAGGAGCAGCTCGTGCAGGCCAAGGAGGGGACCGGGGGCGGCGTGGGCCTGTCGAACCGGCTGGCGAGCGGCCTGACCCAGCAGGGCGTGGTGGAGACGAACGCACCGGACCTGATCACGGCGCTGGTGCAGAACGGGCTCGGGACGGGCTTCCGGACCGCGGTCGGGATCCTCCAGGACATCGAGCTCGGCCGCATCGCCTTCACGCCGCTGGAGGACAAGCGCGCCAAGTCGCCGCACCTGTGCGTCTACACGCAGCCCGGCCGCAATCTGCCGAACGCGGGAGCCGTGCTGCTGGAACTCATCCGCGAGACCCTGCCCGTGTTCCGCGACCGTGTCGTGGGCGCGAGCGGCCATGACCCGACCGCCGCCCCAACAAGGGCGCAGGCCGGCTGAGCGTTGCCTCACAGGCAACGCGCCGGTGCCATCTCGCCGCTACCCGCCCGCCGCTCGGATCCGCGAGCATCAGGCTCGGATCACCAGTTCTTGCCCCGGAGATCGCCTTGAACGCCCTCGTGATGCCCTCAGTCGCCCAACGCCTCGCCGCCCTCGCCGACCAGGCCCGGGCCGAGATGGCGATGCTGTCCTTCGCGACCAAGCCATGGGTCCTGCCCAAGACCGTCGACGGGCAACCCGTGCGCGACGTGGTCATCATCGGCGCGGGACAGAACGGTCTCGTGGCGGCGCACGCGCTCAAGCGGCGCGGCGTCACGAACGTGCTGCTGCTCGACCGCAATCCGAAGGGTTTCGAAGGCGTGTGGGAAACCTATGCCCGCAACTACGAGATCCGCTCCCCCAAGGACATCACCGGCGCCGATCTCGGCTATCCGAGCCTGTCCATCGAGAGCTTCTTCAAGGCCAAGCACGGCGCCGTCGCCTGGGACCGCATCGAGCGCGTGCCGCGGACCGACTGGATGCACTACCTGCGCTGGTATCGCGAGATCGCCGATCTCGAGATCGAGAACGAGGTCGGGGTCTCCGACATCGATTTCGATGCGGATGTCGTACGCCTGACGACCGATGACGGCCGCACCATCCTGGCGCGGCAGGTGGTGCTGGCGACCGGCATGGAGGGAGGGGGAGCCTGGAACGTGGCGCCCTTCATCGCGGCGGCCCTGCCCCCGGAGCGCTACAATCACTCGTGCGATCCCTACGATCCCGCCCGCTTCGCCGGTCTCGCCGTCGGCGTGCTGGGCGCGGGGGCCTCGGCCTTCGACGCCACCGTGACGGCACTCGATGCCGGCGCGAAATCCGTCGACATGTTCATGCGCCGCCCGCAACTTCCGATGATCGATGCGGCCCGCGAGGTGGAGACGGCGGGCCAGCTCTTCCACGGCTGCGAGCTGAGCGACGTCACCAAATGGGAGCTTTCGCGCTTCATGGTGGGTCTCAGCCAGTCGCCGGCGGAGCACCACTTCTTCCGCGCTCTGGCCTTTGCCAACTACCGCGCCCATGTCGGCTCGCCCTGGACCCGCGTCGCCATGGAGGGCGACAAGGTGCGCGTCGAGACGCCGAAAGGCGTGTTCCACTTCGACCACGTGATCTCGGCGACGGGCGTCACGGTCGACATGGCGAGCCGCCCGGAACTGGCGCGGCTGGCGCAGAAGGCGCTGCTCTGGCGCCACCGCTTCACGCCGCCCGAGGCCGATCCGCCCCAGGCCAAGCTGAATTTCCCCTATCTCGACCGCGAGTACCGGTTCCAGGAGCGCGAGGCCGGCAGCGCGCCCGGCATCGATCGCGTCTACGCCTTCAACGCCCTGGCGACGCTGAGCATGGGCGGCATGTCGGCCGTCTCCATCAGCTGCCACAAGTACGGCGTGCCCCGGCTGGTGAACGGCATCACCGGCCGGCTCTTCCTGGAGCAGGAGGACCGCCTCATCGACCACTTCCAAAACTACCGCACGCCGGGCATCGCGGTGCCGGAGCATGCGCGCGCCATGTTCGGCCTCGCCGACCCGCACGCCCAGGTCGCGGCTGAGTAGCTCACCGATTGGAAGTGCGCCGAGTGGGAGGCCATGGCGACGTTCAGAGCTTGCGCACCCATCGCCCGTCCAGCGTGCGCCTCCCTCTCCGCGCCCTGGCCGGGCTCGTCCCTTCGGGATTCACACATCTCACTCGAGCCCGAAGGAAGGGCGCTCTCCCTCCCCTGCAGGGGAGGGTGGCAGCCGCAAAGCGGCTGACGGGTGGGGACAGCGGCAAAGAAAGAGCGGATATGCCGGGGCCGGCCCTGTCGTCGCGCCAAGTCCTGCGGCACCGCCCCCACCCGTCTCGCGCTTCGCGCGATCCACCCTCCCCTGCAGGGGAGGGAAAACGCGCTCAGCCATCGACAATCACTTGTGTGCATGTCGAAGGGCCGAGGCCGGGCAGGACGGCGGAGGGATGGTCGCGCCGGGGAGTCTTCAGGTGCAAAGCTGCGCTGGGGATTGCTCCACCAGCTCTCAGGTTGACGACTGCCAACTAGACAGCCCGGCCGGCCGGCGGCCAGATTGGCGGCCTGTATCCATCCGCCGACCGCGCCATGACCAGCCTTTCCGAGAGACGCCGCACCGCCAGCACGGCCCACCGGGCCGTGCTGCGGGCATGGCGTCGTGGCCACCCGTTCGTGGCCACCGGGACGAGGGATGCGCGGGCCGCCGCCCGGTCGGCGACACCATCCCCCTGCCCCGAGAAAGGACGCCGCCGGTGAAGGTCGCACTCAGCCCCCTCGAATTCGCCCGCCGGGCGCGGCGCCTCTACCCGGAACGGCTCGCCGTCGTGGATGGCGACCTGCGCCTCACCTACCGCGCCTTCCTGGACCGGTGCGACCGCTGGGCAGCCGCCCTGCAGGGCCTGGGGATCCGGCACGGCGACCGGGTCGCCTACATCGCGCCCAACACCCACGCCCAGCTCGAATCCTTCTACGCGGTGCCCATGACGGGAGCCGTGGTGGTGCCGATCAACTTCCGGCTCACCGCGGACGACTTCGCCTACATCGTCAACCACAGCGGCGCCCGGATCCTGTGCGTGCATTCCGACTATCTCGACGCGGTGGACGCGATCCGCGACCGGATGCCGAAGGTGGAGCGCTTCGTGGCCCTGGAGGGGGCGCGTGACGGATGGCTCGACTACGAGGCCTTGCTCGCCGGCGCCGATGCCACACCCGCTCCGGTCGCGATCGACGAGGACGACCTCCTGTCGATCAACTACACCAGCGGCACGACGGCCAAGCCCAAGGGCGTGATGATCACGCACCGCAACGCCTATCTGAACGTCCTGGGCACGCTGGTGCATTTCCCGATGTCGCCGGCCGATGCCTATCTCTGGACCCTGCCGATGTTCCACGCCAATGGGTGGACCTTCGTGTGGAACGTGACGGCACGCGGCGCGACCCATGTCTGCCTGCGCAAGGTCGAGCCAACGGCGATCTTCCAGCTGATCGGGAGCGAGAAGGTGACCACGCTGTGCGCCGCGCCCACCGTGCTCATCGCCATCGCCAACGCCCCGGAGGAGACCCGCGCACTCGCCAAGGGACAGGTGGTGCGCCTGCTGACCGCCGGTGCACCGCCCGCCGCCGTCACCATCGAGCGCATCGAGACCGGTCTCGGCTGGCAGGTCACGCACGTCTACGGGCTCACCGAGACCTCGCCCCTGATCCTCGTGTGCGAGCAAAGGCCGGAGCACGCCGGCCTGGAGCGGGCCGACCTGAGCACGGTGAAGGCGCGGCAGGGCGTCGAGCTCGTCAGCTCCGGCGAGATCCGCGTTGTCGCGGACGGGGACCAGGACGTGCCCCATGACGGCGCGACGCTGGGCGAGATCGTCGTCCGCGGCAACGTGGTGATGAAGGGCTACTTCAACGACCCGGAGGCCACCGCCCGCGCCATCGTGGACGGGTGGTTCCACACCGGCGACGCCGCCGTCGTCCATCCGGACGGCTTCGTCGAGATCCGCGACCGCTTCAAGGACGTGATCATCAGCGGCGGCGAGAACATTTCGTCCGTGGAGGTGGAAGGCGTGCTGCTGCGCCATCCCGCCATCCAGGAGGTATCGGTGGTGGGCATGCCGCACCCGAAATGGGGCGAGGCGCCGCACGCCTTCGTGGTGCTGCTGCCGGGCGCCTCCACGACGGAGGCGGAGTTGAAGCAGTTCGCGCGGGACAACATGGCCCACTTCAAGACCCCACAGTGGTTCACCTTCGTCGAGGATCTGCCGAAGACGGCCACCGGCAAGATCCAGAAGTACATCCTGCGCGGGCGCGGCGCGGCGATTGCGCGGCAATAGGCGTTCGCGCCACCGTGGAGTAAGGTGAGCGCGATACGCGTTTTTGGGCCGGCCAGTTGGCCGCAGGACTGCATCCGTGTCTTCCGCCGACGAACGAGCCGACACCGCCGCCCTTTCCGCCGAGCTCGCCGAGGCACGCGCCGAGCAAGCCGCGACCGCCGAGATCCTCGCGGCGATCGGGCGATCGGACATGGACCTCGGCGCGGTGCTGGTCCAGCTCATCCGGTCCGCGATCAACCTGTGCGGCGGCGAACGGGGCGTCATCTGGATCAGGCGCGGGGACCTTTTGCACCTCGAGGCCCACGTGGGCTACCCGGAGGAGTGGGTCGACCTCGCGAGCGCCAATCCGATCCTGCCGGATTCCGGCTCCAGCACTGCGACTGGCCGGACCGCCGCCCTCGGAGAGGTGCTGAACATCGCGGACCTGCCCAACGATCCGCGGTTCAGCGGCTACGGTGCGCACCGCGTGGGCGACTACCGGGGCAGCCTGTCGGCTCCCCTGTTGCGGGACGGGACGGTCGTCGGCGTCCTCGGCCTGACGCGTCCGATGCCCGGCCTCTTTTCCGACCGGCAGGTCGGGCTGCTTCGCCGCTTCGCCAGCCAGGCGGTGGTCGCGGTCGAGAATGCGCGTCTGTTCGGCGAGGTCCAGGCCCGCACGAGAGACCTGAAGGCGGCGCTCGATCAGCAGACGGCGACCGCCGACGTGCTGAAGGTGGTCAGCCAGTCGATCCTCGACCTCGACGGCGTCCTCACGACGATCATCGACACCGCGGTCCGCCTGTGCGGCGGCGCGCGCGGCACGATCTACCTCGTCGCCGGGGACGAGCTGGTGGCCTCGGCCTTTCACTCGAAAGTGCCCGAGGACTTGCGGGCTCATCTGCGGGCCACTCGCTACCGCCTCGATGACAACCGGCCGATCCCCGACGCGGTCCGTGCCTGCGAAGCGATGCAGATCGTCGACGTCCAGAAGGACCCACGATGGCAGGACCGCACCGTCCTGACCAAGGCGCGGTTCGGATCGATGCTGTATGTGCCGTTGGTCCAGGACGGGCGGGGCATCGGCTGCATGGCCATTCCCCGGGAAGAAGCGATCGGGTTCACCGACAGGGACATCGGCCTGGTCCGCAGCTTTGCCGACCAGGCCGTGATCGCCGTGCGCAATGCCAGCCTGTTCCAGCAGGTTCAGACGCGGACCGTGGAGCTGGAGCGATCCATCGACGACCTGCGGCTGGCGCAGGATCGGCTGGTGCAGACCGAGAAGCTCGCGTCGCTCGGCCAGCTCACCGCGGGCATCGCCCACGAGATCAAGAATCCGCTGAACTTCGTCAACAATTTCGCGGCGCTGTCCGCCGATCTCGTGGACGAACTGATCGACGTGCTGCGCCCCGCCGGGCTCCGCCCGGCGGTTCGCACCGAGATCGACGAGATCGCCGGGCTGTTGAAGGGCAACCTGGAGAAGGTGGCCAGCCATGGACGGCGCGCGGACTCCATCGTGCGCACCATGCTGCAACACTCGCGCGGCGGGTCGGGGGAGCTTCGGCGCATCGCGGTGAATGCCCTCGTCGACGAGAGCCTCGGCCTGGCCTATCACGGGGCCCGCGCCGAGCATCAGGGGTTCAGCGTGGCGCTGCGCCGCCACTTCGGGCCGGAGGCCGGCGAGGCCGACGTCAGGCCGCAGGAGCTGGCCCGCGTGCTGCTGAATCTGTTCAGCAACGGCTTCTATGCCGTCCGCCAGCGCGCCGAGGGCGGCGAGCCCGGCTATGAGCCCTGCCTGACGGTGACGACCACGGGCACGGCGGACGCGGTCGAGATCCGGATCCACGACAACGGCACGGGCATGCCGGAGGCCGTGGTGCAGAAGCTGTTCACGCCGTTCTTCACCACCAAGCCGCCGGGGGAAGGCACCGGCCTCGGCCTGTCCCTGAGCCACGACATCGTCGTGACGCAGCACGGCGGCAGAATCGACGTCACGTCCGAACCCGGTCGCTTCACGGAGTTCCGGATCGTCCTCCCGCGCGACGGGTCGGCAGCGGCCTGACCGCGGCGACCTATGCTGGCGTGCCGCGCTTGAGGCGGGTCAGCGCGGGGACGAACGCGTCGGCATGACCCTGCGCCACCGCCTCCCGGAACGTCTGTGCGGTCGCTCGGGCGACGGGAGCGGCGACGCCGAGATCCTCCATCAGCGCGGCGAGGCAACGGGTGTTCTCGGCGGCGTTGCCGAGGCTGAGCTTGCGGCGGGCCTCGTCGCCGTCGATGGCGGCGGCCGCCATGGCCTGGAACGTGCTGCTGGTCATGCCCGTCTCGCCGAGGAGTTCGGCGAAGGTCGGGAGGGCGATGCCGGCATGCGTCGCCGCGACGAGGGCTTCCGCGCTGGCCGCCGCCGTCGCCATGCCGATGAAGCCCATGATCAGCCGCGCCCTGTGCGCCGCCCCTGTCGGCCCCATCGGCAGCACCCGGCGTGCGACCGCGGCGAGAGGCGTCCGAAGACGCTCGGCGAGTTCGGATGCGGCGCCCAGCATGATGGTCAGTTCGCCGGCCACGGCCTGCTCCGGAGCGCCCAGGATGGCACCGTCGACATAGTGCGCGCCCCGCGCCTCGTAGGCCCGCGCGAGGTCCATGCCCACGCGCGGATCTCCCGTCGTCAGGTCGAGATGGATGCTGCCCGGGCGGACCGCCGGCAGGATGACGTCCCGGGAGACGCGTTCGACGACCTCCGAGGACGGAAGACACGTGACGACGAGGTCGCAGGCGCCGACCTCCTCCGCGCTGCCGGCCTCCCGCGCGCCGGCCTGGACCAGGGCGTCGGTGTTGCTGCGCCGCGGGCCGGCCAGGATGCACAGACGTTGACCGCCGGCGAGCCAGCGCATCGCCACGGCGCCTCCCATGCTTCCCGTGCCGACGAAGCCGATGGGCGAGGCGTTGGAAATGGTCACACACTTCTCCTTGGGGCGACGGGCGACGTGGATCGTCCGAGGAACGAAGGCACCATACATGGCTTGACGGGCACGACGACGGCGCGGAAGGCTGGTCTGCGATGCAGGCCGGCCCGGGCGCCCCGCCCCGCCGTCCCACCGATCCTTGGAGAATCGAGCATGACCGACACCGAGTCCTCCTCGCGCGTCGACGCACGCATCGCGGACATCGGCGGCTGGCGCGGCGCCACGCTGGCCCGGCTTCGCGGCCTCATCCGGGAGGCCGATCCCCAGGTGGTGGAGACGATCAAGTGGCAGAAGCCCACCAACCCGGGGGGCGTGCCGACCTGGGAGCACGACGGGATCCTGTGCACCGGCGAGGTCTACAAGGCGTATGTGAAGCTGACCTTCGCGCATGGGGCGGCACTCCCCGACCCCGCGGGCCTGTTCAACGCCGGTTTCGGCGGTGGAACGCGGCGCGCCATCGACATTCGCGAAGGCGGCATGGTCGAGGCCGAGGCCTTCAAGGCGCTCATCAAGGCGGCGGTGGCCCACAATACCGGCCGCAAGCGCTGAAGCCTGCCGAAAACGGTCGGGGGCCGCGTTCGCCGGGACGTCGCCCGGCCCAGGCGTCGGGCTGCGACGGCCGGTGTCATCTCGTGGCTCCGGCTTCAGCCTTTTTCGACCATTTGGATGCGAGGATCGGCGCTCGGCCCGAAAGGGCTCGCGACGAGACAGGCATCATGACCCTTCCCTCCCCGCCCGCGCTGCGCATCCGAAACCTGCACAAGCGCTTCGACAGGCCGGCCGTCGACGGATTGGAGCTGACCATCGCCGCGGGTGAGTTCTATGCCCTGCTGGGGCCCAACGGGGCAGGGAAGACCACATCGCTGCGCATGGTGGCCGGGCTCCTGGTGCCCGATGCCGGCAGCATCGAGGTCTACGGGATCGATGCCCTGGCCGACCCGCTCGCGGCGCGGCAAGTGACCGCGTGGCTGCCCGACGAGCCGATGATCTACGACAAGCTGACGCCGCTGGAGTACCTGGAGTTCGTGGCCGGCCTGTGGGGCGTTCCGGCGGGCGAGGCGGCGCGGGAGGCGGACGTGCTGTTGCGCGGCCTCGACCTCTGGCATGCGCGCGACAGCCGCTGCGAGGGCTTTTCCCGCGGCATGCGCCAGAAGGTGGCGCTCGCGGGGGCGCTGATCCACAACCCGTCGCTGCTGATCCTGGACGAACCGCTCACCGGCCTGGACACGGCCGTGGCGAGGCAGGTGAAGGACATCCTGACGGCACGCGCGGCGGCGGGAGCGACCATCATCCTGACGACGCACATCCTGGAGGTGGCCGAGCGGCTGGCAACCCGCATCGGGATCATCCAGGCCGGGCGTCTCATCGCCGAAGGCAGCCTGCAGGAATTGCGCGAGGCCGCCGCCCAGCACCGACTGGGGGTGCCCGGCCCGGGCGCCGGGCGCCCGGAGACGCTGGAGGACGTGTTCCTCGACCTCGTTTCAGGCTCCCGGACGGAAAGCCCGGCGGCCCGGGCCGACGCGGCATGAGCGCCTCGCTCGGACGGGTGCCGGTGGCCGGGTCGATCCGGCTGCTGCTGGGCCATGAACTGCGGCTGTGGCGGCGGCGGGTGTCGGATGCCCGGCGGCGCTGGGGGCGCGCCTTGCCCATGGTGCTGGTCGCCGTGGCGCTCGTTCTGCACCTCGTCGCCTTCGGCGCGGTGCGGATGCTGAACCGGGTGCCGGAGCGCATCGACGACGCTCTGGTCCTGCCGCTCCTGGGCGGCGCGCTCGTGATGCTGTGGTCGCTGCTGCTGGCCCAGGCCCTGACCGCGGCCACGCGGGCCTTCTTCGAGGCCGGTGCGATCGACCTGATCCACACGGCCCCGATCCCGCCGGACAGGATCTTCGCGACACGGGCCCTGGCCGTCGCCGTGATCACCGGCGGGCCCTTCGCGATCTTCATCCTGCCGCTGGCCCACATGGGTCTCGTGCAGGGCACGCCGACCTGGCTCGCCCTCTATCCCGTGCTGGCCGCCCTGTCGCTCAGCGCGACCGCCGGCGGCATGGCCCTGGCGCTGCTGCTCGTCCGCCTCGTGGGCCCGCGCCTGACGCGGAGCCTCGGCCAGGTGCTCGCGGTGCTGATCGGTACGGGCCTCGGCATGGCCGTGCAGGGCTTCAATCGCCTGCCCACCGAAGACAAGGTCGCGATCCTGTCCGGGCTGTCCGGCCAGACCGAGGGCGTGCTGCCGACGCTGGGCCATATCGCGGCGGATCTCGGGCGCACGCTCACGGGGGACCTCCTCGCGCTGTCGTGGCTGGGCGTCGGAAGCGTCGCCCTGTTCCTGCTCTCCGTGGCGGCCCTGGGACCCGCGTTCCAGAGGGCACGGGCCCTGGCCGGCGGTGCCGCCGAAACTTTACCGGCGCAGGGGCGGCGGTCCGGGAAGGCCCGGGGCCCCGTCTTCGGACGCGGGATCGCCGCGACGCTGCGGCACAAGGAACTGCGCCTGCTCACCCGCGACCCGTGGGTGCTGATGCCCGTGCTGCAAAGGTCCATCGCGCTCGTGCCGACCTGCCTGGCCCTGGCGGGCCTCGACAGCAGCGGCAACCTCGTGCTGGCGCTCACCGCGCCGATGCTCGTGGTGTTCGCCGGCAAGCTCGCGGGCGGGCTGGCCTGGCTGACGCTGGCCGCGGAGGAAGCGCCGGAGCTCATCGCGACGGCGCCGGTGGCGGCGGCCCGCGTGGCCCGCGCCAAGGTCGAGGCCGCGCTGATCGCGATGGCGGCTCTGTTCGGACTGCCTCTCCTGCTGCTGGCCGTCCAGGACCCGGCCGTCGCGGCGGCCACGGCGCTGGGTTGCGTCGCGGCCACGGGCAGCGCCACCCTGCTGGCCATGGCCGAGCCGCGGCGCAACGCCAGGCGCGACTTCGGCGACCGCTTCCGCAACTCCGCCGGCTTCGCCGTGGCGGAGCTGGCCGTGACGCTCGGCTGGGCGGCCGTCGCCTGGTGCGCCGTCCAGGGGCAGTTGCTGGCCGCGGCGGGCATCGCGGCGAGCACTTTCGCCCTGCTGGCCGGCGCGGTGTCCCTGCTGCGCGGACCGAAGGCAACGGCGCCGGCACCCTCGTCGTCCAAGCCGGCCTGAGCCGCGCGACGAGCCTACGGCGCTCGTGGCGGCACCCGGTCCGCGAGCGATGGCCGTAGGCTGTCGGCGTGACGACTCTGCAACTCTTGGTATTCCAACGAATTATTTGCGATTTAAAGTAGACACTACTCGTCACATAGGTGTGTTACTGCAGCTGAATTCATTTTTGCTGCTTGATATCAATGACCATCTCCACTATGCGAAGCAAATTGCTCGCCGGGCGCGAATTTTGTCCCCCGTTTTTTGCACGGCTCGATAGGTGTCTTGTGAATTCGATTTTTCGTTGCGTCGTTGCCAGCCTGCTGTTTCCCTCCTCCGCGTTGGCCGGTGGGTGGATGCTCGAACGCAAGACGTCGCCGGCCACGGGCGAGACGGCCACGATGCTCTCGCTCACGACCGAGGACATGCACGTCACCAACGCCCCGGATGCGCCGCGTTCGGCGCAGCTCTTCGTGCAGTGCTGGCAGAGCACGGTCAGCCTCGTGGTGGCGTTTCCGACCAGCCTGACCTCGCGTTCCAACCTGTCCGTCCGCCTCGCCTACAGGATCGGCGAGGAGGCCACCGACCCGGCGCCGGCCGGCGTTTCAGGAAACGGGCGCGCGACGGGCTGGTGGAAGACGGCCGCGGCCATGCCGGTCATCGAAAAGATGAAGCGGGAAAGCGAACTCACCTTGACGGTCGAGGGCGACCGCGCCGCAAAGGCTCGCTTCGGGCTTGCCGGCTTCGCGGAGGCGGTCGAGCCTGTTCTGGCCGCGTGCGGCCAGTGAACCCGGTCCGAACGGCCGCGCCCCGGCCGGGCGTCGGTCGCGAACGCGACGACTGAGCCGCTGGATCGATCGCCCGACCGATTCACGCACTCTCAGTTGGTGAGCGTCGGCGACTTCACGACTTTCGCGATGGCGTCGGCGATCTTCGAGACCATGTTCTGGTTGCCCTCGGTCAGTGTCCCGCCCACCGTGAAGCGCGGCCAGGTCTTCACCGTCTGCCAGCCATCGGCCTTGCCGTCGTCGTCGTTGCTGTTGAGATCCGGGTTGCCGAAGAAAATCAGCAGCATGTTGAGCTGGTTGACGACCGCGGGGTCGTTCCACTTGCTGAGCAGGCCCGGGTAGCTGCGCGGAAACTTCTGCGCCGACGGGTAATTCGGGTTCTTCACGCTGACCGAGTAGTTGGGCTTGTGGGCCGCGGCGTCGGTCCAGACGACGATGACGGGGTAGATGGCCTCGATGGCCTTCCCGAGCGCGGGGGGAACGTCGCCGACCTTGGCCCAGGGGCTGTCCATGGCCTCGTTGACGCATTCGAGCCCGGCCTCCGGCAGGTCGCCACCACCCCAGGCCACCTCGGGATTGACGAAGGTCTGCATGTCGGTGCGCTTGGCCGGCAGCTCGAAGAAGCCCGAGGCCTTCATGGGCGGTATGTCGCCCACGTAGGTCCAGTAGTCGGGATCCGACGCCTTGATGTACTTGTTGACGTAGGTCCCGCTGTTCCAGACATAGACGTAGGTGTTGTTGCCGTTCAGCTTGATGCCACCGTAGTCCCTGTAGTAGATGACCCGCGCGCGGATGAGGTCGAACTTGTCCGTGCCGCGCTTCGTCAGTTCGGCGTTCAGGTTCGACTCGAAGTTCAGCACGTTCGCCTTCACGGCGTTCAGCGTCGCGGTCATGGAGCCGGTGGCGTCCACGCACATCACGATGTCCAGCTGGCGCACCGACGGCTTGGCGATGGCGGCCGTCGAGGTGACGTTGGTGGCCATGGCGGTCTGGCCGATGATGTGCGTCAGGCTCGTCGGCACGCTGGCCTGCACGCTGCCCGTGATCGTCTTCAGGTCCTTGGCCAGCTTGAAGTCGATCGTCTTCACCATGGCGAGCACATCATGCGGCAGTTGCGACTCGAAGTAGCGCTTCGCCGTGGCTTCACGCGACGCGTCGGTATCCTCGAGCTTGGCGGCGGCGAGTACGGCCATGTCCGCGGCCGTCTGCAGCTTGGTCCGGATGCGCAAGGTGGTGTTGTAGTCGACGCCGATGCCGATCACCAGGACGGTCGGGACCAGCATCACGGCGAAGGCGGGAGACAAAGCCCCGCCGGCATGCCGCAGGAAGCGAAGGCAAGACCGAAAAACCGCGACAGCACTCATGGCGGCTCACAAATTCAATTCTAAGTTGCGTCTTTTTGTATTGGCCAACTCCAAAGGCCAGCTATCCGCAGTCGCTCGAATTTTATCGATGCCGTGGAATTGTGCAGCTTTCGCTCACAAACCCGGCAGACGCGATGTCTTCGCCTCAGGCGCGGGTGCCGAGCACCATGTCCCGGAGCGTGGCGACGGTGTTCATGTTGCGGGCCGTTCCGGTCTCGGTGCCGGGCAGGCGCAGCGTCGAGCGGCCCATGGTCTCGCCGTAGTGGACGTAGACCTCGCGCGTCCCGAGCGCGACCTCCTCGTCGACCCTGCCCGAGAGGCGCTCGAGCAGGTCCTGGGGCGGGGGCCGATCGAGGAAGATCGCCACCGTGCGGTTCGGTGCCCGATCGGCGAAGGGATTGCGCGCGAGGATCGCGGCCATCTCCGGTCCGGTGCGCACCATGACGCCCACGGCGCGGCCGGCAAGGTCGTGGAGGCGCCGTTCCAGCAGGGCCTTCACCTCGGCCTCGCTGGCCTCCCCGTCGAAGACCACATTGCCGCTGGCGATGTAGGTGCGAACCGACCTGAAACCCGCGGCCTCGCAGAGCGCGCGCAGGTCGGCCATCGGCAGCTTTCCGGTGCCGCCGACATTCACGGCGCGCAGCAGGGCGACGAAGGTGGTCACGGGACCGGATCCGGCAACGGGAGGGCCCAGCCTACCAGACCGTCAGCCCGAAAGCCTCTCCACCCACGAGGCCAGCAGCTTGCCGTCCGCCACGCCCGCATGCTGCTCCTGCACGGAGCCGCCCTTGATGGCGAAGAGGGCCGGGATGCCGCGTACGCCGAAGCGCGCCGCGGCCGCGGGGTTTTCGTCGACGTTGACCTTCACGAAGCGGGCGCGCGGCTCGAGGGCCCGTGCGGCCTGCTCGAACACCGGGGCCATGGCGCGGCACGGGCCGCACCACGGGGCCCAGAAATCGACGATCACCGGCAGGTCGCTGCGCGTGACGTGCTTGTCGAAGCGGGCATCGTCGAGATCGACCGGCTTGCCCAGGAACAGGGGCGAGCTGCAGCGGCCGCAGACGGCCTGCGCGGCGGGGCGGTCGGCGGCAAACCGGTTCACCTGGTCGCAGACGGGACAGACGACGTGGATCGAATGGCTCATGCCGCACTCCTGCCTTGAACGGCGCGGGCTTCCGGGCCACGCCGCGATGGGGCAGTGTCGCCCGCCGCGGGGCCCCGCCCCAATTCTGCTCCGCATGTATGTTCGAAGAGCCGAACCTACAACCTTGCACCGCTCAGGACTGCCGCATCCCATGCCCCTCTCCCGCCGCACGCTTCTCGCCGCCGGTCTCGCCGGCGGATGCATCCGCCCCGCGTGGGCCGAGGGATGGTTCGAGCTCAAGGACGACGACGGCGCGCCGGTCGAGAACATGCGGACCGCGGTCGAGCTCGTGGCGCCCATCGACGAGCTGCCGGGGCGCATGATGCTGGGCACGGACTCGCCCTTCGTCCGGATCATCGAGTTCTTCGACTACAACTGCCCCGCCTGCCGGCGCGCGGCGCCGGACATGGAAGCCCTGGTGCGGCAGGACGACGAGGTCGGCGTGGTCCTGGTGCACAATCCCATCCTGGCGACCAGCTCGCGGGTGGCCGCGGCCTTCTCGATCGCCATCGCCACGCGACACGGCCAGGACATGGCCCTGCGGTTCCACGCCGAGATGTTCCGGCGGCCGGGCCCGGTGACGGCCGGAAAGCTCCGGACCGTCACCTCCGAGATCGGCCTCGATCCGCAGATCGTCGGCCGGGAGGCCGAGGCCCTCGCCACGGCCGTGAAGGCCCACGAGGACGCAGCCGCCGCGCTCGGCTTCGGCGTGACGCCGTCCTTCGTGCTCGGCTCGGTCAGCCTTCTCGGCTACCCGGGAGCGAAGGCCATGCGCCGCTTCACACAGAGCGCGGCGCAGTGCGGCGAGCCCCTATGCCGTTGAACGCGCGCCCGGTGCGGTGTCCGGATCGCACGATCCGGACGTGACCCGCGGAAGGGCGTATGCCGAGGCGGCGTGGCGGCCGCTCAGGCGCGCAGGAGCCGCATGGCGTTCGCCGTCACCAGGACCGTGGCGCCGGTATCGGCGAGGATCGCCGGCCACAGGCCCGTGACACCGGCGATCGTGGTGACCAGGAAGACCGCCTTCAGGCCGAGGGCGATGGCGATGTTCTGGCGAATGTTCGCCATGGTCTTCTTCGACAGCGCGATCATCTCGACGACGTCCATGACGCGACCGTGCAGCACCGCGGCGTCGGCCGTCTCCAGGGCCACGTCGGTGCCGCCGCCCATGGCGATCCCCACATGGGCCGCCGCCAGCGCGGGCGCGTCGTTGATGCCGTCGCCGACCTTGGCGACGCGCTCGCCGGAGCGCTGGAGTTCGTCGACGATGCGCTGCTTGTCCTGCGGCAGCAGTTCGGCCCGGACCTCGATGCCGAGTTCGCGGCCGACGGCCTCGCCGGTGCGGCGGTTGTCGCCGGTGAGCATGACGGTCTTCAAGCCGGCGCCGTTCAGCGCCGCCAGTGCGGCCCTCGCGTCGGGGCGCGGCTCGTCGCGCATCGCGATGAGACCCGCTGCGGCGGTGCCGGCGACGAGGACCGACACGGTCTTGCCGTCGTGGTTCAGCGCCTCGATGCGATCCAGCGTGCGGGCGTCCAGGGCGGTACGCTCCGCCGCCGCCTTCGCGGACCCGAGGAACACCTCCACGCCGTCCACGATGCCCGTGACCCCCTTGCCCCCGAGGGCCTTTCCGTCGGAGGCCTGGGCGGCGCGCACCCCATCCGCCGCGGCGCGCGCCAGGATGGCCTGGGCCAGCGGATGGCTCGAGCCTGTCTCGAGGGCGGCGGCGAGGCGCAGCACCTCGCCGGCGTCGCGGCCGAGCGGCACGACGTCCGTGACCCGCGGCTTGCCGGCCGTCAGCGTGCCCGTCTTGTCGAGTGCCACGGTGGTGACCTTGCCGATGGCCTCCAGCACCGCCCCGCCCTTCAGCAGCAGGCCGCGCCGGGCACCGGCCGACAGGCTCGCCGCGATGGCGGCGGGGGTGGAGATGACGAGTGCACAGGGGCAGCCGATGAGCAGGATGGCGAGGCCCTTGTAGATCCACTCCGACCACGCGCCACCCATGAGAAGCGGCGGCACGGTGGCAACGAGGGCGCCGACGACCAGGACACCCGGCGTGTAGAAGCGCGCGAACCGGTCGATGAAGCGCTCGGTGGGAGCCTTGCTCTCCTGTGCCTCCTCCACGAGCCTCACCACGCGGGCGATGGTGTTGTCGGCGGCCGCGGCCGTGACGCGAACGCGCAGGGCCGCCTCGCCGTTGACCGTGCCGGCGAACACGGTGTCGTCCTGGCCCTTGCGCACCGGCACGCTCTCGCCCGACACGGGTGACTCGTCGATGGAGCTCTCGCCCGACAGGATCAGCCCGTCGGCCGGCACGCGATCGCCCGGCCGCACCAGCACGACCGCACCGACCGGAAGCGTCTCGGCCGGAACCTCCCGCGTCCCGCCGTCCGTCTCGACGAGAGCCGTCTTGGGCACGAGCGTGGCGAGCGCCGTGATGCTGGCGCGCGCCTTTCCGGCGGCGACGCCCTCGAGCAGTTCGCCCACCAGGAACAGGAAGACGACCGCGGCTCCCTCCTCCCCCGCGCCGATGATCACCGCGCCAACGGCTGCGATGGTCATGAGCGTCTCGATCGTGAAGGGCACCCCCGCGAGGGCCGCCATGACGGCGCGCCTTGCGATCGGCACGAGCCCGATGAGCATCGCCGCCTCGAAGGCCCACATGTTGGCGGAGGGAACCAGCCTTCCGACGCCATAGGCGGCCGCGAGGCCGACGCCGCTGGCGATCGTCAGCAGACCCTTGCTGGACCGCCACCAAGGCCCCTCCGTGGGGCCGTGGTCGTGGCCATGCAGTCCCGCAACGCCGCCGCGCTCGGCCTCATGGCCGTGACCATGATCGTGATCGTGACCGTGTTCGTGCCGGTGCGCGTGGCCGTGGTCGGCGTTGCGACCTGCATGATCGTGGTCATGCCCGCAGCAGGCGGCGGCTGGCTCGGCCAGCGTCGGCGCCGGCGAGGATGCGGCGGAGGCGCGCTGCGCGCCGTAGCCGAGCCCGGCGATCTTCGTCTCGAGGGCCGCCAGGTCCGTGGCGGGGGCGTGACGCAGCGTCATCGAACCGGCCGTCGCCGACACGGTGACGTCCTCGACACCGGGCATGCGGCGCACGGCGGTCTCGATCTTGGCCGCGCAGGCCGCGCAATCCATTCCGGTGACGCGGTAGCGCGTCTGAAGGGTCTCGCTCATGACGTGCCTCTGGGAATTCCGTCGGACCGGTCCTACATCCTCTAGCGACTAGAGGAGCAAGCCCCATGAGCGCAGAATCGTTCCCGATCGGCGAAGTGGCCCGGCGCACCGGCGTGAAGGTCCCGACGATCCGCTACTACGAGGGCATCGGGCTCCTGCCGGCCCCGCCGCGCACGGACGGCAACCGGCGGGTCTACGACGCCGGCGACCTGCGCCGGCTGGCCTTCATCCGACACGCGCGCGAACTCGGTTTCGAGGTGGACGCCATCCGCACGCTGCTGTCGCTGCAGGACCACCCGGACCAGTCCTGCGCCGCCGCCGACGCCATCGCGCGGACACGCCTCGCCGAGGTCGACCGGCGCATCGCCAGGCTCGTCGCGCTCAAGACCGAACTCGAGCGCATGGTCGACCACTGCGCCGCGGGGCGCGTGGCGGACTGCCGGGTGATCGAGACCCTGGCCGATCCCAGTCACACCCACGGCTCATTGGCCTGAGCCGTCCCGCGTCGGTGCCGCCTCGCTGCGGCGTCGAGCGGCACCTGGCGAGGCGTGGCGCCGTTGCGGCCTCAGCGATGCGGGTTCATGCCGCGCGCCAGCATCAGGTGATGCTGCTGGTGGTGCATGCCGCGCGTCATCAGGCCGATGAATCCGAGCGCGCGGATCTTCGCCACATCGGACGGGAGCCGGGACGAGACGGCGAGTACCGCGCCGTCGGGACGGTCCTCGGCGACGAGCCGCCAGCCGCCGGTGCCGTCCATGGCGGCGGCGTGCGCCTGGACCATGCGCCGGATCGAGCTCGACACCTCGCCGTCGCCCGTCACCACGAAACGTGCGCCACCCTCGATGGGCTCGGCGGCGACACGCGAGCGCAGCGTCACGGCATCCATGTCAACGAGATGGGCACGCAGGGCCTCGATGTCGACCTTGCTCCAGTCCGTCTTCGGATCGGCCTCGAGCAGCGCCACGATCTCCTGGATCGCCGCGAAAGCGGACTGGCCAGCCTCCCGCGGAGCCGTCGCGGCAGGCATCGGCATGCCGTGGTGGGCGTGCTGGGCACGCGCCGGCAGGGACGCCGACGTCAGCGTGAGGAGGATGGCGGCAAGGGCGAGCGGGCGCATAGGCATGGATCGGAGCTCCGGCGGATCGGTCACGCACCTTGCCCCCGATGCGCCACCGCGCGCATGATCGCGATCATGTCGGCGTCACCTTTTCAGGGTCTTCCCATCGCGCGTCGCAGCCTCGCGCCGGGACAGGTGCTGTTTGCCCGCGCGGCCCCGGTCGTCGCCGTGCACCGGGTGGTGGACGGGCTCGTCGAGCTGGTGCGTCACGGGGCCGACGGGAGCGTGCTGGTGCTCCAGCGCGCCGGGCCGGGCGCTCTTCTCGCCGAAGCCTCGCTGTTCTCGGCCACCTACCACTGCGACGCGGTCGCCCGGCGTGAGTCGATCGTCGAGAGCGTGCGGGTGGCCGACCTGAAGGCGCGGTTCGGCGATGCGGCCTTCGCCGAGGCCTGGATGGCCCGCCTGTCTCACGAGGTGCAGGCGACGCGGCTGCGCGCGGAGATCCTCTCGCTCCGCACCGTCGCCGAGCGCCTCTCGGCCTGGCTGGACGTGAACGGCCCTCCTCCGGCCGAGACGCGCTGGGTGGACGTCGCGGCCGAAATCGCGGTGAGCCCGGAGGCGCTCTACCGCGAACTCGCCCGCCGGCGGCAAGCCGGCCGGGGCTGAACGATGGCGCTCGAGGGCGCCACGCCGGCGCCCTCCTATCGGTGCATCGCGGGCCCATCCTCCACCTGGGGCGCCTCGAACTGCACAGCGCGCGAAGCGGCTGGAACTTTGCCGGTGCTTGATCGTTGTCGGGTCATCATCACTCGGAGACCTCCCCCATGATTTCCTTGCGTACGGCGACCGCGCTCTCTGCTGCGGCGTTCCTCCTTGCCATGCCTGCGCCCTCGATGGCCCAGGGCGTCGTTCGTGGCGCCCAGGAAGGCGCGGCGGTCGGCAACAAGGCGGCGGGGCCGGTGGGCGGCGTCGTGGGCGGTGCCGTCGGTGGCATTTTCGGCGGGGTCGCGGGCGGCGTGAAGGGCGTGCTCGGCATTCCGCAGAACACCTCGACCGGCGGCCGGAAGGCGACCCGCGCCGCGCGCAGCGCGGAACTGTCGCGGAACGCGATCCGCTCGGAACTGCTCGGCCGGCCGCTCACCTGGCGCAGCGAAGACGGCAGCCAGACCGGCACGACGGTGTTCTACACCGACAACACGGCGGCGCTCATGAACTCCAACATCGCCAACACCCCGGACGACAAGGGCAAGTGGACGATGCGCAACAACTGGCTCTGCATCACCTGGGACAAGATCAACCCCGGTACGGAGAGCTGCTCCACCTGGACGCGCACCGGGCCCAAGACCTACCGGGACTCCGGCGGCATCACCTTCACCGCGAGCTGATGGTCGAGACCATCTGACCTGCACGGCGGCGGGGCCGGGTCACCGGTATCCCGCCGCCTGCAGTTCGAAGAGCTCCGCATAGCGCCCGCGCAGGGCCATGAGGGCCTCGTGCGTGCCCTCCTCGGCCACGCGGCCATCGGCGAGCACGACCACCCTGTCGGCCATGCGCACGGTGGAAAAGCGGTGCGAGATCAGCACCACCGTCCGGCCCTGGCTCAGGTCCCTGAAGCGCTGGAACACCTCGGCTTCCGACCGCGCGTCGAGCGCCGCCGTGGGTTCGTCGAGGACGAGCACCTGCGCATCGCGCATGTAGGCCCGGGCGATAGCGATCTTCTGCCATTCCCCGCCCGAGAGATCGACGCCCTGGTCGAAGCGCCGGCCCAGCGGATTGTCGTAGCCCAGGGGCAGGCGCGCCACGACCTTGTCGGCCAGGCTGCGCTGCGCCGCGTCGCGCACCTTCTCCGCGTCCTCCATCTCCCCCACGAGCCCGACCCCGATGTTCTCGCCGGCGGTGAAGTGGAAGCGCACGAAATCCTGGAAGATCACACCCACGCCCTGGCGCAGCGCGCCGAGGTCGTAGTCGCGCAGGTCGCGGCCGTCGAGCAGGATGCGCCCCTCGGTGGGGTCGTAGAGCCTGGCGAGCAGCTTGACGATGGTGGTCTTGCCGGCGCCGTTCTCGCCCACCAGGGCCAGGACTTCGCCGACGGGGATCCGGAGGTCGAGATGCCGGACGGCCCAGCCTCCCGCGTTCGGATAGCGGAAGCCCACGTCCTCGAAGACGAAGCCGGACCGGATGGGCTGCGGGAAGGGCAGCGGCGCCTCGGGCGAGCGCACGCGCGGGCGGATGGCGAAGAACGACAACAGATCCTCGAGGTAGAGCGCCTGGCCCGCGATCTGCGCGAAACCCAGCAGCAGGCCCTCCAGCAGGGTGCGCAGGCGCAGGAACGAGGCGGCGAGGAAGCTGAGGTCGCCGATGCTGAAATGGCCGGAGACGGTGTTCCAGATGATGGCCGCATAGGCGGCGTAGTAGGTGAGCGAGGCGACGAGCGCGAGGGCGCCGCCCCACAGCGTGCGGCGGACGGCGAGGCCCTTGTTGGCCTCGTACATCGCGTCGGCATAGCCCGCGAAGCGGCGCACGAGGAAGTCGCCGAGACCGAAGAGCTTGACCTCCTTGGCGGTTTCCAGGCTCGAGCCCAGATAGCGCAGATAGTCGAGGTTGCGCCGCTCGGGCGTGCGGAAATAGTTGAGCCGATAGCCCTGCGCGTTGAAATGCAATTCTCCGGCGAGCGCGGGAATCAGCGCCACGAGGAGCAGCGGCAGGAGCCAGGGCGCATAGACGACGAGGCCGGCGGCGAGCGTGAGCGCGGTGAGCAGGTCCTGCGCCTGGGCGAAGAGCTGGGAGAGCAGCGTCGTGCGTCCGGTGACCTGCCGGCGCGCGCGATCGAGCCGGTCCTGCTGGTCGTTGTCCTCGAACTGCTCGAGATCGAGCGTGGCGGCGTGGCGCATGAGCCGGACGCTGGCGTGGTTGCTGTAGCGCTCCGCCAGCAGGCTGTCGACGAGCGAGCTGGCGCGGGCCAGCACGTCGCTCGCCGCACCGAGCACGAACTCGGCGCCCACCAGCAGCGCGAGGCGGTCCAGTTTTCCGGCCGCCCACCACGCGGCGATCCCGCCCGGCGAGGGCCCGCGCGCCTGCGCCACCACCTCGTCGAGGATCAGCTTGGCGAGGAAAAGGATCGCCACGGGCAGCAGGGCCCGGACCGTGCGCAGCGCGATGCTGGACACCGCCAGCAGCGGGCTCGCCTCGTAGACGAGCCGGACGACCGCGGGAATATGGCGCAAGGCCCCCAGGCGGGAGACAACGGGGGCGGACGGGGAGGACATCCCCTTCAGATGGGCCACCCCCACCGGCTTGTCGAGCCCTGAAAGCGGCCGGCCGCCGGACCAGCCGTGCGTGTGGTCCGGACCGCGCCGTTCAGTGCGCCATGAGAACGGGGACGGTCATGGACGACAGCACGCCGCGGGTGGCCCCGCCGAGGATGCGCTCGCGCAGGCGCGAGTGGCCGTAGGCGCCCATGACCAGCAGGTCGGTGCTCTCGTCCGCCACGAGCGAGAGCAGCGTGTTGGCGATGTCGATCGTCGTCGTCACAACCTTGAGCTCGGTCGGGATCCTGTGGCGCGCGAGGTGCCTGGCGATGTTGAAGCCGGGATGGTCCACCGCCTCCGGCGGTTTGCGATCCACGGTCACCACCTGCACCAGGCGAGCCCGCTTCAGGAGCGGAAGCGCACCGGCGATGGCGCGGGCAGCGACCTCGCTGCGATCCCAGGCCACCATGATCCGCTCGAACGCGGCCGGCGCGCGGTGGACGGACGGCACCATCATCACCGGTCGCCCGGAGCCGAAGAGCGCCGCCTCGAGCATGGGGTCGTCGAGCACCAGGTCGGGATCGGGCTGGGCCATGACGGTCAGGTCGAAGTGGCGGGCGAGGATGCCGAACTGTTTGGCGGCGTCGTCGACGACGCAGGCGATGGCCACCGTCTCGCCCGTGACGCCGCGGGCCCGCGCGCTCTCCACGAAGGAGACCGACCGGGCGTCGCGGTCGCGCTGCGCGTCCGCCAATTGCTGCTCCACCACGAAGCGCGGCACGCGCTGCGCGCCACGGACCGGGGGGCCCACATCGGCGCCTGTCAGGTGCGCGTCGAACGCGCCGGCAAGGGAGACGGCGTAGTCGACGGCGACGTGCGTCGGCCCGTCCATCAGCACGAGAATGTCCTTGAGGCCCATGGCACGCTGGCTCGCTTGCGTTGCAGTCGAGGAGAGGATCGCAGGATCGGCGGCACTGGGCCTTGAGGTGCGTCAAGCGCCAGCCGTCGGCGGGCCGAGCGCGCGGCGCGAGGCGATCGCCTCGCGCCCTGCATCGTCATGCCAGGACTTCGTCTCCGGCCATGATCGCCGTCATGAAGCGGTATCCGCCGTTGGCGGCGTAACGGGGATCCCGCTTGATCAGCCGCATGAACTCTCGGTGGCCGGCCCTCGTACGGCCGACGAGACAGCCGGCGCTCGTGCGTCCGAGGCTGCCGGACGGCTGGTCGTAGCCCCAGTGCTGGTTGATGCCGAAGAGCCCCGTGTCCAGGACGTCGCCGGTGCGCTTGTAGTCCCTGTTGAGGTCGCGATAGACGCTGACGGGCTCCACCTGGACGAGCGCCTCGTGGGCCGAGCCCGTTCCGGCGTGGTGGGTGCCGACAACCCATGCCTTGTACTGGTTGAAGGCAATCCGGGCCGCGCCCTTGGGATTCATCGGGTTCTCGGTCCACACCCGGCCCGGCTCCGTCGTGCCGTCCCAAATGCCGTCGATCCGCGGTTTCCCCTGGGCATCCACGCCGAACACGATCCGCACGTCGTTGAACACGTCGGGCGCATCGTCATTGAGCGTGCCGTCGGGGTTGACGCCTTCGAGATAGACGATGTTGAGGCAATCCGGATGGCGGTTGATGAAGTAGGCCTTCTGCTGCATGGCCGCGACCACCTTGTCGAACCAGGTGCCGGACTTCGTCAGCGCCGGGAGCAGGCGCCGCGGCGCCAGGAGCGGACTCGCGATGGCCGTTGAAAATCCGTCGCCCATGCTCAGGCCGTTCAGTTCGCAGAAGGCTCCGAGCGCCCAGGTCGAGACGGGCCCGAACCGGCCGTCGGCGGGCGGGTCGAGATAGCCGAGTTCCGTCAGCCGCCACTGGATGGCCTTGGCGAGGGCCGTGCGCTGGCTGAGCTCGGCCAGGGGAACCGTCGGACCAGCGAAACTCTTGAGAGCCGGCATCCCGCTCCCCGGCCCGCCGCCGCCCCCGGGCGCACCGGTCCGGAAGTCGGACGGCCTGATCTTCTCGTCCATGTACGCTTCGAGCCAGGACCGGTAGGCCGCCGTCGTGTCTCCGCCCGCCTTGTCGACGATCACCTTCGCCTTGTCCTTGCCGACCTGACGAACCACGTCGCTGTAGGAATAGGACGCCCTGTTCGTCAGGAACGCCTTGGCGCCGGCGAGCCCCTCGTGGTGGGCGAGGTAGATGAACCGCGCCCGCTCGTCGTCGCCCAGCCCGTCCTCGACGAGCCCCGCGGCGACGAGGGCATCCAGGTTCGCCCTCCCGTATTCCGCGGCCGCGACGATCGACAGTTCCGGATCGAAGCGGAGATTGAGGAGCCTTTGCTCCTGCCCGGCCACGACGGCATTGGCGTCATCGACCAGGCCCAGCGAGCGGGCCCGCTCGTTCAGGAGCGTGTTCGGCCGGCGTGCCTCTCCCTTCCAGGTGTCGGCAAGGAATTGGGTGAGGCCGGCCGCCGTCGAACTCGGCGCTTTCGAGTTCGCGTTCCAGAGGCCGCCCGCCAGCTTTGCGGCCTCGGCGTTGATGAGGGCGGCGAGCGCGGCGGCATCGAGGCCCGAGCGGGCCGACGCGGTCATGAGGTGGTCCTGGTAGACGGCATTGGGACCGAGCACGAGTTGCGGCTTGTCCGATGCCTTCCGCCCCCGGCCTCTCGTCGTCCCGCCCCCCGCGGGCTGCGGCGCCACCTGGACCCAGCCGGCCCGGGCCGTTCCGTCCTCCAGCACGACGTCGACCTTGTTCCAGCCGGGGAGACGGATGCGAATGTCGATGATCGCGCCGACGATCTCCTGCGCCGCGCCGAGCGGCTCGTCGTAGAGCTTGATCGACTCGCTCTGGGCGGCCTGGAGACAGTCTCCGCGCACCCATCCCAGCACGATGGTGCCGTCGCTGGCCTCGAAGGACACCTTCATCCAGCCCGCCAGAGGGCCGTGGACCAGCGTGACCTTCGCGTCGACGGCAAGAATTTCCATCGATTTCGATGACTCGTCCGGATCGGGTCGCAAGTCCACTGCCGTAATCACCCGATAGATCGTTGCCGCTGATTCGCCTTTGGCCATGGTTCCTCCCTTCGGCCGAGATGCCGAACGGCGCTCTTGCGCCTTCCATCGTTGGATGACCCGATTGCACGCGATGAAATGCTACGTGACGCAGTGTTCGCGCGGCGTCTTGATGAGGATTTTTTCGCCGCTGACCTTCGGCCGACCTGTCCAGTGGCTGGACGATCCCATGACGGTGTCAGGATGCCAGAAGACGGGCTTCCCTCGCAAGCAAACATTTCGGCAGGCCGCCGATTTCACGCAACTGAATGGATGTCCGGTCTCCTGATTTCCAAACTGCCGGTTGTTGCAACAGACGTGTGCGAAATCGCACATCGCCCGGCTTGCGCAGCTTTCGGTTTCATGTTGCGTTTTGCCGGCGAATTCCAGTGAATTCTGACGTTTTTCCTATTTTTGTCATCATCGCCAGTGTTCGAGTCACGGGTTGCGCGGTTTCGCGCGCCGCATGACTTTCGTTGCTCTGTGTATGCAGATCTTGCGCAGTCGATCACCGAATTCGACGAACCGCCACAAGACCAGCGAAGCCGTCGACAAGACATGGGGGGGAATGCAGTGCCCGACAGCCTGGACCGCAATCAGCCCGCTTTGGCCCTGTCCGGGGGCGGGTTCCGCGCGACCTTGTATCATTGCGGTGCGCTCAAGCGGCTCAACGAGCTGCGCGTCCTGCCCCGCATCGCCCGGTTTTCGAGTGTGTCGGGCGGCTCGATCGCGGCAGGCATGCTGGCCTGCGCATGGCCACGGCTGACGCTGGCCGACGGCCGCTTCGTCAATCTCGACCAGGAGGTCATCGCGCCGTTGCGGGATTTCTGCCGGCGCGACATCGACGAACGCGCCGTGCTATGGGGGAGCGTCCATCCCGGCAAGACGATCGGCGACGTCGTGGCCGACTTTTACGACGACATGTTCCAAGGTCGTCGGCTGGGCGATCTTCCCGACACACCGCAATTCGTCTTCAACGCCACGAACCTGCAGACGGGGCGGCTCGTGCGCATCGCCAAGGTCGGCATCCGCGAATGGACGATCGGCGAGATCGCGGCGCCCGACCTGCGGATCGCCGTGGCGGTTGCCGCGTCGAGCGCATTCCCCCCGGTCCTGTCGCCGGTGACGATCGACCTCGATCCCGCCGGCTGGAAGCCCTTCCAGGGCGCCATCCATGCCGGCGATCCGGCCTATTCGGCGCAGCTCTCGCTGACCGATGGAGGCGCCTACGACAATCTCGGCCTGGAGACCGTCGACGACTTCAACCCGGTGATCGTCAGCGATGCCGGGGCGCCCTTCGGGACGGAGGAAAGTGCCACCGGCTTCTGGCCCAAGCAGGCGATGAGGGTGCTGGACATCGCGACGGACCAGGCGCGCGCGTTGCGCAAGCGCCTCCTCTTCAAGGACTGCGGCAAGGACCGGCTGCCCATCTATGCCGGGATCGACGGGTCCGTAGACCAGCTCTCGGCCAAGCGGACGCTCACGGCCTCCGCCGCCGTCACGCATGAGCTGGCGCGCCTGCGCACGAGGCTCAACCCCTTCACCGACAAGGAGCAGGGTCAGTTGATCAACTGGGGTTGGCTGGCGATGGACCTGGCCGTTCGCAGTTTCATGCTGCCCGGCGAGCCCGCCCCGACCACGTGGCCGGAGCCGAAGCATCCGCTGTGACCCCCGCGCGCCGGACGCAGGCCCGCGTCTTGCCGCGCCGTCATTCCGGGCCGACATGGCGGACCGCCGGACGCGGCCGCCGCAGTGGCGAAGGACACGTCCCATGATCGGATCGTGGCGCCCCGGACATCCAGCCCTCGGCATCATCCTGGCGGGGCTTTTCGCAGGCCCCGCCCTGGGAGCGGAGGGGACGCTGCCAGCCGTTCCCCAGCCATCGGCGCTGGCCGGCCAGCTGGCGGGTCTCTTCGTGGTGTCCACCGTGCTGGAGTCGGGCCTGACCACGCTGTTTCAGTGGCGCGTCTACCGGGAGTTCCTGAACGGCCGTGCGGTAAAATCCATCGTCATGGTGCTGGCCGGCTACATGGTCGCGTCGGCGTTCCACTACGACATCTTCGCCAGCATCATGAACCTGTTCCAGCCGACCGCCGAGAGCAACGAGCTCTCGCGCTGGCTGTCGGCGTTCATCCTGGCGGGCGGAAGCACCGCGATCAACGAACTCCTGCGAAAGCTCGGCTTCAGGCCACCGCTGGCCGCGTCGGAGCCGGTTGCCCAGCCCAACCAGGACGAGGCGTGGATCTCCGTCCGGATCGTGCCCAGGACCGTCGTCGGACAGGTCGCGGTGAACATCGCCCGGCTGGACCCTCAGAAGCCGGCCGGATCGCTCCCGGTGATGGCGGGGCTGGTTGGCCAAAGAGGCTTCCTGGAAAGGCTTCTGGGGCTGTTTCGTGCCGACCCGATGAGACTTCCCTCCTATGGCGGACGGACGCTGGTCTCCGGCGTCGCCTACCGGATCTCCGTCTCGGGCCAGCGCACGGACAACGAGAAGACCGCCGCTTTCGACGAACTCATCTTCGAGGGCTGCTTCGCCGAGCGGGCCGTCGTCGACTTCGTGAAGACCATCTGACCGCACGCAACACAGAACATGCGGAGGGACAGCACATGACAAGGCGCATGCTCGTTAAGATGCGGGGGACCCAGGGGCCGGCCATGAAGGCCTTCTCGGCCCAGGGAATGAACCCCGAACTCGTGCTCGACCTCGGCAGCCGACCGGGTCTCTCGGTCGCCAAGGCCGCCCCCACCGCGTGGTACCGCGTCGATGCGCCCGCGGCCGGCACGCCCTGGGACGCGGCGCATGCGCTCGTGACGCCCGGAACCGCCCTGGCGCCCGGCCTGTCGGTCGAGGCGGCCGAACCCGACATCGAGCAGAGCTGGGATTGGGCGCCCAAGCCCGGAGGCGGCATGGGTGTGGCGGCGGGGGGCGATCGCTGCGTCTTCACCGACCAGGACGGCTCGGGCGGCAAGGCCAAGGGACCGGGCCTCGCGTGGCAGGCCACCGATGCGTTCTCGGAGTTCGCCAAGGCCCGCGAGACCTTCGGCCCGAAGCTCGAGGAGGCGCTGCGCAGGGTCACGATCGCGCATCTGGACACCGGCTACGACCCCGAGCACGTCACCATGCCCCTCGGGCTGGACAGGAAGCGCCAGAAGACCTTCGTGAAGGGCGATCCCAACCCCAACTCGGCCGTGGACCACGTTCCTGCGGGCCAGAGTGCGATGAGCAACCGGGGCCATGGGACGGCGACGCTGGCCCTGCTCGCCGGCAACCGACTGGACGGCACGTCGCCCAGTTGGCCGGGATACAAGGACTTCATCGGAGCGGCGCCCTACGCCCAGGTGATCCCGATCCGCATCGCCGACTGGGTGGTGCGCTTCACGACGGGAACGATGGTGCAGGGCATCCAGCACGCCATCGCATGCAAGGCGGACATCCTGACCATGAGCATGGGCGGGCTGACATCGGTCGCCCTGGCCGACGCCGTCAACGCCGCCTACGAGGCCGGCCTCTTCATGGTGACGGCGGCCGGCAACAACTATGCGGGGCTGCCCTCGCCCAAGTCGATCGTCTTTCCGGCACGCTTCGACCGGGTGCTCGCCGCCTGCGGCCTGATGGCCGATGGCCGCGCCTATGCCGGGCTCGCCTTCGGCACGATGCAGGGCAACTACGGTCCCGACCACAAGATGGCCACGGCGCTGGGAGCGTTCACGCCCAACGTGCCCTGGGCCGTGATCGACTGCGGGAAAGTGGTGGGCATGGATGGCGCGGGCACGTCGTCGGCCACGCCGCAGATCGCCGCCGCGGCCGCCTTGTGGCTCGCGCTGAACCGCGACGCGGTGATGAAGTATCCGAAGCCCTGGATGCGCGTGGAAGCGATCCGACGCGCGCTGTTCGCCGCGGCCTCGAAATCGACTGCCCGCATGGATGCGCAGGAAACGCTCGCCAAGATCGGACAGGGCGTCCTGCGCGCCGACGCCGCCCTGGCGCAGAAGCCGGCGAATGCCGCGAGCCTCGCGGCCTCACCGGTGGCCCGGGAAAGCTGGGGCTGGCTCGACCTCGTGCTCGGCGCGGACGGGCCCGCCGTGGCCGCGAGCCCCGCGCGCCTCGCGATGCTGAAGCTCGAACTGACGCAGATGGGCCAGCGCCATACCGTTCCCGACCTGGCGGCCATCGCCGCAGGAGACGCGGAGACCGGATCGGGAGCGGCGCGACGCCGCTATCTCGAGTGGGCGCTGGACGAGGGGCAGCCGTCGGCGCCGCTGAAGACGGTTCTGGAGGAGGCGCTGGCACGCAAGCAGGCCGGCGCCGCGGCGGCGGCGAAGCCGGTTCCGGTCATCGAGCGCGAGATGAAGCAGATGCCGCCGCCCCGCCGGCGCCTGCGCGTCTTCGCCCTCGATCCCAGCATCGGCAAGGCCCTGTCGTCGGTGGACGTGAACGAGACGACGCTCGCGGTGCGCTGGGAGAATGATCTCGCGCCCGGCCCGGTCGGCGAGTATCTGGAGGTGGTCGACGTGGATCCCGCCTCGGACAGGATCTACACGCCCGTCGACCTGAACGATCCGCTGCTGCTCGCGCAGGATGGCCTGCCCCCGTCGGAGGGCAATCCGAAGTTCCATCAGCAGATGGTCTACGCGGTGGCGATGCGGACGATCGAACGGTTCGAGGAGGCGCTCGGGCGCAAGGCCTTGTGGGCGCCCCGCTACGCCCCGATGACGAAACCCGACGGCACGACCAAGCTCGAGCGCTACGAGGTGCCTCGCCTGCGGCTCTATCCGCACGCGCTGCGCACCGACAACGCCTACTACAGCCCCGCCAAGGTGGCGGTGCTCTTCGGCTACTTCCCCGCGGCCTCGGCCCGCGGCTCCGTAACCACCGCCGGCACCATGGTCTTCTCGTGCCTGTCGAGCGACATCGTCGCCCACGAGATGACGCACGCGTTGCTCGACGGCATGTACCGGCGGCTGCAGGAGGTCTCCAACCCCGACGTGCCGGCCTTCCACGAGGGCTTCGCCGACATCGTGGCGCTGTTCCAGCGCTTCGCCATTCGCGAGCTGGTGCGCCACGAGCTGGCCAGCGCCGGGGGACGGCTGGACGCGGCGACGCTGCTGGGCGGACTGGCCCGCCAGTTCGGCGAAGCGACGGGGCGCGGACGGGCGCTGCGCGACTATCTGGGCCAGGAGATCGCGGCCCTCGACTATGCGACGACCTTCGAGGTGCACGACCGGGGCGCGATCCTGGTGCTCGCCGTTTTCCGGGCGTTCCTGAAGATCGTGGACCGGCGCACCGCCGACCTCGTGCGGATCGCGACCAACGGCACCGGCATCCTGCCCGCGGGCGCGCTGCATCCCGACCTCGTCAACCGCCTGACGGACGAGACCTGCAAGGCGGCCAACCACGTGCTGCGGATCTGCATCCGCGCCCTCGACTACTGCCCCTCCGTGGACATCACCTTCGGGGAGTATCTGCGGGCCATCGTCACGGCGGACATCGACCTCGTGAGCGATGACCGCTTCCACTATCGGCTTGCCTTCATCGAGGCGTTCCGCGAGCTCGACATCCTGCCCCGCGGGGTCAAGACCATGTCCCAGGAGACGCTCGCCTGGGGCACGCTGCGCGACCCGCAACCGCCCTGGCTGCCGCGCGTGCTGGACAAGCTGGCGCTGCCGTGGGGCCACGTGCTGGACCGCTCCGCCATGTTCGCTGCGGAGAAGGCGAACAAGTGGTCCTTGTGGATGGCGCTGAAGAAGGAGTTCGAGGCCGATCCCAGCCTTTGCTACCATTTCGGCCTGGCGCCCGGCGTGGACCGCTACGACGCCGACGGCAAGCTCGAGAAGGCCGTGGAGGGCAACGGCACGACGTTCGAGGTGTCGAGCGTGAGGCTGGCCAACCGCATCGGCCCCGACGGCCAGTTCCGGCCTGAGGTCATCGCCACCATCATGCAGCGCAAGCCCGTGCCGGTGGACCCCGACCAGCCCGACGGCGCGTGGTTCTGGTTTCGCGGCGGCGCGACGCTCATCATCGATGCGCGCACGGGCTCGTCGGAGACCGACCGCCGCAACATCCGCTACTGCATCGTCAAGAACATCGGCAGCGAGACGAGACTGGCCCGCCAGCGCATGGCGGCACAGGGACATCTCTGCTCTCCGCTGCGCGAACTCTATTTCGGCGCCACGTCCGGCGAACCGTTCGCCAGGCTCCATGCCAGGGATTGAGGGAGGCTACGGTGGCCAAAGCGACGACGAAGACGAAAACGAAGACCAAGACCAAGGCAACCGGCGCCGGCGGCAGGACCTCCGGGCGCAGCAGGCCCGACGCCGGAAGCGGCGCACGCCTGATCGTGCGCCACTACTGCCAGGGCATCGGCGACTGCCATCTCCTGGGCTTTCCCAGACGCGACGGGACGACCTTCTGGATCCTCATCGACTGCGGCGTGCACAGCGCCGTGTCGGGCGGGGGCGACTTCATGAAGGGGGTGGCGACGGACATCATGGCGCTGACCAGGGGCGTCATCGACGTGCTCGTCGTCACCCATGAGCACACCGACCACGTCTCCGCCTTCCTGAGCGCGAAGGAGGTGTTTTCGCCGCTGCAGGTGGGGGAGGTCTGGCTCGCCTGGACGGAGAACCCGGAGGACCCCCAGGCGCGGGAGCTCGACCGCTACAAGACCCACGCGATGGCGGCCCTCAACGGGGCGGTCTCCCGCCTCGCCGAGGCAGGCCTGGGCGAGCGGAGCTTCGGCGCTCTCGGCGCCGCGGTCGAGCACGTGCTCAACTTCTCGATGGGGGCCAAGGGCGACAAGGTGCGCGCCGCGCGCGATGCCGCCATCAAGCTCACGAAGGGGCCCGTGCGCTACTTCGAGCCGGGCGCAGGCCCCCTGCCCTTGCCCGGTGTCGACGGCGTGCGGGTCTACGTGCTCGGGCCGCCCCGCGACAAAGCCCTGCTGGGCGTGACGGAACGCGCGAGCGAAATGTATCTCGGATCCGGAAGCGGCGGTTCGGCATTGAGCCTGGCGCTGGCCGGCGGCATGGCCGCGGCGCTCGGCGGCTCCGCCCTGGACGAGGGCTGCCCGTTCGAGGCGGATGTCGGCACCAGCTTCTCGCTGCTCGGCGGCGCCAAGGAGCCGGACCCGAAGCGGCCGGTGAAAGCGGCGCTCGCCGAGTTCGCGCAGGCCCGCTACTTCGGCGACCTGCCTGCGCCGCCCGCCCTGACGCCGACCGGACAGCCCAGGCGAAACGGCGTCGACCGCAATGAGATCGACCAGGCGTGGCGGCGCATCGACGCGGACTGGCTGGGCCTTTCCGCCGACCTCGCCATGCAGCTCGACCAGCGCACCAACAACACCAGCCTCGTGCTCGCCTTCGAGTTCGTGGACACCGGCCGCGTCGCCCTGTTCGCGGCGGACGCCCAGGTGGGCAACTGGCTGAGCTGGCAGGACCGCTCCTGGACCGTCGATGGAAAGACCGTCCGCGCCGCCGACCTGATGGCGCGCACCGTCTATCTCAAGGTGGGCCACCACGGCAGCCACAACGCCACCCTGAGGGCCAAGGGTCTGGATCTGATGACGCATCCCGACCTCTCGGCCTTCGTGCCCGTGAAGGCCACCGATGCCGCGAATGTCGGCTGGAAGGAGATGCCCTACGGACCCATTCTCGACGCCCTGGCGCGGGCCTGCAGCGGCCGCGTGATCCGGGCCGACGATGCGTGGCTGGAAAGCGGCAAGCCGCCCTTCGCCGTGCCGTCCGGCTCCATCCGTGACCTGCGGCCCAGCAAGGCCGCCCAGGGCAGGGTCGAAAGATGGGTCGAGATCCACCTGGCGTGACCGCCATGCGCGGCTCGCGGCTGGCGTTCCTGCACGGCGACAGGCGCACCAGCGAGTTCCTCGACTGGCAGCCGTGGCTGGAGAAGGCGGCCCGGCTGGTCGGCAAGTTCGACAGGGAGCTCTACGACGATCCGTTCTCCTACAACGAGACGGCGAGCGTGAGCCTGCTCGCGTCCGCCGCGACGCAGGCCGGGTATCTGGCGCTGGCCGAGTTCATCGTGTGGAAGGGCCACAAGGCCGACCGGCGCATGAACGCCGCCGGCCGTTGCGACCTGTGGATCTATGCCGAGCGCAAGACCTACGCCCTCGAGTTCAAGCAGTCGGTCCCCCTCGCCGTCACCGAAGCCCGCTGGACGGCCTCCATGAATGCCGCCCGCCAGGCCGCCAAGTACCTGCGCGCCGACGAAGCCGACGAGCGCGTGGCCGCCCTCGTGGTGTCCCTCTGGCAACTCGACGACGACGACCTCGACGACGCGCGCGAGACGCTGACCGCGCTGGCGGAACGCTGCGACTTCGCCTGGCACATCCAGCGGAAGGATGGCGAGGCGAGCGACACGTTCCTGTACTTCGACGTGATGTGACCGTGGGGGGGGCAATCAAAATGTGGATGAGAGGAAAACCTCTACATTCTCCAGATCCAATTGAATCTCTTTTTTCTAGAGATAGCGCTCGAATAACTGCGTCCACTGACCACTGAATCTGCTTCAGCAGCAAAGCTACACTAACGAACGCCCCCACCGTGTGATTGCATCAAAGTATGGAACGACAAAATGGTTGAACCAGGCGGTCCGGCTGCAAACGCAGGCGTGCACTATCAAAACACAATTGCCGCCTTGTACTTGGGTCGAATGCTAGATCCTCGACCTCGTCCTGAACACGACCGAATTGTTGAGATCCACTTAGAAACCCTTGAGCCGGTGGATGACATTCTTGTCGTCTGCGGCAATGGCTCAAAAATTTTCATCCAGGTTAGAATAAACATCTCTTTCAATTCCCCCGAATTTAAAGATTTATTCTGTTCTTTTTGGGAGCAGATTCAAAGAAAAATCTTTACACCTCACGATCGGATCTCTTTGATCATCGGCGTTCCGTCAAATTCTGCAATTAATCTCAGGGAGTGTGCAAGGCGAGCTTCTACGTCAAATGACCGGAATGATCTTCTTGCACGACTGAACGAATCACAAAAGCGAATACTCAAAAAAATCGATGAAATACTGAAAAAATTTCACCCCGATGCATCTATATATGTTTTAAAATCACTAAACGTTGAAGTTATAGATCGTACTACTATAGAGCGCGATCTATCTCCCATCTGGATGCCTCCTGCGAACTTGTCGCCCGATCAAATTTTATCGATACTGACGTCTGTTTCGTTGATTGGCTCGCAAAATCGATTTCGATTTTCACTGGAAACACTTATAGACGAGCTGAATAAGCACACAACGATCGAGATCGAATACTCAAATCGACTGATTTCAACTTATTCGTCGCGAGTGTTTCCTGGACCGCCAGTTCATTTTGTCGGTCGCGATAACGACGTAGCACAGATCAGCAGTACAATATTGTCTCAGGCAATTGCTGGCAAAGGCGCCTCGATTCTTATTACAGGGCCGCAAGGGATTGGAAAGAGCGCCCTTTCCTGCGCAGTTGGGAGTCAAAGAAAAATGATCCGCCAATATGGAGGCAGACGTTGGTTCGTCGAGCTCGAACGCACATCCACCAACGCTCGTTTCCAGGATGAAATTGCAAGGACGGTTGGAATTGATCCGAGACTGGGATTCGACGCGACGCTTACCTTCCTCGGGAAGGCGCCAGGATTGCTGGTTCTCGACAATTTGGAAACTTGTTGGGCGCCACTTCGTGAACGCGCACTGACAGAGACGTCTTTGGCGAAGTTATCTCGCGTTCCCGCACTATCAACGATTGTGTCCATGAGTGGATGTCGAACGGTTGGTAGCGTAGCGTGGAGCATGATCCATGAGGTGGATGACCTAAGCCCTCAGGCGTCACGGAATCTGTTCCAAAAGACTGCCCAGACACTATTCGAACGAGACCCTGACTTGACGCCTCTTTTGAAGAAGGTTGGTGGTAATCCATTGTCGATCATGCTTGTAGCGTTGCGCTCCTATCGCCTAGCATCCCTTCGAGAGCGCTGGAGCGAGTGGCTAGGCATCGACGAAGAAAATGAAGCTCGTGGAAATCAGCCTTCAGGGGCCTCAAACTCGCTTCCCCTGTCAATTGCGTTGGCAATTAATTCAAGCGATTTGACTTCGGCTGCAAAACGGTTGTTCGCCCTACTTGGGATTTCGCCAGCTGGGCTGAAGTCTGTCGATCGGGATAAGCTCATTGGCTCGAGAGAAGAAGCCTCTCAAGCACAGGAAACTCTTTTGCGCTTCGGTCTTGCTGTCCAGCATGTGGATCGTATCGATCTACTCCCTGCCATTCGCGAGTATGCATCACGAAACGTGGCGCCCTCCCCAGAGGACCGAGGTCGTTGGCGTTCTCATTTCCTTCGACTGCTCGAGGCGCTGGGAGAGGCCATCGGAAGTCCAAAGGGTGCTGCCGCCATGAAGCGGCTTGTTCCGGAGTTTTCGAACCTTGAGGCATCGCTGCGCGATTGCATCTCTCAAGGGCACAGGGTCGAAGCGATGGCAGCAGTTGAAGGCTTCCGACTGCTCACCTACATCGGGTCCCTACCAACTCAAGTGTTCAAGGAACTCGCCCGAGCGTGCAGAAAAGCAGACGATGTGAGGGGCGAGGCCCTGTGCCTCCGAGCCAAGGGCGATGTACTCCTTGCCCGCACCAAACACGCTGCGGCTCACAAAAGCCACGAGCAGGCGATCATCCTTTCACGCATTGCCCGCGATCACAAAGGGGAGGCAGATAGTTTCGTGCGCTTCGGTGAGATTCACTTCGCGCGTAGCGAATTTGACCAAGCACTTCTTTGTTATGAACGAGCTAAATCTCTTTATCAGAAGGCAAAAATACAGAGAGGTGTAGCTAATTGTATCAAATTCTTTGGCGACATTGCCTTCGCGCGAGGCGATCACGTACATGCGCGGGCTCACTTCAAACTTGCCCAGAGACGTTATTTGAAACTGGAGCATAACCTCGGCGCCGCGAATTGCGCGGCTAGGCTGGCAGAACTTAGCTTGGAAAGGCGCAGGTACGACGAGTCTAGGAAGCACTATCAATCAGCTATGGCTCTTTTCAAGAATGCAGGCGACCCCCGCGGCCAGGCGAATTGTATCACGGGAGAGGGATACATCTTTCTCGGGCGCAGCGATCCGGAAAAGGCTGAGCGACAGTTCAACCGATCGCTTACAATGCATCAAGCCGCAGGAGACCTGATGGGCGTGGCCCTCTGCCTCGAGGGGTTGGGTGCTACCCATCTTGAGCGGCGCAATTTCTCAGAGGCGAAGACTTGCTTGGAAAAAGCTAAGGACATCTTCCGCGGTCTGAACGCTTTGTCAGGTGAGGCGTCATGCCATGTTCGGCTGGCGCGCGCGGCTCGGGCCCAATCGAAAGCTAACAGTGCAGTCGCGAAAATGTACGAGCTGGCGCAGAAGCTCTACCGGACCGCAGACGACCTGATCGGGCAAGCGGACTGTTACGTCGGCCTCGCTGAGATCGCCCACGAAAATCGGCGCCGGGCTGCAGCCCGGAAGGCGTTTGGAAAAGCGATCAAGCTGTATGATTTCGCTGGCGCCAAGATTGCGTCCGCCGAGATCCGAGTGCGGTTGGCGCATTTATAGAGCCGTCTTCCCCCTCACGGGCTCGCGCGCAGGAAGGCGCCGACCAGCGCGATCGTGGCCTTCGGATTCTCCTCCATGATCCAGTGGCCCGCATCCGGCACGACGTCGCCCTTCACGCGGGTGGCCGCGAACGCCATGACCTCGGCCATGGCGAGGCCGAAGGACTTCTCCCCGCCCAGCGCCAGCACGGGCATGTCGAGCTTGCCCGCGGCGACGAAGGCCTTGTTGTCGAGGGCGTCCTGGTCGAAGGCGGCGAACTGGGCGAAGCCCGCATGCATGGCGCCCGGCTGGGCGTAAAGCGCGGCATAGTGGGCGCGCGAGGCTTCGGAGAAGCGGGCGGGGTTGGCGGAGAACTCGTTCCAGAAGCGGTCGAGGTAGATGCGCTCGCGCCTGGCCACGAGCCTCTCCATGTCAGGCCCGCCGAAGCGGAAGTGCCACAGCAGCGGGTTCTTGAGGATCTCCTCCCAGGGTCCCACGCCGGGCAGCGGCGCGTCGATGAGCACGAAGCGCCCCACGGCGCCGCGGTGCTGCGCGGCGAAGGCATAGCCGACCATGTTGCCGATGTCGTGCGCGACGAGGTCGACGCGATCCACACCGAGCGCGCTCAGCACGCCGGCGATGTCCTGGCCCTGGGTCTTCTTGTCGTAGCCGCCCGAGGGCTTGGCGGACAGGCCCATGCCGCGCAGGTCGGGCACGATGACGCGGTGGTCTCGCGCCAGGTCGGCGGCGAGTGGGCCCCACATGTCTCCCGTCTCGCCATAGCCGTGCAGCAGGACCACGGCGGGCCCCTGCCCTCCCAGGCGCACGTGCAGCGTGGTGCCGTTGGTGGCGATCTCGCGCGTGGTGAAGTCGGCCGGGAACGGCGCGGGCTGCGCCGTGGCCGATAACGGCATCATCGCCGTGACGGCCAAGGCCACGGCGGTCAACGTCATCAGGGTGTGCATGGGGGGCTCCGGGGGATCGAGGGGACGCTCGACAGCAAGGTGCCTCTCCGCCATCGTCGGCAGTAGCCGCCGTCCGGCGTTTCGGGTGTTCGGAAAGGGCGAACGATGCTGAAGCTCGATGGCGTCTCCGCCTTCGTCAGCGTGGCCGAGGCGGGATCGATCACGGCGGCGGCCCAGCGCCTCGGGCTCGCCAAGTCGGTGGTAAGCGAGCGCCTGGCCGAGCTGGAGCACGTGCTGGGCGCCCAGCTGCTGCAGCGCACCACCCGTCGCTCCACGCTGACCGAGAACGGCCGAACCTTCCTCGTCCGCGCCCGGCGCCTCATCGCCGAGGCCGAGGATGCGGTGGCCGAGCTGGCCCAGCGCGGCAGCGAGCTGGCCGGCCCGCTGCGCCTGTCCGCCCCGGTGAGCTTCGGCACGCTGCATCTGGCAGGGCCGCTGTTCGCCTTTCTGGCTCTCCATCCCCGGATCGAACTCTCGCTCGAGCTCGACGACCGCTTCGTCGATCCCGCGGCCGACGGATTCGACGCGGTGATCCGGCACGGTCCGGTGCTGGACACGCACCTCATGGCGCATCGCCTGGCGGCGAGCACGCGCCTGCTCGTGGCCTCGCCCGCCTATCTGGCCGGGGCCGCGCCCATCGCGCGCACCGAGGACCTGGCGGGGCACCGGGCGATCCTCTACAGCCGGCGCGAGTCCGACTGGCGCTTCGAGGGGCCGGACGGCACGCTGGTGATCCGGCCGGGCTCCGCCCTGCGCCTGAACAACGGCATGATGATGCGCAGCGCGGCGCTGGCGGGGCTGGGGATCGCGCTGCTGGCGCGCTTCATCGTGGACGAGGACCTGCGCGCCGGACGCCTCGCCATGGTCGACGTGGGGCTTGCCCCGCAGGGCGCGGAACTCTTCGTCGCCCACCCGCGCGACAGGGCGACCTCAGGCAAGATCAAGGCCCTGGTGGCGCACCTGCGCACCGCCTTCGGCGACCCCGCCTACTGGGAAGAGCGCGCCTGACGCGCGCGCCTCACGCCGTGCCCGAGGAGGGGCTCACCAGCCCCGGTAGTAGTAGCCCGGCGCATAGTAGCCGCGGCCGTAGTAGTAGCCGTAGGGGCGCGGGCCGTAATAGCCGTAGTAGCCGGGGCCGTAGACGGGCGCCGTGCTGGCGGCGACCACCGCCCCGCCGACCAGGCCCGCCACCGCGCCGGCCGCCACGGCATTGCTGGCGGCCTGGGCATCCCGCCGGTTCTCGGCATAAGCCCCTTGCACACACCGGTTGTACGTGCGCGTGCCTGGCCGGTAGCCGGAATCCACGCACAGGTCCTGCGCGCTCATCATCGACTGTTCCGGGGTCTGACACCCCGCCAGGGAAATTGCGAGCAGGCCCGCCACGGCGAGGCTACGCACGACGTTTCGATCGCTCCGCAGGACCGTCCAACGCATCACCATCGTCCTCATGCTGCCGCTCCGGCGCAATCATGCGCTCAGGCGGTGCCCACACGTCAAGCGCGCAACATGGGGAGCGTGAATGCGCCTTTGGGGTGAAGGCTCAAAGGGGAACGGAACGGCCTCGCGACTTCGGCGCCCCCAAGGGGCGCAGGAGGGCGCGCGGGAGGGCGCTCTGGCCCAGGCCCCGTGGCGCTCCCCGCCGCTCAGTCACCGCCGGCGCGTGTGTCCCTGGTCGGCGCCGGGAAATGAATCGTGCCAGTTCGACATGGCGCCCGCGTCGAACAGGCGCTGAGCGAGCAGCACGGCCGCCGTGGCATTGGCGGCCGACGCGTCCGCGCCCACCTGGGCCGCCAGCTCGGGACGGTGGGTGAAGGGCGGCCCGCCCACCATGATGCCGAGCGCGGGGTTGCGGGAGTGCTCCCTGATCTGGCGGATGGTGGCCGTGAGCGAGGCGAGCTGCCCGTCGGAACTCGCGGTGAGGCCCACGACGGCGAACCACTCCGCCCGCATGAGGGGCGCCACCTGCTGCAGCGTGGTGCCGCGCTCGGAGCGGACGTCCCACCCGCCGGCGCGCAGGAACGTCTCCACCATCGCGACGCCGAACGAGTGCTGCTCCTCGGCGATCGACACCATGCAGACCCGCCGCTTCTCGCTGAAGGCGGGCACCGTGAACGACTCGTTGAAGACCGACAGGAACTGCTGCAGGCGCCCGACGCCGAGCATCACGTCGACGAAGCTGCAGGCGTCGTTGTCCCACATGGTTCCCAGGCAGCGCGCCGCCGGCTCCAGCAGCTTGAGGAACAGCTCGTCGCAGGACAGGCCCCGGTTCTTGAGCACGCTCACGAAATCGGTGGAGACCTGCACGTCCGGATCGAGCACCAGCGCCGCCAGCCGCGCGATCTCGGGCTGGGTCGGCCCCCGAAAGTCCGCCCCCTCGCCGATGGCGCCGGTGACGTGCAACTGCATCAGGCGCGGCAGGATCTCGGTGTGCACGATGGCCGAGAGCTTCCTGCGCGCCTGCGGCAACTTCGCCTGATCGAGGATCTCGGCCGCGACGAAGGGCGGGGCGACGATGCTGCCCGGCCACGGAACCGCGCCTGTGCTGCGGCCAAAGCCGTCGCCATCGTTCACCGCAGGCCCTCCCCCAAGCGCCTTCTCTGCTGGACCATCGTAGGCCCATCGAAGCGAGAGGCAAGGCAACAACGGCCCCTGCGACGATGCAGCCGGCCAGCGCCGGCCCAGCCCCATGATCCTTGGTCTTTCCGCCGCTCAGCTTGCGGTGGATTCAGGGGGGGCGGCGCGCTCGTGGGGCGCCCCTGCGTCGGCGCGGCACGAGGGCGCGACGCCGAAGCGTTTGGTGACGGGTCAATCTCGTGCCGCGCGGCGAGAACGCGACGGTGGGGCCGGGCGCATCGTCGATCGCGGGTCCGCAGAGACAGCGAAGGTGCGGCCCGTGCGAGGGTCCTCCGTCGCGGCGTTCATTCGGTGCCGGCGGTCACGCCTCGGCCCGGATCTTTGCCTCGGCCGCATCGGCAGCGTGGACGAACTCGGCCGCGAGCCAGGCATTGTCGTGCTTCAGCCCGGCCACCACCTCGCGGGCCCAGGCCACGTAGGCGAGGCGGCGTTCCGCGGGCCAGCCTTCGGCGGGGCTCGCGGCGACCGCGCGCAGGTTGCTGGTCTTGTCGGCGAGCTTCAGCAGAGCGGCGCGGGCCGACTTCTTCGGCGCGTTCAGGACCTGCAGCCGCTTGCGCTCGGCCTTCTCGAGGCTCTTGTCGTCGGTCACCTCGACGACCAGCGCGGCGACGTCCGCGCCGAACAGGCGCGCGATCTCCTGCGCCGGCACGCCCTGGTCCTCGATGGCATCGTGCAGGAAGGCCGCGGAGACCAGCGCGGGATCGCCACCGGCCGTGGCCTGGCCCACGAGGTGAGCCACCTCGATGAGGTGGTTGATGTAGGGCTCCTTCGCCTGGCCCTTGCGCCGGTCGGCGACATGCCAGCGGGCCGCGGCGTCCGCCGCCGCGAGAACCTGCGTCCATTCGGTCATGTGTTTTCTCCTTCATCGATGGCATGGGCGGACCGGCCGATCAGGCATGGCCGACACAGTCCGTCGTCGGGCGCGGCATGGCGGGATCGGCCGCTTCGGCTGCCCTCGCCTCCTCCTCCCGCCGGTCGTCCTCTCCCTGCTGAATGGCACTGCGCACCACCTGCAGGAGCTCCGGGCCGTAGCCGGAATAGCCCGCCCGGCGCGCCAGGATCCAGAGCAACTGGGTCTCGATGCGGCGGGTCCGCCGCGGATGGGCCTTCTCGAGATCGTCCACCATCCGCGTGATCGCGATCGCCGACCGGACGTCCTCATCTTGCTGCAGCCGGTCGTCGTCCTCGTCCTGGTCTTGGTCCACGATCGATGCGCCTCCCTGCGCTGCCGTCCCCTGACACCCTGAGCCTGCCCGGCCCGGGTGTCAGAACCTGTCATGGGAGAACCGTCGGTTGCGCCGTGCGCGGTTCCTGCGGGGCAAAGGGTGGGCGAGCTCCAGCGGCTCTCCATCGGTACGCGCTGCGGTGGCCCGCGCGTGACACCGAGTCCGTCGGGCGAGCGTCACCGCTCCCCTCGATCAGCGCGGGATCGGCGCTCCGGAACGGGCGGCCGCCGGAACGACCGGGGGCGCATGAGCCCGGTTCGCGGCAAGGTTGCGCGGCCTTCCGAAGGCATTTCAGCGGGCAATTTGACTTGGGGAGTGGTAGCGGAGGAGGGATTTGAACCCCCGACACAAGGATTATGATTCCTCTGCTCTGACCAACTGAGCTACTCCGCCCCAGGCTGCGGGGGGTCGGCTCCCGCAAGGCGAGAGGGATATAGGGCGGGGGTTCAGCCGCTGTCAAGGACGCAGGCGGGGCGGGGGCGGGTGTTGTCGCGCGGGCTTGGCGGTGGCATGGTGCGGTCCTGCTTTGTTCTCATCGCCGGCGCCGGAGCATCCGCCATGGCCAAAGCCCCTGGGGCACACTCCTTCGCCGCGATCCGCGCCCGGGCCGAGCGGCGCAAGGGCGGGGCGGAGGCGCTGGCGGCGTTACTGCCGGCAGTGAAGCCGGCTGCGGCGCTGGCGGAGGTTTCCGACGACCGCGTGCTGGCGGAGATGGCGAAGCGGGTGTTCTGCTCGGGGTTCGCGTGGCGGGTCATCGAGGCCAAGTGGGCGGGGTTCGAGGCGGCGTTCGAGGGGTTCGTGCCCGGCGCGCTCCTGTTCCAGCCGGACGAGTTCTGGGAGGATCGCATGCGCGACACGCGCATCGTCCGCCACGCGGCCAAGATCCTCTCGGTGAAGGCCAATGCCGGCTTCGTCATGGACGTGGCGCGCGAGCACGGCAGCTTTGGGCGGTTCCTCGCCGGCTGGCCGGCGGACGACCAGGTGGGGCTGCTCGCGCTGCTCACCCGGCGCGGCAGCCGGCTCGGCGGCATGACCGGGCAGATGCTGCTGCGCTTCCTCGGCTATGACGGGTTCGCGCTGTCGCGCGACGTGGTGGCCTGCCTGCGCGACGCGGGGGTGAAGATCGCCGAGCAGCCGACCTCGAAGGGGGATTTCGCGCGCATCCAGGCGCAGTTCAATGCCTGGGCGCAGGACACCGGGCTGCCGCGCACGCACCTGTCGCGCATCTGCGCGTTGTCGATCGGGGAGAACAGGGCCCCGCACGACACGCAGGAGGACGAGGCGTGAAGGTCACCCTGCTCGGCACCGGCGGGCCGCGGCCGGATCCCGCGCGCATGGCCACGACGACGCTGGTGGAGGCCGGTGGCGAGCCGCTGCTGTTCGATGCGGGGCGCGGCGTCATGGTGCAGCTCGTGCGGGCCGGCATACCGCTGGCGAGCCTGGCGCGGGTGTTCGTCACACACCACCATTTCGATCACATCGGCGATCTCTTCGACGTCATGCTCAACACCTGGATGGCCGGCCGCACGGCGCCGCTCACCATCTGGGGGCCGCCGGGCACACGGCAGATCGTCGATGCGCTGACGACCCAGGTCTACGACCGCGACATCGCCTGGCGCACACTGGCCGAGCCCTCCTCCGGCGGCTGGGCCCCGGTTGAGGTGAACGACATCGTGGCGGGGCCGGTGCTGTCCACGGAACGCCTGACGGTGACGGCCGAGATCGTCCGCCACGGGGACGGCCTCGGCCTGCCGGAGGCGTTCCTGCGCCGCTGGACCTGCCTCGGATACCGGGTCGAGGCGGACGGAAAGACCGTGGCGATCTCCGGCGACACGGTGGATTGCCCGGGCCTCGAGCGGCTGGCGGCGGGCGCGGACATGCTGGTCATTCCCTGCTTCCTGGCCCGCTCGGAAATCCGCGGCGACGACGCCCGGCGCCTCGCCACCCACATCATCGCCTGCGCCGACACGGTCGGCCGCGTCGCGGCGCGGGCCGGGGTGAAGACGCTCGTGCTCACCCATCACCGCCCGCGCCCGGACGACACCCTGCTCACGGAGATCGAGGCCGACGTGGCCCGGGTATTTACGGGCCGGATCGTGATGGGACGCGACCTGCTGACCCTGGAGGTGTGAACGGACGCAGCGGGGCCCTCGCGGGTCCATGAGCTCGCGCCATCGATCAGACACCCGAAGCTCCTGCCGGCCCACGCGCACCTCCAGCGGCTCCACCGCGAAAGTGTCAGGGATGTCCCCGAACGGCCGTCAGGGATGCCTCCGGCGTGAAGACGAGCCCGGGCAGAATGGCGGAGAGCTGTTGGCGCACGCGGCGCCTGCGCTCTGGCCCTTCGCCCGATCGACTTGCGCGCCTCGAGCAGGTGGCGCCGCGGCGCCGTCGAAGCCGAATGTCGAGCTTGTCGCAGCCCGCGCCGCCCCTTCACCCGCCCTCTTCCACCGCCTCGCCGTCCACGCCGAGCTTGCGCCACCAGGCGAGCTTCCTCGCCTCGTCGCGCGCGATGCCAGGGTCGGGCGTGAAGAGGTGCTGGGCTTCGCCCATGCCGCGCAGCGCGTAGCGACCGACGCTGACGAGGTCGTCGCGGATCGCGGGGTCGAGGGCGTCGTGGATGGCGGCCGAGAGCAGGAGGTCGCGGTCCACGGAGCGGCACAGGCCGGCGATGCGGGCCACCTCGTTCACGGCCGGGCCGATGACGGTGAAATCGAGCCGGTCACGGCTGCCGATGTTGCCGTAGAACACCTCGCCCGCGTGCAAGGCCACATAGGCCGTGGTCACGGGCCGGCCGGCGGCGGAGCGTTCGGCGTTGAGCGCCCGCAGGCGCCGGCGCAGGCGCGACACGGCGCCGAGCGCGGCGCGCGCGGCCGGGCCCCAGGCCGGGCCGGCACCGTCGCCCGCATCCGGCACGGGAAACATGGCGAGCACGCCGTCGCCGATGAGCTTCAGCACGTCGCCCCCCTGGGCGTGGATCACGCCCACCGTGGCCTCGGCATAGTCGTTGAGCAGCGGCAGGATCTCGCCGGGCCCGGCCGTGTCCGACAGGGTGGAATAGGCGCGCAGGTCCGAGAACCAGAGCACGGCGGGGATCCGGTCCGCCACGCCGCGCTCGATGCGCCCGGCCAGGACGCGCTCGGCCGGGTCGCGCCCCAGATACACCGAGGCCAGCGTGCGCGGCACGCGGGCGAGCGCGGCGCTCTTCATGGCGAGCAGCAGCGCCGGTACCAGGCGATGCAGGGCCGCTTCCTCGGCGTCGGTGAAGCCACCGGGACGGCGGGACACGAAGTGGGAGAACAGGCTCTCCATCTCGCCCATCACCGCGTCGTCGGCATAGCGGTGGACCACGGCGATGTAGTCGGTATGGCCCTGGCCGGCGAGCTCGGCCACCATCGGGAACTCGTGGCCCTCCCCCGCCCCGATGCGCAGGCGCCACACGCCGCCGCCGCGCTGCATAAGAACGTTGAACGGGCTCTGCTCCCAGGCCTCGTGCCCGCCCTCGCGCTCGGCCGTGCGGCCATATTCGGACACGCGCACAGGGTCGCCCTCGTCGCGCCAGGCATAGGCGCGGCCCTCCAGCACAGGGTGCAGTGTGTCGATGAGCACCAGCGTGCGGGAGAGCGCGAGACCCGCCTCGACGCAGCGCGTCGCGAAGCCCTGCAGCAGCATCTCCTCGGACAGGCCGTAAAGGCCCTTGCGGAGGAGCCAGTCGCGCAGGGCGGTTTCCTGATCGGGGGTCATGGGTTCGATGGTCCTTTCAACCTCCCCCCTCTCCGTCCCCGCCGGGCCAGGCCCGGGCATGACGGCGACGAGGGAGCGGCCGTGCCGGAGAGAGAAGCAGGCCCGCCTGCCGCCCGCTCACCCCAGCTTGATCACCGCCAGCGTGAAGAGCCCGAGCGGGGCCAGCCGGCGGCGTTCCGCCAGGGTGGCGCGGGGGGTCTTGTCGATCCAGCCGCCGATGATGTCCCACGGAAATTCCGGGCGCCAGCCGAGCTTGCTGCCGTGGCGGCCGAGCCAGGCTTCGAGAGCGGCCATGGGGCCGGCGTCCGCGCCCACGTGGTTGACGAGGACGATGCTGCCGCCGGGGCGCACGACGCGGGCGATCTCGTCGAGCGTGCCGTGCGGGTCGGGCACCACGGACATCACGTAGGGCGCCACCGCCACGTCGAAGGCGGCGTCGGGAAAGGCGAGGCGCGTGGCATCCATCACGCTCAGGCCCTCGACCTGGGAGAGCCCGTCGCGCTGCACGCGCTCGCGGGCGCGCCGCAGCATGGCCTCGGAGAGGTCGACGCCGACCACGCGCGAGCGCGGCGAGAACATCGGCAGCTCGAGCCCGGTGCCGACGCCCACGTCGAGGATGTGGGTGCCGGCGGCCTCGGCCGCGGCCACGGCCGCGCGGCGGCCCGGCGCCATGGTGGCGGTGAAGACGAGGTCGTAGACCGGCGCCCAGCGGGCATAGGCGGAGGCGACGGCGGCGTTGTCGAGGGCGGCCACGGCCGGGCTCAGGCGCTCGCCGCGCGCGGCGCGTTGTCCTGCTTCAGGCTCTCGGCCTGCTCGCTGGCGGGCAGGCTCGGGCGCAGCGTGGAGCGGATCACGCCGCCACCGAGCACGCGGGCACGGTCGGAGGCATCGTCGTAGATCACGCAGGCCTGGCCGGGGGAGACGCCGTATTCGCCCTCCGCCAGTTCCACCTCCACCTCGCCGCCGACGACGCGCAGGAGCGCGGCCTGGGGCGGGCGGGTGGACCGCACGCGCACCGCCACCTCGCGGTCGCCCGCCAGATCCGACAGGGCCCCGTCGCCGATCCAGTTCACGTCGCGCAGGTGCACGCGCTGGGTGGCCAGCGCCTCGCGCGGGCCCACCACCACCTGGCGGCGGGCGGCGTCGATGCGCACCACGTAGAGCGGCTCGCCGGTGGACACGCCGAGGCCACGGCGCTGGCCCACGGTGTAGCGCACCACGCCGGTGTGACGGCCGAGATAGCGCCCGTCCGTGTGCACGATGTCGCCGGGCTCGGCGGCCTCGGGCTTCAGCCGCTCGATCACGTCTGTGTAGCGGCCCTGCGGCACGAAGCAGATGTCCTGGCTGTCGTGCTTGTCGGCCACCGAGAGGCCGAACTCGCGGGCGAGGTCCCGCACCGCGGGCTTGGGCATCTCTCCGAGCGGGAAGCGCAGCAAGGAGAGCTGCTCGGGCGTTGTCGCGTAGAGGAAATAGCTCTGGTCGCGGCCGGGGTCGGCGGCGCGGTACAGGGCCCGCCCGCCCTCCGGCGTGGCGCGGCTCGCGACGTAGTGGCCGGTGGCGAGCGCCTTAGCGCCGAGGTCGCGGGCGGTCTGCAGCAGGTCGCGAAACTTGATCTGCTTGTTGCACTCGATGCAGGGCACGGGCGTCTCGCCCGAGAGATAGCTGTCGACGAAGCTATCGATCACCGCGTGGCGGAAGCGGCTCTCGTAGTCGAGCACGTAATGGGGAATGCCGAGCGTCGCGGCGACGCGGCGGGCATCGTGGATGTCCTGGCCGGCGCAGCACGCGCCCGCGCGATGCACCGCATCGCCATGGTCGTAGAGCTGCAGCGTCACGCCCACCACGTCGTAGCCCTGGCGCTTCAGCAACGCGGCGACGACCGACGAGTCCACGCCGCCCGACATGGCGACGACGACACGCGTGTCCTCAGGGCGTCCGGGAAGGTCGAGGCTGTTCGGCATGGCGCTCCGGCGTGCTCCGCAGGCGGCCGGGCATCGGCCCGGGGCTGCCTGTATGTAGTGGAAACAGGGCCATCGTCCAACCCGGGCGGCCCTCGCGAGCGGGCAAAAACTGCCGGGCGGGGTCGAATCGTGCCGGGCGAGCGGAATCGTTCGACTTGTCAAAGCTCTGGAATCGCTGAGTTTTCACCGAAGCCGCGACTGGCCTGCGGCTTGCTCCCGTCCTGGTCGGATCCCGTCGCCATGGCGGCGGGTGAACGGTCGAGGTCGAGGTCCATGCAGTCGTCGTCAGTCGCGTCCCCCCTCCAGGCATCCCGTCCCGCGGCATCCCGCAGCGACAGCGCGGCGCGTCCGCGCTCCGCCTTCTCCGAGCACCTGGAGAGCCAGGCCCCGGCTCCCTCCCCGGCCCGGGCGGAACGCCCGGCGCAGGCCCGCACGCCCTCCACCGCCTCCTCCTCGACGCCCCCGAAGGCGGAGCGGACCGCCCCGCGCGACCGCGACGACGACCGGCGGACGGAGGCCCGCGACGACGATCCGCCCGCCGCCTCGGCGCAGGCCCCCCGCCAGGACGAGCCGCCGCAGAAGGCCGCCAAGGCTGCCGACGGACACGACGCCGACACGAGTAAGGACGCCGCCGACGAGGGGCAGGGCGAGGCCGACGGCGACGACGACGACAAGGCGGTGGAGGCCGGCAAGGCCGCTCTGCTGGCCCTGGCCGACACGCTGCCCGAGGCGGCTCCCACGGCTCCGGCCGACGCCACGGCACAGCCCGAGGCGGCGGCCGAGCAGCCGACCGCCGCCTCCCTACCCGGCCAGCCCGCCTTCCTGCCGCCGGCCGACCCCGCTCCCGCGCAGGCCGAGGCCGCCCAGGCGGGCGTCGGCGCGGTGGGCGGCGACCTGCCGCGCGGTCGCAAGGCCGTGGCCGCGGCGGCCCCGGGCGCTCCGGAACCCGCCAAGGGCGAGGCCGAAGCCACGACGCCGGACGGCGAGGCCGCGGCAACGGCCCAGGGCGAAAAGCCGGCGGCCAAGCCCACGGCGGAGGCCCTGAAGGCGCTCGCGGAGGCCGGGAAGGAGAAGGGCGAACCCCGGGCGGCAGACGGCGCCAAGCCCACGCCCGCCGCTCCCCAGGCGCCCCAGGCCCCCGCGGCCGCGCCCGGCGCCGCGGTGCGCGAGGCGGCACAGGAGATGAAGACCGAAAAGGCGGAGACGGCCGGCAAGGCCCACGCCGCCGAAGGTGCGCCGGCCGCCAAGGCCGAGGACATCCGCATCAGCGTCACCAACCTGTCCGGCGACGGGTCCTCGCCCGCCACGCCGATGCCCTCGCCGCCGACCGACCTGCGCACCGCGACCGCCCAGGCCACCCCCACGGCCACGCCGGCGCAGACGCCCGTGCCCACCACGGCGCCCACCACCATGGCCATGCTGCCGATCGAGATCGGCCTGCGCGCCATGGATGGGCTGCAGCGCTTCGAGATCCGGCTCGATCCGGACGATCTCGGGCGTATAGACGTGCGGCTCGACATCGCGGGGGACGGTGGAGTCAAAGCCCACCTCACGGTAGACCGGGTGGAAACCCTGGCGCTGCTACAACGCGATGCCCGCACGCTGGAGCGCGCCTTCGAACAGGCGGGCCTCAACACCGGGAACGACGGGCTGCAGTTCTCGCTCGGCAGCGATCGCTCGCAGGGCGGACGGCAGCAGCAGGACGAGGCCGGCCGGCGCGACACCGGGCTCAACGGCCCCGACACCAACGAGACAGCCGCACGCGACATCGCCGCCGCGCTGCGGTCCTGGGGCTCGCCGAACGGCGGCCTCGACATCCGGATCTGAGGAGGCCGCCATGGCCACGTCCAGCGTCAACTCATCGACCTCCGGCACGGGCACGACGTCGGGCACGTCCACCGCCTCGTCGTCGAAGTCTCTCGCAAACAACTTCGACCAGTTCCTGACGCTGCTCACCACGCAGCTCAAGAACCAGAGCCCGCTCGATCCGCTGGACACCAACCAGTTCACCGCGCAGCTCGTGCAGTTCGCCTCGGTCGAGCAGCAGATCAAGTCCAACGACACGCTGGCGCAGCTGCTGGTGGCCACCAAGGCCTCCACGGCCACGAACGCGCTGGGCTTCGTCGGCATGGAGATCACGGCCGACGGCACCACCACCAAGCTCGAGAACGGCAAGGCCTCCTGGACGCTCACGGTGCCGCGCTCGGCACCGCGCTCCACCATCACCGTCCGCGACAGCACGGGGGCCACGGTCTACAGCGAGATCAAGGCGCTGGACGCCGGCACCCAGTCCTTCACCTGGGATGGCCAGACGGCGAACGGCACGCGGGCGCCCAATGGCAACTACACGATCTCGGTGTCGGCCACCGACGTCACGGGCAAGGACGTCAACGTCCAGACGCAGATCGTCGGCGTCGTGGACTCGGTCGATCTGTCCGGTTCGGCCCCTGCCCTCAAGGTCGGCGCGGCGAGTGTTTCGGTCGACCAGGTGAAGTCGATGCGCAAGCCCTCGGCCTCGTGACATGAACCATGCAACCACACCAAAAACCACGGATCGCGCTTAGGTAATTCTTAAGCGGGGGCGCCTTATGGTCATGACTGAGAGTGTTCAGTTGAGTGTGTGGGCGTACAATGACAGAACCCTATCGGCCAAGGGTGAAATACGTGATTGGGCCTGACGGCAGCCCGTTGACCATCGCGGACCTCCCGCCCGCCAACACGCGGCGTTGGGTCATCCGCCGAAAGGCCGAAGTGGTCGCCGCGGTGCGCGGCGGTCTCCTCAGCCTCGAGGAAGCCTGCAACCGCTACACGTTGACGGTCGAGGAGTTCCTCTCCTGGCAGGCGTCGATCGACCAGCACGGTCTCGCCGGTCTGCGCACCACGCGGATCCAGCAGTACCGCCACTGAGCGAACTGAACCGAAGTTTTCTACTCTTCGTTGAGAAAGGCGCCAAAACACTGGCGCCTTTTCTCGTTTTGGACCAAGGCCCTGCCGGATCTTAACGCTTCGTTCACCCTGTACCGGGCAATTTTTGCCCAGCGCCCGCCCGCTTGGCGTGGCGTGTTACGGCATGGGGAACGGGCTTGCAGGGGCTCATCGATCTTCTGACGAAGCTGGGTCCGGGGCGCATCGCCTCCATGGGCGCGGTGACCCTTGCGCTCATCGGCTTCTTCGCCTTCGTCATGCTGCGCGTGTCGCAGCCGGCGATGGGCGTGCTCTACGCGGACCTCCCCGTCGAGGACACGTCGGCGGTCCTCAAGGAACTCGACACCCGCAACATCAAGTACGAGCTGCGTGACGACGGGCGCACGGTGCTGGTGCCCAAGGAGGGCATCCCCCGCCTGCGCATGGACCTCGCCAGCAAGGGCATGCCGTCGGGGGGCAGCGTCGGCTACGAGATCTTCGACAAAGGCGACTCGTTCTCCGCCACCAGCTTCGTGCAGGGCGTGAACGCGCTGCGCGCGCTCGAGGGAGAGCTCGCGCGCACCATCCGCTCGCTGGCCCGGGTGCAGTCGGCCCGCGTCCACCTCGTCATTCCCGAGCGGCGCCTGTTCGAGCGCGACCGCGAGCAGCCCCGCGCCTCGATCGTGCTCAAGGTCTCGAGCGAGCTGGACGCCGGCCAGGTGCGCGCCATTCGCCACCTCGTGGCCTCCGCCGTCGAGGGACTGAAGCCCGACCGCATCTCCATCGTCGACGAGCGCGGGCGCCTGCTGGCGGACGGCGCCCAGGCGGACGCCAATGCCGCGGTGGCGCTGGACGAGAAGCAGACGTCCTTCGAGCGGCGCCTGCGCCAGCAGGTGGAGGAGATCGTCGGCAGCGTCGTCGGTCAGGGCCGCACCCGCGTGCAGATCGCGGCCGAGCTCGACGTCAACCGCGTGCAGCAGACCTCCGAGAGCTTCGACCCCGAAAGCCGGGTCGTGCGCTCCACCCAGACCCGCAACGAGCAGAGCGCCAGCGCCGACGGCAATGGCCAGGTGACGGTGGGCAACGAACTGCCGGCGGCCCAGAACAACGCCGCCAACGGCGGCCAGCGCGAGAACACCAACAAGTCCGAGGAGGTCATCAACTACGAGATCTCCAAGACCACCCGCACCGAGGTGCTGGAGGGTGGCCGGGTCAAGAAACTCTCCGTCGCGGTGCTGGTCGACGGCATCTATGCCCGCAGCGCCAACGGCGAGGTGAGCTACCAGCCGCGCCCGCAGGAGGAGATCGATCGCATCGCCGCCCTGGTGCGCTCGGCCATCGGCTTCGACGGCAAGCGCGGCGACCAGGTGGAGGTCGTCAACCTGCGCTTCGCCGAGGGCCCGGCGCAGATCGACAACGCGGCGCCGCAGGGCCTGGTGGCCAGCTTCCTGCCGACCAAGGACGACCTGATGCGGCTCATCGAGCTCGCGGTCCTGACGGTCCTGTCGCTCATCGTCCTCCTGGTGGTGGTGCGTCCCATGGTGCGCTCCATCCTGAGCCCGATCATGCCCGCCGGACGGGGCGGGGCCGGAGCGGCGGGAGGGGCGGCCGGGGCCGCCGGCGCCGTGGCCGGGCCGGCTCCGCCCGGCACCAATCCCGCCCAGCTCGCGGCCGCCGTCGCCGCGCAGGCCCAGGCGCAGATGATCGAGTCCGAGGCCGGCCGCATGATGGAGATCGCCCGGGTCAACGGCCAGGTCCAGGCCAAGTCCATCGAGCGCATCGGCGACATCGTGAAGGAGAACCCAGCCGCGACGGCCACCATCATCCGCCAGTGGATCCACGAAGGAACATGAGCCAAGAATGGCAATCACAGGCATGACCATGACGAACAGGATCTCCGGCCCCGAACGGGCCGCCGTCCTGCTTTTGACCCTCGGCGAAACCTACGGGTCGCAGGTGTGGTCCCACCTCGACGAGGAGGAGATCCGCATCATCACCGGGGCCATGACGCAGCTCGGCGTGGTGGCCCCCGAGCAGGTCAAGACGCTGATGGAGGAGTTCGTCCAGTCGCTCAACGTCGTCGCCGTCACGGGCGACCACGAGACGACCGAACGGCTGCTGCGCAAGCTGCTGCCCGACAGCCAGGTCGAGCAGATCATGGACGGCGTGCGCGGCCCGGCGGGGCGCAGCGTCTGGCAGAAGCTCAGCAACGTCCCCGACGTGCTGGTGGCCAATTATCTCAAGAACGAGCATCCGCAGACGAGCGCCGTGGTGCTGTCGCGCATGGGCGGCCAGCAGGTCGCCAAGATCCTCGCCCTTCTTTCGCCCGATCTGGCGGTCGACATCATCCATCGCATGGTCCACCTCGACGAGATTCCGAAGAAGACGCTGGAAAGCATCGAGGCGACGCTGCGCGCCGAGTTCATCAATGCCATCGGCCGCGGCTCGCGGCGCGACCGCATCGGCCAGCTGGCGGACGTGTTCAACTTCCTCGACAAGACCACCGAGGCGGCGCTCTTCGCCGAGCTCGAGGAGCTCGACCCGCATTCCGCCGCCAAGATCCGCTCGCGCATGTTCACGTTCGAGGGCCTGCTGGCGCTCGACCCCGCCGGCATCCAGACGCTGATCCGGGCCTGCGACACGAGGGTGCTGGCGCAGGCGCTCAAGGGGGCGTCGCCCGCGCTGACGGACGTCTTCATGCGCAACATGTCCAAGCGCGCGGGCCGGATGCTCGAGGAGGAGCTCACGACACTGGGGCCCATGCGCCTGCGGCTCGTGGACGAGGCCCAGCAGAAGGTCGTGACGCTCGCGCGCGAGCTGGAGCGCAAGGGCGACATCATCATTCCCAAGGGCGGTCATGACGAGGTGATCCTGTGATCCGCGCCCAGAAGTTCTCCTTCGACGAGGAGTTCAGCAGCGAGCGGCGCTCGGGCGGTTCGCGCCGCGCCGCCGACCAGCAGAAGCTCGAGGAGGCCGAGCACCAGGGCTTCGCGCGCGGCGTCCTCGAGGGCCGGCGCGAGGCCGAGGAGGAGGCCGCCATGCGCGCGGCCCATGCCATGGAGCAGATCGCCGCGCAGGCCGGCCGGATCCTCGCGCATCTCGACGAGGAGCGGCTGCGCTTCGAGCGCGAGGCCGCGGAGCTGGCGCTGGCCTTCGCCGGCAAGCTCGCCGGCGACCTCGTCGCGCAGCAGCCGCTGGGCCCGCTGATGGAGTCCGCGGCAGAGTGCTTCCGTCACCTCGTCGGCACCCCGCACGTGGTGGTGACGCTGCCGCAGGAGCATGTCGACCGCGCCAAGTCCAGCCTCGACCGCCTGGCCGCCCAGCGTGGCTTCGAGGGACGCCTGATCGTCCTGGGCGACCCGGACATGCAAGGCGGCGATTTCCGCCTCGAATGGGCTGACGGCGGCGTCACGCGCGACGCCCGCACCCTGACTTCCCAGATCGCCGCGTCGATCGCCCGCCACGTGGGCGTGACCGGCCGCGACGCCGAGTAAAGGAGCCCGACCATGCCAGGCCCCGACGACATTCCGCTTCCCAACCTCAAGGCCGGCGACCCCGGCATGGAGGGCGGCACGCCCATGAGCGTGGGGCAGCAGGAACCCGTGCACAGCAAGGTCGCCGAGGACCTCGAGCACGTGTTCGACGTGCCGGTGAACGTGTCGGCGGTGCTCGGCCGCACCAAGCTGGAAATCGGCGAGCTGCTGCGCCTGGGGCCGGGCACCGTGCTCGAGCTGGACCGTCGCGTCGGCGAGGCCATCGACATCTTCGTCAACGACCGTCTGGTCGCCCGCGGCGAGGTCGTGCTGGTGGACGACCGCCTGGGCGTGACCATGACCGAAATCATCAAGTCGGACCGGTGAGCCCGTGGCGATGACCCATCCCGGACCGATGCGGACAGGAGACTGAACCATGCGGCTTCTCATCGTCGGAACGCTGAAGGGCCAGCTGTCCCTCGCCACCCGCATCGCCATGGATCGCGGCGCCACGGTCACCAATGCCGAGAGCGTCGACCAGGCCCTCGCCGTCATGCGCGCCAAGGGCGCCGACCTGGTGATGATCGACGTCGTCCTGTCGGTGCGCGACCTGGTGACCCGCTTCGAGGCGGAGCGCATCCGTACGCCCATCGTGGCCTGCGGCACCGGCACCGACACGCGGGCCGCGGTGCTGGCCATCCAGTCGGGCGCAAGGGAATACATCCCCCTGCCGCCGGATCCCGAGCTGATCGCGGCCGTCATCGAGGCGGTGGCGCGCGACAGCCGCGCCCTGATCTTCCGCGACGAGGCCATGGGCCGGGTCGTGCGCCTGGCCGAGCAGATCGCGCGCTCGGAGGCGTCGATCCTGGTCACCGGCGAGAGCGGCACCGGCAAGGAGGTGGTCGCGCGGCTCGTCCACTCCAAGTCGAACCGCAAGGACAAGCCGTTCGTCTCGGTGAACTGCGCCGCGATTCCCGACAACCTGCTCGAATCCGAGCTGTTCGGACACGAGAAGGGCGCCTTCACCGGCGCGGTGGCGCGGCGCGTCGGCAAGTTCGAGGAGGCCGACGGCGGCACGCTGCTGCTGGACGAGATCTCCGAAATGGACATCCGCCTGCAGGCGAAGCTCCTGCGCGCCATCCAGGAGCGGGTGATCGACCGGGTGGGCGGCACCAAGCCGGTGCCGGTCGACATCCGGATCATCGCCACGTCGAACCGGCTGCTCGCCGACGAGGTGCGCAAGGGGACGTTCCGCGAGGACCTGTTCTACCGCCTCAACGTGGTGCACCTGAAGATCCCGCCGCTGCGGGAGCGCACGCAGGACATCCTGGAGCTGGCGAACCACTTCATCCGCAAATATGCCGAGCTGAACGGCGTGCCGGAGCGGCCGCTGTCGCCCGATGCCCGCCGCATGCTGCTCGCCAACCCCTGGCGCGGCAACGTGCGCGAGCTGGAGAACACCCTCCACCGGGCGGTGCTGCTGGCCACGGGTCCCGAGATCGGCATCGACGCCGTGCTCACCCCGGAGGGCGAGAGCCTCGCCGCGGCTGGCCGCGACCCGGCGGAGCGCGCCGCCGCGACGGCCGAGGCCACGGCGCGCGCCCTGGTGGGCCGGACGGTGGCCGAGGTCGAGCGCGAGCTCATCCTCGACACGCTGGACCACTGCCTGGGCAACCGCACCCACGCGGCCAAGATCCTCGGCATCTCGATCCGCACGCTGCGCAACAAGCTCAACGAATACACGGCCGAGGGCATCCCCGTGCCGGGCCCCGGCGAGGCGCGGATCACGGGGACCTGAGGAGCGGACGGCGGAGAGGTGGGCGCGCGTCGGTCTGCGTCGTCAGCGAAGCGGCAACGCGGCCCTCACGCCGGCTCGAAGTTCAGCGCCACGCCGTTGATGCAGTAGCGCAGGCCCGTGGGCGGGGGACCGTCGGGGAAGACGTGCCCCAGGTGCGAGCCGCAGCGCGCGCAGTGCACCTCGGTGCGCACCATGCCGTGCGAACGGTCGGTCAGCGTCTCGACCGAGCCGGGCACGGGATCGTTGAAGCTCGGCCAGCCCGTGCCGCTCTCGAACTTGAGCTTGGATTCGAACAGCGGCTGGTCGCATCCGGCGCAGGAAAACCGCCCTGCCCTCTTCTCGTAGAGCAGCGCGCAGCTGCCGGGGCGCTCGGTGGCGTGCTGGCGCATCACCGCGAACTGCTCCGGCGTGAGCATCGCGCGCCATTCCGCGTCGGTGCGGGTGACGGGGTAGGTCTTCGTGGCGGTGGTCATGCGGTGTGTCCCTTCGAGTCCGGCTACTGGCCCGCCTTGGCGGACACCAGCACCGGCTTGGCCCTGTACTGCCGGGGAAACAGCGTCTGAAGCGCTGCGACCTTGGGCAGATCGTTGATGACGATATAGGGATAGCCGGGATTGAGTTCCAGGAAGTCCTGGTGATAGGCCTCGGCCGGATAGAAGGCCTTGTCCGCCTCGATGCGCGTCACGATCGGGGCATGGAAGGCATGGTCCCGGCCGAGCTGCTCGATATAAGCCTTGGCCACGCGCGTCTGGTCGGCCGAGCGCGGGAAGATCGCCGATCGGTATTGCGGACCGTGGTCCGGGCCCTGGCGGTCGAGCTGGGTGGGGTCGTGGGCGACCGAGAAGAAGATGCGCAGGAGGTCGCCATAGGTGACCTTGCGCGGATCGTACACGACCTCGACCGCCTCGGCATGACCGGTCCTGCCGCTGCCCACCATGTCGTAGTGCGCCGTCGCGGCCTGCCCGCCGGCATAGCCCGACACGGCCGAGACGACGCCCTCGACGTGCTGGAACACGCCCTGGACACCCCAGAAGCAGCCGCCGGCGAAGACGGCGGTGCGGGTGCCGGGGGCGTCGACGGCCTCGTCGAGCGCGACCGCCGGCACGAGCCGGAAGTCCTCGGCGGAGGCGCCGCGGTTGACCAGCATCGCGGCCGCGCCCGCCAGGACGACGCCGGCGACCGCGGCTCCCCGCAGCCAGGGCACGAGGCGGTTCGAGGGTGTCTTCGTCATCGCGGTCTCTCCCTGCTGGCGTCCGGCACGGCCGGGAGCGGACAATGGCTCCCGCGGCGGGCGGCTGCAAATCAACCCGGCCGGCGCGCGATGACAGTCGCGTGATGCACGGGCCGTCCCGTTAACGCCGCGCTAACCATGCACCCGGCAAAACTTGCCTGGTGGGGGAGTCCGTCCGGACGCCCTTTCGGCGCCTGGAGGCGGCATGAGCGACGTGACGGCGGCAGCAGGAGGAGCGGACGGGCGCGGGGGGCAGACGTTCGCCTTGCCGACGCTCGGCACCTTCTCGCGCCTGTCGAAGCGGTCGGACATCGGCCTGGCGCTGGCGGTCATGGGCATCCTGGTGGTGCTCATCCTGCCCCTGCCCCCGTTCGTGCTCGACATGCTTCTGGCCGTGTCGATCATCCTGTCCGTCCTGATCCTGATGACGGCGCTCTTCATCGAGCAGCCACTGGAGTTCTCCTCCTTCCCGACAGTGCTGCTCATCTCGACGATGCTGCGGCTGTCGCTGAACCTCGCCTCGACCCGCCTCATCCTGTCCAACGGGCACACGGGCACGGGCGCCGCCGGCCACGTCATCGAAGCCTTCGGCCACTTCGTGATGGGCGGGAACTTCGTCATCGGCGTGGTCGTCTTCGCGATCCTGCTGGTGGTGAACTTCGTCGTCATCACCAAAGGCTCGGGGCGCATCGCCGAGGTCGCGGCCCGCTTCACCCTCGACGCCATGCCCGGCAAGCAGATGGCGATCGACGCGGACCTCTCCGCCGGCCTCATCGACGAGGCGGGGGCGAAGGCCCGCCGCAAGGCGCTGGAAGACGAGTCCTCGTTCTTCGGCTCCATGGACGGTGCGTCCAAGTTCGTGCGCGGCGACGCCATCGCCGGGCTGCTCATCACCTTCATCAACGTTGTGGGCGGCATCATCATCGGCGTCGCCCAGCAGGGCATGTCCTTCTCGGCCGCCGCCCAGTCCTACACGCTGCTCACGGTGGGTGACGGCCTCGTCACCCAGGTCCCCGCGCTCATCGTCTCCACGGCGGCCGGCCTGCTCGTGTCCAAGGCCGGCGTCCGGGGCTCGGCCGACAAGGCCATCGCCAAGCAGCTCGCCACCATGCCCAAGGCCATGGGCATGGCGGCGCTGGTCATGGCTGCGCTCGGCTTCCTGCCCGGGATCCCCATGGTCCCGTTCTTCGGCCTGGCCGCGGGCGCCGCCTACCTGGCGCGCCGCCTCTGGCTCGTCCAGCGCGAGGCGATCGAAGCCGAGGCCGCCAAGCCCGTCGACCCCAAGGCCGTCACCGCCGCCAAGGAAGAGCCGATCGGCGACGTCCTGAAGATGGACGAGCTGAAGATCGAGATCGGCTACGCCCTGCTGCCGCTCGTCAACAGCCCGGACGGTTCGGACCGCCTGACCGAGCAGATCAAGGCGCTTCGCCGCACGCTGGCCGCCGAGATGGGGTTCGTCATGCCCTCGGTCCGGATCCTCGACAACGTCCAGCTCGAGGCCAACAACTACGTCATCAAGGTCAAGGAAGTGGACGCCGGCCAGGGGCAGGTCTTCCCGGGCCAGTTCATGGCCATCGACCCGATGGGCGGCATGATCCAGCTGCCGGGCCAGCACACCATCGAGCCGACCTTCGGCCTGCCCGCGACCTGGATCGACTCGAGCCTGCGCGACGACGCCCAGATGCGCGGCTACACGGTGGTGGACGCGGCGACCGTCGTCTCCACCCACCTCACCGAGATCATCAAGGGCAATGTCGGCGAACTTCTCTCCTTCGTCGAGCTGCAGAAGCTGCTCAAGGACCTGCCGAAGGAACACGGCGACCTCGTGAAGGACCTCGTGCCCCAGCAGATGCCGATGACCGGGATCCAGCGCGTGCTGCAGAACCTGCTCTCCGAGCGCGTCTCGATCCGCGACCTCGGCACCATCCTGGAAGGCATCGCCGACGCCGTGAACGCCACCAAGAACGCCCGCGAGATCACCGAGATCGTGCGTCAACGCCTCGCCCGCCAGATCTGCGCGCAGCACACGGGCCCCCAGGGGCAGTTGCCCATCATCACGCTGTCGCCGGCCTGGGAGACGATCTTCGCCGAGTCCATCGTCGGCCAGGGCGACGACAAGCACCTTGCCATGCAGCCCTCGCGCCTGCAGGAGTTCGTGAACCTGGTGCGCGACCGGTTCGAGGACGCCGCCCGCCTCGGCGAGATGCCGGTCCTCGTGACCTCGGCCTATGTCCGCCCCTTCGCCCGCTCGATCATCGAGCGCTTCCGCCGCGAGACGCCGGTGATGTCCCAGGCGGAGATCCACCCGCGCGTGCGGCTGAAGACGGTGGGGAGCATCTGACGAGCGCAGGTCGCCGGATCTCGCAGATGGTGCGAGCTGGGCTGGCCAAGAATGCCGCAGCCGTCGACGTCAACGCTTCCGAAGCCAGAGGCTCGTCTCGGTAGCGCCCGATGGGGGGCGGACCTCAGGCGGCATGCCGGCAGACACGTCGTCCTTCAGGCGCGTGGCCGCATAGTGGCTCGCGAACACCATGTCCCACCCGCCGCCGAGCAGCAGCGCCCCCACCACGGTCTGCTCGTTGTAGCCCCGCCAGGCCCATTCCGCCGGATAGGCGTCCGGCAGCAGGATGTCGTGGACGTGCACCAGCACGCCTTGCGCGAGGCGCGGCAGCACGTCGAGGAACAGCCGGTCGACGTCGGTGCCCGGCATGGCGACGTGGCTGGAGTCGATGAACAGGATGTCACCGGGGCAAAGCGTCTCGATGTCGGGAATGTCGGCGTCGCCGAACACGCGCGGACGGTGGGCGACGCCCAAGCTGGCGAGCGAGGCGCGCGGGGCCGGGTCGATGCACAAGATGCGGGTGTCGAGCCCGCCGTCAGCGACGGCGCGGGCCATGAAGCGCGTGGAGTGCCCGGATCCGATCTCCACGATCCGACGCGGCGCCCGGGAGCGAACGATCGCGTAGGCGGCCGCGGCGTCGAGCGGAGGGAACCAGGACTGGTTCCAGCGGGCCGCGCCGCCGTCGGCGCCGATCGCCGCGAGATCGGCGCGCAGCGAGGCGACCGCGGCGAGAACCTCGCGCATTGCCGGTTCGGCGGCCGCGAAGACCGGCTCGAGCGCCGGATAGCCGCGCTCGCGCACGGTCTCCGCGTAGCGGTACGGGATGAAGAAGCCTCGCCGAGCGAGGCCCGTGATGGTGGCGAGACCGAAGCCGAGGCGGCGCAGGGCCTTCACGGGCCGTTCCCCGGGCTCAGGTCGGCGGAGCGTCCTGCGCGCCTCGGGCCAGTTGCGAGCGCTCGAAGAGCAGCACGACCGGAAGCGAGAAGACCAGCGGCAGGATCAGGTAGAACAGCCGCCAGACGAGCAGGGCGGCGAACACGGCGGGCGCCGGCATGGTCGGCATGATGGCCAGGAACACGGCTTCCATGACGCCCACGCCGCCGGGAACCTGCGACAGGAGCCCGGCCGAGAAGGACAAGAGGAAGGCGCCGAGCACGATGAAGAAGCCCGGGTTCCCGTCCACCGGAAGCGCGAAGTAGATGATGCCGGCGGCGCCGACAAGCTCGAGCGGAGCCGCGACGTACTGTCGCGCCACAATCCCCAGCCGCGGATAGACGATTTCGAACGAGCCGACCTTGAGCGGCTTGAAATGCAGCCAGGACCCGAGGGTGTACAGCGCGCAGAACGCCAGCAGGCCGCTGCCGATCACGCGCGCCATCGTTTCGCTGATCGCGAACCAGGGCGCGAGCGTCACCATCGGCTTCAGGATCTGCGGCTCCCCCACCAGCACGAGGCCGAGCAGGAGGATGGTGCCGAACCCGAAGGTGAAGGAGCACAGCGCCACCAGCAGCGCCACTTCCGCCGGCGAGAGGCCCTTCGCGGTGTAGGCGCGAAAGCGCACCATCCCGCCCGAGAAGACCGAGGCGCCGATATTGTGCGACAGCGCGTAAGTGACGAAGGAACAGACGGAAATATAGATCCAGGAGATGCCCTTGGCCCGGTTGAGGTGCAGGAGGGCGATGCGGTCGTACCAGGCGAGGGCGGCGTAGGCGAGCAGCGTCGACAGACCCGCCAGCAGGTAGCCGGAGGGCGGAATGTCCGCGATCTTGTGGCCGATGACGCTGGCGATGACAGCGATGTTCGCCCACACGTCGCCCGCGTCGAGAAGCGCCTTTGTGGCGGCATCGGTCGCCGCCTCCGCCTTCAGCTTCCCGTACAGGAGCCGGACCGACCAGACGACCGCGACCAGGCCCAACGCAGGCCAGAAGAAATCCAGGATCCGTTTCATGACTGACGGACCCTTTGGTCCGCCCCTCGAGGGCTGTTGCCGCATCAGTGCATCACCCGTGCCGCAAGGGCAAGGCCCCCGGCGCACCGGATCCGGGGTGCGGGCATCCGGCGGGCCGGGCAGACTCGCCCCGGCAGCTTTGCTAGATGTGTCGCATGACAGCGCGTGGCCTTTTCGACCTCGACGGGACGACCGACGTCCCTCCCGGCAAGATCGCCTCCGTGGTGACGTACCTGGAGATGCGGCGTCCCTCCCCCGTTCCGGTGCCGGACGACCAGATCCAGCTGGTCCGTCTGCGCGGTGCCGATGCCGATCGCTACCGTGCGATCTATCGCCGGATCGGCGAGGCGTGGTTCTGGTTCTCCCGCCTCGGCATCGCGCCGGACGCGCTCGCCGCGCTTCTGGACGATCCCGGCATCCATGCCTTCGCCGCCCACGTCGACGGCGTCGATGCCGGCCTCCTGGAGATCGACTTCCGAATCGCGGGCGAGGCCGAGATCGTCTATTTCGGGCTGACGGAGGCCTTCGTGGGCCGGGGCTATGGGCGAGGCCTGATGAACCATGCCCAGGCGATGGCGTGGTCCGCCCCGGTCGAGCGCTTCTGGCTCCACACCTGCACGCTCGATCATCCGGGCGCCGTCGGCTTCTACCGGCGGTCCGGATTCGTGCCCTACAAGCTCGGCATCGAGATCGCCGACGATCCGCGGCTGACGGGAGCCCTGCCGCGTCACGCCTTCCCCGAGATCCCGCTGCGCGAGGCGTGAGCGCACGTGAAAACGGCGCCCGGCCAGGCCGGACGCCGCTTCGAAAGTCGCTGCCGACGCGGGCGGCTCAGGCGCGGGCAAAGCCGCGCATGGCCAGGCCGATGCGGTCGAGTTCGGTCTGGTCGCGGGCCGCCTCGGTCGCACGTTCGCGGGCCTGCTCGCGGTCGTCGAGAATCTCGAACTTCTTGAGCTCCTCGAACGCCTCCTCGAGTTCGCGGCGCGCGTCGCCGAGCTGGCCTTTCAGCTCCTCGGCCGAGCGCTGCAGGTTCTCGCGGCGCTGCATGGCGGCACGCGCGTAGGTGGGATAGGCGAAATGCGCCTTGTCCGAGATGCCCGCCCGCTGTTCCTCCATCGCGATCTCGCGCTCGAGGTCGGTCGCCATCCGATCGAAATCGGCGATCATCATTTCGATCTGCGCCACGCGGCGACGCTTTTCGTCGACCTGGAAGCGCTTGAGGCGCATGATGGTTTCACGCGACTTCATGTCGGTTTACTCACCCCTCGAAGGCCGGTCGGGAACGGCCATGCATCGGATTGGCGATCACGCCCTCATGGCGAGGTCATGATCTCCGCGAGACGGTGATAACCATCGCTCAGCGAGGTTGACTCTTCCTTACCTTGCTTGAGGAATTCTTCGAGTGGCCCGTTCAATCGGATCGCGCGGTCCACTTCAGCGGACGATCCGGTGCGGTAGGCGCCGAGCCTGATCAGTTCCTCCATGTCCGAATACGTGGCCATCGCCTGCCGGGCATCCTGCACCACGGGCCAGAACACCGGGTCGCAGGACCGGGGCATGGTGCGCGAGACCGTCTTGAGGACGTTGATGGCCGGATAGCGTCCGCGCTCCGCGATGGCCCGTTCCATGACGATGTGACCGTCGAGAATGCCGCGGACTGCGTCCGCGACCGGCTCGTTGTGGTCGTCGCCGTCCACGAGCACCGTGAAGATGCCGGTGATGCCGCCGGCCCCGATGCCGGGACCCGCACGCTCCAGGAGCTTCGGCAGTTCGGTGAAGACGGTCGGCGTGTAGCCCTTGGTGGTCGGGGGCTCGCCCGCGGCCAAGCCGACCTCGCGCTGGGCCATGGCGAAGCGCGTCACGCTGTCCATCATGCACAGGACCTGGAGGTCCTCGTCGCGGAAGTATTCGGCCAGTGCCAGCGTGAGGTAGGCCGCCTGCCGGCGCATCAGGGCCGGTTCGTCCGACGTGGCCACCACGACGACGGACCGCGCCAGACCCATCTCGCCCAGGTCCTCCTGCAGGAACTCCTGCACCTCGCGTCCGCGTTCTCCGATGAGCCCGATCACCGACACGTCGGCGAGCGCGTTGCGCGCCAGCATCGACAGGAGCACCGACTTTCCCACGCCCGACCCGGCGAAGATGCCCATGCGCTGACCCGTGCAACAGGTCGCGAACACGTTGAGCGCGCGCACGCCCAGATCCAGCGGCGCCCCGACGCGACGCCGCGCATGGGCGGACGGCGGAGCGTTGCGGAAGGGCACCAGCCGCGGGCCGGCCGGCAGGGGCCCCTTGCCGTCCACCGGTTCGCCCATGGCGTTGACCACCCGGCCGAGCCACCCGGCGGTCGGGCGCACGCCGCCCTCCCCGCCACGGACCACGGCGCGGCAGCCCCGGCGCAGGCCCTCCACGGTGCCGAACGGCATCACGAGGGCGCGATCGCCCGAAAAGCCGACCACCTCGCTCGGCACGATCCGGCCCGGGGCGACCTCCAGATCGACGAGGCCGCCCACATGCATGGCGTGCAGCGGACCCGCCACTTCAATCATCAGTCCGCGAACGCTCGACACGCGTCCGTACACCGTCGTCGGGTCGATTCCATCGACCTCGATCCGCAGTGCCGACAGCGCGCCCGACGGTTCGTTCACGAGTTTTTCCTCTGCGTAACGATTCATTTACCCGACCAGTTAACAATGAACGTACCGAAACCGTGTGTCGCCCCACTGCTCCCCCGCGTGGTGGGAACCTGCGAGTCACGGGAGTCGGTTAGACGTGAGTCTTGAACCAACACATGAACTTGAGATCGGGTTCTTTCTGCAACGGTCGCAGACGTTTAGCACGAAACGTCAGTTGCGTGCATATTGACCCTTGCGGCGCAGAATCAGGTTTTGATAGTGGTTGTGGACTAGCGTCCAATGTCGGAACGGTACGGTCGGCCGGGGGGTTGACCGCGGGGCTCCGCCGGATGGTCCCGGCTGTAGCTGATGTCAGGGACTAAGGCGGGCTTGGAGAGCTGATCATGCGCGTTTTGCTCATTGAGGACGACAGCGCGACCGCGCAGAGCATCGAGCTGATGCTGAAGTCCGAGAATTTCAACGTCTACACGACGGACCTCGGGGAAGAAGGCATCGACCTCGGGAAGCTCTACGACTACGACATCATCCTGCTGGACCTGAACCTCCCCGACATGTCGGGCTACGAGGTGCTGCGCAGCCTGCGGGTGGCCAAGGTCAAGACGCCCATCCTCATCCTCTCCGGCCTTGCCGGCATCGAGGACAAGGTTCGCGGCCTGGGCTTCGGTGCCGACGACTACCTGACGAAGCCCTTCCACAAGGACGAGCTCGTCGCGCGCATCCACGCCATCGTGCGCCGTTCGAAGGGCCATGCCCAGTCGGTGATCACGACGGGCGACCTGATCGTCAATCTCGACCAGAAGACGGTCGAGGTGTCCGGCTCCCGCGTGCATCTGACCGGCAAGGAATACCAGATGCTGGAGCTGTTGAGCCTGCGCAAGGGCACGACGCTGACCAAGGAGATGTTCCTCAATCATCTCTACGGCGGCATGGACGAGCCCGAGCTGAAGATCATCGACGTCTTCATCTGCAAGCTGC
>NZ_CAMFHB010000034.1 GCF_945952055.1 uncultured Alsobacter sp.
CGTAAGGAGTCGTCGGCAGCGTCAGATGTGTATAAGAGACAGCACCAGGACAGGCCCCCTCACCCAAAGCAACAATGAGAAGGCTGTTCAGCCCATTGTTTTGCATCTAGGAATGATCGGATGGATCGCCTGCAGGAAATGGAAGTCTTCGTGACCGTGGCCGACGCAGGCAGTTTTGCCGGCGCAGGAGCCCGCATGAGGATCTCGCCGCCGGCGGTCACCCGCGCGATCGCGTCCCTGGAGGATCGGCTCGGGGGCCGGCTGTTCAACCGAACGACCCGCAGCCTCAGCCTGACGGAAGCGGGCGCCCGCTTCCTGGAGAGCGCCCGCCGCCTCCTCGCCGACGTGGAGGAGGCCGAGAAGGCGGCGGTCGGGGAGACCGCGATCCCGCACGGGCACCTGACCATCACCGCGTCCGTCACCTTCGGCCGGTCGGCGCTCGCGCCCGTCGTCTCGGCCTATTTCAATGCCCATCCGCGCGTCAGCGCCTCCGTCGTCCTCCTGGACCGTGTCGTGAACCTCGTCGAGGAAGGGTTCGACGTGGCGGTCCGGATCGCGCCGATGCCGGATTCCGGCCTGATGGCGCGCCGCATCGGCGAAATCCGGCGCGTGCTCGTCGCGAGCCCGGACTATCTCGCCCGGCGCGGCCGGCCCCAAGTCCCGGCCGACTTGAAGCAGCACGCGTTCATTGCCTTCACGCCGCTCCTGCCCAACCGCGAATGGCGCTACACCGATGCCCGGGGCACGAACAGTGTCACCCTCGCGCCGCGCTTCGAGATCAACGACGCGGTTGCCGCGATCAAGGCCTGCGAGGCCGGCGACGGAATCACCATCGCGCTGTCCTACATGGTCGCCGAGGCGGTCCGCGCGGGGCGTCTCGTCACGGTCCTCGACGAGGTGACGCCTCCCCCGGTGCCCGTCCATCTCGTGCACGCGCAGTCTCGGCTCGTGGCGCCGAAAATCCGGTCCTTCGTGGACTTTTCGACGCCCCTTCTGAGAGCGACGCTTCAGGCTCTCACGATCGGGCCCACGGACGCATGAGACTGTCCGTCGACCCTGCTTCATGCCCCCCGCCTGGCATTCCGCGACCGGGCACACCCGCCGGCGACGCCCTCACGCCCTCTCGTACACCACCTGCCCGCCGAGGATCGTCAGGTCGCAGCGGGTGTCGCGGAGGATGTCGGCGGGGTCGGCCGTGAGCAGGTTGCGCGAGAACACGGCGACGTCGGCGAGGAAGCCCGGGGCGAGGCGGCCCTTCACGCTCTCCCGCCTCTGGGCGAAGGCGCCGTGCTCCGTGTAGGCCTGCAGGGCCTCCTCGATGGAGACGCGCTGGCGCTCGTCCATCACCGTTCCCTTCCAGGTCTGGCGCGTGAGCATGGCGTGGAAGTTGGGGAACGGGTTGGGGTCGCACACCGGGGCGTCGCTGCCCGTCGCGGGCTTCAGACCGAGATCGAACCAGGTGCGCAAGGGGTAGCTCGGCAGCGCCCGCTCGGGCCCCAGCACCTTCACGTAGGCGTCACCGAAATCATGGATGAAGACCTGCTGCGGGCAGGGATAGATGCCGGCCTTGACCATGCGTTCGTGCTGCGCCGGGGTCGAAAAGCCGCAGTGCTCGATGCGGTGGCGCCGGTCGGGATCCGGATGGGCGGCGAGGGCCAGCTCGTAGGCGCGGATCAACTGCTCGATCGCGGCATCGCCGATGGCGTGGCAGGCGAGCTGATAGCCCTTCACATGGGCGTCGAGCACCATGCGGTTGAGCTCCGCATCGTCCCACATCCACACGCCCGTCGTCCGGTCGTCCCCGAGATAGGGTGAGGTCATCCAGGCGGTGCGCCCGCCAGCCGACCCGTCGAGGAAGAGCTTCACGGCGCCGATCATCAGCATGTCGTCGCCCGCGCCGGTGATCAGTCCGGCCTCGTGGCATTGCGGGACGATGGAGCGCCCGTCGTCGCCCAAGAGCGTCAGCCAGGTGCGCACCGGCAGGCGGCCGTCGCGCTTGGCACGATGGTAGGCTGCGATCTCGCCGAAGCCGCCCTTCTGCCCGACCGCGGCATCCATGCAGCTGGTGATGCCGAGGGAGAGCAGGTAGCGGCCGCCCGCCTCGATGCCGGCGATCAGGTCCTCCTGCGTCGGGGCGGGAATCGCGGCCTGCACGGGTCCCATGGCGTTCTCGGCAAGCAACCCGGTCAGGCGCCCGTTCTCCTTCTCGATGAGACCGCCCTGCGGCGTCGGCGAGGTCTCGTCGATGCCGGCCTGCCGCAGCGCCGCGGAGTTGCAGATCGCGATATGGCCGCAGGTCCGCACCAGCATCACCGGATGGTCGGGAGCGGCGCGGTCGAGCTCATCGCGGCGGGGGTGGCGGCCCGTGTCGAGCTTGGTCTGGTCGTAGCCGCGCGAGAGGATCCACTCGCCCGGCTGCGCCGTGGCGGCGCGGGCCGAGATGGCCCCCAGGAGGGCATCCAGGGTCGGCGCGGCCTCGGGCTTCGAGTCGACCCACTGCATGGTCATGCCGAGCGAGATGAGGTGCAGGTGCGAATCGTTGAGCCCCGGCGTCGCGAGCCGCCCGGCGAGATCCACGACGCGCGTCCGGGGCCCGATCAGCGGTGCGATCTCTGCGTCGCGCCCCGCCGCCAGCACCTTGTCCCCGAAGATCGCGAGGGCCTCCACGACGCCGTCGCCGCGCCCGCACCAGATGGGCCCGTTGCGCAACACGACATCGGCTTGAACCGCCATGGCTTCCTCCCGTTTCGTTCGTCTTCGCCGGCCCTGGTCCGGCACGACGTTTTCGGACGGGGCCGCCCGCGAGGCAAGCGCAGCGTTGCGATTGACTTGAGCGGATGGGTTCGCCGACAGTCTCGCGCCTTTCAACCGCGAGCATGCGCATGGCCACACCCGTCACCGTCGTCCGCAACTGCGCCTGGGCCGTCACCCGTGCCGACGGGGAGGTGTCCCATGGCTACCGGCAGGCGATCGACATCGCGTTCGCGGGGAACACGATCTGCCATGTCGGGCCAGGCTTCACCGGACAGGCGGACACGGTCATCGACGGTCGGCGCCTCCTGGCGATGCCGGGCCTGGTCAACGTCCACTGCCATTCCGGCGACGAGCCCATCGCCAAGGGCCTGTTCGAGGATGTCGGCACGGCGGCGCTGTGGGGCAATGCGCTCTACGAGTTCTCCGCGCTGATCGACTCCGATGCCGACGCCAAGGATGCCTGCCAGACCGTGATGCTGGCCGACCTGATGCGCTCCGGCGTCACCAGTTGCCTCGACATCGCCGGCGTGCACCCCCACTGGCTCTCGCTGGCCGTCCAGAGCGGCATGCGGACCTGGCTCGCGCCGGGCTTCCGCGAGGCGGCCTGGCGGATGGAGGGCAGCCACCGGCTGGACTACGACTGGAACGCGGCGCGCGGGCGCGAGCGCTACCAGGAGGCCCTGCGCTTCGTCGACGAGGCGAGAGCCCATCCCTCCGGCCGAATCGGGGGCGTGGTCGCGCCCTCGCAAATCGAGACCTGTTCCGAGGCGCTGCTGCAGGAGGCCGCCGATGCCGCCCGCGCCAGGGGCGCCCGCATCACCATCCACGGCGCGCAGACCATGGCGGAGCACGAGGAGCTGCTGCGCCGAACCGGGGAGACGGCGCCGCAGATGATGGAGCGGCTGGGCCTGCTCGGCCCCGACCTCATCATCGGCCACTGCATCTTCCTCGACCACCACGGCTGGACGCGCCAGCGCACGCGTGACGACCTCGCGCGACTGGCGCGGTCGGGCACCACCGTGGCGCATTGCCCGGTCACCTTCGCACGGTCCGGCATGACGCTGCAGACGCTGGGCGGCTACCGGCGCGCGGGCGTCAACGTCGGTCTGGGCACCGACAGCTACCCGTTCAACATGCTGGAGGAGATGCGCGAGGCCCTCATCTGCTCGCGCGTCACCGCGGGATCGGTGTTCGACCTCGACACCGGCACGCTGTTCGACGTCGCCACCACGGGGGGCGCGAAGGCGCTCGGCCGGAACGATATCGGACGCATCGCCGTGGGAGCCAAGGCCGATCTGGTTCTGGTCGATCTGGACGAGCCGACCATGCAGCCCGTGCACGATCCCCTGCGCAACCTCGTCCATTGCGCCGCCGAGCGTGCCGTGCGCGACGTGTTCGTCGACGGCCGGCCGGTGGTCCGCGACCGGCGCGTGACGACGCTGGACGTCGAGGGCGCCGTTCGCCAGTTGCAGGATGCCCAGAAGCGGGCCTGCCGCGTCGCGGAGCAGGCCGATCCCCAGCTCCGCCCCCTCGCGGCGCTGGCGCCCCTCTCCCTGCGCCTCAATCCCTGATCGGGAACACGCGCGGGCTGAGCTGGTCGAGCCTGCGTCCGGCCCAGTCATGGCCGGGCGCGGCGGCGATGGCCTCGCTTTGGGCCTGCCGCAGCAGCTCGATGTCCTCCTCGATGTCAAAGTCGACCACGTCGCCGTTCTTCACCACCTGGCGCCCGTCGACGTAGACGTCCCGGATGGCCCGGTCGTTGGCGGAGTAGACGAGGCTGCGCAGCGGCTCGTAGTCGGGCTGCATGTAGGGGTTGCGCATGTCGACCACGGAAAAGTCAGCCTTGCAGCCGGCCGCCAGCCGGCCGAGATCCGGCCGCCGGATCATGTCGGCGCCGACGGCCGTGGCCGCCATGAACACGTCGTGGGTGGTCGAGGCCGTGAAGCTGCCGGCCACGATGCGACCGGCGTAGCAGGCCATGCGCATCTCATCGAGCATGTTGTGGGGGAAGCTGTCGGTCCCGATGCCGCAGCGGATGCCGGCCTTCACGTAGCGCGACAGCGTGTTGAGGGCGATGCCGCGCCGCGCGAACACGACGGGGCAATGGGCGACCATGGCGCCCGACTCGCGCAGCCTGTCGAAGTCGCTGGCGTGCGGGTAGTGGATCCAGGGATGATCGTTGAGGAAGATGCAGTGGCCGATGATCGTGTCCGGCCCGAGCGCCCCGATCCGGTCGAGCCACTCAATCGGGGTCGCGCCGTAGCGACGCACGATCTCCTGGAACTCGACGATGCTCTGGGCGGCGTGGATCTGAATCGGCTGGTTGCGCTCCCGCGCGGCGGCCAGGGCGTCGCGGATCTGCCCCTCGGAGCAGGTGTCGATCTGCGCCGGGCCGAAGAACCCGGTGATGCGGCCCGAGGGATGGCGCGAGGCCTCGTCGGCGATCGCGACGGCGTCCTTCAGCGCCTTGTCGCCGGCCGCGAAATCGAGCGCGTACTCCACGGAATGGCCGTTGGTGGTCTTCCACGGGCCGGACCGGAACATGCCCCACAGCACGGCCCGGATGCCGGTCTCGGCGTATTCGTCGGCCCATGTCGCGCGCGGGCGACCCAGGTCGCAGATGGTCGTCACGCCGCTCTTCAGCAGTTCCGAGACGGCCACGCGCAGGCAGGGCCTGGTGTACTGCGTGCCCACCTGGAACACCGGCATGAACTCGTAGAGCGAGCTTTGCCCGAGCTTGGGCGACCCCAGTTCCTCCAGCATCCCCTTCCAGCCGGGCTCGTGGCCCGGATGGCTGTGGATGTCGACGAAGCCGGGGATGATCATGAGATCGCTGGCGTCGATCTCTCGCGCGACCGGCCCGCGGTAGTCCCTGCCGACATGCACGATGTCCTGGCCGGAGAAGGCGAAGTCGGCTCCGCGCAGGTAGACGTGGGAGCCTGCAGCCTCGTCCCAGGCCACCAGCCAATCACAACGGCGGAAAACGGTAACGGCGGCGGCTTCGCTCATCTGCAACTCTCTGGTCGACGGATCGGGAGGGGGAGTTTAACGGGGTGCCGCGGCTTCGCCAGACCTTCCCGGGTGGAGCGCCATGCGCCTGGCATGGAGCTCGCCCCGGGCGCGTGCAACGGCCGGTGTTGTTCGACTATGGTGAGGGCATGAGCGCATACGTCGATTCCTTCTACTCCCGCACCCGCCGGCCCACCGCCCCGCGCGCCGCCTTGCACGGCAGCGTCGCGGTGGACGTGGCGATCGTAGGCGGCGGGCTGGCCGGCCTCACCGCCGCCATCGAGATCGCCCGCGCGGGACGCAGCGTCGCGGTGATCGAGGCCGAGCGCATCGGCTGGGGCGCATCGGGCCGCAACGGCGGCTTCGTCGGGCCGGGCTATGCCACGAGCCTCTCGCACATCGCCCTCATGGCGGGACGCGACGCCGCCCATGAGCTCTACCGCCTCTCGATCGAGGGCGTGCGCATCGTCGAGGAGAACCTCGCGGCGCTCGGGCCGACCGACAACGTCGCGACCTACGGCAAGCTGAGCGTCCTGCGCTATTCGGACGCCCCTGCCCTGCTGGTGCGCCAGGAGATGATGGCGCGCGACTTCGGCTATGCGCTCGAGTTCCGCGACCGCGCGCAGGTCCGCGGCATGCTGCGGTCGAAGAAGTACTACGAGGCTCTGTTCGACCCTCAGGCCTTCCATTTCCACCCGCTGAACTACGCGGTCGATCTCGCGGCAGGCATCGAGGCGCTGGGCGGACGGATCTTCGAGGGCGCGCCGGTCGTCGCCTGCGACCTCGACGGTGCGACCAAGGTCCTGCGCACGCCAGGCGGCGAGGTCCGGGCGCGGGACGTCGTCTTCGCCACGGGCGGCTACACGGGCTCGGTGACGCCCCAGCTGCGCGGCGCGATGCTGCCCATCGCGACCTACGTGCTCGTCACCGAAGTCGCCCCGCAGCGGATCGCCGAGGTGATCGGCGTGCCCTACGCCATCAGCGACAACCGTCGCGCCGGCGACTACTACCGCCTCGTCGACGGGGGCCGGCGGCTGCTGTGGGGAGGGCGTATCACGACGCGCACAAGCGAACCGGCGCGGCTCGCCGAGCAGCTCCGCGCGACGATGGTCTCGACCTATCCGGAGCTCGCCGGCATCGGCATCGACGCGGCCTGGTCCGGGCTGATGTCCTATGCCCGCCACCTCATGCCGATGATCGGGCAGGCGAAGCCGAACGTCTGGCACTGCTTCGGCTTCGGCGGCCACGGGCTGAACACGACCGCCATCGGCGGGCGGGTCGTCGCCGAGGGGATTTTGGGCACGAGCGACCGCTACAGGCTCTATGCGCCGTTCGGGGTGAACTGGGCCGGCGGCCCGTTCGGGGTCGCGGCCGCGCAGATGACCTACTGGACCTACCAGGCGATGGACTTCGTCCGCGAGTTCCGCTCCGCTCGGGCGGGGTGAAGGTCCATCCCGCGCGTCAGTCGTGCCCCGTGCGGAGCCTGCGCTCCAGGTAGCGGCTGTAGGCGCCCATGCCGTACGAGAACACGAGGTAGACGGTGGCGGCGAACAGATAGGCCTCCAGCACGGCCGCGCCGACCCATTGCGGATCGAGCATCGCGGTGCGGATCGTGGACAGGAAGTCCAGCAGGCCGATGATCGTCACCAGGGTCGTGTCCTGGAAGAAGCCGATCGAGATGTTCACCAGCGGCGGGATGACGATCCGGAGCGCCGGCGGCAGCACGATGAGCCGCATGGCCTGCCAGTAGTGCAGGCCCAGCGAACCGGCGGCCTCGTACTGGCCGCGCGGGATCGCCTGCAGGCCGCCACGCACGGCTTCCGCGATGTACGCCGCCGCGAAGATGATGATCGCGATCTGGGCCCGCAGCAGCTTGTCCACGGTCATGCCGGTCGGCATGAAGAGCGGCAGCATCACCGAGGCCATGAACAGGATCGAGATCAGCGGCACGCCGCGAATGACCTCGATGAAGAAGATCGCGATGACGCGGATGGCGGGCAGCTTCGACGCCCGCGCGAGGGCGAGGACGACACCGAGCGGGAAGCCCAGCGCCAGACCGACCGCGGTCAGGATGAAGGACAGCGGCAGGCCGCTCCAGAGCGTGGTGGCAACCGGCCTGAGGCCGAAGACGCCGCCCGCGATCAGCACCATGCCGGCCACGACGACGAAGGCCCAGAGCGCGAGGAGCCAGCGCCCCCAGAAACGGGGCGCCATCGAGATGCCGACGGCGACGAAGAACAGCGCCATCGCCAGTGCCGGGCGCCAGTGCTCCTCGTAGGGATAGACCCCGAAGATCATGAAGCGGGCCTTGGCGGCCAGGAAGGGCAGGCAGGCCCCGCTCCCGGCCCGGCAATCCGCCGACGTGCCCTCGACGACGGCCCGCGTCACCATCCAGCCCCAGGCGCCCTTGGCCGCGAGCCAGAACAGCCAGAGACAGGCGAGCGAGATGATGGCGTTGACCGGCGTGCCGAACAACGGCTTGCCCAGGCGCTGCCAGTATCCGGGCTTGGGAGGCGGCGCGATGGCCGCCGTGTCCGTCGACGGCATGGCTCAACGCTCCTTCAGCGCCACGCGGGCGTTGTACCAGTTCATGAACAGGGAGATGATCAGCGATATGCCGAGATAGACCAGCATCATGATGGCGATGCCCTCGATGGCCTGGCCGGTCTGGTTCATCGTCGTGTTGGTCACGAGGACCAGGTCGGGATAGCCGATGGCCGTCGCCAGGGACGAGTTCTTGAACAGGCTCAGATAGGCGCTGGTGAGCGGCGGGATGATGACCCGCAGCGCCTGGGGAAGCACGACGAGGCGCAGGGCGAGGCGGCGGTCGAGCCCGAGCGATCGCGACGCGTCCCACTGGCCCCTGTTCACCGACAGGATTCCGGAGCGGACCGTCTCGGCGATGCCGGCCGAGGCCGACAGCGTCAGGCCCATCAGGAGGGCCGTGAACTCCGGCTTCAGGTGGGCGCCGCCCGTGAGCCGGAACCGGCCCTTCTCGGGATAGTCGATGGTGATCTCCGGCTGGAACACCAGGAGGGCGACGAGCGCCGGCCCGAGCAGCGCCAGCAGCACCCACGGCCACACGCGGCGCTCCACGCCGGTGGCAACGCGCGTCGCCACCATGCGCCGGCGCACCGCGAGGGACAGCACGGCGCCGGCGACGAGGGCCAGGAGCACCTTGGTGTGCGCCGGTGTCCAGTTCATCGCCGGGATGGTCACGCCGCTGTTGGAGATGAAGACGTGCGGCGCCAGCTCGATCGCCTCGCGCACCGGCGGCAGCGTGGTCACGATGAGCCCGTACCAGAGGAACAGGTAGAGCAGCAGCGGCACGTTGCGCAGCGCCTCGACGTAGACGAAGGCCAGCGCCCGGAGCAGCGGATTGGCCGACAGGCGGGCGACGCCGACGAGCAGGCCGATGATCGTCGCGAAGACGACCGCGAGCGTCGAGACGAAGATGGTGTTGAGAACCCCCGTCAGCAGCGCCCGCGCAAAGCTGTCCGTGGGCTTGTAGTCGATCAGGCTGGTGCTGATGACGAACCCGGCCTCGCGGCCGAGGAAGGCGAAGCCCGTCGCGATGTTCTGGTCCGCGAGCTTCTGCGAGACGTTCGAGGCGAGATACCAGCCCAGCGACACGACGCCGAGGACCGCCAGCACCTGGTAGAGGACTGCGCGCACGCGCAGATCGTAGAACAGGCGCGTCATCGCGGCGTGCTCGTTCGGCTGGACGGGACAAGGGGGGATGAACGGGCAGACGGCCTTCGCGCCGCCTGCCCGCAGGTTCGGTCAGGTCCGATCAGGGACGATCGGCCGGGCCGCTCAGCGGAACGGCGGCGAGTAGAGCAGGCCGCCTTCGGTCCACAGCTTGTTCGGGCCGCGGGTCAGGCCGATGGGCGTGTCGGGTCCGACGTTCTTGTTGAAGATCTCGGCGTAATTGCCGACACCCTTGATGACGTTGTAGGCCCACTTGTTGTCGAGGCCGAGCATCTTGCCGAAGTCGCCGTTGACGCCCAGCAGGCGCTGGACTTCCGGATCCTTGCTGGTCAGGAAGGTGTCGACGTTCGCCTGCGTGATCTTCAGCTCCTCGGCCGCCACCATGGCGTAGAAGGACCAGCTCACGATGTCGCGCCAGTTGGCGTCGTTCTGGCGCACCACGGGGGCCAGCGGCTCCTTCGAGATCGTCTCGGGCAGGATCACGTGGGCCTTGGGATCGGGCGCCACCGCGCGCACCGACGCGAGGTCGGAGCGGTCCGTCGTGATCGCGTCGCAGCGGCCGGTGAAGTAGGCGTTGCGCCACTCGTCCGAGTTCTCGAACACCACCGCTTCGTACTTGATGTTGCGGGGCCGGAAGTAGTCCTCGAGGTTCTGCTGCGTGGTCGTGCCGGGCAGCACGCACACGACGGCGCTGCCGAGTTCACCGGCGCTCTTCACGTTCAGCTTCGCCGGCACCATGATGCCCTGGCCGTCGTAGAAGACGATCGGTCCGAAATCGAGGCCGAGCGAGTTGTCGCGCGTGAAGGTCCAGGTGGTCTGGCGCGAGAGCAGGTCGACCTCACCCGACTGCAGGCCCTGGAAACGCACGTTGGTGCTGAGCGGGATCGACTCGACCTTGTCCGGATCCCCGAACACGGCGGCCGACACGGCCCGGCAGACGTCCTGGTCAAAGCCGCGCCGGACGCCCTTGTTGTCGGCGTAGGAGAACCCGGCCGCCACGGGCGACACGCCACACAGCACCTTGCCGCGCTTCTTGACGGCATCGAGCGTGGCCTGCGCATGCGCGGGCGCAGATACGACCATGCCGAGACCGAGTGCGATGCCGACGCCTGCAACCAGACCCAACGCCTTGTACTTTTTCATGAAGATCCTCCCTGCGCGGAGTTGGAACACCCCGCTACACGCCAAAGCTATATCAGTGCAATCGGCTCGACAATTCGCGTGCAGCCTGCGTCACCAGCCATCTCTTCGTTGTGCCGGCGGGCGTGCGGCACCGCCCGCATCCGGCCGGTCGCGGTGCGCTGGAGCGGCGCCTCGGGAAGGCTAGCGCGACGTCGTCCCGTCGACGTTGTCCACGGCAGCGTGGGTCGACGACCTGACGATCAGGTCGGGCTCAAGCATGGCGCGAACCGGAGGCCCGCCGTAGCGGCCATGAAGGCGGTCGGTCAGGAGGCGCATCGCGACCTGGCCGACCGACGAGGGATGAGAGTCGACGCTCGTCAGGGGCGGATCCAGGGATCGCGACCACAGATTGTTGGCAATCGAGACGACCGACACGTCGAGCGGAACGCGGAGCCCCGCCAGGCGCAAGCCCTGCAGAACGCCCATGGCCGTCACGTCGTTGCGGGCAAAGACGGCGGTGAACCGAACGCGCTCGCGCACGAGGTCCTCGACGGCCGATCGCCCGGCCAATTCGGACGGTACATCGTAGCGCCGCACGAGCCGCGGGTCGATCGACAGGCGACGGTCGCGCATGACGTCGCTGTATCCGTCATAGGGCGAAAAGCCCGGGAGACGGGGAAGACCCTCGACATAGGCGATCCGTTCGTGTCCGAGCTCGGTCAGGTGGGCGACGGCCTGGCGGGCCGCCACGCGATAGTCGATGCAGACGCCGTCGCATGCCACGCCGTTCGGCCAGCGCCCGATATACACCAAAGGCTTGCCCGACCGCAGAAACTGCAGGACGCCCTGCGACGCCCGATCCACGGACCCCGGCACGACGAGCGCTCCGCACACCGCCGGATCCGATGCCGACTGGATCAACTGGAGACTTTCGCTGTCGGCGGAGTAATCGGACTGCCCGACGGCCAGGCGAAGCTCGGACAGGCGCGCCTCCTTCTCGATCCCGTCGATCATCTCGCCGTAATAGGGATTGGCGAAAGTCGGGATGATGACCGCCACGGACTGCCGCTGCATTCCGCTCGACAGCTTGGGGCCGCCGGCCGCGTCGGCGACGAATGTCCCCCGCCCCGGATGGCGCTCCAGCCGTCCTCTTTGGACCAGATCGTCGATGGCGCGACGGACGGTGGTTCGCGACAGCCCGAACTCCTCGACGAACTGCCGCTCGGACGGCACCGCCTGTCCCGCCGGATAGCGCCCGCTTTCGATCCGCTCCAGCAGTGAGTCCACCAGGATACTGGTCTTGTTCATGCGGCCTATTGACGGTTGGTATGGTACATGTATCTTTACTGGTATACCTTTCGCAGGCGGGGTGCCAGCGTCAGGCGTCACGGCTCGACCGATGTCGCTGAACAAGCATACACATGACGAGCGAACTGGGACAACCCTTGCTTCTTGTCGTGTCGTAGTGCATCCCGAGCCCTGAAAAGACAGGGGAGGATAAAATGGGACGCGGTTGGGCCCCTCCCTCAGGGGCGCCGATTCTGCTGGCGCCGTTTGGCGCTGGGACGAAGAGCGGGGCGCCTCCCGGTCTTTTTCAGATGATACCAGTATAAGATACCGGTCTGAGCCTACGCGCTCCTCGGGCCCGCCCCGCCCGAAGCCGTCGCGGATGAGCACGACCGTCCAAATCTCCTCCAGAGAGGTCAGCATGAAGACCGGTTTTGCATTGATTGGCGCGGGCCTTTTCGGAGAGCGGCACGCCCAGGCCTACAGCCGCCACCCCCTGGTCGACTTCAAGTATGTCTGCGACCTCGACGAGGCCCGTGCCCGCTCGATCGCCGACACCTACGGAGCGGCTCGCTTCACGACGCGCCTCGAGGAGGTCCTCGCGGACCCGGAGGTGGTCGCCGTGTCGATTGCCACGCCCGATCATGCCCACAGGGCCGTCACGCTCGCCGCGGCGGCCGCCGGCAAGCACATCCTCGTCGAGAAGCCGCTGGCGACGACCGTCGAAGACGCGGAAGCCATGATCGATGCTGCACGGCGCGCCGGCATCAAGCTCATGGTCGACTTCCACAACCGCGCCAATCCTCCGATGGTCGCCGCGAGGGATGCCGTCGCGCGGGGAGACATCGGCAGGCCCTCCTATGTCTATGCACGGCTGAGCAACACCGTGGCCGTCCCACGGGACATGCTGAAGTGGGCCAGCAATTCCTCGGCGCTGTGGTTCCTGGGAAGTCACATGGTCGACATCGTCGGCTGGATCCTGAACGACAAGCCGGTCAAGGCCTATGTGGTCTCGCGCGAAGGCGTCCTGCGCGACCTCGGCATCGATGCTCCCGACTTCCATGTCGCGACCGTGGAGTATTCGAAGGGGACAGTCGTCGTCTTCGAGCACGCCTGGATTCTTCCGACGACCTACAACACGGTCAAGGACCTCAAGATCGAGCTCCTCGGCAGCGAGGGAGCCATCAACATCGATGGCTCCCACAACAGGACGATGGAGCTCTACACGAGCCGCAAAGGCACCTTTCCCGACATGCTGGTCCCTCCCTTCGGCCCGCATCTGACGGGGTTCGTGCTCGACGCCGTCGTCCACTTCATCGAGGCCGTGATCGACGACAGGCCCGTCCTGGCCACCGGCGAGGAAGGCCTCGAGAACACGAAGGTGATCAGCGCCCTGATCGAGGCCGCTCGCCTGGGGCACCCGGTCAGGCTGGACCTCTGACCCGCCTGCCCCGACGTCGGGTCCCTGCGAGGCGAGACGTCACTTCAGCACGCCTTCGGACCGACGAACGGTTCGATCCATTGAACCCGCCTCCAACACCCCATGCCCCGAGGAGAAACCCGAGATGAAGAAAGTCATCGTGTCTGCGGCCCTTGCCGTGGCTCTCATGTCCGCCACAGGGCATGCCAAGGCCGCTGACCTGAACGTTCCCAGCTGGATGTGGGAAGAAGGCCAGGTCGGGCAGTGGCTCAAGGCCAACACGGCCCTGTTCGAGAAGGCGTCGGGCGCGAAGGTCGTCCCGACCCAGATCCCGCCGGCGGATTTCGAGAAGGTCGTCATGACCCAGATCGCCGGCGGCGCCGCTCCGGACCTGATGACCGCCTTCACGAGCATGCTTCCGCCGATGATCAAAGCCGGGACGCTGGCGCCACTCGATCAGTGCATCGCGACCGGGGGCTTCGGCGACCGCCTGCTGCCGTCCGTGGACTTCGCGAAGGTGGACGGCAAGACCTACGGCGTCCCCTTGACGATGAGTCCCTGGTCGGTGGTCGTGAACAGGAAGCTCCTTGCCCAGGCCGGCGTGGAGATGCCGAAGACGGTCGATGAGCTCTACGCCGCATCGAAGGCCGTCAAGGCAAAGACGGGCGCCTATGGCTATGCCTTCGGCAACGACCTCGCGGCCCCGCTGCACGTCTACATCAACGCGATGCAGTGGGTCCTCGGCTTCGGTTCGGACTGGTCGAAGGCGGACGGTACGATCACCGCGAACGACCCGAAGAACATTCAGGCCATCGGCTGGATCAAGCGCTTCATGGACGAGGGGCTCGCCCCCACCGGACTGGGCGTGACCCAGGCGCGCGACCTGTTCGTCGCAGGCAAGGTCGCCATCATGTTCGAGGGTCCCTGGCTGATGACGCAGATTCAGCAGCAGAAGCCCGACCTGATGGCGGACGTCGATTTCGACGTCGTCCCCACCCCGACCCACGTGGCGGTCACGGGCGGGGCCTTCTACGTCATCCCGGCCAAGTCCCCGAACCCGAAGGAAGCCTGCAACCTGCTCACGACCTACATGAAGGAGGATGCGCAGCGCCGCTGGCTCGAGGACCTGAAGCAGATCCCCGGCACGAAGGTGCAGGCCAGCGCCGACTTCCTCGCCAAGAATGCCTGGGTCGGCAAGATGGCCGACATCGCCGCGAAGTATCCCGGCGGAATCGGCTATGCTCCTCCCGGATACACCATCCAGGCGGCCGAATTCCGCCAGATGGTCGTCGACGCCCTCGCGAACATCTATTCGGGAAAGACGTCCGTCGAGGCAGGGCTGAACGCCCTGCAGAGCAAGCTCGTGGCCTGGAAGAGCACGCTCTGAAGACGAGGCCCCAAGGACCTCGCGGAGCGGGGGCGCCCGCCTCCGCTCCGCGTGGGATCAGGACCAGGTCCGAGGACAGACGCCATGTCGCTTTCCCAGGTACGACGCCAGAACCTCTTGCAGCTGTGGCTGCTGGGGCCGGTGGGCGCCGTCCTCATGGTGATCCTGATCTGGCCGATCCTCCAGGGGGTCGCGCTGAGCTTCTACAACACCAGGATCCTGACCTACTCGGAAGGCCGCTTCATCGGCCTCGCCAACTTCCAGGTGCTGCTGCAGGACGAATACTTCTGGAATTCGCTCCAGGTCACCGCGATCTACGGCGCCGCCACGGTCGTGCTGACCTACGCGCTCGGCCTGAGCTTTGCCCTGATGCTGAACCGCTCGATCCCGGCCAGGGGAATCATCCGCACGCTGTTCATCCTGCCCTGGGCCATTCCCGAAGTCGTGGCCGTCATGATCTTCGCCTGGATGCTCGATCCGCAGTTCGGCGTTCTGAACTATCTGTTCGTAACGCTGGGCTTTATCGACCGTCCGCTGGCCTGGCTGTCCCAGGCAAACCTGGCGCTGCCCGCCGTGGTGATGCTGACGGCCTGGCAGCAGTTTCCGCTGGCCATGCTGATCCTGCTCGCGGGTCTCCAGATGGTGCCCCGCGAAGAGTATGAGGCGGCGATGATCGACGGCGCCGGCGCGCTGTCACGCTTCATCCACGTCACGCTGCCCGGCCTGCGCTCGGTCAACATCATCCTGATCCTGCTGCTCATCCTGAACTCGTTCAGGCGGGTGACCATGATCTACGCGATGACGAAGGGCGGGCCCGCACGATCGACCGAGACCTTGTCGGTCATGACCTACAACACGGCCTTCGAATACCAGAAGATCGGCTATGCCGCGGCGGTCGGGACGGCGCTGCTCGCCATCCTCCTGGTGTTCAGCCTCGCCTATTTCCTGATGATCATGCGGAGCAGGCCATCGTCATGACGACCGACCGCCAGAAGCGATCCCCCCTGCAGATCGCCATGCTCGTGGCCACCCTCGCTTGCGCCGGCGTGGTCGTCTTTCCGTACTACTGGATGTTCGTCTCGTCTGCGGAGACGGCAAGCATGTTCAGCTGGCCTCCCCACCTTCTTCCCGACCGCCCGACGCTGACTTCCTATTGGACCATCTTCAAGGAGCGGGCCCTCGGCCGCTGGTTCGTGAACACGCTGATCGTCGCGGGATCCACGTCGATCTTTTCGACGGTGATCGCGATCAACGCGGCCTACGCGCTGTCGCGGTTCAAGACGAGGATCACCTCGTTCTTCACCTTGATCATCCTGTTCTCCCAGCTGCTGCCCGCCGCGCTGATCGTCGTCCCGCTGTTCGTCATCTTCCAGCAGCTCGGGCTTTACAACTCGCTCGCCGGTCTCGTCATCGCGGACACGGCTTTCATCCTTCCCGTCGCGATCTGGCTCCTGAAGGGGTTCTTCGACCAGATCCCGGTCGAGATCGAGCAGCAGGCCATGATCGACGGGTGCTCGCAGCTGGGGGCCTTCTATCGCGTCGTCCTCCCCCTGGCGCTTCCAGGACTCGTCGTCGTGGTCGCCATGTCCTTCATCTCGGGCTGGGACGAGTTCTTCCTCGCCAGAACCCTCATTGCCTCGCAGGACAAGTGGGTGCTTTCGGTGGGCCTCACGTCATTTCGGGGCGAGTACACGCTGGACTGGAGCCAGATGATGGCCGCCGCCGTCGTCTTCACCCTGCCGGCGCTGGTGTTCTTCCTGTTCGTGCAGCGCTACCTCGTCGCCGGCCTCGCGTCGGGCGCGGTGAAGGGCTAGACCTCCGGAGAATAGTCACGTGGCGAATGTAAAGGTCCGGAATCTCAAGAAGGTGTTCGGGTCCGTCGAGGTCATTCCCGGCATCTCGATCGACGTCACCGATGGCGAGTTCGTGGCCCTTGTCGGACCGTCGGGCTGCGGCAAGTCCACCTTGCTGAGGATGATCGCGGGACTGGAGGCGATCGACGCCGGGACGATTGCGATCGGGGAGCGGATCGTCAACGACGTTGCCCCGAAGGACCGCGACATCGCCATGGTCTTCCAGAACTATGCGCTCTATCCGAACAAGACGGTCGCCGCCAACATCGGATTTCCCCTCTACATGGCCGGGATGGGGCGCGCCGAGAGGACTGAAAAGGTCAACGCCGTCATGCGCGCGCTGGCTCTGGAACCGCTGGCCGCGCGGTATCCCAAGCAGTTGTCCGGCGGCCAGCGCCAGCGAGTCGCGATGGGGCGGGCCATCGTACGCAACCCGCAGGTCTTCCTCTTCGACGAGCCGCTCTCGAACCTCGACGCGAAACTTCGCGTCAAGATGCGTGCCGAGATCAAGGAGCTCCACCAGCGCCTGAAGGTCACGACCATCTACGTCACTCACGACCAGGTCGAGGCCATGACGATGGCCGACAGGATCGTCGTCATGCGCGCGGGGCACATGGAACAGGCCGGCAGGCCGCTGGACCTCTACGACCGGCCGGCCAACCGGTTCGTTGCCGGCTTCATCGGCTCTCCGAGCATGAACTTCGTCGATGGGAGCGTGACGGTCACCGGCAACGGCGCGTCCTTCGTCAGCACCAACGGGCTCGCAATTCCCCTGCCTGCCAAGGACGCGGAGCGACTCTCGGGGGCGAAGACGCTCGGCATTCGTCCCGAGCACATCGACATGCAGAACGAGGAGGCGGAGGGCTTCATTCCGATGTCGGTCGTCATCGTGGAGCCCACCGGAAACGAGGCGACGTTCATCGTGCGCTCCGGTGCCGACGAGCTGGTCGTAGCCCTCAACGGCCGGCACGATCATCGGCCCGGAGATACGGTCTGGTTGCGCCCCGCCGCCGGAAAGCTCCATTTCTTCGACGCAAAGGGTGACACGGTCTGATTTGATCTGGCCCGCGGCGGAACGGGCGCGTGCCCAGGACGGTCGCTTGCGAATGCGCAATCCCCCCGCCGCCGATCTCGGTCATACTGCGCGCCTGAACGCGCCGGCGGCCTCGCGGCGCGCGGCAAGGAAGGATGCCCGATGATCCGCCTCAGCTTCCATGGAGCCGCACTGGGCGTGACGGGGTCGTGCTTCGCGCTCGACACGGGCCGGAGCCGGATCCTCGTCGATTGCGGCCTCTTCCAGGGATCGAAGACCGAGAAGGAACTGAACTACCGGGACTTCCCGTTCGATCCGCGATCCATCCAGGCCGTCCTCCTCACCCACGCCCACATCGACCACAGCGGGCTCCTGCCGCGGCTGGCGCGGGAGGGGTTCTCCGGGCCGATTCACGCGACCGCGGCGACCGTGGACCTGTGCTCCGTCATGCTCCCCGATTCCGGGCACATCCAGGAGATGGAGGTCGAGCAGTTGAACCGTCGCAACGCGCGGCGGGGCAAGGCGGCGGCGGTGGAACCGATCTACACCGCGCAGGACGCGGTCGCCTGCCAGCGCCTGTTCAGGCCGGCCGCGTTCGGCACCTGGATCCAAGCCGCGCCCGACATCCGCGCCCGCTACTGGAACGCCGGCCACCTGCTGGGCTCAGCCTCCGTCGAGGTGGAGGTGACGCAGGACGCCGTCGCGACACGGCTGCTGTTCTCCGGAGACCTCGGCCCCGCCAACAAGCTCCTGCAGAACGAGCCGGAGGGACCCGCGGGCCTCGACTACGTGATCTGCGAGGCGACCTACGGGGACACGGACCGGCAGGATGCGACGCCGCAGGCCCGGCGCGCGCTGCTGCGGGCGGAGGTGGGCGCGGCGGCCAGGCAGGGCGGCGCCCTGCTGGTCCCGTCCTTCGCCGTCGAGCGGACCCAGGAGCTGCTCGTCGACCTCGTGGGCCTGATGGAGGCCGGGGAGGTGCCGCAGGCGCCGGTCTTCATCGACTCGCCCCTGGCCACGCGCGCCAGCGCCGTCTTCGAGGCGCACGCCGCGGACGGCGCCAACGGCGAGGCACTGCTGCGGGCCTTGCGCTCGCCGCACGTGCGCTTCACGGAGACGGTGGACGAGAGCAAGGGCATCGCCCGGATGCGCGGCTTCCACATCGTCATCGCCGCCAGCGGCATGTGCGAGGCTGGCCGCATCCGCCACCACCTGAAGGAGTGGCTGTGGCGCGACCGCGCGACGGTGCTGCTCGTGGGCTACCAGGCGCAGGGCACGCTCGGCCGCATCCTCCTGGACGGCGCGACACGGGTCCGCATCCAGGGCGAGGAGATCGACGTCCGCGCGCGCATCCGCTCCCTGGACCTCTATTCGGGGCATGCCGACGGGCCGGAACTGGCCGCATGGCTGGACGCCCGCCGGCCCATCCGGCGCGCCCTGTTCCTGGTGCATGGGGAGGAGGCGGCGATCTCGGGCCTGCGGAGCCGCGCCGCCGGCCTGCTCGATCCGGACAGGATCGTCGTGCCCGGTCTCGACGCGGCCTTCTCGCTGACGGCGGACGGCGCAGCGCCGATCGCCCCCGACCGGCCGGGCCGGATCCGGCCGAAGCAGGTCGCCCGCCTGGACTGGCACAACGATCTGTCGCGTCTCCTCCTCGACATCGGGGACGCTGTCCGCGACGCGGCCGACGAGCGAGGGCGACAGACGATCATCCGCCGCCTGCGGCGAGCACTGGACGACGAGTGACGGGGGCGGGGTGGCCGGTGAACACATGATTCAGGCTCGTGCGGCAGACTGCACGCGCACGACGCTCTTCATCGTCCTCACCGGAGCCACCATGGCGCCCCATGAAGATCTCCTGCTGTCCCGGATGAACCACTGGAACCGGGCCGTCCCCGAACGGGGGGCGGGAGTGTATCTCTACGCCACGCGCGAACCGCTGCCGTGGCCATCGCTCGGCGCCATTGGCGCCAACCTCTACGTGGGCAGGAGCGACAGTTCCCTCGCAGCCCGGTGCCATTTCGACCACGCCCACAGCGGCTTCTCGACGTTGCGCCGATCCCTCGGCGTCCTTCTCCAGAACGAACTCGACCTCGTTCCCAGGCCACGCGCGCCCGGGCCGTCCCGCTCGAACCTCCTGAACTTCCGCTTCGACGACGCCGGCGAGGCGCGGCTGACCCAGTGGATGCGCGACACCCTCCAATACGCGCATGCGGCCGTGGACGAGAACGTCGCAGCGGTCGAGAAGGATCTGATCGCCTCGTTGCAACCGGTCCTGAATCTCACCGGGTGGAAGAACCCGAACAGGAGCGTCCTCAAGAGCCTGAGGGCGGAGGCCGTCCGACGTGCCGCCAAGGGAAACGAGGCGGTCAGCTGACGGGTGGAGGGTCCGACGACAATTGACGTGGCCATCGAGAACGCCTCTCTGGAGCGGTCGACCCGATTGGATGAGGTCGACCGCTCCAGGTTGTTGTTTTGTCGCATGTCCGTTCGACGAACCGGAATCCACTTCGTCGGAAAATGCTCCAGGCCGCGTACGATGAGAGGAGGCACTCATGATGGACGTCGTCATCCACCACAACCCGGACTGCGGCACCTCGCGCAACGTGCTCGCGATCATCGAGGCGGCAGGGTACCGGCCCACCGTCATCGAGTACCTGAAGACAGGCTGGACCCGGCCGCAGCTTCTCGCCCTCTTCGCGGCGGCCGGCCTCACGCCGCGGGACGCCCTGCGCACGACGAAGTCGCCCGCCGCCGAGTTGGGCCTGCTAGATCCCTCCGTCGCGGACGAGGCGCTGTTGGATGCGATGCTCGCCCATCCCGTGCTGGTCAACCGGCCGATCGTCTGCACGGCGAAGGGCGTCCGCCTCTGCCGTCCGAGCGAAACGGTCCTCGACATTCTCGAGCGGTGGCCGGCCGGTCCGCTGACCAAGGAAGACGGATCGCCGCTCATCGACGCCGAAGGCCGCAGGGTGGGCTGAGCAGCGCCCGCACACAGCCGGCTCCGCCGGTGATGTCATACCGCCTTCAGCGGGACGCCTAGGCCTTCGGTCGTTTGCGCTGCAGGCCAGTCCGCTTGCAGTGCGCCACGAGCTCGTTGCGCTGGTTGTAGGCGCGGTGGAGAAAGACGACGATCCCTGCATCCGGGCGCGACCGGCTTTCGCGCAGCTCGACGACCTCCGTCTCCACCCGCACGGTGTCGCCGTGGAACAGCGGCTTGGGGAAGCGCACCTCGTCCCATCCCAGGTTGGCGATGGCGGTGCCGAGCGTCGTGTCGCCGACGGAGATGCCCACCATCAGGCCCAGCGTGAAGCCGCTGTTGACGAGGCGCTGGCCGAACTCGGTCTCGGTGCGGCAATACTCTTCGTCGAGATGCAGGTAGGCCGGGTTGTGGGTCAGCGCGCTGAACCAGACATTGTCGGCCTCGGTGATGGTGCGGCGGATCTCGTGCCGGAAAACCTGCCCCACCACCATCTCGTCGAAATACAGCCCGGCCATTGGTCCACCTCCCGCGTGACTGCCCCATCAGTGAGGGCAGTCACGGGGGGAGTCCAGCCCGGCGGCCGAAGATCCGGGGGAGCCCTCAGCGCTCCGGGAACTTCCGCGTGGCGGTCGCCGTCGCGAGCACGCGGCCGGAGGCGTCCATGGCCTTGGCCGTCCACTGGTAGTCGTGGACCTGGGGGAACGGCGGAGAGGGTCCCTCGTAGCCGCTGAACGGGATCGAGCCGCACGGGATCGTCTTGCCGCCCTTGTAGGCGACTTTCCCGCCGCCATGCCGGTAGGTCTGCACCTGCAGGTCCATCATCTGCAGATCGAACTGGGTGGTTTCCTTCGGCACATTGGCCACGGTGAATTCGGGCGTCTGCGATCCGCACCATTTCACCGCCAGCGTCATGTCGGCGGCCTGCGCCTGCGCCGCACACGCCGCCGCGAACACGCCGGCCAATACGATCCTCGTCGTCATGTCTCACTCCCGGTTACGCAACCGGGGTCATTGCACCACGAAATCGTGTGAAATCCGTGAGTCGCCCCGGACACGCGCGCGTCACCGCCCGCGCGCTCACTTCAGGCCAAAGCCACGCGCGACCAGGGCCTCGCGCAGCCGGTCTCTGCCGCTCAGCGCTTCCGGACCGCGGACGCGGTGCAGCATGGTGTCCGACCAGCCCGACTGGGTCATGCCCTGTTCGGCCTGGAAGCTGCGCAGGGCCGCGTCGTAGTCCGCCACGAGCGCCGCCGGCACAGGACCGGCATACTGCTCGCGATGGAGCACGGCTTCGACCGGCAGGCGCGGCTTCACCGAGGCCGGGCGCGTCTCGTCGGGGCGCCCGACGCACAGGCCGAACACGGCCACGACGTCCGGCGGCAAACCGAGAACCTGCGCGACGTCCTCCGGCCGGTCGCGCATGCCGCCGATGTAGACCGTGCCGTAGCCGAGCGACTCGAACGCAGCCACGGCGTTCTGGGCGGCGAGCGTCGCGTCGACCACGCCGAGCATCAGGCCCTCCAGATAGTCCAGGCCGGTGGTCGGCTTGCCGCGCTCGGCACCGAGCACGCGCAGGCGCGACAGGTCGGCGAGCCAGACGAGGAACAGCGGGCATTCCTCGATGTGGCGCTGCCGACCCGCGAGTTCGGCCAGCCGTGCCTTGCGTTCCCTGTCCTCGACCGCGACCACGCTCCAGACCTGGAGATTGGAGGACGTCGAGGCGGACTGGGCCGCCGCCATCGCCATGGCCAGCACCGGTGCGGGGACGGGATCGGGGCGGTAGGCCCTGACAATGCGGTGGGAGAGGAGCGTCGCCAGCACCTCGTTCCAGGGGAGCGGCCCGGCGCCGGGCTCCCGGCGGTAGCGTTCGACGAGGGCGGCCGCGGCGGCGGGCTCGCGCGGCATGCGGTTGTCGTTTCCCGATGTCATCTCTTCAGCGCGCGTCATCTCGGTGTCCGATCGGTCGGGGGGGCAAGGAGCGTCCGGTTCGGACGGAAGCACGTCGCGGGCGGCGAAGGGCCACCCTCATCCGCGCGCCAGCCAGTCGGCGACGGCGTTGCGCAGGAATGCCTTGTCGGCCGGGTTCGCCGCAGGGTTGCCCGCCCTGTGGCCCCAGATGCTGGGAATCGGACGCAGCTCGGCGTGCCGCAGGTGGGGAAGCTCCGCGGCGTTGTCGGCGACTGGGAAATACTGGTCGGTGCGCGAGGGCAGGAGGAGGACACGCGCCTCGATCGCCTGAAGGGCGCGCACGAGGTCGCCGCCGTAGAGGGCATTCGCGCTGATGTCCGATGCCAGCCATGTGGAGCATTGGGCGTAGAGGTTCTCGGCCTTGCGGCGCAGGAAGCCGGGCGCCCAGACACGGTCGAGGAAGTCGTCGAGCGAGGTGGCGCCCGAGGCCTGGAGGTGCAGGTTCTCGCGATACCAGTCCTGGCTCAGCGCCATGGTCGCGTAGATCCGGGCGAAGGCCCGCATGGCCGCGTCGGGCTGGCGCGAGAAGCGACCGCCGCCCAGATGCTCGGGCGCGGCCTCCAGCGTCGCCTGCAGCGCGTGCAGGAACACCCTGTTGTGGACGGACGTGCGCGCGGTGCCGCAGACGGCGATCGCGGCGCGCACGGCCTGCGGAAACAGTGCAGCCCAGTGATAGGCCTGCTGGGCGCCCATCGAGAAGCCGTAGACGCAGGCCACCGTCTCGATGCCGAACACCTCCGTGAGCAGCCGCCGCTGCGCGCGCACATTGTCCGCCGTCGTCACGAGCCCGGGATAGTCCTCGGTGGTGCTGGGGCTCGACGACAGGCCGTTTCCGAACATGTCGGGGATGACGATGAACCAGCGCGACGGGTCGAGGATCCCGTCGGGACCGATCAGCCATTCCTGGTCCATGTGCTGGGCCGAGTAGCTCGTGGGAAACACGATGGCGTTGTCGCGCGCCGGCGACAGCGCCCCGTAGGACTTCCAGCTCAGCGTGGCGCCCTTCAGGAGGGCACCGGACTCCACGACGAGGTCCCCGAGCTCGAAACGTCCGGTCTTCGTGTCTGCGGTCATCGGCGCGGAACTCCTCTTCCTGTCGCGGGCGACGTTAGGCCCGCAGCGCGCGGCACGCCAGACCGGACCCTCGTGCATGCGTGGACGCCTTCACGCGGTGTGGTCGCACCTGTAGCGTGGGCAGCGCAATGCCTGCGGAGGACGCGATGTCCCGGATCACCTCGCTGCGTCCCGTCCTGCTGAGCGCGCCCTATGCGGATCCGGTCGGCAACGCCGAGGTGCTCCTGCACCTCCCCCATGGCCTGCGCACGACCGGTCTCATCGAGATCGCGCTCGAGGGAGGCATCCGGGGCCTGGGCGAAGCCTACCTCGCGGTCTTCGCGCCGAAGGTCTTCCTGGAGACCGCGAAGCTCCTGGCGCCGCTCGTCGAGGGGCGCGACGTCGGGGATCTTCCAGGCATCGTCCGGGCGCTGCAGACGGCGACGGGATATTGGAGCTACCAGGGGGCGGCGCAGCACGTGTTGAGCGCCTTCGAGATCGCCCTGCAGGACGCCCGCGCGCAGCTCATGGGCGTGCCGCTGTGGAAGGCACTCGGGGGGACGCAGGCCCGTGCCCTGCCCGCCTATGCGAGCGGCGGCGATTCCGTTTCGCCGCGGTTCATGGAGGACGAGTTCGCCACCGTGGCCGGGTTGGGCATCGACGTCTTCAAGATCCGTGCGCGCGGGTCGCAAGTGGCCAAGGCACACTGGTGCCAGAGGGCCGGGAGCGCGGGAGGCCGGGGGATCACCGTCGCCGTCGACATGACCCAGAACCTCGCGGTGCCGTCGCAGAGCGTCGACGAGGTGCTCGCCTTCGAACGCAGCTTCGCCGAGGCGGGGCTGCGGGCGCCGGCCTTTCTCGAGGAGGTTCTCGGGCCGCTGGCGGTGAAGCAGTTGCCCGCCCTGCGCCAACGCGCGGCGACGCCGATCGCCGGCGGGGAGATCGTCACGACGGCCACCGAGCTCAACGACCGCATCGAGGCGGGCAGCTACGACATCGCGCAACCCGATGCCACGGTCATCGGCGGCGTCGGGCCGGTGATGGAGGTCTTCGGCGCGGCGCGCCGTGCGGAAACGGCGGTCTACGTGCACTGCTGGGGCGCGGGCGTCGGCATGCTGGCCAACTATCATGCGGCGCTGGCCGGCGGCGGCGAACGGGTGGAATGGCCCGTGCCGCGATACCCCCTGCGCGAAGCGCTGTGGGCCCATGCGCCCCGGATGGAGAACGGCCGGGTCACGCTGGCCGACGTGCCCGGCCTGGGCGCCGCCCTCACGCCGGCGGTGGAGCGTGAATTCCCGTTCCGGGAGGAGGCGGTCTACCACTGCCTGGTCGACCCGGCGCGGATCCCTCCGGCCGACTGGATTTGACTCGTCGTCTCGCGCCGGCCCGCAGACTGCCGGTTGGCGAGACGGGCCGGCCTGCTTACGATGGCGTGGGAGCAATCGAGAGCGCGGGTCACCGCGCCGCACCGTCGAGAGGAAATCATGCCCAGCCCGATCCGCCATCTCCGCCGCGCCCTGTGGAGCGGCAGCGCCGTCGCCATGCTCGCGTTCGTCCCCTGGTCGCCCGCCGCGGCGCAGGACGCCTGCAGCCATCGCGGGCAGCTCGACACGCTGTACTGCGACGCCGACAACGACCTCGTCGCCGACGCGCCCAAGGACCCCAAGCGGTGGCGCGATCCGTCCACGCTGGTGTGGGCCTACACGCCGGTGGAGGACCCCGCCGTCTACGCCAACATCTTCAAGCCGTTCACCGACCACCTCGAGAAGTGCGTCGGGAAGCGGACCGTCTACTACCCGGTGCAGTCCAACTCGGCCGAGATCGAAGCCATGCGCTCGGGCCGCCTGCACTTCGCGGGCTTCTCGACGGGGCCCACCGGCTTTGCCGTCAACCTCGCCGGCGCCGTGCCGTTCGCGGCCAAGGGACTCGGCACAGAGGTGCGCGGCTACAACCTGGCTGCCGTGGTGAAGGCCTCGAGCCCCTATCAGAAGCTCGCCGACCTCAAGGGCAAGAAGGTCGCCCACACCTCGCCGTCGTCCAACTCCGGCAACCTGGCGCCGCGCGTGCTGTTCCCGGACCAGGGCCTCAAGACGGACGAGGACTACAAGCCGCTGATGTCCGGCGGGCACGACAAGTCGCTGCTGGGCGTCGTGTCGGGCGACTACGACATGGCGGCGGTCGCCTCGGACGTCATGGAGCGCATGATCACGCGCGGAACGATCAAGCAGGCCGACATCCGCGTCCTCTACCGCAGCCCCGTGTTTCCGACGTCCTCGTTCGCCTATGCCCATGACCTGAAGCCCGAGCTCGCCGAGAAGCTGAAGGGCTGCTTCTTCTCGTTCCGGTTCACGCCGGAGATGCAGAAGGAGTTCAACGGCGACGACCGGTTCCTGCCGATCTCGTACGCCAAGGACTGGGCCGTCGTGCGGGAAGTGGCGGAAAAGTCCGGCACCCCGTACAACAAGGCCGCCTACGATGCGGAGAGCAAGCGGGAAGCCGCCGAAGCCGCGAAGAAGGCCGCCGAAGCCGCCAAGCCCGCCGAGCAGCCCGCCGCACCCAAGCCCTGAGGACCACCGATGACCCGCACCACCCTCCTCGCCGCCCTCCTGCTCGCCGGGGCCGCTCTCCCGGCGTCCGCGCAGGACACCTGTTCCAACCGGGGCCAGCTCGACACGGCGTATTGCGACGCCAACAACGACCTCGTGGCGGACACGCCCACCGATCCGGCGAAACAGAAGGATCCCTCGACGCTGATCTTCGCCTACTCGCCGGTCGAGAATCCCGCCGTCTACCAGGTCGTCTACCAGCCCTTCATGGACTTCCTGGGAACCTGCACGGGCAAGAAGATCGTGTTCTTCCCCGTGCAGAACAACGCCGCGCAGGTGGAAGCCATGCGGTCCGGCCGGCTCCACATTTCTGGTTTCGCCACGGGCGTCGTCGGCTTTGCCGTCAACCTCGCCGGCGCGGTCCCCTTCGCGGTGATCGGTTCGGAGAAGGGCGTGTCCGGCTACAAGCTCTTCGCCCTCGTGAAGAGCGACAGCCCCTACAAGACGCTGGCGGACCTGAAGGGCAAGAAGGTGGCGCACACCGCCCCGTCCTCCAATTCGGGCCATCTCGCGCCGAAGGTGTTCTTCCCCGAGCAGGGGCTGAAGCCCGACGAAGACTACAAGGTCCTGATGTCGGGCGGCCACGACAAGTCGGTCCTGGGCGTCGCCTCCGGTGACTACGACATGGCGCCGGTCGCGTCCGACGTCTACGAGCGCATGGTCGCCCGTGGCGCGGTCAAGGCCGACCAGTTCCGCGTGATCTGGCAGAGCGAAACCTTCCCGACCTCGTCCTGGTCGATGCCGCACGACCTGAAGCCGGAACTCGCCAGCAAGATCAAGGGCTGCTTCATGGACTACAAGTGGTCCGAGGGCCTCAAGAAGGAGTATGCGGGCGAGGATCGCTTCCTTCCGATGACCTACAAGGACACCTGGCGGCCGATCCGCGAGGTCGCCGAGAAGTCGGGCACCCCCTACAACAAGACCGCCTACGAGGCGCAGACGAAGCGCGAGGCGGAGGCCGAGGCCAAGAAGGCCGCCGAGGCCGCGGCCAAGGCGGCCCAGCCGGCCGCGCCGAAGCCCTGACGTTCCCTGGACGGCGGGCTCGGTCCCGCCGTCCGCTTCCTGTCCGCGCGCCCGGCGAGACCCCTTTCATGACGATGTCCGTGTCCGCCACCGCTCCCGTCGCGGGCAGCCTGCTCAGCGTCCGAAACCTCCGCAAGGAGTACCGTGCCGGCCAGCCGGTTCTGAAGGACATCACGCTGGATTTTGCCCCGCGCGGCATCACGGCGATCATCGGTCCGTCCGGGACCGGCAAGTCGACCCTGATCCGGTGCATCAACCGCCTCGTCGATCCCACCTCGGGCGAAATCATGTTCGAGGGGCGTGACATCGCGAGGGTCAGCGGCAGTGCCCTGCGGCTGGTGCGCCGCCGCATCGGCATGGTGTTCCAGGAGTACAACCTCGTCGAACGCCTCTCGGTCATCGAGAACGTGCTGTCGGGCCGCCTCGGCTACGTGCCGGCCTGGCGGGCCTTCCTGCGCAAGTTCCCGGCCGAAGATGTGACCCGCGCCTTCGACCTGATCGACGCGGTGGGGCTCAACGAGGAGTTCGCGACGCGGCGGGCCGACAAGCTCTCGGGCGGCCAGCGCCAGCGCGTCGGAATTGCCCGCGCCATCATGCAGGACCCGGCCGTCGTGCTGGCGGACGAGCCGACCTCGTCGCTGGACCCCAAGACCTCGGTCGAGATCATGGAGCTGATGGCGAGCCTCTCCGCCTCCCGCTCGATCCCGATCATCGTGAACATCCACAACGTCGATCTGGCGCGCCGCTTCGCGAGCCGGGTGATCGGCATGACGGGCGGCAACGTCGTCTATGACGGCCCGCCCGGCGGGCTGGAGAGCCACCACCTCGCGACGATCTACGGTGGCGAGGACTGGCAGTGAGCGCAGCCCCCTCCCCCCGGGTCCGTCCGGCGGCCTTTCCGGCCAACTGGGTCGCGCGCGGCGCGCTGCTCGCGCTCGTCCTCTACACGGTCTACGCGACCTCGATCCTGGCCATCACCTGGGAGCGCTTCGCCAAGGGGCTGGACAACGGCGCCCGCTTCCTCGGCCGCATGTTCCCGCCCAACATGGCCGCCGACAAGCTGGCGCTCATCGCCGACGGCATGGTCGAAAGCATTCAGATCGCCATCCTGGCGACCTTCTTCGGCGTGCTCCTGTCGCTGCCGCTCGGACTGATGGCGGCGCGCAACCTCGCGCCCGGCTGGCTGTCGTGGTCGGCACGCGCGCTCATCGCCGTGCTGCGCTCGTTCCACCCGGTGATCGTCGCCATCCTCTTCGTCAAGTCGGTCGGCTTCGGCGCCCTGGCGGGAGTTCTCGCGCTCATCATCTCGTCGATGGGCTTCGTCTCCAAGCTCTTCGCCGAGATCGTCGAGGAGATGAACCCGAAGCAGGTCGAGGCCGTGCGCGCGACGGGCGCGTCCTTCTTCAACGTGCTGATCATGGCGGTGGCGCCGCAGGTCATGGCCCGCTTCATCGGGCTCTCGGTCTACCAGCTCGACTCGAACCTGCGGAACTCGACGATGGTGGGCATCGTCGGCGGAGGCGGCATCGGCGCCGCGCTGTTCACGGCCTACCAGCGCTTCGACTACGACGTGGTGCTGACGATCCTGATCATCATCATCGCGATCATCATGCTCATGGAACTCGTCTCGGCCCGGGTGCGGAGGGTCTTCCAGTGAGTGCCCCCGCTTCCACCGGCGCGCAGCGGACCTGGCAGCGCTTCACGCCGACCGAGCGCGTCGCGCGCTCCATGGTGTACATCGTCACGGCAGTGGCGGTCGTCTGGTCCGCCCGCACCGTCGAGGTCATCCCCGAATTCCTCTACGACGCGCCGGAGCAGACGGCGGACCTGTTCAAGCGCATGTGGCCGTTCGACTGGGGCTTCTACCCCAAGGTCGTGCACGAGACGCTGATCGAGACGTTCCACATCGCGACGCTCGGGACGATCCTGGCCATCGTGCTCGCCCTTCCGCTCTCGTTCCTGGCGGCGCGGAACTTCACGTCGAACCCCTTCCTCAACATCCTCGCTCAGTTCATCTTCGTCTCGTCCCGCTCGGTGAACTCGCTCATCTGGGCGCTGCTGTTCGTGGCCGTCTTCGGCCCCGGCGCCCTGTCGGGCGTGATGTCCATCGCCTTCCGGTCCATCGGCTTCATCGGCAAGCTCTTCGGCGAGGCTCTCGAGGAGGCGCAGACCGGCCCCATCGAGGCGCTCACGGCCACCGGCGCGCCGCGGTCGATGATCCTCGTGAAGGGCTACTGGCCGCAGGTGGAGCCGGCCTTCTGGTCGGTGGCGCTGCTGCGCTGGGACATCAACATCCGCGAGTCGGCCGTGCTCGGCCTGGTCGGTGCCGGCGGCATCGGCGTGGCGCTCGATGCCGCCCTGAACAATCTCTACTGGGACCAGGTGGGGCTGATCCTGGCCGTGATCTTCGCGGTCGTCGTCGTGACGGAGATCGTCACCTCCGCGATCCGCTCGCGGATCATCTAGGCCCGACCGGCTCTCACGTGGCATCCGCCTCCCAGGCGCGGATGATCACGGCCTCGCGCGCCGGGCGCGCCGGCTGCAGCGTGCCCAGGATGAGCCGGCGGTTCAGCCAGTCGAGCGGGCCCAGCGGCGCGGTCACCTCGATGCGCGAGAGCGCGTAGCGCGGGGTGCGGCTGTCGTCGACCAGGACGCGGTTGCGGATGTTGAGGACGATGCCGGCCTTCGTACGCATCTCGTAGATCGCCTCGAGCTCCTTGACGCCGTCCCGGCGCAGAAGCTGCCGGTCGGCGCCGCCCGGGAGGATCTCCCCGTCCAGCCCCTCGATCCCAGGGCCGCCTTTGAACTCGCCGCCCTTGATCGGCACCATGAACCGCTGGCCCAGCGGCCCTTCACCGAGATCCATGCGAGGCTCGATGTCGGCGATGGCCTGCCAGAGCAGCCGGAAGCCCAGCTGCGGGAGAGGCACCCGCTCGAAGAGGGCGTTCGCGTCGTCGGTGCCGGCTGCACTCATGGGGACGTGCCTTTCAGATGGGCGGCGAAGGCCGACACGGCCGGGCTCGCGCGCTCGGGTTGCCAGAGAAATCCGGTCGGCCTGACCGTCTGCGTGAGGGGCGTGCGCAGTTCGACGAGCACGCCCGTCTCGAGCCATTGCCAGAGGGCCAACAGGAGACCGACCTCAGTGGACTTGGGGCGTGTTGACCCACAGCATCCGCGCGGTGACCTCCCCGGTGTTGCGGTAGCTGCTGGTCAGATGATTGCGATAGTGGAAGCTGTCGCCCGGGTTCAGCGTGTAGGCGGTGTTCTCGATGGTGAGCTCGATCTGGCCCTCCAGCACGTAGCCCAGCGTCTCGCCCTGGTGCGTCACCTTGTCGACGCGTCCTCCACCCGGCTCCACCACGTGGATGTTGGCCTCCAGGATGTTGCCGCGCCCGAAGGCCACCATCCTCTCGTAGCTGATCCCCTTGCCGTCGCGGATGGGATCGTTTGTCGTGCGCAGGCGCTCGCCCGCGCGCTGCACGATGCCGGGTGAATTCAGGTTGGCGCCGAAGAAGGAGGACAGGTCGCGGCCCAACGCTTCGACGATGCGCTGGAGCATGGGCAGAGAGGGAATGACGTGGCCGTTCTCGATCTTGGAGATCGAGCTCTCGGCGCAGCCGATCTTCTCCGCGAGTTCGCGCATGCGGATACCGGCGATGATCCGCGCGTGCTTCACGCGCAGGCCGACCTGGAGATCCGTGTCCGCTGAAGGCTTGGGCTGCTTGGCCATCACTCGTCCGCTCGCTTCGGCGTGCCGGGCCGGCCCCGCCTCGGGCCGCCGGGCGCCCGACTCGCCGCGATACTCGGAAAGACGAAGGGCCAAGGCAAGGCCGGGTCGCGTGAGCCCACGTCAGTCACGAACCGCCTTCGGGTGGGACCCGCGGACGATGCCGGTATCCTCGGCTCCCATCGGGACGAAGCCGTCGAACATGTCCGAGCCGGCGATAGCCGCCGCCCCGGCACGGGCCACGGCGAGATCCTGCGCTCCGGTGCCGGAACCCGCGGCCACGGCGCCGACGACGATGCCCCCGATCCTGATCGGCAGGCCGCCGATGAGGTTGGTCCACTTGTTCTCCGACGCCAGCGCGATCTGGATCTCCACGTCCGCATGCGCCCCGCCCGTCGGCTCGGCGCTGAGCGCGGCGGTGCGCGCCTTGTTGGTCGACGAGATCACGCTGAGGGCCTTCGATCCGTCCATCCGCGCGAAGGCAAGCAGGTTGCCGCCCGCATCGACCACGGCGATGCACATGGGCCGCCCGATTCGCTCGGCTTCGGCCATGGCTGCGTGCAGGACCTTCAGCCCGCCTGCCAGCGTCAGGTTCCTCGTCTCGGCGATGTCGACCATGGGCCTAAACCCTGTGCAGGTCGAGCGGCGTGTGCCGGCTCAGGTTCTCGAAGCCGTCCTTCGTGACGACGTAGAGGTCACCGACGTTGCAGCCGGCGACGAGCGGCTCGACCCACTGGGTGTGGAGCACGAAGACCATGCCCTCCTCCAGCCGATCGTAGTTGTGGGACGAGACGTTGAAGCTGTTGCTGGACCCGGCCATGCCGATCGAGTGCCCGAGGTTCGGATTGTGGGGGCCGTACTGCGCCGGGTAGACGTGCATGAGCTTGCGGCCCTGCGCCTCCCAGTCGGCGTCCGGCACGTATTGCCGCTTCACGGGGCGCGGCTTGCCGTCCGCCCCGCCCTCCCAGATGTAGGGCATGCTGCGCGCCTCGGGCGAGGTGAGCATGCCGTTCTCGATATAGGGCTCGAAGGCGGCGTTGTTGACGTCGCGGAACAGGGCGCCGGGACGGATCAGCTTTTCCGCGCGCTTCACGCCTTCGACGCAGGCGGCGATCACCTTCTCCTGGTGCCGGGTGATGTCGCCCACGGCGATCATGCGCGCCGTCTGCGCGGTGTAGCCGCGGAAGGTGACGTTCGAGACGTAGAGGTTGATCAGGTCCCCGGGGCGGACGACGCGTCCGTAGGGCTTTCCGCAATGGGTGCCGTACTCGTTGATGCCGATCTGGTAGCCGTCGCCCGTCTCGCCGCCCAGCGCCAGCTGCGCGAAGGTGAAAGCCGAGTAGATCTCGAAGTCGGTCACGCCGGGACGGGTCACGTGGTAGGCGGCCTGTGTGGCGACGCTGACCATCTGCGCCGCGGCACGGAACACCGCGACCTCGCGCGGCGTGCGGACACGCTGCATGCGATCGATGATGCCGTTCTCGGGCACGAACTTCGCCGAGGGCATGAGCTCGGCGAGCTGGGCCCACAGGGGCAGGGTCTTGGCGTCGCCGATGCGGCCGATCTGCGGACGCGGGCCGAACATGTCCACCAGCATCTCCGCCGCGGCCTCGATGGCGCGGCCCGAGGAGGAGCCGGGGCGGTCGGCGTATTCGCGCCCGATGGCGCCGACCTGCCAGATGTCGTCCACGAGCAGCGGCTCGCCGCCGGGCGGCAGGATCACGGACTCGGTGAAGAAGGTGAGGAGGCGCAGGGGTTTGTCATTGTCCGTCGGGATGACCAGGATGCCCTCGCGCATCCAGTCGATCATGTAGCGCAGGTAGGCGTTCGAGGTGTGGAACCAGCCGACCATGTCGGTCAGGACCACGATCGCGTCATGGCCGGCGACCACCGCCTCGCGGCGCACCTTGCGCAGCCTCTCCTCGTACTCCTCGAGCGGCAGCTGCGGCGGCGGCACGAAGTCGAAGTCGGCGACGAAATCGCCCATCAGGGCGGCGATGCTGGGGCGGGCCGGGGGCGTCATCGGACTGGTCCCTTGCTTGTTGTGGTCGGTGGCGCGCCGGGCGCGGGGAAGCTCAGGTGGAGCGGCGGGGGTCGAGCACCTTCTGGGCCAGGAAGAGGCCCGCGAAGGCGATGGCGATGAGGCATCCGGAGATCGCAGCGACGCGCACGTCGAGCGACTCCTCGATCATCTGGAACATGCGCAGCGGCAGCACGGAGGTGCGGGCGTCGGCCAGGAAGAGCGTGACGGAGACGTTGTCGAGCGACTGCATCATCACGAGGAAAGCGCCGGCCAGGATGCCGGGCACCATCAGGGGCAGCGTGACGCGGACGAAGGTCATGAACGGGCCGACGCCGAGCAGCGTGGAGGCCTCGACGAGCGAGGGATCGAGCCGTTGCGCGATGGCCGCGCAGGCGCGGTACATCAGCGGACCGAACACCACCACGTGCCCGACCACGACGAGCGGGAAGGAGGGCCGCAGGCCGATGCCGCTGAAGGTGATGAGCGCGGCAAGCCCATACACCAGAGTCGGCAGCACGAGCGGCGCGAGCATCAGGGGCTCCACGGCCGCCGCCGTCTTCGGCCCAACGCGTGACGCCCCATAGGCGGCCGGCATGGCGAGGAGGAGCGCGCCGACCACGGCCAGGAAGGCGATGCGCACCGAGTTCCACAGGGCCGTGTGGATGGGCGCTGACTGCACGGGATCCAGCAGCGCGCGGTACCAGCGCAGCGACAGCCCGTCGGGCGGAAACTTCAAGGTCTGCCCCGCCGTGAAGGACGTGGCGAGGCCCACGAATATGGGGGCCACCATGAAGACGATCGCGAGCCCACCGACACCGTAGAGCGCGACGCGGTAGGAGAGGTCGCTGAAGCGCATTCGACTAGCCATGGCTGGCGAGCCTCGGATGGCGGGACAGCGCGGCCACGGCCAGCATCACGACGCCGGTCGAGGCCAGCAGGACGAAGGCGATGGCGGCGGCAGAGGGCCACTGGAACAGGATTCCGACCTCCCGGTAGACATACTGGGGCAGGTAGATGTGCCGGGCGCCGCCGATCACCGACTGGGTGACGTAGGAGGTGGTGGCGCTGGCGAAGACCAGCACCCAGCCGGCCAGGATTCCCGGCGCCGCGAGCGGAAGGATCACGGTCCAGAGGATCCGCCAGGGCCCTGCGCCCAGCGTCTCCGCCGCGGAAACCAGGCTGCGGTCGGCCCGGGCCATCACGGCCATGACGGGAAGCACGAGGAGCGGCAGCTCGATCTGGCTGAGCACCACGACGACCGCCGTCTCGTTGAAGAGCAGGCTCTTCGGGACCGGAAAGATGCCGAGGCTGACGAGCGCCTGGCTGACCGGCCCCTGGCGGCCGAGGATGACGATCCAGGCGAAGGTGCGCACGACGTTGCTGGTCAGCATCGGCAGCAGCGTGAGGAACACCAGCACGCTGCGCTGGCGCGGACCCGCATGCCAGAACAGCATGGCGATGGGGAGGCCGAGCAGCGTCGTGAGCACGACGACCTTCGCGCCCAGGGCGAGCGTATCGACGAGGACGCCGAGGGCGAAGGGGTCGGCAAGGATGCGGCGGTAATTCGCAAGCGTCAGCCCCCCCGCCGGATCGGCGAAGCTGAAGGCTCCGAGCACCATCAGGGGCACGAGAAAACCCGCACCCGAGAGGATGACCATCGGCGCGAGGAACGGAAGACCGCCGCGGTTCATGATGCCGACCCGCCGTGCCCGTTACTTCTTCACGATCTTGTCGAATTCCGTCGTCCAGGCGGCGCGGTTCGGATTGATCTTGGCCCAGTTGGGGTAGATCAGGTTCTTGATGTCGGCATCCGTGACGTAGTTCTTGATGCTGGCCGTCAGCGGCACGTCGACATTGGTGGGGATCATCTCGGTCGGCGGCTCGGCGAGCTTGGTCTGGGCCTCGGCGGAGATCACCGCGTCCATGTACTGGTAGACGCCCTCGGCGTTGGCCGAGCCCTTGGCGAGGTGCAGCGCGACCGGCAGCGCCGGGGATCCCGTGGTCGGGTGGACGAACTCGCAAGGAACGCCGAGCGACTTCAACCGCGCCACGTTGCCCGTGCTGGCCATGAACACGGCGACCTCGCCCTGCTGGAACAGCGACATCTGCTGGTTGCCGTTGTTGGCGATGGCGCCGACCTTGGCCAGGTGCTTGGCCAGCATCTTGAAGGCCGGCTCGATGTTGTCCTCGCCTCCGCCGAAGGCCTTCGCGACCTCGATCCAGGCGAGCGTCGCCGTGTTGGATCCGAAGCCCAGCCACGCGACCTTGCCGTCATAGGCGGGGTTCTCGAACAGGTCCTTGTAGGTCGAGGGCTTCGGAACCTTCGTGGGGTTGTAGGCGATGCCGGTGATCTCGACCGTGACGTTGGGGCCGTACTCCGTCTGGGCCGACTTCGGCAGCTTGCTCCAGTTCTTGAGCTTGCTCGGATCGATCTTCTCGATCAGCCCCTTGGCGACGGCCTCCGTCGTCTGGCCCGGCGACATCATGACCGTGTCGTAGGCGGGCTTGCCCTGGCTGGCGAGCAGCTTGGCGAGCTGGTCCTGCGCCAGCGCGGGCGAGATCACAAGCTCGGTGCCCTGCTTGGCGACCAGCGGCGCGATGATGGCGCGGTAGGCATCCTCCCAGGATCCCGGGAAGGCGGCGGCGACGATGGAGCCGGCGGCGCGGGCGTTGCCGGCGCCGAACATCGGCAGAGCGGCGGTGCCGGCGAGGGCGGCCAGGACGTGACGGCGGGACAGGATAGTCGCGGACATCGGAGTGACCTTTCTGATGGGGTGCAAGGAACAGGACGCTGGAAAGATCTGGCAGTGGTCGAGGGCGAAGGTGACGAAGACGTCCTCCTCCGGAGGCGGTGCAGGCGCATGCGGGAGGCGTTGCGCGACGGCCTTGAGGGCCGTGCCGTCGGCAAGAACGAGGTCGTGCATGAGCAGCGGGCCCTGCGGCACGCTGAGGATCCGGCGCGCCCGCACGGCGCCCGCGACGGGCTCGGCGTGCAACGTGACGTGCTCGGGCCGCACGACGAGGGCGATGGGCGCGCCGGGCGTGAAGCCGACGCGGCGGTCGAGGGCGAGACGCTCGCCGGTGGACAGCCCGACCACGGCCGAGGACTGGCCGTAGTCGACGACCGTCGCCCGCAGGACAGAGGCCTGCCCGACAAAGGTGTTCACGAACAGCGTGCGCGGCCGGTCGTAGAGTTCGGCAGGCGTGCCGACCTGCTCCACGCGCCCGGCGTTCATCACGATGAGCGTGTCGGCGACGGCCTGCGCCTCCTCCTGGTCGTGCGTGACGAGGATGGTGGTGATGCCGAGCTCGCGCTGGATGCGCAGGAACTCGAACTGCATGTCGGCGCGCAGGGCGCGGTCGAGCGCGGCGAAGGGCTCGTCGAGCAGCAGCAGGGCCGGTCGCGGCGCCAGCGCCCGCGCCACCGCGACGCGCTGCTGCTGGCCGCCCGACAGCTGCCGGGGGAGCCGGTCCGCGTAGGTCTCGAGGCGCACCAGCGCGAGAAGCTGTTCGACGCGCGCCTTCCGCTCGGCCCGCGACAGGGCCGTGAGGCCGTAGCCGACGTTCTCGGCCACCGTCATGTGCGGAAACAGCGCGTAGTTCTGGAAGACCATGCCGACGCGCCGCTCGCGCGCTGGAACCTCCGTGACGTCCCGCGCTCCGATCCGCACGCGGCCGGCCTTGGGCCGCACCAGACCGGCAATGATGCGCAGCATGGTCGACTTGCCGCAGCCGCTTGGACCCAGGATCGCGGCAACGCCGGCCGCCGGTACGGCAAAGCCGACGTCCTGGACGGCAGGAGCACCCGAATAGGCGTGCACGACGCCCTCGACGGCGAGCCCTTCCCCCAGCCTGCCCGGAACGGCCTCGGCACCGATCCGGACCGGAAGGTTGGTCGGGCTTTCGCCATCGGCAACGGTTTCGGCACTCTGGGTCATGCGGTCTCGGCGGGGGTTGCGAGGACTGCGGGCGACTGCGAAGCGAGCTTTCCTCAGCGGAAAGTCTCCAGAGCTTTGCAAGGCGCGTGCCAGAGATTGATTTTCTGTATTTTTGTTTAATTTCCGTGGCTTGATAGTCGCCGCACAAAACGTGGGCAATGGCGACTGACCCGCGGAATGTGATTTTGCATCATAATCGCGCAGGGACTGATCACCTGCGCGTTTGCTCCGAAGGCCGCGGTGTCCGCGAGATGGGCCCACCGGCCAAGCGGGCCGCGGCAGCGGGATGGCGCCTGCGAGACCCACGACGGGCGGATGGCCCGTCGTGGGTCGCTTCCTCACGCACCCAGCAGCTTGCCGGTCCGATGCGCCACCCGCCCCGCCACCTTGCCGAGCCGCCGCCCGGGCCGCGTGAAGCGGCCCATGACCCGGGCGAACAGCACCCCGTCGCAGGGAGAGGGGATGGTGGTCACGGCGCCGCTGATCGGATCGGTCACGTCGGCCACCGGCTCACCGGCCCGAAGGGTGGCGCCCACGTCGTGGCGGAAGGTCAGCACTCCGCCCACGGGGCAGACGATCGGTTCGGAGGCGGCGAGCGGCGTCGCCTCGCACAAGGCGTCAGGGGCCGGGTCCGCTTGTCCCGCCAGAACGCCGACGTCCTGAAGGAAGGCCAGGATCGCCGTGGCATCGGCTTCCGCCAGCGCCGACGACACGTCGTTCTGGCCGCGCAACTCCACCGTCGTGGCGTGACAGCCCAGGGCGACCGGCTTGTCCGGTATCGCAGCGGCCAGTTCGGCCCAGGGCCGGCTCAACGCCTCGTCGAACGGGTCGCCTCCCGAGACGTCCGCGATGAGATAGGCCAGGGCGCGAAGGCGGGCGGCCAGCGGCGCGAAGGTGCCGGCGGAGTGGCTCGTGGTGTAGAGATGCACCACGGCTTCCGCGTCGCAGTGCAGGTCGAGGACGATGTCCGCCTGCGCGGCCATGGCCAGCAGCGCCTTCTTGAGATGCTCGGCCGGGGTCTGGGCCGGCAGCGCGGCGATCAGGTCGGCGAGCGCCTCGCGCACCAGCACCGTGTTCTTGTCCCGGTCCATGGTGAGAGCGGCGCGCACCCGTTCGACGAGGGCCTCGCCGAGCGCAGCGTGCTCGCGGTTGAAGTTGACGCCGCTCGCCAGGTCGAAGCGCCCGATCTCCGACCCGAGGACGGCCTGGGCGAGCCCCACGGGGTTGGCGACGGGAACGAGGACGACCTCGCCGCGCAGGGCCCCTCCCCTCTCAAGGCTCTCGAGCCGGCGGCGAAGCACGATGGCGCAGGCCATGCCGGGAATCTCGTCCGCATGAAGGGCGGCCTGGATGTAGACCTGCGGCCGGGCCCCCGTCTTGCCGAAGCGCATCAGGGTCAGCGCGTGCTGCGTGCCGACGCTGGGGCCGGGAATGGCGATGTGGTCCGTGTTCATGCGCGTGCCTCCGCAGGCTCGGCCGCTTTCGGCCGGAGCTTCTTCAGGTAGCGGCGCGCGAAGAGGTTCACCAGCCCCCACCGGCACGAAGGCGATGGCCGAGGCTCAGGCGGCTTCGGCCCGCAGCAGCATGCCGAAGAGGTCGCGCGGATCGTCCGGATCGGCCAGGAGATCGAGTTCCTCGTAGAGACCCCTGCGCGCCGCCTCGCCCGCGAGCCAGCGTAGCGCCGAGAAGTCCTCGATGGCGAAGCCCACCGAGTCGAACAGCGTGATCTCCCGATCCGAGCGGCGCCCCGGCACGCTGCCCTCGATCACGCGCCAGAGCTCGGTGACGGGATGGTCGGGCGGCAACTGCTGGATCTCACCCTCGACGCGGGTCTGCGGCGGGTACTCCACCACGATGCTGGCCCGGCGCAGGATGTCGGGGTGGAGCTCGGTCTTGCCGGGGCAATCGCCGCCCACGGCGTTGATGTGGATGCCAGCCCCGACCATGTTGTCGGTGAGGATGGTGGCGTTGGTCTTGTCCGCGGTGACGGTGGTCACGATCTCGGCTCCCAGCACCGCGGCGTCCACCGACGGGCAGATCGCGATCTCGAACCCGAAGCGTTCCAGATTGCGCGCGCAGCGCCGGCTCGCCTGCGGATCGATGTCGTGGAGGCGCAGCCTGTCGATGCCGAGCAGCGCCTTGAAGGCGAGTGCCTGGAACTCCGACTGCGCCCCGTTGCCGATGAGGGCCATCGTGCGCGCGCCGCGTGGCGCGAGGTGGCGGGCCGCGAGTGCCGACGTCGCCGCCGTGCGCAGCGCCGTGAGGATGGTCATCTCGGTGAGCAGCAGCGGATAGCCCGTCTCGACGTCGGCGAGAACGCCGAAGGCCGTGACGGTCTGGCGGCCGTCGCGGATGTTCCTGGGATGCCCGTTGACGTACTTGAACGCGTAGCGGCTGCCGTCGCTGGTCGGCATCAGCTCGATGACCCCGTCCGGGCTGTGGGACGCCACCCGCGCCGTCTTGTCGAACTGCTCCCAGCGCCGGAAGTCCGCCTCGATGCAGGTGGCGAGGTCCGTCAGCGCGCGCTCGACGCCGATGGCGAGCAGGAGCTTCATCATGCGATCGACGCTGACGAAGCGGACCACGTTCAGCTTGCGCGGATCCATGTCAGTAGCTCCGGGTCGGGCGGTCGAGCACGGAGCGACCCATCAGGCTCGCCGTGAGGTCGACCATCAGCCGTGCCGTGCGGCCGCGGTCGTCGAGGAAGGGGTTGAGCTCCACGAGGTCGAGACTGGTGACGCGCCCGCTGTCGTGCAGCATCTCCATGATGAGATGGGCCTCGCGGAAGGTGGCGCCGCCGGGTACCGTCGTTCCGACACCGGGCGCGATCTCGGGGTCGAGAAAGTCGACGTCGAGGCTGACGTGCAGGATGCCGTCGGCAGCCTCCACCTCGGCCAGGAAGCCGCGCAGCAGCGCGGCGACGCCGTTTTCGTCGATGGCCCGCATGTCGTGCACCCGGATGCCGCTCTGCGCCAGGATGCGGCGCTCGGCGGCATCGACGCTGCGCAGGCCCATCATGCAGACGCGACGGGGATCGAGCGCCGCCGCGAGCGGCGGGAACCATCCCTCGAAGCCCGGAAGGCCGAGCGCATAGGCCATCGGCACCCCGTGCAGGTTGCCGCTCTCGGTCGTCTCGAGGGTGTGCAGGTCGGGATGGGCATCGAGCCACAGCACGAAGAGGGGCCGGCCTTGCTCCGCCGCGCGCCGCGCGTGAGCCGACAGCGTCCCTGCCGCCAGGCTGTGATCGCCGCCGAGCACGATCGGCATGCCATCGGCACCGGCGAGGTAGACGGCATCGGCCAGCGCCGTGGTCCACCCCACGGTTTCGGGCAGGGCCCGGATGCGGTCGTTGGGATGCGGCGTGCTCGGGGTGGCTGTCGGGACCAGGTTGCCACGATCGACGACGCGGTGCCCGAGCGACTCCAGGGCGGGGCCGATGCCGGCCGCCCGGAAGGCACTCGGCCCCATGTCGCAGCCGAGCCGCCCGGTTCCGTCCTGAACCGGTGCGCCGAGCAGGATGCAGGTCCTGGTGTCCATCGTCTCCTCCCGCGTCGCACGCTCCACGACATCGGCCATGACGGTAGGCTCCGACGATGGCGAAATGAACGCACGAAATTGGCAAAGCGGACGGCATGACTTATCATTCTGGCATGTCATTCTGACCGAAGCGGCACATCATGGACGAGCTGGACCGACGCTTGATCTCCCTGCTGCGCCATGACGGGCGGCGCAGCGTGTCGGACCTGGCGCTGGAGCTCGGCGTGTCGCGGGCCACGGTCCGCGGCCGCATGCAGAGGCTGGAGGCCTCGGGCGAGGTCATCGGCTACACGGTCGTGCTGCGGGCGGACGTGGTGTCGGCGCCGGTGCGCGGCCTGACGATGATCGAGGTGGAAGGCCGCGCGAAGGACCGCGTCGTCGACGCGCTGAGCGGTTTCGCCGAGGTGACGGCCATCCACACCACCAGCGGCAAGTGGGACCTGGTGGCGGAGCTCAGCACCGACAGCCTGCCGGCCCTCGACACGCTCCTGCACCGCATCAGGCTCATCCAGGGGATCGTCTCGTCCGAGACGCATCTGCTGCTGGCGACGCCGCGCAGCAGCCAGGCCCGTCTCGGCGGACGCGGCCGGGCCTGATCAGGCGGCGGCGCGGCCCCGGGCCGACGCGGAGGCGAGGAACTCGAAGCAGTGCTGGCCGGGTTGCGCGGCGGCGGCCCGCAGGTTGTGGGCGGCCGCGAACTGCAGCGCCTGCTCGGGCTCGAGGGGCGGCGCGAAGGCATAGCCCTGGATCACGTCGCAGCCGAGTTCGAGGAGCACGGCGACCTGCTCCGCGTGCTCGGCGCCTTCCGCCACGGTCTTCATGTTGAGGCCGCGGCCGAGCGCGAGGATGCCCTCCAGGAGGCGGCGCGCACGCGGCGACGTGACGATCGAATCGATGAAGACCTTGTCGATCTTCAGCTTGTCGAACGGCAACTGGGTCAGGTAGCCGAGCGAGGAATAGCCGGTCCCGAAATCGTCGAGCGCGAGCGTCACGCCGAGCCCCTTGAGATCGGCGAGCACGTTGCGGATGCGGCGTTCGGTGCGGTCGGCCAGCAGGCTCTCGGTGAGTTCGAGGCAGAGCAGGTTCGGCGGCAGGCCCGTTTCGGCGAGGATTGCCTCGACCTCGCGCGGGAAGTCGGAATGCCAGATCTGGGCCGCGGAGACGTTGATGGCCACCTCGCCGGCCGGCGCGCCGATGTCGAGCCAGGTGACGGCCTGGCGCGCCGCCTCGCGCAGGATCCACAGCCCGAGGTCGCAGATGAGCTGCGAGCTCTCGGCGATGGGGATGAACTCCGAGGGCGGGATCGAGCCGAGCGTCGGATGGTTCCAGCGCAGCAGTCCCTCGAAGGCCGTGACCATGCCGCTGCGGGCATCGACCTGGGGCTGGTAGCGGGCCGACAGGCCGAGGCTGCGCGAGATGGCCTGGCGGAGTTCCTTGGCCAGCACGAGCTTGTGCTGCACGGCCGAGCTCATCTCCGGCCGGAAGAATTCGAACCGCGCGCGACCCTCGTCCTTCGCCCGGTATAGGGCGAGATCGGCGTTCCGCTGGACGTCCGACAGGTTGCCGCCATCGCGCGGCATGACGGCGATGCCGATGCTGGTGCTAATGGCGACGTCGCCGCGCTCCAGGAGGAAGGGCTGCGACACCCGGGCGATGATCCGGGCGGCGAGTGCCTCGGCCGCCGCCTCGTCGACGATGTCGCTCATGATGATCGCGAATTCGTCGCCCCCGAGCCGCGCGAAGAAGCAATGGGGCCCCAGCATCGGGGAGATCAGCTGGGCGACACGGCACAGGAGTTCGTCGCCCGAACTGTGGCCCAGGGAGTCGTTGACCTCCTTGAAGCCGTCCAGGTCGAGCAGCATCAGGGCCGCCTTCTGGCCAGTCCGCGCGCAGCGCGTCAGGACGTCGTTGACCTCCTTGCGGAACAGCGCGCGGTTCGCGAGCCCGGTCAGCGGATCGAAATAGGCCAGTGTCTCGAGTTCGCGCTCCAGGCTCTTGCGTTCCGAGATGTCCTGCACCGTGCCGGAGAACCCCACGATGCGCTCGGCCGCGTCGAGGATGGGCTTGCTGGTGACGACGAAGTCGCCATAGGTTCCGTCGCCCCTGAGCAGCTGGGCATCGATGCTGACGATTTCGCGCGAGCGCGCGATGCGGGAGTGGGCCTCGAAGAGACGGCGCGTCACGTCCTCGCCGCACCGCGAGAGGGCGTCCTCCAGCGACGGGTCGCCCTCGCCCTGCTGCATGCCCAGGAGATTGTAGATCTGCGGCGACCACCAGACCGTCTTCTGGCCGAGGTGGAAGCTCCAGTCGCCGATCTTGCCGATGCGCTGCGCCTCGAGCAGTTCCTCGGAGCGCTTCTTCAGCGCCTCCTCGCGCCGCTTGAGATCCGTGATGTCGACGCGGATGCCGATGCTGCCGCCACTCGTGGTTCGGCGCTCCTCCACGCGGACCCAGCGGTCGCCACGCAAGTGCTGCTCGAACGCGCTGTGATGGCCCAGGTGCCGGGCGGCGCGCTCGGCGAGCCAGGCCTCCTCGCGCCCGACCGCTTCGAGATAGTGGCCGCGCTCGACGCCGATGCGGACCGACTCGGCAAAGCTCGCCCCGATCTTGATGGCGTCGCTGGCGGTGTCGTAGAGCTCGAGGAACTTGCGGTTGAAGAGAACGTAGCGTCCCTTCGCATCCAGCAGCACCAGCCCTTCCGAGACGACCTCGAAGGCGTCCAGGAGCCGCTCGTTGGCTTCCTGCAGCTCGTCGGACATCAGGGAGATGGCGCGGTCCGTGCGCTCGCGGTCGTTCTCGGCCTCGAGATAGGCGGCCTCGACGAGCCCGGCCAGCGCGTCGATGTCGACCCGGCCGTCCGGCCCGGTCGCGCGCGCCACCTGGCGGGCGAAGAGCCTGCGCATGCTCATCGCTGGTTCCCCGCCGTCTCGCGCAGGGTCGTGATCGTCATGGTCTGGTTGTGCAGTTCGCACTGGCGTGACGTCGCGTGGGGCGCGATCTCGCCGTAGGCGTAGAAGCCGAGCTTCTTGTAGCCGGGCCCGAGCGTGGAGGCGGCGGCATCGACCTCGTCGGAGATCCGCTGTCCCATCAGCAGGCGCCGCCCGATGCAGCTCACCATGAGGGCGACGCCGTCGCCCTCGACGGGCTCGTGCACGGCCCCGGCCACGGCCTGCGACGCGGCCTCCGCGGCCCCCTCCGCCAGGCGGCTGAAGTGCCCGCGCATGAGCTGCGCGCGCCATCCCGTGGGCACGTCGCCGGCGAAGGTGAGGGAGCCCTGCTCCCGGTCGACAGCCAGGATGGTGCGCACGATCTTGTGGTCGGGATTGGCGGCGTCGTAGACCTGCAGGGGGAACAGGAGCCCGGACCCGGGCAGGCCCTCGGCCTCCGGCCCGAGATAGCGCTGGTAGAGATCGAGGGCCGGCTCGCCGTCGAGCTCGAAGAGCACATTGCCCAGCGACCGCGTGATCCGGCGGACCGGCCCGAAGACGTTCCAGCCGCCCGCGCTGCCGTGCCCGATCTGAATGGCGTCGCCGTAGAAGCCGACCGCCGCCGCCACGTGGCTGCGCGGCGCCGCGTCGGCGCCCACGAGGGTCGCGCCGAAGCTGGGACCGTCGCCGGCGAGACCTCCGGTGACCGGGATGCCCGAGCCGAGGATATCGGTGAAACCGGCGACCAGTTCGCTGCCGTTGACGTTCAGCCCGTCGGACAGCACGAAGATGCCCTTCAGGTCGTCCGCCCGCAGCGTCTGCGCGAGCATCGTGCCCGCCGCCCGCGAGGTGCCGGGCGAGCGGATCTCGGCCTGAGCGAGGCGAAGCCGCGTGCGTTCGAAGCGGATGGCGAGGCAGGCGATGTCGTCGTCCACGACCTCGGCGTCGAGGAACTGTCCGCCGGTGGAGCAACCGAAGACGATCGCGTCCGGGCAGGCCGTTCGCAGGGCCTGGAACACCTCCGGGGACGACAGCCTGTGCCGCTCGCCGAAGTACAGCACGAGATCCGGGCGCAGCATGGACAGCGCCGCCAGCGCCCGTTCGTCCCGCCCATCCCAGAAGAGAGTCCTGACGCGCATCGTGACCGCCTTCAGCGGCGAAACGACGGACTTCTTCCGCCGGACCGCCCGCAACGCTCTAGCCCGTCTCGTTTTTCAATCGCCGGTGGGAAAGATCGCGTTAGGAAAACTGTCTAATCTTTTCCTAAGGTGCCCCGCACCTCCGGGATCTCCCGCGGATTGGCGGCTGCGCCGGAGGTTGGTATGGATGGGCCATGAGCATCCTGGCCTCCCTGCACCGATTGCTGCGGGCGCGTGCGCCCTGGGTCGTGGCCCTGTGCTACGCCCTGCTGCTGCAGGCTGCGCTCGCGCCGGTCGTGAGGGCGGCCCAGGATCCCGCCCTCACCGACCAGGTCGCGGCCGTGCTGTGCCTGGCCGATCGGGACCAGGGAAGCCACCCGCAGGGTGACGCCGCGCACGACATCGGCTGTTGCCTGTCGGCACCCCGCGCCGGCCTGGAGACGGCAGCGCTGGCGCCCGGTGTTCCCATCGCCCTTCCGCACCCGCCGCGCCAGCCGGCGACGCGGCTTCCCGAGACCGCCCGGCTTCAAGGTCCGCCATCGGTCGATCTGCCGACGCGACCGGCCAGGGCACCTCCCGGCGGTGTCGCCGCCTGAGCCGGTCACCGTCCGGTTCGCGTTCTCGCCTCAGCGGCGGGCCCCTTCGGTCGCCCCGCCAGCACGTCGCCTGCGTTCCGCACACGGCCCGGCCATGACGCCCATTGGCTGCGGCCACCCGGTCGCAAACCACGGCTCGTCGAACTCCGATGAGCGGGCGCCCGCCACCTTCAGCCTCTTTCAATCTCCACCAGGGACCTTCCCATGCAGCGCCTCACCCTCTCCGCCCTGGCCCTCGCGGCCTCCCTCGCGCCGGCCGCCGCCCACGAGTTCAAGGCCGGCCCCCTCGTGATCGACCATCCCTGGTCGCGCGCGACACCCGCCGGCGCCAGTGTCGGCGGCGGCTACCTGACGATCAGGAACACGAGCGACAAGCCCGACCGCCTCATCGGCGGCACCTGGGGCGACGGCGGCAAGATCGAGATCCACGAGATGGGCATGGCCAACGGCGTCATGACCATGCGCCCGCTCCCCAACGGCCTGCTCGTGCCCGCCAGCGGCTCGGTCGAGCTGAAACCGGGCAGCTACCACATCATGATGATGGGGCTAAAGGCGCCGCTGAAGGAAGGCCAGTCGCTCAAAGGGACCCTCGTGTTCGAGAATGCCGGAACGGTGGCCGTGGACTACGCCGTGGGGCCGCTGGGCGGACCCGCGCCGGCGGCGCACCAGCATACGGGGCATTGACCAAGCCGGGGCATGGCGGACCGTGGCAGGCCAGGCCGGCCACGGTCTCCATCACGCAACGAACTGAAGCTCGAGCTTCTCTCCGTTGGTGAGCGTCAGGGTGGTATTCGTCCCTGTCACCCCGTTGATCGTATCCCCGGTATTGTACTGGATCGTCAGATACGCCGACGATGATTGCACCCCGGTGATGTTTCGGACGTCCTGCGCCGTGAAGCTGACGTTCGCGGAGACCCCGGCGTTCCTGAAATCCAACACTTCGACATTGGTGAGGACCGCCGCGACATTCGTGCCGGCCGTCGCGGCCGTCTGGGAGCCCTGGGTCCACGACGCGAAGGAGACGGTGTCCGTGTCCCCGGCGGCGGTGCCTCCATCGACCGAGCCGCGCGCAGTGACCGTGAGGAACGTACTGTCGATCGAGAAACGATCGGAGCCCGTCCCGCCGATGAGCGTATCGTTCCCCGTTCCAACCAAGGAGTCGTTGCCGGCGCCCCCGTTGAGAATATCCACCCCGGTGCCGCCGAGCAGCGTATCGTTGCCGTCGCCACCCATGAGGGAGTCGTTGTTGTTGTCTCCGGACAACACGTCATCCCCCCCGCCGCCATACAGCGTGTCGTTGCCGTCGCCGCCGGAGAGCGAGTCGTTCTCGGACCCGCTCGAGTCCGAACTGTCGTTGCCGCCGAAAAGCACGTCGCCGTTCGCTCCACCGATGAGCGTATCGGCGCCACCGCCGCCGATGAGAGTGTCGGCGCTCGCGTTACCGGTCAGCACGTTCGCCAACCCATTGCCCGTCATTGCAATGCTCGTCGACGAATTCATGGTGATGTTTTCGATGGAGGCGTTCGCCGCGATGGAATAGGACGTCGCGCTGTAATTGAGCGTGATCTCATCGATCCCACTTCCTCCGACGACGCTCACACCGGCACCGTCTACGTTGAACACATTGTTCCCGCCCCCGCCGATGAGGGTATCGTTGCCCGACCATGACGTGAGAGTGTCGTTTCCTCCGCCTCCCGTGATCACGTTGTTGGCGGAGTTTCCGGTGAAACTGACGCCGCCGTCTGCGGATGTACCAGTGGGATTCCAGTAACTCAGGTTTTCGATGTTGGCTTGAAGTTGATAATATGTAATACGGGTGCGGATCTCATCGACATCCCCAGGAGCCGTCCCTTCTGTAATTGTAACGCCATCCGCCTCAACGATGTAGACATCACTGCCGGCGCCTCCGGACAAAGTATCACCTGTATTGCCCTGCAGCGTATCGTTGCCGGTGTTCCCCGTGATCAGGTTTGCCTGGCTGTTGCCGGCGACCCATGCTCCGACCGCGGTGGAAGAACCGACAGCGGCGACGATCGAGAGGTTCTCCACGAACTCACCCATGACGTAGGGCGTCGTGTTCGAAGCCGCGAGACCCAACCGGATCGTGTCCGTTCCGCCGCCTGCCGCTTCGATCACGGTGTCGCGGACGTCGCCGATGAAGTAGGTATCGTTTCCACCCAGCCCTTGCAGGACGTCACCCCCGCCATTGCCGGTGATGCTGTCGTTGCCGGCAGCGCCCACGATGGTCTCGGTCGCCGTGCTACCCGTCCCCGTGAAGTTCCCACTTCCCGCGAAGACGAGCCTCTCGACGTTTGCGGGCAGCGTGTAGGAGGTCAGCGTGGTTTCGATCGTGTCCGATCCCTCTCCTGCTGCTTCAATCACGCTGTCGTTGGAGGTGTCGACCCTGTAGGTATCGTTGCCCAATCCTCCATACATCGTGTCATCACCGGTGCCACCGTCGAGAGTGTCGTTGCCCGAGAATCTCGTCGACAGGGGATCTAACTCGTCGCCATACAGGACGTCATTGCCATTTCCGGTGAAGATGAAGTCATTCCCACCATTTCCAATGATGGTCTCCTTCGCAGAATCGCCGAGATAGCTCCGAATCGAATTGTCCGAATCGTTTCCGTTCATGTAAAATGACGTGACCGGGACTGTATAGATGAGATTTTCGACGTTATCCGGAAGCCGATACGGCCGAAATCTATTGTCACTCAATGCCGCCAATGTGAGGAAAATCGTGTCAGTCCCCTCCCCGGCATTCTCCGTGACCGACGTCTGAGTACCTCCGGTACCCCACACTGCAAGATAAACGTCGTCTCCGATGCCACCCGCGAGTGTGTCGGAGCCGGCCCTACCGTCCAGCGTGTCGTTTCCTTGGCCACCCGAGAGATTGTCGTTGCCACGTCCACCCACGAGAACATCATCGCCGTTTCCACCGACGATCGTATCGGCCCCCGCTCCGCCACGAAGCGTGTCGTTCCCGTCGCCTCCGTCGAACCTGTCGCCAACTGCGTCAGTCCCATTCGAGGTTGGCGTATTGGCATCGTTAGACATCAAGTCCGAGCCACGCGAGGCGGACGAGACCCAGGCATTCGCCTCGTCGGCCGTCCACACGGCCATTGCACCTGTCGGAATACCCGCGATGCCAGGCTGGCTCCACAACGTCCCCATTTCGGTCGATGTGAGGGACCGATCGAAGTAGGCCATGTCATCGACGGACACGGTCATGGCAGACCCCGAGCCGACATAACCGAACTTTGCGCCAACGCTTGGGAGCAAACCCACCAAGCTCTGGGTCGCGAAGGCGTTGCCGTCCACGAAGATCGTGCCAACGTTGTCTTTCACGGACAATGTGAATTGGTGCCACGCCCCATCGAACAAACTGACCTGTCCAGGCGTATCCCAACGATTGATCTGCGTGGCGCCCCGCATCAAGCGAATGGCCGTTCCCGTCGGATCCAACTCCAGGGACAGGGAGTTCGCATCGTTCACGGTGCGTGTTGCTCCCAGAGCCATGTAAAGGCTGTACCGGTCGGTGGTCGTTCCCCCGGTGGATGCGAAGCGGAAGGACATCGCGAACTGTGAGCCCGCCAGACCTACGGAGGTGTTCGAGGTGATGGGGATCGTCGTGTCCAGGTATCCGCTCAGCACCGTCCCACCCACGAGGGAATAGGACGAACCGGCAAGCCCGCTCTGGATGAGGTCGGCTCCAGCCCCGCCACTCAGGGTGTCCGAGCCCGCATTGCCCAACAGCGTATCGTTTCCAACCCCACCGCTCAGGGACTCTCCGCCCGTCGATCCGGTAAATTGATCAGCCAAGTCCGACCCGGTATAATTTTCAAGGCCGCGCAATTCTCCGCTCGCAAGTCCTATGCTGTAGGTTCCCACCGGACCGGCTAGATTGATCGTGATCCCACTGGCGGCCAATGAGAAATCGACAGTGTCACCGGAGGCCGCGTTTCCTCCGCCGTCAATCGTTGCTTCTCCGGTCGTGACGATGAAGGTGTCGTTCCCCAACCCGCCGGCCAGAGAATCTTTTCCACCCGCACCGGTGATCGTGTCATTGCCGTCCCGACCGTCGATAGTGTCGTCCCCGGTTCCGCCGATCAGAAGATTGTCCGAGGCATTGCCGCTCAGCCGGCTACCGACAGTGGCCGCGCCTCTGACACCCTCGATGTCGCTGCCGAAGCTGTCGGCTCCGGCTCCGCCCGTTTGATCGTCGGTCAACGTTCCGGTCTGAGCAAGATCGATCGACACCGAGCGCTGCGATGAGCTGTAGTCGATGATGTCGAAATCTGCTCCACCGACGAGACTATCGTCGCCGAGTCCGCCGGCCAGAGTATCGTTGCCGGCGCCACCCGACAGCGTGTCGTTGCCGTCGCCGCCCTGGAGGCTATTCGCCAGGGCATTTCCGGTGCCCGTCGCGTTGATGCTTCTCGGCAACGGCCGCGTCATGTCGGCGGCAAAAACCAGGTTCTCCAGATTGGTGCCGAGGGTGTAGTTCGCGAGCGAGGTTCGTACGGTGTCGGTGCCAGCGCCTGCGAACTCGACGATGCGATCCCCGGAATCATCGACGAAGTAGGTGTCGTTCCCGGCACCGCCACGCAGGGTGTCTGCACCCAGGCCGCCATCCAAGGAGTCGTTGCCCGCCCCGGTCTCGAGCGTGTCAGCGGCAGCGCCGCCGAAGAGGGAGTTGCCGCCGTCGAAACCTCCTTCGAAGCCGCGAAACGAGCTTGCCACAGCATTGGTGACGAACGTTCCCGCATTCACCCCGGCTCCCGTCGCCGTGGGAGCGAACGAGGAGTCGAAGTCCCAGCGCGCCAACAATCCGCTGGTAATCGACGACCCGTCCGTCGAAGCCAAGGTCTGTACCTCCGAGACGCTGAGCGCCCTCGTGAAAAGGGCCAGGTCGTCGAAGTAGGCAGGGGAGAAATTCGGCGTGGTCGACGAAAGAGTGACCGAACGATCCTGGCTTCCTGACGCGAGCAGGTTGATCGCCCTCGTCAGGTAAGCTGCTCCGTCGATGTACAAGGTGGCCTGATTTGACGTGTCAACGGTCAGGACGATCGAGTGCCACGTGCCGTCGCGCGTGGCGGGTTTGCTGCCACTGAACGTCGTGCTGGCGGTCGGACCCGAGATCTGGACGGTCACCGAACTCGCGGCATCCGTGATCGTAAAATACTGATCCGGAACACCCGACAATGAAGGCACGCCTATGGCGACGCTCGCCGTATCGCCGCCTCCTGTTGCGTTGATCTTGAACGCGATCGTAAATCCTGCCGTATTGGCGCTGCTACTCAGGAAGTTCGCGGAACCGATGCTGGCGGAAGTCCCTGCCGTGGCGTTGACCCGGAGAGCAGCACTGCCACCACGGCCGAGCAGAACGTCGGCGCTGTCTCCACCGATCAGCGTGTCGCTGTCCAGGCCCCCCGACAGAGCGTTTGCACCACTTCCGCCCGTGATGATGTTGGCGAGTGCGTTGCCCGTCCCCGTGAAGGCGGAGGTCCCCGTGTAGGTCAGGTTCTCGACGGCGGTCAGATCGCCGCGCGTGAGCGAGAGGGTCGTGAACACTCCGGTTTCAACCGTATCCAGGCCGTTCCCGTTGGCCTCGGACACGGTATCGAGAAGGCCCAGCTTGTAGAGGTCGTTCCCAGCGCCGCCGATCAGCAGGTTTGCGCCACCGCCACCATCGAGGGTGTCGTTGTTGAGGCCGCCATCGAGAGTATCGTTCCCGATGCCGCCCTTCAGGCTGTTGGCAAGCTCGTTCCCGGTGCCGGAAAACGTGCCGCTCGCCCCCGTGAACTCGAGGTTTTCGACCCCGGACCGCCCGGCCAACGAGTAGGCGGAGGCCGTTGTCTGCACCGTGTCCGTGCCGCCTCCGCCCGTGATCTGCGCGGCAGAATCGGGGACGATGAACACGTCGTCGCCCTCTCCGCCATCGAGAGTGTCGTTTGCGCCGCCGCCCGTCAGCGTATCCGCACCCGCACCGGTCCTGATCAATTCGGCGCGCGAGGTGCCCGTGACCCTGAATCCGGCCGAGCCATTGGTCACGGCCGATGCGTCGACGTTTTCGAAGCCGCGGATGTCAGCGATGTCGCCCGTCGTCTGATCCGCGACCAGTTCGCGAAGGTCGATGCTGATGGCGGCCGCATGGGTGGCGGAGAACCTCAGGGTGTCGCCGTTGCCACTGGTGTTGGAGCCCCCGAAGATCGCCGTTCTCGCGCCGTCAGCGTAGTCGATCGTGTCGCTTCCCGCCCCTCCACTCGAGGTGCCGCCAGCACGCGTACGGACCACCGTCAGCGCGATGCCGTCGCCGACGGCCGAGCCGTCGAGATACTCGAAGCCCGTGACGGTGACGCCGTCGTCAACGACGTCGCTGATCCCGCTCTGGTCTCCGGTCGCGCTCATGTCGAAGCGAAGCGTGTTGACGCTCGGCTGGGCCGCCGCGATGACCAGCGTGTCACCTCCTCCGACGTTTTCCGTCCCTCCGGCGAAGCTGGCGCCCACGAACCTTCGGTAGGTCACCTGGTCGTCGCCACCGTCGGCATCCACCGCGTCCAGACCCGACCATCCGTCGATCGTGTCGTTCCCACTCCCGGTCCGGATGTCGTTGGCCTGGTCCGATCCGGTCACGGTGAAGGCGACGGCGGTGTTGCTCGCGTCGATGCTTTCGAAGTTGGACACGCTGGTCGGCCCGCTGGCCCCCGAGATCTGGCCGGTGGACTGGGCCAGGCTCACGGTGAGGCTGGTGAAGCCTGCCAGGGCCGTGGCGGTGAAGACGAGCTTGTCCTGGCCATCGCTGCCGTCGAGCGTTGCTCCGTCAGCGAAGTCGACGGCATCGTTGCCGCGGCCGGTCGTGACCGTGCTCCCGGATTGCGTGTTGACCACAGTGATAGCGACCGAACTCGACAAGCCCGAGGCGTCCAGGTTTTCGAAGTTGGTCACGGTCACACCATCGTCCAGCGCGTCGCTGAAGCGCGTCTGGTCGTTCGTCGAGGCGCCTGAACCCATGTCGATTCTGAGGGTCGTCACGCCTGCCGGTTGCGCGGAGGCCATGACGAGGGTGTCACCGGCCGTGCCGTTGCCACCTCCGCTCAGCGATGCGCCGCTGGCTTGGGTATAGACAACCCGGTCGTCGCCCTCCCCCGCATCGATGAGATCGGCGCCGCCCTTCCCGTCGATGGTGTCGTTGCCCGATCCGGTGCGGATCGTGTTCTTCGTTCCCGTGCCCTCGACGTCGAAGGCGACGCCCGAAGTGGCAGAAGCAGCGGTGAGGTTCTCGAAGTTCCTGACCATGGTCGCGCCGGTCGAGACCTGGCTCGTGCCGGCCGCAGCGTTCAACCGGATCGTCGTCAGCGCCGTGGCGTAGCTGGCGGCAAAGACAAGGGTGTCGCCGGACGTGCCTTCGCCGTTGCCGTCGAGCACCGTGCCGGCACCGTTCACGTAGTCGACCGTGTCGTCACCCGCGCCGCCCGTGATCGTCGATCCGGCCTGCGTCTTGACGATGGTCAGCGCGACCGAGCCGCCGCTGGCGTCCACGTTCTCGAAGTTGCTGACCTGGGGGTCCGTCGTCAGAACCGTCTGATCGGTCGCGCTCATGTCCAGGGACAGGACCGTCGAACCGTCCCGGCCGTCCACGACCAGCGTGTCGACCGCTCCCGCGTCCGCGCCGCCGTCGAGGATCGCCGCGTCCCGGCGATAGGCCATGCGATCGTTACCGCCTCCTCCCCGGATCGTGTCAGCCCCTCCTCCGCCGTCGATCGTGTCTGCGCCGGCACCGCCGCTCAGTGCGTTGGCGTCGCCGGTGCCCGTGATCGCAAACCGCGCGGTGGTGCTGGTCACGGCCGAGGCGTCGACGTGCTCGAAGTTCCTGACCCTGGCACTGACATTGAGAACCTGGTCGACCAACGGGTCCGTCGTCAGGACGATCGTGGTCAGCGACGCCGCGTACGGACTCGCAAAGTTCAGCGTGTCGCCGGAGAATGTTTGCGGCGCAACCGGGCTGCGCTGTCCTCCCGCATCGAGGACCGTGCCGGCGCCGTCGACGAAGTCGATCGTGTCGTTGCCGGTGCCCGTGACGATCGAGCGGCCCGCCTGGCTGTTGGTGACCGTCAGGTCGGCGCTCGCAGTTCCGGCGGCCAGGTTCTCGAAGCCGCTCACGACGGCATTGTCGTCGGTGTTGGCATCGAGGCGTGTCTGGTCGGTCGCCGTCGACAGGAACGTGATCGCAAGCTTGCTCGGGGCTCCCGAGCTGATCACCAGTGTGTCGCCGGCGTTGCCGACGCCGGTGTTCAGCCCGCCCGCCAGCGTGCCGGCGTTGGAGTAGACGACCCGGTCGTCACCGTCGCCGGCGTCGATCGCGTCGGCCCCGCCGCCGCCGTCGATCGTGTCGTTGCCGAAGCTGGTGGAGATCGTGTCGGCGCCCGTCCCGCCGGACACGCTGTCGGTCCCCGCACCGGTGCTCACCGAGCGGCCCGTGTTGCCCGTGATGACGGTCAGTGCCGTCCCGCTCGATGCGTCGCGGCCATCGAGCGTCTCGAACCCGGTGACCTTTGCGCCGTCGCTCCCGCCACCCACGAGCGATGTCTGATCGACGGCGTTGTCCGGGTCGGACAGGTCGATGCGCAGGGCAATGGTGCCCGACGCGGCAGGGATGTAGAGCGTGTCCGTCCTCACGCCCCCCGCGATGGTCGCCTCTCCGCCGGTGCTGCCGTAGTACCAGACCTGGTCGTTCCCCCCGCCGGCATCGATGAGGTCGGCGCCTCCGCCTCCGTTGATCGTGTCGGCGCCCGCTCCGCCCCAGATGCGGTTCACGCCGGTGCTGCCGCCGTTGAGCGTGACGCCAAGCGTCGACGGCAAGGCCGATGCATCGACGTTCTCGAAGCCGGTCACCCGAGTGACCCCGGTGGGAATGCCCGTGCCGCTGACCTGGTCGCCGGTGCTCCCGAGATTGACCGTGAACCCCGTGATGCCGGCCAGCGCAGCCTGCTTCAGGACCAGCGTGTCGCCGAATGAACCCTGACCATCGGCAGACAGTGTGGCGCCTTGCGCATAGTCGATCCGATCGTCACCGCTGCCCGTGCTGATCGTCGCGTTCGCCAGCGTATTCGTGACCGTGATCGAAATCGTCGCGCTGCTGGCAGAGACGTTTTCAAACCCTGTGACGGTGGTTTGGTCGCCCGCCGATTGATCGGTCACCCGGCTTTGGTCGGAGAAGTCCAGCGTCAGAGGGGATGTGACTGCGGCGTCGACCACGAGCGTGTCCGTGTCGGCCCCGCCCGACAGCGATGCTCCCACTCCCGCGCGGTAATAGACCCAGTCGTCGCCTTCGCCCGCCGAGATCGTGTCTTTTCCGCCCAGGCCATCGATCGTGTCTGCGCCCGCCCCGGTGCTCAGCGCGTTGTCGTCGCCGGTGCCCTTGACCGAGAACCGCGCCGCGCTCGACGTGACGGCCCAGGCGTTGACGTGCTCGAAGTTCCTGACCCTCGCGCTTACATTGAGAACCTGGTCGGCCAAGGGGTCCGTTGTCAGGACAATGGTCGTCAGGGACGTCGCGTAGGAACTCGCGAACGTCAGCGTGTCGCCAGTGTAAGTTTGCGGCGCAACGGGGCTGCGCTGCCCACCCGCGTCGAGGACGGTGCCGGCGCCGTCGACGAACTCGATCGCATCGTTTCCTGTTCCCGTGACGATCGAGCGCCCAGCCTGGGTGTTCGTGATCGTCAGGTCGGTGTTCGCCGCGCCAGCGTCCAGATTCTCGAAGCCACGGACCGTGGCGCTGTCGTTGGTGCTGGCGTCGAGGCGCGTCTGATCGGTCGCCGTCGACAGGAACGTGATCGAAAGTTTGCTCGGGGCTCCCGAGCCGATCACAAGCGTATCGCTGCCGCTGTTCTGAGCCGTTCCACCGCCGGCAATCGTCCCCGCGTTGTAGTAGACGACGCGATCGTCACCCAAACCGGCGTCGATCACGTCAAGCCCGCCACCCCCATCGATCGTGTCGTTCCCGGCGTTGGCGTAGATCGTGTCCGCGCCCGTCCCACCGGACACGCTGTCGGCCCCCGCGCCGGTCGAAACCGAGCGACCTGTATTTCCCGTGACGACGGTCAGCGCCGTCCCGCTCGACGCATCCCTGCCAATGACGGCCTCGAAGCCAGTGACCTTGGCACCGTCATTCCCCCCGCCGACGAGGGACGTCTGGTCGTCGGCATTGTCCGGGTCGGACAGGTCGATGCGCAGGGCAATGGTGCCAGATGCAGCAGGGATGTAGAGCGTGTCGGTCCCCACGCCGCCTGAGATGGTCGCCTCTCCACCGGTGCTGCCATAGTACCAGACCTGATCGTTCCCACCGCCAGCATCGATGAGATCGGCGCCGCCCTTTCCGTCGATGGTGTCGTTGCCGCTGCCGGTCCGGATCGTGTTCTTCGTTCCCGTGCCCTCGATGTCGAAGGCGACGCCCGAACTGGCAGAAGCAGCGGTGAGGTTCTCGAAGTTCCTGACCATAGTCGCGCCGGTCGAGACCTGGCTCGTGCCGGCCGCAGCGTTCAACCGGATCGTCGTCAGCGCCGTGGCGTAGCTGGCGGCAAAGACAAGGGTGTCGCCGGACGTGCCTTCGCCGTTGCCGTCGAGCACCGTGCCGGCACCGTTCACGTAGTCGACCGTGTCGTCACCCGCGCCGCCCGTGATCGTCGATCCGGCCTGCGTCTTGACGATGGTCAGCGCGACCGAGCCGCCGCTGGCGTCCACGTTCTCGAAGTTGCTGACCTGGGGGTCCGTCGTCAGAACCGTCTGATCGGTCGCGCTCATGTCCAGGGACAGGACCGTCGAACCGTCCCGGCCGTCCACGACCAGCGTGTCGACCGCTCCCGCGTCCGCGCCGCCGTCGAGGATCGCCGCGTCCCGGCGATAGGCCATGCGATCGTTACCGCCTCCTCCCCGGATCGTGTCAGCCCCTCCTCCGCCGTCGATCGTGTCTGCGCCGGCACCGCCGCTCAGTGCGTTGGCGTCGCCGGTGCCCGTGATCGCAAACCGCGCGGTGGTGCTGGTCACGGCCGAGGCGTCGACGTGCTCGAAGTTCCTGACCCTGGCACTGACATTGAGAACCTGGTCGACCAACGGGTCCGTCGTCAGGACGATCGTGGTCAGCGACGCCGCGTACGGACTCGCAAAGTTCAGCGTGTCGCCGGAGAATGTTTGCGGCGCAACCGGGCTGCGCTGTCCTCCCGCATCGAGGACCGTGCCGGCGCCGTCGACGAAGTCGATCGTGTCGTTGCCGGTGCCCGTGACGATCGAGCGGCCCGCCTGGCTGTTGGTGACCGTCAGGTCGGCGCTCGCAGTTCCGGCGGCCAGGTTCTCGAAGCCGCTCACGACGGCATTGTCGTCGGTGTTGGCATCGAGGCGTGTCTGGTCGGTCGCCGTCGACAGGAACGTGATCGCAAGCTTGCTCGGGGCTCCCGAGCTGATCACCAGTGTGTCGCCGGCGTTGCCGACGCCGGTGTTCAGCCCGCCCGCCAGCGTGCCGGCGTTGGAGTAGACGACCCGGTCGTCACCGTCGCCGGCGTCGATCGCGTCGGCCCCGCCGCCGCCGTCGATCGTGTCGTTGCCGAAGCTGGTGGAGATCGTGTCGGCGCCCGTCCCGCCGGACACGCTGTCGGTCCCCGCACCGGTGCTCACCGAGCGGCCCGTGTTGCCCGTGATGACGGTCAGTGCCGTCCCGCTCGATGCGTCGCGGCCATCGAGCGTCTCGAACCCGGTGACCTTTGCGCCGTCGCTCCCGCCACCCACGAGCGATGTCTGATCGACGGCGTTGTCCGGGTCGGACAGGTCGATGCGCAGGGCAATGGTGCCCGACGCGGCAGGGATGTAGAGCGTGTCCGTCCTCACGCCCCCCGCGATGGTCGCCTCTCCGCCGGTGCTGCCGTAGTACCAGACCTGGTCGTTCCCCCCGCCGGCATCGATGAGGTCGGCGCCTCCGCCTCCGTTGATCGTGTCGGCGCCCGCTCCGCCCCAGATGCGGTTCACGCCGGTGCTGCCGCCGTTGAGCGTGACGCCAAGCGTCGACGGCAAGGCCGATGCATCGACGTTCTCGAAGCCGGTCACCCGAGTGACCCCGGTGGGAATGCCCGTGCCGCTGACCTGGTCGCCGGTGCTCCCGAGATTGACCGTGAACCCCGTGATGCCGGCCAGCGCAGCCTGCTTCAGGACCAGCGTGTCGCCGAATGAACCCTGACCATCGGCAGACAGTGTGGCGCCTTGCGCATAGTCGATCCGATCGTCACCGCTGCCCGTGCTGATCGTCGAGTTCGCCAGCGTATTCGTGACCGTGATCGAAATCGTCGCGCTGCTGGCTGCGAGATTCTCGAACCCGCGCGTGTCGACATTGTCGTCCGTGCCAGCATTGACGCCCGTCTGGTCGGCGATGCCCTGGGTCATATCGACCGACAATTGCGTGACGCCAGCGGCACTCCCGACGACGAGCGTATCGGTATCGTCGCCGCCATCGATCGTCGCCCTCTTATCGGCCGACGGGCCGTTGACGTAGGTGACGCGGTCGTTGCCGGCCCCGGCATCGATGCTGTCGTCCCCTCCGCCACCGATGATCGTGTCGTCACCACGCCCGGTCTGGATGATGTCCTTCGACGCCCCTCCCGTGACGCTGTCCGCCTCGGAGCCGGTCAAGAGCCTGCTTCCCGCAGCCCGCCCCGTCACGGTGACCGCGACAGTCGCGCTGGAGAAGTCGATGTTTTCGAACCCGACCACCGAGGTGTTGCCCGTGTCGAGCTGGCTGCCGGACGTCCGAGCCAGATTGAAGACGAGCCGCCCTATGCCGCCATAACTGCTTGCGTTGCCGACCAGCCAGTCGCCCTCGATTTCGCCGCCGCTGCCGCCGTCGAGCGTCGCGGACCCGGGGGATGCGAGAGTGATGCGGTCGTCGCCGCCGTTGCCGTAGATGGAATCCTGCCCCCCCTGACCTGACAACGTATCGGCGCCGGCTCCACCGCGAATGACGTTGTTCTGAACCGAGCCGAGGACGGAAATCCCCAACCCTGACAGGGCGCTCGCATCGACGTTCTCGAAGCCGATGACCGAATCACTTCCGGCACCCAGGGCCGTGGTGGAGGCGGTCTGGCTGGCGCTCGTCTGCGAAAGGTCGATCGCGAGCGCCGTGATGCCCGTCAGGGCGGCCGTCTTGAGGACGAGCGTGTCGCCGGCCGAGCCGTTCTCGGCCGCGTCGATCGTCGCATCGGCCGCGTAGTCGATCACGTCACTGCCGCCGCTCGTCACGACGCGGCTTCCGGTGCGCGTGTTGACGACCGTGATCGCGCTCGAGAGACTTGCGACCTCCAGGTTTTCGAAACCGGTGACCCTGATGCCATCGTCCGTTCCGATGTCGCGTCGGGTCTGGTCGTCGGTCGCGGTCATATCGATCCGCAGAGTGGTCGCGAGGGTCGGTAGAGCCGCCACGAAGAGAGTGTCGCCCGTCGTACCCGACGTTCCGCCGTCGAGAACCGCGCCCTGTACACCCCGGTAGACGACGGTGTCGTCACCTGCGCCCGCGCTCACGCTGTCGCGGCCACCGAGTCCGTCGATGGTATCGTTGCCGTCGCCGGTCGAAATGGTGTCGGCACCCGTACCGCCGAGCACGCTGTCGTCGCCAAACCCCGTGAGCAGTGACCGTCCGCCGTCCCGACCCTCGACGAAAATGGCGGCCGATGTGGCGCTGAAGTCGATGTTCTCGAAGTTGCGGATCGTGGCGGCAAGCCCATCCGTCACTTGGTTCTGGCCGGCAAGGACCGTCAGATCGAAGGTGAGGCGGGTGGCGCCATAGGTGCCCGCCACGCCAACCAGCGTGTCACCGGCGCTTTCGCCCGTGGTTCCGCCGTCAATAACCGACGCGTCGGCCGCGGCCAGGACGACGCGGTCATCACCTCCACCGGCATCGATGGTGTCGGCGCCCCCCTTTCCATCGATGGTGTCGCGCCCGGCACCCGTGACGATGCGCTCGCCGCCGGACGTTCCGGAGACATTGACCGCGGTCGCGGCACCCGTCGACGGCATCGTGATGCCCGAGGCGTCAAGGTTGTTGAACCCGGTGACCTGGGCCGTTTCGCCGGTCCCTGACGTCTGATCGCTCGTCGCGTTGAGGTCGACCGTGATGGCAGCGAGGCGGGCGCCACCCACGGGTGATGTCAGGCCTGAATCGCGGATGACCAGCGTGTCGTCGCCGAGCCCTGCCGTGAGCGTGGCACCCACCGCGTAGTCGATGGAGTCGTTGTCCGTGCCTCCCGTGACCGAACTGTTGGCCAGCGTGTTGCGGACCGTCAGCCGAACGTTGCTGCCGCCGGCATCGATGTTTTCGAAGCCGGACAGGCTGACCTGGTCGCCGACACTTTGATCGGCATCCGTCATGGCCAACGAAAGCGTGGCAACGCCGGCCTCCGTGGCGTTCCCCACGGTCAGGGTGTCGTTGCCACTTCCGCCGCCGAGAGCCGCGCCTGCCGCATCGCGATAGGTCACGACGTCGTCGCCGGCCCCGGCATCGATGACGTCCGCACCGCCGCGGCCGTCGATGGTGTCGGCTCCCGCTCCCGTGCGGATGGATTCGCCACCGGCCGAGCCGATCAGCCGCAGACGTGCCGAAGCGGCGAGAGAACTCGCATCGAGGTTCTCGAAACCGGTGACAGTGACACCGTCGCTTGCCTGCTGCGTCAGATCGGCACCCGTCAACAGGCTCGACTGGTCTGCGGAGATCTCGCCGAGATCCACCTGCAGCACGGTGCCTGCCGCGAGGGCGGTGACCACGAGCGTATCGCCTGCCGCGCCGTTGCTGCCGCCGTCGAACTGACTTCCGACGGACGATCCATAGGTGACGCGGTCGTCCCCTGCGCCCGCCGCCACGGTGTCGGCTCCGCCGCCCCCGGCGATGGTGTCGTTCCCTGCGCCGGTCTTGATGTCGTTGCCGTCTTCGTTGCCCGTCAGCGCGAAGGCAGAGCCCGAGCCGACCAGCGAAGCGTCGACATGTCGGAAGTTCGACACCCGCGCGAAATCGCCGGCGGTCTGGTCCGTGTCGCCAAGACGGATCGTCGTCAGGGCGGCGGCTCGGTCGGCCAGGAAACGCAGCGTGTCGCCGTTGCCCGAGACTGCAGTGCCCGAATCGAGAACGGTGTTCGGCCCATCGACATAGTCGATGGTGTCGCTGCCAGAGCCGGTCCGCACTGTGCGGCCGCCCAGTGTGTTGGTCACGGTCAGCGCAATGGTCGCGGACGCGGCATCGATGTTCTCGAACCCCGAGACAGCCACCCCGTCCGTAGCGCCGTCGGCCAGAGCTGTCTGATCCGCCGCATCGACCGCCATGTCGATGCGCAGGTCGCGTGACCCGGAGAGCGTTGCGCTCCCGATGACGAGGGTATCGCCTGCCGTCTCGAGGGCCGTGCCACCGCGCAGATCGAGCCCTGCGACGGCCCGGTAGGTGACCCTGTCGTCGCCCGCGCCTGCATCGATCGTGTCGGCGCCGCCGCCACCATCGATCGTGTCGTTGCCGCGGCCGGTTTCGATGGCGTCGTTTCCGATCCCGCCCTGGACGGAGTCGTCGCCAAATCCCGTGATCAGGGACCGATTGCCGCTGCCCCCCCTGACCGACACGGAGGTGGTGGTCTGGGAGAAGTCGAGGTTTTCGAAGTTCGTGACACGCGCGGTGTCGTTCCCGGACTGATCGATGTCCTGCGCGACACTCAGGTCGAAGGTGAGCCGGGCAACGCCGTAGCTTCCCGCGATGCCGCGCAGCGTGTCACCACGACTTTCATCGCTGGTGCCGCCGTCGAGCGTGGACGCACCGGTCGTGCCGTAGACGACGACGTCGTCTCCCGAGCCGCCCTCGACGAGGCTCTGGCCCGTGCCGCCGTCCAGCGTATCGTTTCCTCCATTGCCCTGGAGGGTGTCGCTGCCCTTTCGGCCCTCGATGACGTCTGCGCCGCTGCCGCCCAGGAGGCTGTTCGAGCCATCGTCGCCGAGAAGCGTCATGCTGTCCGACATGCGGGTCGCATCGACGTTCTCGAAGTTGAGGACGAGGGCGGTGTCGCCTGCCGTCTGGTCCGTGCTGTCGGCGAGGTTGATCGAGCGGACCGTCGCGGCGCTTTCAAGGATCAGGAGGTCGCCCGTGCCCGCGCCGCCATCCAGCGTGATGTCCCGCTCAAAGCCGAGGCCATGGACGGTGTCGTTGCCGCCGTTGGCAAAGAAGCTTTGCGTTCCGTCGCCGGCCAGTTCATCGGCGTTGTCGGCGGCGATGAAGGTCTCGAACGCCGACACGAGAGCGGTGGTCGTGACCCCGCCCCTCGTCAGGAGCACCTGACCCGCCTCGAGATCTGCGTTCAGCGTCCCGGAAAACGAGGCGAACGAAATCGTATCGACGCCTGCGGAGCCGACGGCATTCTGGACGTTGACGAGGATGTCGCCCTCGGCGTCTCCTCCCGTTCCGACGCCGGTGATCAGATTGACGGTGACGGGGTCCGCCGACTGCGAATAGTCGACGGTGTTGTTGCCCGAGCCGCCGTCGATGGAATCGGCGCCCTGCCCGCCAACCAGGCGGTCGTCGCCTCCGCCGCCCAACACGGTGTCGTCGCCTGCGCCACCGCTGAGCGAGTCGTTCCCCTCCTCGCCGCTCAAGCGATTCCTGCCCGCGTCGCCGACCAGCGTATCGGCGTAGTTGGACCCGACGATGCCCTCGACGTCGGTCAAGCGGTCACCGGCGGCGTATCCGCGTGCGGCGGTCCCGAGGCGCAGATTGATCTCGACGCCCTCATCCGAGCGCGAGTAGTCGGCGATGTCGCCGGTCCCCTCACCACCCGCCAGGGTATCGGCCCCCAGGCCCGAGACGAGCGTGTCAGACCCAGCTCCGCCTTCGAGAGAAGAGCCGCCATCCGTCGCCTGGAGCCAGTCGGCCTTTGCCGATCCGACCGCATTTTCGATGTCCTTGAGCACGTCGCCCTGGGCGTCGCCGAGCGCCCCCGTGCCGTTCAGCAGATCCACCCGCACGCCTTCGACCGATCTGGCGTAGGAGGCGGTATCGGCTCCCGCGCCGCCGTCGAGCGAGTCGGCTCCAGCGCCGCCCTGGAACTGGTTCGCGGCAGCGTTGCCGACCAGCGTGTCGTCGTAGGCCGAGCCCTCAAGGTCCTCGACGTTGGCGAGGACGTCCCCGCGCGCAAACCCGCCGGTGCCTCGTCCCGTCGTCAGGTCGACATGGACCTTCGCCTGCGAGAGCGTGTAGCTGACGAGGTCGCGATCGGCTCCGCCGTCGATCGTGTCGGCACCCGCTCCGGCATAGATCGTATCGTCGCCGTCGAAAGTCGACACTCGCGAGCCGGGCGGATTGGCCCAGAGCACCGCGCGCTCGACGCCCGACGAATCCTTGAAGGTTGCGGTGGACTCGTTGGCGTAGTCGATGTCCCTGATGCCGAAGGTCTGGGTCGCGTTGAAAGTCACCGCGCCGTTGCCGCCGACGGTTCCAACCCGCAGCGACAGCGTGAAGACCTGCGCGAAGCCATCCGCATCGCGAGGGGCGCTATCGTCCGGAATGAGGTATTTCAGCTGGAAGGTGAGGACATTCGGCGCCCCCATTCGCTGCAACGTGGTGATGTCGACCGCGTAGGACCCATCGCCGAGGTCGACGCCATTGGTGACAGACGCTCCGGTCGGCAGGCCGCTCACGACGAAGCCTGTTGCAACCTGACCGACGTACTCTGTCGGGAACTCCAGCTTGAGTTGGACGATGCGCAGGCTGGTGCCGGCGTCGAGGGCGACCGGCCGGCCGTCAGCGTCGGTCGCGTGGTTGACGTAGACCGTGTCGTCCTGCGTGCTTCCCGAGATGACGGGTGACAGCTTCTGGGAGGCAAAGGCGGGATTGAACGCGGCGTCGCCGGCTCCCGTCGCACCGTAGATCGTCTTGCCGCCCTGGATCGTCGTCGTGCTGGTCTCCAGCACGTCCGTCAGCAGCTTCGACGACACGACGTTCGCGCCGACCACTTTGCTCAGATTGTCGTTGAACGGGTTGTTGGTCGTGTAGTTCGTCCCCGAGGAGACGCTGGATCCCAACGACAGGATCAGGGTTTCCGTCGTCGAGCGGACCACCGGCGACTGCAGGGCGATGTCGTCGTACTGCCCGCGCTTGGTGCCCTGCTCCTGCTCGTACTGGCTGCGGGTGCCCTGCTGCGTCTGTGGCAGCGCGGCCTCGTAGCCGACGTTGGACGGCTCCTGCTCGCCTTCGCCCTCGCCCTTCTTCTTGCCGTCGTTCTCGGCCGAGGTCGGCTTGAGGGAGGGGAGCTCGTCGGCCAGGCGGACCTCGTTCGCCACCTCGAAAAGCTGGTGCGGCTCGAAGGGCGTTCCCGCGAAGGTGATCGCGGTGGCCTGGCCCAGCATGAGGGCCACGGCGAACTGGGGCAGCTGGATCTGCGAACCGTCGGGGAAGACCAGGACGATGTCGACGTCCTGGACGATGAGCTTGGCGTCCTCGATGGGAAAGTCGAAGGCCAGCGGCTGCCCGGGACGCACCTCGACGATCTTGGTCTGGCCCGGCTCCGGCCGTGTCACCAGCAGCGGCGGCTCACCGGCCTGCACGGCTGACGGGGGAACGACAGTGGACGTGACGGTATCGACCATCGCGCAATCCCATAATGAAAGTCACAACAAAAAAACGGACGTCGGTATCGAAAATCGGGGACATGCATAGCACATCCCGACGGCAACCGGAAATATGCCGTCCCGGAGAGCTTCAGCGCGGGAATGGTTAGAGCAGGGTTTTCGACGCGAACCGATGCACCCGCACGTGATCGGAACGGTAAATATTTACTTTAGGTTGTATATCAGTGTTGTCTCAATCGGCGCTAATCATGCCGCCGCACGGCCGACGGCGCGAGGCCGGAAGCTGTGCGGGTCGGCCATCTCCCACGCGTCCTTGAAGCGCGCGTCCGAGGTGCCCCGCAGGAGGTCTCCCGGCGGCAGCGCGGGGTAGATCTCGGCGAGGCTCAGAACCTTGTCGGGCGAGACGCGACGGGAGAAGTGGTGGGGTCGGAACTGGTCGGGATGGTCGAGCCCGGCCGCCGCCACGAATTCGGCGAGCGCCTTGGTGGTGCTGTCGTGGAAGGCGACGACGCGCTCCGCCTTGTCGGCGACCACCAGGGCGCGCTGACGCGTGGGATCCTGGGTGGCGACACCGGTGGGGCACTTGTCGGTGTGGCAGGCCTGGGACTGGATGCAGCCGATCGCGAACATGTAGCCCCGGGCGGCATTGCACCAGTCCGCGCCCAGCGCCATGGCACGGGCGATGTCGAAGGCGGTGACGATCATCCCGCTCGCGCCCAGCTTCACGCGGTCACGGGCGCCGATCCCGACGAGTGCGTTGTGGACGAAGCTCAGACCCTCGCGCAGGGGCATGCCGAGATGGTCCATGAACTCGAGCGGCGCGGCACCCGTGCCGCCCTCCTTGCCGTCGACGACGATGAAGTCGGGATAGATGCCGGTCTCCAGCATCGCCTTGCACAGCGCCAGGAACTCCCACGGGTGTCCCACGCAGAACTTGATGCCGGCAGGCTTGCCGCCCGACAGGCGCCGCATCTCGCCGAGGAAGCGCATCATCTCGACCGGCGTCGAGAAGGCGGAGTGGCTCGCCGGCGACACGCAGTCGACGCCCATCGGCACGCCGCGCGTCTTCGCGATCTCGGCGCTCACCTTGGCGGCGGGCAGCACGCCGCCGTGGCCGGGCTTGGCGCCCTGGCTGAGCTTCAGCTCCACCATCTTGATCTGGGGGTTGGCGGCGGTCTCGGCGAAGCGCTCCGGCGAGAAGGTGCCGTCGGGGTTGCGGGCGCCGAAATAGCCCGAGCCGATCTCCCAGATGATGTCCCCGCCATGCGCCGCGTGATGCGGGCTGAAGCCTCCCTCGCCGGTATCGTGGGCGAAGCCTCCCATGGCGGCCCCCTTGTTGAGGGCGCGGATGGCGTTGGCGCTGAGCGACCCGAAGCTCATGGCCGAGATGTTGAAGACCGAGGCCGCGTAGGGCTGCGGGCAGTCGGGCCCGCCGATGCGGATGCGGAAGTCGCTGTCGGCCACGGGCGTCGGCGCCATGGAGTGCCGCACCCATTCGAAGTTCTCGGCATAGACGTCGTACTGGGTGCCGAAGGGCCTCTTGTCGAGGGTGCGCTTGGCCCGCTGGTAGACGATGGCGCGACGGTCGCGGCTGAAGGGCGTTCCGTCCTTCTCGCCCTCGAAGAAGTACTGCCGCATCTCCGGGCGGATCTCCTCGAAGAGGAACCGCAGGTGGGCCGCGATCGGGTAGTTGCGCAGGATGGCGTGCTTTTCCTGCAGGAGGTCGTGCACCCCCAGGACGCACAGCGCCACCAGCAGGACCAGCAGCACGATCCACGCGGGGGAGACGACGAAGCCCGTGATCATCAGGGCCGCGACGAACCCGGCCAGGATCAGGCACAGGGTGAACGTGATGTAGCGCGGCGAGAACGGCAGTCGCAGAGCGTCCATGGGATTCCTGCCCCCGGCGGCGGTGCTTTCCGCACCGTCGCGCTGACGCTACGCGCAATTTTTCTCGAATTGACTAACGGCGCGAAACGCCCCGTCAGGGTCGTCAGCGCTCGCGCATGGCCGTGGCCAGCCTGTCGAGGAGCGGTGCCACCAGGTAGCGCAGCGCCGTGCGCTCGCCGGTCGCGATCAGCACGTCGGCCTGCATGCCCGCGCCGATGCGCTGGCGGAATTCCGCCGGGATCTGGTCGCGATCGAGCGCGATCTCCGCCGAGAAGTAGGGCTGCCGCGTCTGGTCGTCGACCAGACGGTCAGGCGAGATCGTGCGCACCTTGCCGACGAAGATGGGCGGATGCTCGACGGTGAAGGATTGGAAGCGGACCTCCGCCTCCATCCCGCGGCGGACCTTGTCGACGTCCATCGGCCCCACCTGCGCTCGGATCACGAGTTCGTCCGACAGTGGCACGACTTCCATCAGCGTGTCGCCCGGCCGGATCACTCCGCCGGCGGTGAAGATCTTCGATCCCTGGACGACGCCCGCCTGCGGCGCCCGGATATCGAGCCGGCTGAGGATGTCGGAGGTGGCGACGACGCGCTCGCGCAGCTCCCCGACCGACTTGCGGACCGCCGGAAGGTCGCGGCCCACCTGCTCGTTGAACTGGGCCTTCGCCTGCTCGATCTGGAGGCGCGCCTCGTCGATCGTCTGCAGCGACTTCATCACGTTGGCCTCGGTGCGGCCGAGAAGCCCTTCGAGACGCGACTGCTCGCGCTCGAGCGACAGCACGCGCGACACCGAGACGAGGTTCTTCTCGAGCAGCTGACGCAGGCCGACGAGCTCCTTCTTCACGGTGGCGATCTGCTGCTGGCTGGATTCCCGCTCCCGTTCGAGCGCCGCGATCTCGCTCTGCTGCTGGGAGATGCGCGCCTGCAGGATGGAGACCTGGCCGTTCAGCGAGGCGCGACGGTCCCGGAACTGGGCCACCTGGTCGGCCACGGCGCGGGCCACCAGCGGATCGTCCAGTTTCTCCGTGACCTCGGGGGGAAACGCCACCGCAGGCTTGCCGTCGCGCTCGGCGATCAGGCGGGCCTCCTCGGCCAGTGCCGCGGCGTACTGCTTGCGCACCACCTCCGCATTGGCGCGGGCCTGGGTCGGATCCAGCCGCACGAGCACCGCCCCGGCCTGCACCTTGTCGCCGTCCCTGGCCAGGATCTCGCGGACGATGCCGCCTTCCAGGTGCTGGATCGCCTTGCGGTTCGATTCCACGGAGACGACGCCCGGAGCGACTGTGGCCGCGTCGAGGCGCGCGAGCATCGACCAGCCTCCGCCCAAGGCGAAGACCACGAGGACCACGATGCCCGCGACCCGCAGCGGCGCGATCCAATCCGTCGAGGCCACCGGCGGTGCACTCGCCGGCTTGGCGGCGGGCTTGACTGCAGGAGGCTTGGCGGCCGCCGATCCGGCGGCCGCCGCGGCAGGGGCCACGGCCAGCCCCCGGAACGCCGTCAGCCGGGCATTCAGGGCTTCACGCATCATCTCTCGCATGGCCGGCGCCTCATGCCTTCCGCGCCATGGCCGCCGGGGCCATGGGCACCACGTTGGCGGGCATGAAGCTCTGCATCACCGTTTCGCGCGGACCGAAGGTGTGGACGGTGCCCTTGGCCAGGACGAGCAGCTTGTCGCAATGGGTCAGGATGTTGGACCGGTGCGTGACGAGGATCACGGTCGAGCCGGCCGCCTTGAGCTGGCGGATGACCTGCACCAGGGCGTCCTCGCCCTGTGTGTCGAGGCTCGCATTGGGTTCGTCGAGAACCACGAGCGGCGGATTGCCATAGACGGCGCGCGCCAGGGCGATGCGCTGGCGCTGGCCGCCGGACAGCTTGAGGCCGCCGTCGCCGATGTCCGTGTTGTAGCCGTCCGGGAGTTCCTGGACCATGTCGTGGACCCGGGCCAGCCGCGCCGCGGCGATGACGTCCTCGCTGGAGCCGGCGCGGAAGCGGGCGATGTTCTCGGCGATGGTGCCGCCGAAGAGCTCGACGTCCTGCGGCACGTATCCGATGTGCTCGCCCAACCGCTCCTCGTCCCAGTGGGAGAGTTCGGCCCCGTCGAGTCGTACGGCGCCCTTGGTGGCGGGCCAGAGGCCGACGCAGACCCGCGCCAGGCTCGACTTGCCGGCCGCGCTGGGGCCGATCACGCCGAGCACGTCCCCCGGCTCGAGGCTGAAGCTCACGTCGTTGAGCACCGGCTTGCGGCCGTTGGGCGGCAGCGCCACGACGCCCTCGAAGCTGAGCGCGCCCTTGGGCTTGGGCAGCGCCATGCGGTCAGGGGTCTCGCCGGCTTCGCGGAACACCGCCTCGACGCGGGCCAGCGCGGCCTTGGCGGTGTTCAGCGTCTTCCAGCTCTGCGCGATGACGGAGGCGGGACCCAGCGCACGGGCGCCGAGGAAGCACACTGCCGCCAGCGCTCCGGCCGTGATGTCCCCGTGGATGACGAGGAACGCGACGAGGCCGATGCCGAGCGTGGAGGCAAGGTTCTTCAGCAGCGACATGCCGAACTGGAACCAGCCCGACTGCTCGTTGACCTGGGCGGTCCAGCCGAGACCGACGTCGCGACGCGACTTCCAGCGCGACTGCAGGGCACGGGTCATGCCGAGTGCGCGGATGGCCTCGCTGTTGCGGAACACCGCGTTCGCATATTCGGTCGCGATCATCGACGCCGCGGTGCCGCGCAGGAGGATGGGTGCGGCCGTCCGCTGGTTTGCGAAGCTCAGCGCCACCACGCCGACGATGCACAGGGTGTAGGCGAGGCCCAGCACGGGATGGACGAGGAAGCAGGCGCCGATGAAGATGGGCGTCCACACCAGGTCGATCGCGGCGACGATCGCGGAACCGGTCAGGCAGTCGCGAACCTGATCGAGGTCGCGCAGGGCCTGGACGGGGCCGACGACGCCACCGACCCGCTTCACCATGGCCTTGTGCACGGCCTGGAAGAGCTTGTCGCCGAGCGCCTGGTCGAACGCGGTTCCGACCCGTAGCAGCGCACGGCTGCGCAACATGTCGAGCAGGCATTGGGCGGCGATGAGGATGGCCGCGATCAGCGAGAGGGCCAGCAGCGTGTTCATGTTCCGCGAGGTGATGACGCGGTCATACACCTGGTACATGTAGATCGGCCCGGTCAGGGCCAGCAGATTGAGGAAGAAGCTCATGCCCACGAGCGTGAGGAACGCGGGCTTCAAGCCCAGCAGTGCCTCGCGCACCGGCGAATGTGTCTCGGCGATCGGCTTGTGGGACGCATGCGACATGAGTCAGTCCTGTTGGCCGGCGGTGTGATCCGCCCCTGTCCCACCCTGCCCGTTCGACGTTTCCCGGCGGGTGAAATCCGGCGACGCAGTTTTCGTCAAATGCACGGGGCCACCCGGGTCAGGCGACACGCGTTCGCGCCCCCGGGGCCTTGCGCCCGCCGCCCCAATGCAGGTCGAGGATCTCGGCGAGGCCGGCGACCGTGGTCGACGGGTCCAGCACCAGCGAGGTCTCGTCGAGCGCGAGCACCTCGCGCGCTCCGGCGACGGGCCAGCCGACGCAGGGCAGACCCGCGGCCGCGGCAGCCTCGAGGGCGGGATGCGCGAAGCACGGCTCGCGCAGCGGCAGGACCAGCGCGCTGCAGCCATGCGTGTCGATGGCGTCGATCAGCGAGGGAGCGTCCATCGCCGCGCCGGTTACGAAGACGCCCGGCGCCTGCATCAGCGTGACGGGGTCGTCGACCTCGCCCAGCACGAGCAGCCGGATCGGCGACGCCCGTGCCGCCAAGGCCCGCGCCAGCGCCGCCACGAGGCTGCGGGTCGCGGGGTCCGTCACGAGCACGCCGACGTGGTGCCGACGCGGGGGCAGGCTGCGGGCCAGCGCCGTCACCGGCGCGGCCTCCACGACCTGCACGGAGGCGGCGCGCGCCGGCCAGGCGGAGGCCACGGCGCTGGCGGCGGCGGCACAGGGCGCGTGGAACGCGCGAGCGCGGGCCACGAGCATGGCCGAGAGGGCCCCCGCGGGACCCGGCCGCCGCGCCGCCGAGGCGACCGCCGCGTCGGCGACGAAGATCTCGACCGGCAGCGCGGTGTCCCCGAGAGCCCGCAGCCGGGCCTCGGTGAGTTCGCCCCAATCGGCAAGAAGCAGGGACTCGATTCCCGCGGACTTCAACGCGGCCTCGAGGTCGCCCTGGACGGGGATCGATGGCTCGCCGGGTGCGACCCTCAAGGCCCACCCCTCGCCCGTCTCGTCCGGCACCACCAGAAGGCTGTCGTCGGCAAAGGCGGTGCATTGCACCAGTGCCGCTTCGCGCCACGGGCGCGCCACGACGAGGCCCACCGCGGGGCGGCCGGCCCGATCCGCCCACAGGCAGGGCATCTGCCGGACACCGGCCAGCGGGTCGGTCGCGACGAAGGCGTCCGTCTCGGCGTGGATCGAGGGCCAGCGGCGGGCCAGCGCCGCCGCGTTGCGGCGCACGAGGCCCCGCTTCTCCGCCCCGAACGAGACGCTGCCCTCGTGGCCGACGAAGACGTCGAGAGCCGCCACGTTGACGAAGCCTGCCTCCCGGACCCGCAGGCAGTAGTCCACTTCCTCGAGATAGCCGCGCTCGTAGCGCTCGGCATCCAGGAGGCCGACCGCCGCCCGCGCGGCCGCGTTGACATAGAGGCAAAAGCCGATGCCGTTCGGCAGCGCGAGGGTGCGCCCCGCATGGTGCTCGGCGACCGTCGCGTCGATCGCCTCGACCTGCTCGCGCGACGGGATCGGCACGGGCCTGAAGGGACGCGGGACGCTGACGAGCTCGCCGTTGTTCGACAGCGGCGTCACGGTGCCGACGCCCGGCCCCCGGGCGGCCGCGGCAAGTCGGTCGAGCCAACCGGGCGCGACGATCGTGTCCGCGTTGAGCAGAACCACGTCGCCCGGCGGCGCGAAGCGCAGGGCACGGTTGACGGAGCGGATGAAGCCGAGATTGACGGGGTTCTCCAGCCTCCAGGCGAGGCCCTCCTCGGCCAGGCTTTCGCCCAACCGGCGGATGGCGGCCGAAGGGCTGGCGTCGTCGACGAGGACGAGGCGCATCGCGGTCTCGCAGCGCGCCGACAGCAGGCTGTCGAGGCAACGTGCGGTGGCCGCGGCGTCACCATGCAGCGGGACGATCACGCTCACGCCGTCGCCGCCCGGAGGCGCGCGGCCGACGTCGAGCAGGACATCGTCGACGAGCGGAGAGCCGGCGAGTGCGGTTCCCGACAATCCGTCGCGGACCGCGATGAGGGGCACGGGAAGGGGCACGGGGACCGAGAAGCGTCCGAGACGCGCGCCACCGGGCAGGCGCTCGGATGCCGAAACGCCGACCCGCAGTTCGCGGCCGCCCACGTCGAGGACCACGTCGCGCCGCGTGCCGCCTTCGCGCCAGACGATCCAGCCGTTGAGGCGCGGGCCGCTGCGCTCGACGCGACCATGCGCCGACCAGCCAGGCCTGCCCAGGTCGAGCAGGGCCACGGCGCTGGCGGGCTCGGCCTGACCGGGGAGCGCGCGATCGACGACGCCGGCCATCGCCCGGCGGTCGCCCAGCGTGCCCAGCGCCCGCAGGAGCGCCGTCGCTGCGGCGGGATCGGAGGGCTCGATGGCGACCGCCCGGCGCAAGGCGGCGAGGGCCGCGCCGTCGTCACCCAGGCGCATGCGGGCGGAGGCCTCGACGAGGCGGCTCGCCACCGTGTCGGCACCGGTGCGGTGAAAGCGGTCGACGAGCATCAGGGCTTCGCGCAGTTGCCCCGGCCTGTCGAGCAGGCCGCCCGCAAGCAGCGGGAGCGTGGCGCGGTGCGTGCCCGGATCGTGGAATGCCCTGGCCAGGGCGCCGAAAGCGTCGGCTGGAATCGTCTGGTCTTGGTGCATGTCTGGAAGGGCAGTCGCCGCAGTTCACGAATTGGAAAATCGCTCACGGCTACCTTAGCGAGCACACCGCTCGCCCCGCTTAAGTCCGGCGGGCGATGTTGTCTCAAATTGTTCGAGCCCCCGGAAAGCACCGCATGTACTCCGATCCCAGGAAGCTCGAACGTGGCGATCCCCTGCTGACGCTGGCGGCCCCCGCCGACTATCCGATCGATCCGGAGCCCTGCACGGTTTCGGTGGCACCCGTCGAGGTGCCGCGGCTGATCGACCGGTTCCCCGTCGCCTGGCGGCTGGGGCAGAAGGTGCCCGACCTCGTCGCCATCATCGGCCTGCGACCTGACCAGTCCTACTGGCGGCGCGTGCGCGACGGCGTCTCGACGGTGAGGCCGCTGCTCATCGAGGCCTATCCCCTCACCACGCTGGACGACGGCGTGACCGAGAAGCTGCCCGTGCTCGTCGACGGCCTGTCCCCGCGCACGGGTGCTGCTTGCGTGCCGGCCTTCCGGGAAGACGGTTCCGCGTCGCCCGAACTGGACAGACGATGCCAGGCGCTGTGGACCTTCATCCGGTCTCGCCGCGCGCTCGCCGGACTGTTTTCGGATCTGGAAGCGCGCCAGGCCTTCGTGCCCTGGGCGCTGGACTTCCGCAGCGAGACCGACAGTGTCTCGATCGAAGGCCTCTTCGTGCTTCGCCCCGAGTTTGACGGCTCGCAGGACCAGCGCGACCTCATCGCCACGCACGGGTGGGCGGCGGCGCAGCTCATGAGCCTGCACCGCATCTCGCTGCATCGTATCAAGAGCCTCCTGAAGGACCTCAGCGCGCGCGCCGCCTGAGGCCTTCGCCATCCCACCATCATCCGTGAATTTTCGGCGGCCCGACCCTCTCCGGGAGGCCTCCGCACGCCCGCCCACGCATCCGCTCCAGCCACCACGGCGGGCGCGAGCCCTCGGGCAATGTCACTGAGCGCGTTGCGCAAAACGCGGGTGCCGCCAATTTTCATCAACAATGCCTCGGGCAGCGCATCTAATTCACTTCGAACAAGACAGTAAAACCGGCCCGCGTCGGTGAAGGGGCGTTTAACGGCAATCCGGAAACCGGGCTTGGCGCCCATCGTCGTTTCGATCACGGTAGCCTCGCAAAATAAGAACACGTTCGGTGACCTCAAACTGAAAGGCTGGTACAGTCATGGCCACCACTTACACATTAGACGACGGCAGCCCTGGCTCATTCGATGCTTTCATCGATGGGCAGAATTTTACGCAAAGCTTCGAAACAGCTCTGAAGAATGCGGCGGCAGCTGGAATCTTTGGTTCGTCGAAGATCGACTTCAACACCGAGACCGAGAACGACGCCGACGGCGCCCCCGGCTCTCAGTATGAAGGCATTCTCTTCAAGGGCGCGTCTGGCGACGTCAACTTTGACGAGTCCGAGAACACCCCGATCGTGCTGTTCTCCGGGAACAACGGGATCCACCTCGACTTCGACGCCCAGCGCTCGCAGTGGATTGGCCTGACCGGCGGCGACGACCGGATCGAGGTCAACTCGACCGGCGCGCAGCGGATGGTCATCGACGGCGCCGCCGGCGACGACAAGATCGAGACCGGCGCAGGCCGCGACACGCTGTTCGGCGGGTCGGGCAACGACCGTCTCTATTCGGGCGCCGGCAACGACTCGCTCGATGGCGGAACGGGTGACGACCGCCTCTACGGCGAGGACGGCAACGACACCCTGAATGGTGGCGACGGCAAGGATCGTCTCTACGGCGGTGCCGGCAACGACCAGCTCGACGGCGGCAACGGCGACGACCGGCTCTATGGCGACGGCGGCAACGACCTGATCCATGGCGGCAAGGGCAACGACGACATCTCCGGCGGTGACGGCAACGACACCATCTACACCGACGAGGGCGACGACACCGTCACCGGCGGCGATGGCAACGACCAGATCTATGCCGGTCATGGCGACTCGCGCCTCGACGGCGGTGCAGGGAACGACAAGTTCTACCTGGCCGACGGCGATGCCACGGTCATCGGCGGCGCCGGCAACGACCAGGTCTATGCCGACGAAGGCGATGCCAAGGTCACGCTCGGCGCCGGCAACGATGCCTTCTACGGCGGCACCGGCGATGCGACGGTTTCCGGCGGCGACGGCGACGACATGTTCACCGGTGGCGAGGGCGATCTCAACGCGTCCGGCGGCGACGGTGACGACCTGTTCCTGATCAACGATGGCTCCAGCACCCTCGATGGCGGAACGGGCTTCGATGTCGCGGTCTTCAACGGCGATCGTCCGGACTTCTCGTTCGATGCGTCGACCCACACCTGGGAGCTCGACGGCGGCTACAACCTCGTCAAGAACGTCGAATTCCAGCAGTTCGACGACGGGGTGCTGATCACGGTCCAGAACGACGTCCAGGCGGCCATCGCCCGCGTCTACGAGATCGTGACGGACGCCGACCCGACGGCCGCGCAGTACAAGTCGATGCTCGACGCCTACACGTCGACCCACGACGTCGCGACCGTGGTGGAGCAGACCTTCGCCGGCTACAACCAGTCGATCAACGACCCCGACCAGGCCCAGGGCTTCCTGGACACCTGGTACCACAACATCGGTGTCGACGACCCGACCTCGGAGGCCGGTTACGCCACGCTGCTCGATGGTCTTGCCAACGGCACGATCACGAAGGGCGAGGCGGTGGCGAGCATCGCGCTCAACGTCACGTCGGCCGACGAAGAAATCGGCATCAAGATCGACAGCGGCTCGCACTGAGCAGCGGATCGGACCTGAGAGATGGGGGGCCGCCTTCGGGCGGCCCCTTTTCGTTGGCGTCCAGCGTGGGGCCAAGCACGCACAACGGTCGGCTGGAGCGCAGCCGTCGCGCCTCGGCTTCGCGGCGAACGCCCGCGATCACCTGGCCCGTCATCAGCTGTGGGATCGTGCAAGCCCGACGCCCGGGCATCGTCGCTCGAGAGCGCGCGCCCCCGTGTCTGGCGCCACGTCCGACACTCCGGTGTCGCCGGCTGGGCATGGTGATGGCGGCTGGGATGACGCCGAGTCCCCTGGACCGGCGCAGTCGCGGCGAGACGACGCCCCGCCGGGTCAGGCGTCGACGGCGTCCGGCATCAGCGCAAGGGCCCAGAGATCGCTGCCGTGGGTGGCGACGCGCACCTCGGCAAAGCCGGCCTCGATCATGAGGCGGCCGAGGCGGCCCTCGGTGAACGCGGTGCGATGGGCCATGTAGCCGCGGCCGCGCTTCAGCGCCGGCCGGAAGCCGTAGAGCACGTCGAGCGCGGCGACCGGCCCGGCCGGCGACACGTACATCGGGTCCTCGAGATGACCGGCGACGATGGCCCGCGCCGCCGTGACGATGTCGGGCGACGTGACGAGCGCGAAGCCGTCGGGCCTGAGGATCCGGGTCATCTCGCGCAGGGCGACCGGGACGTCGTGGTCCGGCAGGTGCTCGAGCACATGGGAGGCCCACACCGCGTCGATCTCGGCGTCGCCAATCACCGCGAGGTCGGTGATCGACGCGACCATGTCGGGGCGCACGGCGGGGTCGACATCCACGCGCAGTTCGTTCCATCGCTCGGACGTGAACCAGGCGTGCAGTCGGCCAGAGGTCACGGGTCCGCAACCGACATGCAGCACCGTGCGGCGCGGAGCCGCCTCGGCGCCCTGTCGCGACCAGCGGCCGGCATGGGCATGGTGGTTCATCTGTCGACCCGCGGTCCTGCGCCGGCCTGGCTCAAACGGCCGGTCGCGACGCCCGGAACACCCTGATCTTGGGCCGTTCCGCGGACGGCCGGACGGCCGGCACGGCGGCGCTCGGCGCGGCCGCGACGGCGGCGCTGGCGGCCACACCGCGGACGGGAGCCGGCACCGCGGCCTGCG
>NZ_CAMFHB010000035.1 GCF_945952055.1 uncultured Alsobacter sp.
GGCCGCCCCCGCGCGTCGCGAGCCGCTCGCGCCGCCGGCCATGCCGGTCGCCGCCGTCGCTCCCCCGGTGCTGTCCGCGCCGGCCGAGACCACGGCCGACGAGCTCGCCGCCGCCGTGGAGCCGATCGTCGCAGCCGCCGTCGCCGAGGCGCAGGCGAGCCAGACGATCGCGCTCGACCTTCCCCTGGAGCCGGGCACGGGACGCCCGAACCCGGGCGAGGTTCCGGCGCCGGAGGTCGAGGCCGACACCGAGGCCGCCGCTCAGCCGGAAGCCAAGGGCGCGTCCAGCTTCATCGCCGCCGCGCGCGAGGCCGCCCTTGCGGCCCAGACGTCTCGCCGCAGCCGGCGGGACCAGAAGGCGGCCGCCCGCCCCGCGCCGGCTTCGGCCGCCGAACCCAGCAAGAGCGGCAGCCTCATCGAGCGCACGCGCCGGCCGATCCTGATCGGCCTTGCCGTCGTGGTCCTGGCTCTCGGCACGGCCCAGGTGCTGCGCACGGCTCTCAACTCCGGCAACGAGCCGGCGCCGACGGGCGGCAAGCCCGCGAACGGCACGCCGGCTCCCGCAGCGCCCGAGCGCAGCTCCGATGCCGGCAAGACCGTCGACGGCAACGACCCGGTGAGCACCGGCACGCTGCCGCAGGCATCCAGCCCGCAGCGCAACGTGCCGAAGGCGCCCTCCGTCCCGGCGCTCCCCCCCGGCGCGTTGAACCCGGGCCCGGCCAGCGGGCAGAGCAGCGAGGTCACGCCCCCCAGGCTGACGCCGGACGCGGTCGCGTCGCTGGGCACCGCGCCCCAGCCGCCCGGCGCCGCCATCGACCCCGCCCCGATGCCCGTGCCGCCGCTCGGCGACCTGGGCCGCGCCCTGCTGCCCACCGGCCTGCAGAAGGCCGCCACCTCCGGCAATCCGGCCGCGGCCTACGAGGTCGGCGTCCGGCTCCAGGAGGGCAAGGGCATTCCGCGCGATCCCAAGCTGGCGGCCCGCTGGTTCGAACGCGCGGCCTCGATGGGCGTCGCCCCGGCCCAGTATCGTCTCGGCAGCATGTACGAGAAGGGCGTCGGGGTGACCGCCGACGCCGCCATCGCGCGCAGCTGGTACGAGAAGGCGGCCGTGAAGGGCAACGCCAAGGCCATGCACAATCTGGGCGTGCTCGCTGCCGACGGCGCGGGCGGCAAGCCCGACTACGTCGCGGCGGCCGCGTGGTTCCGCCAGGCCGCCGAACTCGGCGTCCGCGACAGCCAGTACAATCTCGCCATCCTCACCGCGCGCGGCCTCGGGATCGCGCAGAACCTGGCCGAATCCTACATGTGGTTCAGCCTGGCCGCGGCGCAGGGTGACGAGGACGCCGGGCGCAAGCGCGAGGACGTCGCGGCCCGCCTCGACGCCACCACGCTGGCCAACGCCAAGGCGGCGACGGACGGCTTCCGGCCCAAGACCCCCGACGTGAGCGCCAACGACGTGAGCCCGCCCCCGGGCGGCTGGGACGACAAGGGCAAGTCCGCCAAGAGCTGATCGGGCGAGCCGGCGCCGACGGCCCGGCGCGGCGGCCGGGCCACACCGGCCGCGTTCCGTCCGCTGCGGCGCCAGTCGATCGTTGACGCGGGCCGCACCTCTGCCCTTGATGCGTGCGGTCGCATGACTTGCGCTTGAGCAAACGCCCGAGGCGAGCATGCCCGGTCCCGGACGGAAGGGCTTGCGTGCAGATCTACCTGCCCATCGCCGAACTGCCCGTGAGCATCTTCCTGGTGCTTGGCCTGGGCGCGGCCGTGGGCTTCATCTCGGGCATGTTCGGCGTGGGCGGCGGGTTCCTGATGACCCCGCTGCTCATCTTCATCGGCATCCCGCCGGCCATCGCGGTGGCCACGGAATCCGCGCAGATCGCGGCGTCGTCGATGACCGGCGCGATCGCCTACTGGCGGCGCAGGGCGCTGGACGTGAAGCTCGGGACGGTGCTGCTCGTCGGCGGCATCGCGGGAACGGTCCTCGGCGTCTGGTTCTTCAACGCCATGCGGCGGCTCGGCCAGCTCGAGCTCGTGATCGTCATCTCCTACGTGGTCCTGCTCGGCGCCGTGGGCGGGCTCATGCTCGTGGAGAGCCTGCGCGCGCTGATCTCGGCCCGGCGCGGCACGCCGCCGCCGCGGCGCGTCGGAGGGGCCCATCCCTGGTACTTCGGCCTGCCGTTGCGCATGCGGTTCCACCGCTCGAAGCTCTATCTCAGCGTCATCCCTCTCGCCGTGCTGGCCACGACGATCGGCTTCGCGGGCGCGGTGCTGGGCATCGGCGGCGGCTTCCTGATGGTGCCGGCGTTGATCTACCTGTTCCGCGTGCCGACGGCGGTGGTGGTGGGCACCTCGCTGTTCCAGATCCTGTTCACGATGGTCGCGGCGACCATCCTCCACGCCGTCACCAACCAGGCCGTCGACATCGTGCTCGCGCTGCTGCTGGTGGTGGGCGGCGTGTGCGGGGCACAGTTCGGCGCCCGCGCGGGCAAGAACGTCAAGGGCGAGCATTTCCGGCTGATGCTGGCCCTGATCGTGCTGGCCGTCGGAATCCGCTTCGCCAGCGACATCGCCCTTCCGCCCGAGGAGCGTTTCTCGCTCGGCGTGATGGAGGTGCGCTGATGGGCCGGGCCGCGGCGCTGGCGATCATCGCCGTCCTGGCGGCGCAACCGGCCCGCGCCGAAGGCCTCGTGCTGTCCCTCTCCAGCCATCGCGTGCAGATCACTCAGACCTATACGGGCGCCGAGCTGGTGATCTTCGGCGCCATCATGCGCGATGCCAGCAGTGCCGGCCGGCAGGGCCGCTACGACGTGGTCGTGACGGCCAGCGGGCCGAAGGGATCGACGGTCGTCCGGGAGAAGGTACGGACAGGCCCGATCTGGGCCAACCTGTCGCAGCGCAAGTTCGTCAACGTGCCCGCCACGCTGGCCGTCCTGGCCACGCGCGAGATCGACGAGGTGGCGGAGCCGATCCTGCGGACGCGCTACGGCCTGGGACTGGACGCGCTCATCGTGCGTTCGGGGCCCGACCAGGTCGAGGACGCGCCGTTCCGCGAGGCGTTGATCCGGCTCAAGCAGGAGGCCGGCCTCTACGTGGAGGACGGGCGCGGGGTGACCTTCATCACGCCCGGTCTCTTTCGCGCCACGGTGCCGGTTCCCGCGACTGCGCCCGTGGGAACCTACGACGTCACCGTCGCGCTGCTGTCCGAAGGCGTCCAACTCGCCAGGGAGTCCACCCATTTCGAAGTGACCAAGGTCGGCTTCGAGCAGGCGCTCGCCCAGGCCGCCCGCACGAGGGCGTGGCTTTATGGCCTGTTGACGGCCAGCATGGCACTGCTCTTCGGGTGGATGGCCACCATCATCTTCCGGCGTGACTGACGCCCAGCACGGAACAGGACATGACCCACGACACGCACCAGCATGCCGCCGCCGACGATCCCCGCGCGATTCCGCTCCCGGCGCTCCTTCTCGGGGCAGGAGGCGTCCTCCCCTTCGCGACGCTGGCGGTGGCCGCGCTGCTCGGCCTCGAATGGCGCTACGGCTTCGCACCGGGATCGGCACGCACCGGCCTGATCTGCTACGGCGCGGTGATCCTGTCCTTCCTCGGTGGCGTACGCTGGGGCCTGGCGCTGAAGCACGGTGCCGAGCACCAGACCGGCCTGCTGGTGGTTTCGGTGCTGCCCTCGCTCGCCGCCTGGCTGGCGCTGCTGCTGCCACGCCCCCACGACCTGACCTTGCTGATCGCCTGCTATCTCGCCCTCGCGGTCGCCGACTTCGCGATGGTACGGCGCGGCCACGCCCCGGCCTGGTACGCCACGCTGCGCCTGTTGCTCACGGCCGCGGTCGTTCTGGTGCTGATCGTGGCGCTGGCGTTCCTGCCGTTCGAGCCCGAGTGAGCCCATTGGACCGGCAGGACGCGATGGCGGCGGTATGAATTTATCCTACCAGATGCTACAGTGATCCAACGGAGTAGCTGGCATATCCGATGTAACGAAAAGAAGCTTCAGCCTGCCGGTTGAGCATGCGGATTTCATCGATCGTCTCGTCGCAACGGGAGCTTACGCCTCCGGAAGCGAAGTCGTGCGTGCAGGCCTGCGGGCGCTGCAGGAACGCGACGCTGCCGTCGAGAGATGGCTGGCGGCAGAGGTGGCCACCGCGTTCGACTTGACCAAAGCCGATCCGTCGCGGACCTGCCAGGCAAGCGAAGTGTTCAACAGCGTCCGTGCGCTGCACGCCAAGCGTCTGACGTCCGGGACATGAGGTCGAGGACCGTCGACGACCTGCTGGGGTAGCCGTGCCGCCGGTCAATCCGGCGAAAGCTGGTGACCTGCCACGGCGTAGACACGGCCTGCCCCCAGCATGTGGGCGGTGAAGCGGCGGCCGGCGAAGAGGGGCGAGAAGGCGCCGTCCAGCACGTTGAGGCCTCCGGCATAAGTTCCGAAAGCCGGCATCACGCAGCGCCGGCCGTCGGACACGAAGCAGCGCCGGCGCACCGCCCTGCCGCGAAGCCGCACCTTGCCGGCAGGATGGAGATGGCCCGCGATTTCCGGGCCCGTCTCGCCAGGACGCGGCTCATGCCGCAGCATCACGCCCCCCAGCGCCAGCTCGGCCGCCACCGTGCCGCCGAGTGCCGGAACGGGGTCGGGATCGTGGTTGCCGGTCAGCCAGATCCAGTCGCGGCCGGCCTGAAGCCCGGCCAGGGTGGCGAGATCGTCCTGCGCGATGCGCGCGGCCGCGCCGCGGTCATGCAGCGTGTCGCCCAGCGCGACCACCAGGCGTGGCTGCCAGCGCCGCACGGCCTGCGCCAGCAGGGCCAGCGTCGCGCGACTGTCGTAGGGTGGCAGGAGCATGCCGCGCGCGGCATAGGCCGACCCCTTCTCCAGATGCAGGTCGGCGACGAGCAGGACGCGCTCGTCCGCATCCACCAGCGCGCCGCAGGCATCGGCGACGAACGCCAGCGGCCCGACGGCAAGCGACGTCGTCGCGGCCATCGCCTCGTCCTCCGCTCTCTCCGGTGCCGCGCTCACGCCAGGGCCTCTTCGAACAATTGCGCCTCGGCCTGCGCGAGGATCTCCTCGGCCGCCTCGCCATAGACCGCCTCGCGCCCGATCTCCAGAAGCACGGAGACGGCCAGCGGCGACACGTGGTCGAGGTTCTTGTGCACGATTCGCCCCCGGATGCGGGAGAGGCAATCGGCGAGCCGCCGCAGGTCGAGGAGACCCGTGGCCGCATCGGCACGCGTCGCCTCGAGCAGGACGTGGTCGGGCTCGTGCCGGCGCAGCACGTCGTAGACGAGGTCGGTGGACATGGTGACCTGCCGGCCGGTTTTCTCCTGCCCTGGAAAGCGGCGCTCGATGAGGCCGGCGATGATGGCGCAATGGCGGAAGGTCCGCTTCATCAGCGACGATTCGGCCAGCCACTCCTCCAGGTCGTCGCCCAGCATGTCCTGCGAGAACAGGCCGTCGAGCGTGAGGCGTCCCTGCGCCAGCGCGGCGCCGATGTCGGCGAGGCCCCAGACACCGAGGCCGTAGTCGGTGACCACGAAGCCAAGCGGCTTCAGGCGCGCCCGCTCGAGCCGCCGGGTGATCAGCATGCCGAGCGTCTGGTGCGCCAGCCGGCCCTCGAAGGGATAGGCCACCATGTAATAGCGACCTGACCGCGGGAAGGTCTCGACCAGCATCTCGTCGCGCCGCGGCAGCACCGACTTGCGCCGCTGCGTCTCCAGCCAGTCGGCGACCCCGCCCGGGATCCGCCCCCATACGGCCGGATCGGCCAGCATCCCCCGCACCCGCTCGGCCAGAAAGGTGGAGAGGGGGAACTTCCCGCCGGCATAGGACGGGATCTTCGGATCCGTGCCCGGCGAGGTGCGCGACACGATCACGTCGGTTTCGGCGATCGCTTCGAAGCGCAGGACCTCGCCGGCGAACACGAAGGTGTCGCCGGGCAGGAGCGTCTCGGCGAAATACTCCTCCACCTCCCCCAGCACCCGGCCGCCGCGCACCGGCGCTCCCGGCGATCCCGGCGCGCTGCGGCGGATGCGCCCGAGGCGCACCTTGAGCATGGGCTCCTCGACGATGGTGCCGACGTTCATGCGGTACTGCTGCGCGATGCGTGGATTGGCCACGCGCCAGAGCCCGTCCTTGCCCTCGCGGATCTTGGCGAAGCGCTCGTAGGTGGCCAGCGCGTAGCCGCCGGTCGCCACGAAGCGCACGACCCGGTCGAAGGTCTCGCGCGGCAGCCAGCCATAGGGGGCGGCCGACACGACCTCGGCATAGAGAGCGTCGATGGAAAAGCCCCCCGCACAGGCCATGCCGAGAACGTGCTGGGCGAGGACGTCGAGCGCGCCCTTGCGCGCCTCCGGTGTGTCCTGCGCCGCGTCCGCCACGGCTTCGAGAGCCGCCCGGCACTCCATGACTTCGAAGCGGTTGGCCGGCACGAGAATGGCCTGCGAGGCCTCGTCGAGCCGATGGTTCGAGCGCCCGATGCGCTGCATGAGCCGGCTCGCACCCTTGGGCGCGCCGACGTTCACGACGAGGTCCACGTCGCCCCAGTCGATGCCGAGATCCAGCGTGGACGTGCAGACCACGGCCCGCAGCGCGCCCGACGTCATCGCCGCCTCAACCTTGCGACGCTGGCCGACGTCGAGCGACCCGTGGTGCAGCGCGATCGGCAGGCCTTCGTCGTTGATGCGCCAGAGCTCCTGGAACACGAACTCGGCCTGCATGCGCGTGTTGACGAAGATCAGCGTCGTGCGGTGGGCGAGGATCGCGTTGTAGATCGGCTTCATGGCGTGCAGCGCCGTGTGCCCGGCGAGCGGCAGACGATTGGCCGCCTCCATGATGCGGATGTCGGCGCGGGCCCCGCCCCGCACCACCACATGGGCCGCCATGGCGGGTCCGATCGTTCCGTCGGGGCGAAGCTGCTGCGGCACGAGGAAGCGGCGCAGGTCGTCCGGTTCGCGCACCGTGGCCGACAGGCCGATCGCCGACAGGCCGGGCGCGAGGCGATGCAGGCGCGCCAGCCCGAGGGCGAGCAGATCGCCGCGCTTCGACGTGACGAGGGCATGGAGTTCGTCGAGCACGACGCGCTTCAGGCCGGAAAAGAACTCCTCCGCCTCGCGGTGGGCCAGGAGGAGGGCGAGTTGCTCGGGCGTCGTGAGCAGGATGTGCGGCGGGCGCTCCATCTGCCGCGTGCGCTTGTGGGCCGGCGTGTCGCCGGTCCGAGTCTCGATGCGAAGCCCCAGCTCCATCTCGGCCGCAGGCATGTCCAGGTTGCGCGCGACATCGACGGCGAGCGCCTTCAGCGGAGAGATGTAGAGCGTGTGCAGGCCCTTGGGGGGCTGGCCCTCGGCGAGGTCGACGAGGCTCGGCAGAAACCCCGCGAGCGTCTTGCCGGCCCCGGTCGGCGCGTCGAGCAGCACCGATTGCCCCTGCCGGGCAAGGGCCAGCAGGTCGAGCTGGTGCCGCCGTGGGGTCCATCCACGCCCGGCGAACCACTGCGCGAAGCGCGGCGGCAGGACGTCCGGTGGCGGGGAAGTGTCGTCGATCACGCTCACGGTCCAGAGCTAACGCATGCGGCCAGAAGGTGGAATCCGGCTTGGCGAGGAAAAGAGGCTGCTGAGGCCGAAAAGTGTCGGTGCCGCGCGGGAGCGCGACAAGGGGACGCGGAGAGGCCCGCTCAGGAGCGCCGGCAGACGACCACGAGGCTCGGCAGCGGCTCGCCGCGCTCGCGCCGCTCCCAGGTCCGGACGCAGCGGATCACCGGCAGCCCGTGCGCGGCGCCGAGCGCGCGTAGCCGGTTTTCGCCGTGGCGAAAGCGCAGGTCGGCGCCGACCCCGATCCCGTCCTCCGGCTCCTCGCCCGGCGCAAAGGTCTGGCTGGTGAAGGCGAAGTGGCCGCCCTGCTTCAGCGCCGCCGCGACCTTGGCGAACAGCCCGTCCGGATCCCCCACATAGACGAGCACGTCCGCCGCCGTCACCAGGTCCAGCGAGGCCGCGGGTTCGCGGCCCAGCACGTCGAAGAGGCTCGCGGCCTCGACCCTGTCGTAGATGCCGCGGCGGTCGGCGGCGGCCACCATGACCGGCGAGAGGTCGCAGCCCCCGAGCCAGGACGCGCGGGCACGGATGGCCTCGCCCATGAGCCCGGTTCCGCAGCCCAGGTCGAGGACGCGCAGGCCGGAGCCCGGGGCACCGACTGCGTCCAGGGCGTCCACGATCAGCGACGGTCCGCGGTAGTCCAGATGCCGGGTGAGATGCCGCTCGAAGCGCGGCGCGTAGTCGTCGAAGAGGCTCGCGACATAGGCATCGGTCATCGCCTGCCCCGGGGAGCCCTGGCCGAGGCGGGCGAGCCGCGGCCCGACGCCCAGCCGATCGGCGGCATCGAGCACCAGGCAGCGACGAAAGGCCTCCACCGCGCCCGCGCGATCGCCGGACGCCTCCCGCGCATCGCCCAGCCCGAGCCAGATCGGGGCCCATCCGGGCACGATCTCCGCCGCCTGCTCGAAGAGGTCGATCGCCTCGGCGGCGGCACCGTCCTTCAGGGCGGCCATCGCCCAGGCATAGCGGCGATCGGCCGCGAGATCGCCCGAACTGCGCAGGGTGGCTGGAAACGGGCTGTGGTCATCCATCCCCTAGCCCTGCCTGCGCGCCGGCCTGCTGGCAAGAGAAAGCGGGGCCGCCGAGGCCATGTGCGGTTTCGCACATACGCCCGGCGCGATGAGGCGCATGGTGACACCCATGCCGGACGCCACTCCGGACAACAGCTCGCAAAGGGAGCCCGTCATGACCACGATTTCGCTGTCGCGCCGCCTGACCGCCTCGGCCGTTGCCGCCGTGGCTCTCGCGGGTGTCGCCCTCGCCTCCTCCACCTCCGCGGAAGCCGGCTACCGGTATGGCTATGGCTACGGTGGCGGCGCGGTGGCGGCCGGCATCGTCGGCGGCCTGGCGCTCGGCGCCATCGCGGCCTCGGCGGCCCGCCCGGCCTATTACGGCCCCGGCTATTACGCACCGGCCTACTATGCGGGTCCGGCCTATCCGTCCTGCTACGTCGTGCGGCACCGCGTGATGACCCCCTACGGCTGGCGCCGGGTCCGCGAAACCGTCTGCGACTGAGCCAGTTATCCCTCCAGACTTCGCGTTGCGTCTTCCTCCCCTCCGCAACGCCCAACTGGGCCCCGCCACCCGCGGGGCCCTTTTTGTTGGCACCGCGCTTTGTCACGGGGCATGACGCACCCTATCTCTTCCCCGATGAGACCCAGTGATCTGCTCGTGTCCACGCCCGCCGGCCTCTATTGCCCGCCGGCGGACGTCCACATCGACCCGGTGCGTCCGGTGGCGCGCGCGCTCATCACCCACGGCCATTCCGACCATGCCCGCTCCGGCCACGGCGCCGTCCTGGCCACGGCCGAGACGCTCGCCATCATGGCGGTGCGCTATGGCGAGGACTTCGCCGGATCGACCCAGGCCGCCGATCTCGGCAAGCCGATCGACCTCGGCGGCGTGACCGCGACCTTTCACCCCGCCGGCCACGTGCTGGGCTCGGCGCAGATCGCGGTCGAATCGGGCGGACTGCGCATCGTCGCGTCGGGCGACTACAAGCGGGCCCGGGATCCGACCTGCCGGCCGTTCGAGCCGGTCCCCTGCGACGTCTTCATCACCGAGGCGACCTTTGGGCTTCCCGTCTTCCGCCATCCCGACACGCGGGCCGAGGTCGACAAGCTCCTGGCGTCGGTGCGCCTCTTTCCGGAGCGCTGCCACATCGTCGGCGCCTATGCCCTGGGCAAGGCCCAGCGGCTCATGAGCCTGCTGCGCGAGGCAGGCTGGGACGGGCCCATCCACATCCACGGGGCACTGGAAAAGCTCACCGCCTTCTACGAGGCGTCCGGCGTGCCGCTCGGCCCGGTCGTCAAGACGGCGGGACTGCCCAAGGCGGCGCTCGCCGGCGCCATCGTCATCTGCCCGCCCGGACAGATCCAGGACCTCTGGTCCCGTCGCTTCCCCGATCCCGTGACGGCCTTCGCATCGGGCTGGATGCGGGTGCGGGCCCGCGCCCGCCAGCGCGGCGTCGAACTGCCCCTCGTCGTCTCCGACCACGCGGACTGGAACGACCTCATCGCGACGATCGGGGAGACCGGCGCCGGGGAGGTCTGGGTCACGCACGGCCAGGAGGACGCCCTGGTCCACTGGTGCATCACCCACGGCATCCGCGCCCGGCCGCTGCATCTGGTGGGCTACGGCGACGAGGGAGAGGCGGAGCCGGGCGACGAGCCGGCGCCCACGCCGGCGACACCGGAGACGGGCACATGAACCGCTTCGCCGCCCTGCTCGATCGCCTGGCCTACGAATCCGGTCGCAATGCCAAGCTGCGGCTCCTGACGGATTATTTCCGCTCGACGCCGGATCCGGAGCGCGGCTTCGCGCTCGCGGCCACGGCCGGCAGCCTCGTCTTCGCCAATGCCAAGCCGGGCCTGATCCGCGCCCTCATCGCCGAGCGGACCGACCCCGTGCTGTTCGGGCTGAGCTACGACTACGTGGGCGATCTCTCCGAGACGGTGGCCCTGATGTGGCCCACGCCGGCGGGGCCCGGCCCCGGCCACAACCAGCCGCCGCCGACCCTGGCGGAGGTGGTCGAGAGGCTGCAGAACGTCGGCAAGAGCGAGTTGCCGGGGCTGCTCGCGCGCTGGCTCGACGGTCTCGACGAAACGGGGCGGTGGGCGCTTCTGAAGCTGATCACCGGCTCGCTGCGCATCGGCGTGTCCGCGCGCCTCGCCAAGAGCGCGGTGGCGGCGCTCGGCCCGCTCCAGCCCGACGACATCGAGGAGGTCTGGCATGGCCTCGAGGCGCCCTACGAGGCGCTGTTCGCCTGGGCCGAGGGGCACGGCCCGCGGCCGGAGGCCGACGACCCGGCTCCCTTCCGGCCGCCCATGCTCGCCCATCCGATCGAGGATGGCGACTTCGACGCGCTCGACCCGTCGGCCATGACGGCCGAGTGGAAATGGGACGGCATCCGCGTGCAGGCGGTGGCCGGCCGCAGGCCCGACGGGCGCTTCGTGTCGCGGCTCTACTCGCGCACCGGCGACGACATCTCCCAGAGCTTCCCGGACCTCGCCGACGCGCTGCAGATGGACGCCGCCATCGACGGCGAGCTCCTCATCCTGCGCGAAGGCCGCGTCCAGTCGTTCAACGTGCTGCAGCAGCGCCTCAACCGGCAGTCCGTCTCGCCCAAGATGCTGGTCGACTATCCGGCCCATATCCGGGCCTACGACCTGCTGCACCTCGACGGCGAGGATCTGCGTCCCCTGCCCTTCCGCGAGCGGCGGGCGCGCCTGGAGGCCTTCGTCGCGGGCCTCGCCGAGCCGCGCATCGACGTCTCGCCGCTGATCGGCTTCGGCAGCTGGGACGAACTCGCCGCCGCGCGGGCCGACCCCGGCTCGGCCGGGGCGGGCGAGGACGCCGGGGCGGTCGAAGGCTGCATGATCAAGCGGGCCGACAGCCCCTACGTGCCGGGGCGTCCGAAGGGTCTCTGGTACAAGTGGAAGCACGACCCCTTCGTCATCGACGCCGTGCTCATGTATGCCCAGCGCGGCCACGGCAAGCGCTCGTCCTTCTACTCGGACTTCACCTTCGGCGTCTGGACCGGGGAAGAGGGACCGGGCGACCTCGTCCCGGTCGGCAAGGCCTATTTCGGCTTCACCGACGCCGAGCTGCAGGAGCTCGACCGCTTCGTCAGGCGCAACACGGTGAACCGCTTCGGTCCGGTGCGGGAGGTCGTGCACGCCCCGGACCAGGGTCTGGTCCTGGAGGTCGCCTTCGAAGGAATCGCCCGCTCCGCCCGCCACAAGTCGGGCGTCGCCATGCGCTTCCCGCGCGTCTCGCGGATCCGATGGGACAAGCCGCCCGGCGAGGCCGACCGCCTGCCCACCCTCGAACGGCTCATCGCCCGGCATGAAACCGGACAGGCGCGCAGCGCGTAGACAGGTCGCCGGTTGGCCCGGCCCCTCGTTTCCGGAGCGCCCATGCCCCTTCGCATCCTCTTCGCCGCCGTCGCCCTCGCCCTGCTCGGTCTCATCGGCTGGGCCTTCGGCGCAGCGCCGTTTTGGGCGAGCGTCTCAAAGGTCGTGGCCGACCCGTGGGGCCTCGTGATGCTGGGCGATCTCTATGCCGGGTTCCTGGCCACCACGGCCCTGTTCTTCGTGGTGGAGAAGCCCGGCCGCGCGGCGGCCTTGTTCGTCGCCCTGATGGTCCTGGGCAACGTGGTCACGCTGCTGTGGCTGGCCGCCCGCGCCTGGCCCCTGCTGCGACAGCGCTTCGCGACTGCTTGAACGTCAGCGGCAGCTTTCGACCAGGCGCCGGATGAACGCCACGCCGCGGTCGATCTCGGCCAGGGTGATGTATTCGTCCGGCTGGTGGGCCTGGTTGATCGAGCCCGGCCCGCACACCACCGTCGGCAGGCCCTGGCGCTGGAACTGGCCCGCTTCGGTGCCATAGGGCACCGTCACCGTCTGGTTCCGGCCTGCAAGGCGCAGCGCCAGGGTCTCGGCGGCGGAGCCCGGCTCGGGCTTCAGGCCCGGAACGTTGACGTCCATCACCGTCTCGATGGAGGCGGGCCACCCGTCGGCGCGCAGCCGCGGCAGCACGACACGGTCTCCGAACGCGGTGAGGTCGCGGGCGACGCCGAGTTCGTCCGTCCCGGGCACGCCGCGCACCTCCCAGTGCAGGGTGCAGAGCTTCGGCACGATGTTGCGCGCCGTGCCGCCGTGGATGGTGCCCACGTGCACGGTGGCGTAGGGCGGGTCGAAGCGGCCCGACGGATCGCCCGCAGCTCGCAGCACGTCGCCGAGACGGTCGAGCTCGGCCACGAGCGCCGCTCCGCCCGAAACGGCGTTGGCGCCCAGATAGGGCTTGGAGGAATGCGATTCGTGCCCGTGCACGCTCGTCACGAAGGTGACCACGCTCTTGTGCGCGTCCGCCACCTCGAGTTCGGTGGGTTCGCCCACGAAGACGACACCGGGGCGCGGCGCCTCGGCGCCCATCCTGCGGATGGCGTCGATGACGCCCAGGCAGGTCGTCTCCTCGTCGTAGCTCAGCAGAATGTGGATCGGCCGCTGCAGCGGCAGCCGCTTCATCTCGGGGATCTGCGACAGGACGATCGCGTCGAAGCCCTTCATGTCCACGGCGCCGCGGCCGTAGGCCCGACCATCCGCGATCCGCAGGGTGAAGGGGTCCGTGGTCCAGGCCTGCCCGGTGACCGGAACGACGTCCGTGTGCCCCGACAGCACGATGCCGCCGTCGACCATCGGCCCGAGGGTGGCATAGATGGCGGCCTTGTCGCCCGCCGCGTTCGGCAGCCGAACGTAGGGAACGCCCTGCTCGTCGAGATAGGCGCAGACGAAATCCACGAGCGGCAGATTGGACTTCGAACTCTCCGTGTCGAAGCCGACGAGCCGGGACAGGAGGGCGAGAGGAGACGGATCGATCATGCCCTACCCTGCCGCCGCGGCCGGCTTGCGGTCAATGGACGACCCGGGCCGCATGCGGGCTGTCGAGCGAAAAGGCCGGGATGACGACCGTGAACGACTCGCCCGAGGAGGACTGCATGACGTAGTGCCCGGACATGATGCCCTGCGGCGTCGGCAGCGGGCATCCGCTGGTATAGTTGAAGCTCTCGCCCGGCGGCAGCTTGGGCTGCTTGCCGACGACGCCCTCGCCACGGACTTCCTGCACGCGCCCCTGCTCGTCACGAATGTGCCAATAGCGGGAGCGCAACTGGACGGTGTCCTTGCCGAGGTTGACGATCTCCACCGTATAGGACCAGAAATACCGGCCCTCGTCGGGCGACGACTGGTCTTCCATGAAGGCCGGCGTGACCGTGACCTGGATCTGGTTCGTGACGGCCCGATACATCGCTCAGGAATCCAACTCCGCCGGCCGCCGCGCAGCACATGGCCCATGGTGTGTGCCCCATAAGCGGGACAGCAAGCCGCGTCAATCGGGGCGTGCATTCATCATCGATCAAGCTGATGCTTGACGGTATCGCCCGCAAGCTCGTCGATCCTGCCCTGGACGCCCTCGCGGACCGCCTGGCGCGGACCGGCATCGGCGCCAACAGCATCACCCTGGCGGCCTTCCTGGCCGGCATCGGTTGCGCGGCCGCGATCGGCGCGCGGTGGGACCTCGCCGCCCTGCTGCTGCTGGCGGCATCGCGGCTTTGTGACGGGCTGGATGGCGCACTGGCCCGCCGCACCGCCACCACGGACCGGGGCGGCTATGCCGACATCGTCGGCGACTTCGTCTTCTACGGGGCGGTGCCCTTCGCCTTCGCCTGGCGTGCGCCGGAGGTCAACGCCCTGCCGGCCGCGTTCCTGCTGCTCACCTTCTACGTCAACGGCGCGAGCTTCCTGGCCTATGCGGCGATCGCGGCCAAGCGGGGGCTCACCACGGCACCGCGAGGACCCAAGGCCATCCATTACACGGCCGGGCTGGCGGAGGGCACCGAGACGATCCTGGCCTTCGCCGCCATGATCCTCTGGCCATCGGCCTTCCCGCTCGTCGCCTGGGTGTTCGGCCTGGCCTGCGTCGTCACCGCCCTGTCGCGAGTGGCGCTCGCCTGGCGCGACTTCGCCGATCCGCCGCGCTGACCGTGGCGGGCGTCAGCCCTTCAGCCCGCTCGTCGCGATTCCGTCGATGAGCCGCTTCTGGAAGAAGAGGAAGATCACGAACAGCGGGATGAGGGAGACGAAGGACATGGCCAGCAGCGGCCCCCAGGATCCCTGCCCCGTCGTCGACATCATCAGCCGCAGCCCCTGCGGCACCGTGTAGAGGCTGATCTCGGTCAGGTAGACCAGCGGCGAGAGGAAATCCTCGTAGGTCCAGATGAACGTGAAGATGGCCGTCGCCACCAGGGCCGGTCGCATCAGCGGAAAGATGATCTTGGCGTAGATCAGGGCCATGGACGCGCCGTCGACCAGGGCCGCCTCGTCCAGCTCGCGCGGGATCCCGCGGATGAACTGGATCATCAGGAAGATGAAGAAGGCATCGACGGCGAGGAACTTCGGCACCACGAGCGGCAGGAACGTGTTGAGCCAGCCGAGGTTGAAGAAGAGCATGTACTGGGGAATGAGCGTGGCGTGGTGGGGCAGCATGATGGTGCCCATCATCAGCGCGAACCACAGCTTCTTCAGCGGAAAGTCGAGCCGCGCGAAGGCGAAGGCCACCACCGAGCAGGCGAAGGTGTTGCCGATCACCGCCAGCACCGAGATGACGAGCGAGTTCGTCATGAATCGGCCGAAGCTCACCGCCGTGCCCTGCCAGCCGGTGACGTAGTTGTCGAACTGGATCCTGGACGGCAGCAGGCCGTTGCCGGAGAAGATCTCGGCCGGCGACTTGAATGAACTCGAGAACAGCCAGATCAGCGGGTAGATCATCAGGAGCGCGCCGGCGATCAGGATCAGGTGCGGCGCCAGCGAGCGCAGCACGATGCGCCCCGTCTCGGCCAGGGTCGCCGGCAGGTTGACGCGGTCGTCGTCACTGGTCGCCATAGTGGACCCAATAGCGCGAGGTGATGAAGGTGACGGCCGTCGCCGTGCCGATGATCCCCACGAGGACCCACGCCATCGCCGACGCATAGCCCATGCGGAAATGCGAGAAGCCCTCCTCGTAGAGGTAGAGCGTGTAGAACAGGGTGGAGTCGTCCGGCCCGCCCGTCCCGTTGCTGATCACGAACGATGGCGTGAAGGCCTGGAACGCCCCGATCATCTGCATCACGAGATTGAACAGGATGATCGGCGTCAGCAGCGGCAGCGTGACCCGCCAGAATTGCTGCCACGCCCCCGCGCCGTCGATGGAGGCCGCGTCGTACAGTTCGCGCGGGATCTGCTTCAGCCCGGCGAGGAAGATCATGGCCGGCGAGCCGAACTGCCACACGGCCAGCATCACGATGGTCGACAGCGCATAGTCGGGATTGGAGATCCAGCTCGGCCCGTCGACGCCAAACCACAGCAGGACGTCGTTCACCACCCCGTCATAGGCGAAGATCTTGCGCCACATCACGGCGACCGCGACGCTGCCGCCGAGCAGCGACGGCAGGTAGTAGATGGCGCGGTAGACGCCGATGCCGGCCAGGGCGCGGTTGAGCAGCATCGCCACCAGCAGCGCGAAGGTGAGCTTCAGCGGCACTGAGGTGAACACGTAGGTGAGCGTGACGCCCAGCGCGGTCCTATAGCGCGGGTCCTCGAACAGCAGGCGGTGGTAGTTCGAGAAGCCGACGAAGACCGGCTTGCTGAAGAGGTTGAAGTCGGTGAGCGAGAAATACATCGAGGCCACGATCGGCCCCGCCGTGAGGCAGACGAAGCCGACGAGCCAGGGCGACAGGAACAGGTAGCCGACCAGTCGCGAGCGACCGGCGGTCGGCGCCTCGGCTCCGCCGGCCCGCCCGAACAGCGCGGACAGCGCCGCGCCGATGCCGCGGCGGGCGCGCGGCGGCGCCCGTCCAGCCTTCGTCCCGGCGTCCTGGGCGACCGACACCGCCACCGCCCCGTCAGCTCTTCAGCCGCTTTTCGGCTTCCTCGATGAACTGCGCCGAGGCGTCCTGCGCCTTCAGCCGGCCGAAGGCCACCGCCTCGTTCATGCGCCGCAGCATGTTCGACATGCCGACGACGCCCGGCGAGCGCGGCGCGGCCTGTTCCTTCTGCAGCACCTCGACATAGGCGATGATCTTGCGGTCCACGTCCGTGCCCTGCGCACCGACGAGCTCGCGGGTGGCGCGGGAGCAGGGAATCATGCCGCTGCCCATGTAGCGCAGCCTGCTGCCCTCGGGGTCCTTCTGGGTGAAGCGGACGATGTCGACCATGCGGTCGGCATGGGGGGACTTGGCCGTGAGCCCCGTCGAGTTGCCGGCATAGACGAAATGGGTCTGCTTCATCGGCCCGCCGTCGAAACCGTTCGGCAGCATCTGCAGGAAGAGGTCGGAGTTGGAGACCAGCGCCTGCATGCCGGCGAACTTGTCGGTCAGGGCGGCCGTCATGCCCGCCCGGCCGAGCGACACCAGGAAGGTCGTGATGTCGCTGCCGTTCACGCTCGCCTGGATGTCGGCCGGCGGGCAGCCGCCCGACTTTCTCAGCCGATCCCAATAGGCGAACCATTCCGCCATGTCGTCACGGGTGAAGCCGATCTGGCGGTCGGGCGTGAACAGGGTCTTGCCGCGGCCCCGCATGAAGAGTTCGCAGGGGATGTAGTTCGAGCCCGAGTCCTCCAGGCCCCAATAGCGCGGCCCGTTGGCCTTGGTGATGTCGGTGGCGGCCTTGGCCAGCTGCTCCCACGTCCACATCTGGTTGGACATGGTGATCCCCGCCTTCTTGAAGGCGTCGGAGCGGCAGACCAGCGCGGGGCCGATCGCGTCGTTGGGGAAGGCGAAGAGCTGGCCGTTCACGGTCGCGGCCTTCACGGCACCCTGGGCGTAGTCCGTGAGGTCCATCGGCTGCGGCACGTAGGCGGTGAGCGGCCGCAGCACGCCGCGACGGCTGTACTCGTCCGTGATGTCGACGTTGCAGCTGAACATGTCGGGCGCGTTCCCGCCCGAGGTCTCGGTGGCGAGCTTGTCGATGAAGGAGCCGAAATTCGTCATCTCGGCGACGATCTCGACCTCGGGATGCTTGGCCATGTAGGCGTTCAGGGACGCCAGGAGCGTCTTCAGCTCACCGTCGGACTGCACGAAGCCCGCATAGCGGATCCGCTGCTTGCCCTGGGCGCGCAGCACCGCCGGCATCGCCAGGCTCAGCGCCCCTCCCAGTCCACCCGCCAGCACACCACGGCGGCTGATCATGCCCATCGCTGCTTCCTCCAGTGGATTTGTGTGGTCTTCGACCTTATCTAGTGCAACGTTACACCAGCCCGAAAACCTGTCAATCGGCGTTCGATCTGGGCCAAGCTCTCGCCTGGAAAGAATTCCCGCTTGACGCGGCGTCGATTGGGCGCGTAGACGGTTTATCGTTACACACGAGCACTCGGGGACCGGTGTGGGCGTCGGAATCGGCAGTGTCGCGAAGATGGCGGGCGTCTCGGTGACGACCGTGTCGAACCTGCTGAACGGCCGGGCCGAGCGCATGAGCCCCGAGACGCGCCAGCGGGTCATGCAGGCCATCGAGGCGCTGGGCTACTCTCCCAACACCAGCGCGCGCCAGCTCAAGACCGGCAAGAGCGAGACCCTCGGCCTCATCGTTCCGTCCGTCGCCAACCCCTTCTGGGGCCTGGCCGCCCATGAGATCGAGAAGGCCGCCATGGCGCGCGGCTACAACGTGGTCTTCTGCAACGCCGACCGCGATCCGGAGCTCGAGCGCCGCTACGCCGAGAAGCTCATGTCCTATGGCGTCCGCGGGCTGATCCTGGGCTCGTCCCCGCTGTCCTTCTCCCACTTCAGCAGCCTGGTGGAACGCGGCCTCGTGATCGCGGCCTTCGACCGGTCCGCCGCCGACGCGGACATCTCGCTCGGCTGCAGCGTGAGCGTCGACAACCGCCTCGGCGCGCGGCTCGCCGTGCAGCATCTCATCGGCCTGGGGCACCGCCGCATCGGCGCCATCTCCGGCCCGGTGCGCACCGCCAGCCGCATCGCGCGCATCGAGGGCTATCGCGAGGCCCTGCAGGCCGCCGGCCTGCCGGTCGGCGCGGACCTCATCTGGGAGGGCGCCGGGATCAGCGGCTTCGGCGACCGCGAGGGTGCCGATCTCGGCCGCGCCGGCATGCGCGAGCTGCTGACCCGCGCCGAGCCGCCGACGGCTGTCTTCGTCATCAACGATCTTTATGCGCTGGGAGCCTATGCGGGCGCCCGCGACATGGGGCGCTCGGTGCCGGCGGACCTGTCGATCGTGGGCTTCGACGACATCCTCCTGTCGGAGATCGCGCAGCCCCCGCTCACCACCATCCGGCAGCCGATCGCGCCGATGGCCGCGAGCCTCGTCGACGCGCTGCTCGCCAGGATCCAGGGCGGTGTCGAGGGGGATCCCATCCACCTCACCGCCCTGCCGGAACTCGTCGTCCGCGGCTCGGCCGCGCCGATCAACCAGCCAGGCTGAGCCGCGCGAACGGCTCGGCGACAAGGGAGAACCGCCCGTGCAGATCGTCATGTTCACGAAGCTGTTCAAGGGACTGACCCTCGACGAGGTCGCCACGCATCTGAACCAGGTCGGCTTCCCCGGCGTGGACCTCCTGATCCGCGACGGCCACCAGGTCACGCCCGCACAGCCCGAAGGCATCGCGCCCGCCGTGGCGCTCCTGATGCGTGCCGGCCTCGCCGTGCCGATGGCCACCACCGACGTCGTCGAGGCGACCCCGCAGGCCGAGCGCGTCTTCGCGGCGTGCCGTGAAGCCGGCATCGGTACGATCCGGCTCGGCTACTACAAGTATGCTGGCCAGGGCTATCGGGAGATCTTCGACGACGCGCGCCGCAAGCTCGACGGCCTCGACGCGCTGGCGGGCCGCACCGGCGTCCAGCTCGCCATCCAGCTCCACGGCGACACCATCCACGCCTCCGGGGCGCAAACCCTGCGCCTGCTCGAAGACCACGATCCCGCGCGCATCTCGGCCTACCCCGACCCAGGCAACCAGGTCGTGCAGGATGGCCGGGACGACTGGCGCTTCACCTTCGACGTCCTGAAGCCCTGGCTGTCCTGCGTCGGCGTGAAGAACGGCGGCTGGTATCCGGGCACCATCAATCCCATGGGCCAGCGGCAATGGCATTCGGACTGGACCGGCATCCCGGACGGCATGGTGCCGTGGGACGCCGTCATCCGCCATCTGCGCGAGACGGGCTTTGGCGGCTATCTCACCCTGCACAGCCACTACGAGATGCCGCTCGGCCAGGCGCTGGACCAGACCCTTCTCGACCTGCGCTACGTGAAGCGCCAGCTGGAGAGCTGAACCATGCCGCGTCCCCTCGCCGGACAGACCGTCGTCGTCCTGGGCGCCAGCAGCGGCATGGGCCGCGCCACCGCGTTGGCCGCGGCCGCCGCCGGCGCCACCGTTGCCGTCATGGCGCGCCGTCGCGACGCTCTCGACGCCCTGGCCGCGGACATCCAGGCCGAGGGCGGGGCGCGCCCACTCGTCCTCACCGTCGACGCCACGCGCACGGACGCGGTCGAGCGCGCCCTCGCCGAGGTCGCCGGCACGACCGGCAGGATCGACGCCGTGGTCAACTCGGTGGGCACCAACATCCCGCGGCGCAGCCTGGGCGAACTCACGGCCGAGAGCTGGTCCGGCATGCTGGCCGACAATCTCACGGCGGCCTTCGCCATCACCCGTGCCGCAGTCCCCGTGATGCGCGCGGCAGGCGGGGGTCTGCTGGTCCACATCTCCTCGGTGGCGGCGCGCAAGGCGGACAAGTCCGGCATCGCCTACCAGGCCACCAAGGCCGGCGTCGTCGCACTCGCCCACGGCACGACGGAGGAGGAGCGCGAGAACGGCATCCGGGTGACCGCGATCATGCCCGGGATGACCGACACGCCCCTGCTCGAACGCCGCCCGACGCCGCCCACGCCGGAGATGCTGCGCATCGCGCTCAAACCCGAGGACGTGGCCGCCGCCTGTCTCTACGTCCTGTGCCAGCCCGCCCGCGTGCACATCCCCGAGATCATCCTGCAGCCCGCACGCACCTGACGTCGCCTGGACGACGTAGGTCCGAGGAGGACGCCATGCCCGAGAAGAACCGGCCGACCGTCGCCGTGCTGCTGACGCCGGAGTTTCGCGCCAAGATGCTCAGCGACGCCGCGCTGGAGCGCCTGGGCGGGCTCGCCGAGCTTCGCATGACGCAGGCCTCCGCCCTCACCCGGGCGGACCTGCCCGCGCTGGTGGCGGACGCGGACATCGCGCTGACGGGCTGGGGCACGCCGCCGCTCTCGGCCGAACTGCTGGCCGCCCACCCGCGCCTGCGCCTCGTCGCCCATTCGGCCGGTTCGATCCGCCGGCTGGTGCCGCTCGATGCCATCGAGAACGGCCGGATCCGGGTCACCCATTCGGCTCACGCCATCGCCGCCGCCGTGTCGGAGTTCGTGGTGGCCGAGATCCTGATGCATCTGCGCGAGCCGCACCGGCACGATGCAGGGATGAAGCAGGGAGAGGACTGGTTCGTCCTGCGCCAGCGCCATCTGGGCCGCCTGCTCGGCGCGCTGCAGGTCGGCCTCGTCGGCGCGGGCTATGTCGGCCGCGCGGTCATTCGCCTGCTGCGCGGGTTCGGCTGCCGGATCGTCGTCGCCGACCCGCTGCTGTCTCCTGAGGGAGCCGCCGCCCTGGGCGTGACGGTCGTCCCCCTGGACGAGCTCCTGCGCACCAGCGACGTCGTCTCGCTCCACGCACCGGTCATCCCGGAGACGGAGAACATGATCGGCGCGCGGGAGTTCGCGCTGCTGAAGGATGGCGCGCTCTTCATCAACACGGCGCGCTCGCTCATCGTCGACCAGGCCGCGCAGCTCGATGCGCTGCGCCGCGGCCGGATCAGCGCGATGCTGGACGTGTTCGCGACGGAGCCGCTGCCGGCTGACGACCCTTTGCGCACGCTGCCCAACGTCGTCATCGCACCCCATGCGGCGGGCCACACGCGCGACACGTACCATCTCCAGGGCTCGGCCTGCGTCGACGAGATCGAGCGCTTCATGCGGGACGAAGGCCTGCAGTGCGAGGTGACCGCGCCGATGCTGCGAACCATGGCCTGACCCGGCGATGATCATCCTCCTCACCCACGTGCCCGAGGCCCGCATCCAATACTACGGAGAGCGCGCGCTGGCCGGCCTGCGGGCCCTGGCGCCCGTGATGCTGCACGAGGGGCCGCAGCCCCTCGACCCGGACGGCCTCGCCGCCGCCGCCGCCGCCGCGTCGGTGATCGTGGCGGACAGGGCGACGGCGGTCCCCGCCACCGTGTTCGAGCGACTGCCGCAGCTCCAGGCCGTCGTGCGGGTGGCCGTCGACATCCGCAACATCGACGTCGCCGCGGCCGGCAGGGCCGGTGTCCTGGTGACACGCGCGCGACCCGGCTTCATGGCCGCCGTGTCGGAGCTCGCCCTGGGCCTCATGGTCGACCTGTCGCGCGGCGTCTCCGCCGCCACCGCGGCCTATCGCGCCGACCGGGCGCCCGAGGTGCGCATGGGCCGCCAGCTCTCGGGCGCCACGGCGGGGCTGATCGGCTACGGCAGCATCGCGCGTCACCTCGCCCCGATCCTGCTCGCGATCGGCATGCGCGTGGTCGTGGCGGATCCCTACGCATCCGTCGACGACCCTCGCCTGACCGCCATGCCCCTCGATCAGCTCCTGGGCGAAGCGGACTACGTGATCTGCCTCGCCGTCGCCACCGCCGAGACGGAGAACCTCATCGATGCCGCGGCGCTCGGCCGGATGAGGCCGCATGCGGTCTTCGTCAACCTGTCGCGGGGCAATCTCGTCGACGAGGCCGCGCTCGAAGGCGCCCTCGCGGCGGGCCGCATCGCCGGCGCGGCCATGGACGTCGGCCGGGCCCCCGACCAGATGCCGTCGCCGCATCTGGCGCGGCTGCCCGGCGTGATCGCCACGCCCCACATCGGCGGGCTCACGCCGCAGGCCGTCGAGGCCCAGTCGCTGGAAACGGTCGAGCAGGTGCGGGCAATCCTCTCCGGCGCCGTGCCGACGGGTGGGGTCAACGGCGAGACGTGGTCCCGCAGGCCGCGACCGGGACCACCGGCATGAGCAGCCCCGCCTCGGATCGCAGGCCCGTCCTCCAGGCGCCGGCAGACGCCTGCGACTGCCACATCCATGTCTACGGTGCGCAGTGGCCGACGATCCCCGCGGCGCTGACGCCGGGGCCGGACTGGGCGACCGCGGCGGCCTATGTCCGCCTGCGCGCGCGTCTCGGCATCACCCGCAGCGTCGTGGTGCAGCCCACCGCCTACGGGACCGACAACCGATGCACGCTCGGCGCCATCGCCGAATTGGGCCTAGCTCACACGCGCGGCGTCGCCGTGATCGACGACCGGGTCGGCGACGCGGATCTGAGGGCCCTCACCGACGCGGGCATTCGCGGTGCCCGGTTCCAGATGCTGCCGGGCGGTATCCTGGGGTGGGACAGCCTCGCGCCGGTCGCCCGCCGCATCGCGCCCTTCGGGTGGCACATCCAGTTGCAGATGGACGGGCGGCTCCTGGCCGAACGCGAGGCGCTTCTTCGCGACCTTCCCTGCCCGCTGGTCATCGACCACGTGGGCAAGTTCCTCGAGCCGGTGCCGGTCGGCCATCCCGGTTTCCAGGCGTTGCTGCGCCTCCTCGACGGCGGCCGGACCTGGCTCAAGCTCAGCGCCCCCTACGAGGTCTCGCGCGCCGGCGCGCCGGACTATGCCGACGTCGCGGCGCTGGCGAAGGCGGCGGTCGCGGCTGCACCCGACCGCCTCGTGTGGGCCAGCAACTGGCCGCACGTCTCCGTCAGCAATCGCCCCGACGACACGGACCTGCTCGATCTCCTGCTCGCCTGGGCGCCGGATCCCGCCGTGCGGAACCGCATCCTCGTCGACAATCCGGCACGGCTCTACGGGTTCTGAGCTCCGCTCTCACAGCGCCCGGGCGGCGCGGTCGAGATCGTCGGCGAGATCGTCCGGATGTTCGAGGCCGATCGACAGGCGCAGCATGCCGTCGGAGATCCCGAGTTCGGCGCGGGCCTCGGGCGTCAGCCGCTGGTGGGTGGTCGTCGCCGGGTGGGTGATGAGGCTCTTGGCGTCGCCGAGATTGTTCGAGATCTTCACGAGCTGGAGCGCGTTGGCGAAGCGGAACGCGCCGGCCTTGCCGCCCTCGATCTCGAAGGCCACCAGCGTGCCCCCGCCCTTCATCTGCTTGCGGGCGATGGCGACCTGCGGATGATCCTCGCGGAATGGGTACAGGACCCGCTTCACGCCCGGCAGCCGGGCGATGTGGTCGGCGAGCGCCTCGGCGCTGCGCCCCTGCCGCTCGACCCGGACGGGCAGGGTCTCGAGACCTTTCAGCAGCACCCACGCGTTGAAGGGCGAGATCGACGGCCCCGTCTGGCGCAGCAGGTTGTGCACCTTGTCGGTGATGAAGGCCTCGGAGGCCAGGATGACGCCACCCAGGCAGCGCCCCTGGCCGTCGATGTGCTTGGTTGCCGAGTAGACGACGCAGTCGGCACCGAGCGCCAGGGGCGACTGCAGCAGCGGCGTGGCGAAGACGTTGTCCACGACGAGGGTCGCGCCGGCCTCGTGGGCGATCGCGGCGACGGCCGCGATGTCGATGACGTCCAGCGTCGGGTTGGTTGGGCTCTCGAGGAAGAACGACTTGGTGTTGGGCCGCACGGCTGCCCGCCACTGCGCCAGGTCCGTCCCGTCGACCAGGGTCGAGGCGACGCCGAAGCGGGGCAGCAGGTCCTCCACGATGTAGCGGCAGCTCCCGAAGAGAGCCTTGGCCGCCACCACGTGGTCGCCGGACTTCACCTGGCCCAGCATCGCGGCCGTGACGGCGGCCATGCCGCTCGCGGTGGCGCGCGCGGCCGGCGCGCCTTCGAGCAGGCACATGCGCTGCTCGAACATCGCCACGGTGGGATTGGAGAAGCGCGAGTAGATGAAGCCCGGATCGGTGCCGTTGAAGCGCGCCTCGGCGGCTTCCATGGTGTCGTAGACGAAGCCCTGCGTCAGGAACAGGGCCTCGGACGTCTCCCCGAACGGGGACCTCGCCGTGCCGCCGTGCACCAGGAGCGTGTCGGGCCGGAGCCCGGTGGTATCGAGTTGCTGAGCCATCGTGGACCCCCGAACGAAAAAACCCGGCCAAACGGCCGGGTGTCTGGACGATCGAAACTGTCCACAACCCCGGCCTTTTAGCAGTTTGATGACACGTGGCTGCAAGCCGGCCGGCACAAAGGACCACGTTGGCTGTGATCTACGCCCCGCTGGCGTTGGCGTCAACCGCGCCGTTCGGCTAGGAGTGAAGGTCAATTTCTGTCGAACGGATCCTCTCGTGGCCCCCATGCCCGGCATTCTTCCCTCCCAGGCCATCGAGGCCCTCGCCGCCAAGGGGCACGTGCGCATCGAGCGGCCGTTCGCGGATGGCCAGGTGCAGCCCGCGAGCCTGGACCTGCGGCTCGGCCGAAGGTGCTTTCGCGTGCGGGCGAGCTTCCTGCCGGGGCGCGACGTCCCCGTGGCCGACCGCATCGCGGGGCTGTCGCTCTTCGAGATCGATCTCACCCACGGGGCCGTCCTGGAGACGGGCGCGGTCTATATCGCCGAGCTCCTCGAGGGCCTGGACCTGCCGGAGGACCTGGCGGCGGCGGCCAATCCGAAAAGCTCGACGGGGCGTCTCGACGTCTTCACGCGCGTCATCACCGACCGCTCGCGCGAGTTCGACCAGATCGCGCCGGGCTATCGCGGCCCGCTCTACCTGGAGATCTCCCCGCGGACGTTCCCGGTGCTGGTGCGCACGGGTTCGCGCCTGTCGCAGCTGCGTTTCCGGACCGGGGCCGTGCGCCTGGACGACGCGGAACTCGCCGCCCTGCACGCCCGCTCGCGACTGGTCACCTCGGCCGAGCCGAACATCCAGAGCGGCATCGCGGTCAGCGTCGACCTTTCGCCCTTCGATGCCAGCGGGCTCGTCGGCTACCGGGCCAAGCGCTACACGGGGGTCGTCGACGTCGATCGCGTGGGGGCCTTCGACGTGCTCGACTTCTGGGATCCGCTGCACGTGCGCGGGTCGCGCGAGCTGATCCTGGATCCGGGGCAGTTCTACATCCTGGCCTCCAAGGAAGCGGTGCACGTACCGCCGGACCATGCGGCAGAGATGACGCCCTTCGACCCGCTGGTCGGCGAGTTTCGCGTCCACTACGCCGGCTTCTTCGATCCCGGCTTCGGCCACGTGGACGCCGGAGGCGCCGGCAGCCGGGCCGTGCTGGAGGTCCGCTCCCGCGACGTGCCGTTCATCCTGGAGGACGGACAGACCGTGGGCCGGCTCGTCTATGAGCGCATGTCCGAGGAGCCCGCCCTGCTCTACGGCCGCGACCTCGGCTCCAATTACCAGGCGCAGGGCCTGAAGCTGTCCAAGCATTTCAAGGCGGCCTGAGCCGTCCTTGTGGGTTGCATGATCCGCGTCCTGCACGGGGTGGTAGCGGTGATCCGGACGCGCCGCGGCAAACCGGCCGCATCGCCCCCGTTGCCCGCCGCGACGCGCTCCGCTATGGTCGCCGCTGACTCGGACGGCCCCCGGTGCGCGGGCGTAGTTCAGTGGTAGAACGACAGCTTCCCAAGCTGTATGTCGAGGGTTCGATTCCCTTCGCCCGCTCCAAGTCCTTATCCGGCGCCGCGCCAGAGCATCGATCGCCTCGATCCGCGAAGACACCCGAACCGGCTGTCTGACCCGCGGCGTGCCACTTGCCCGCCCGCACATCACCAACCCGAAGTGCCACATCGAGGGCAGGCGCCACCGTGGCCAGCCCGCGACAGGAGAAATGCCCATGGACGCGAAGTCCCAAGAAGCAACCTCCGCAGCGACCGCAGGCCAGTGCCCCGTCTCGGGCGGCGGTGCCAAGGCCCGCCGCAACCGCGACTGGTGGCCCGAGGCCCTCGACATCGAGGTTCTGCACCGGAACTCCGGCAAGTCCGATCCGATGGGCCGGGACTTCGACTACGCGGCCGCGTTCAAGACGCTCGACCTCGACGCCGTCATCCGCGACCTCACCGCGCTGATGACGGATTCGCAGGACTGGTGGCCGGCCGACTGGGGCCACTACGGCGGCCTGATGATCCGCATGGCCTGGCACAGCGCCGGCACCTACCGCATCACCGACGGCCGCGGCGGCGCCGGCGCCGGTCAGCAGCGCTTCGCGCCCCTGAACTCCTGGCCGGACAACGCCAACCTCGACAAGGCCCGCCGGCTGCTCTGGCCGATCAAGCAGAAGTACGGCGCCAGGATTTCCTGGGCCGACCTGATGATTCTGGCCGGCAACGTCGCCCTGGAATCCATGGGCTTCAAGACCTTCGGCTTCGCCGGCGGCCGCGCCGACGTGTGGGAGCCGGAAGAGCTCTACTGGGGCCCCGAGGGCACGTGGCTGGGCGACGAGCGCTACAGCGGCGAACGCCAGCTGGCCGAGCCGCTCGGCGCGGTCCAGATGGGCCTCATCTACGTGAACCCGGAAGGCCCGAACGGCAATCCGGACCCGGTGGCGGCGGCCCGCGACATTCGCGAGACGTTCTTCCGCATGGCCATGAACGACGAGGAGACGGTCGCGCTGATCGCCGGCGGCCACACGCTGGGCAAGACGCACGGCGCGGGCGATCCTTCGCTCGTCGGGCCCGATCCGGAGATGGGTGCGCTGGAGGACCAGGGCCTGGGCTGGAAGAGCGGCCACGGCAAGGGCCATGGCGGCGACGCCATCACCGGCGGCCCGGAGGTGATCTGGTCGCAGACGCCGACCCGCTGGAGCAATGCCTTCTTCGAAAACCTGTTCGGGTTCGAGTGGGAACTCACCACCAGCCCGGCCGGAGCCAAGCAGTGGCAGGCCAAGGGTGCGGAGCCCTCGATCCCGGATCCCTTCGATCCGGCGAAGAAGCGCCTGCCGACCATGCTAACGACGGACCTGGCGCTGCGCTTCGACCCCGCCTACGAGAAGATCTCCCGGCGCTTCCTCGAGCACCCCGACCAGTTCGCCGATGCGTTCGCGCGCGCCTGGTTCAAGCTCACCCATCGCGACATGGGCCCGGTGGCGCGCTATCTCGGGCCGCTCGTGCCCAAGGAAACGCTGATCTGGCAGGACCCGGTGCCGGCTGCCGACCATCCGCTCGTCGATGCGGCGGACGCCGCGTCCCTGAAGGAGCAGATCCTGGCATCCGGCCTCACGGTGCCGCAGCTGGTGTCGACGGCCTGGGCCTCGGCATCGACGTTCCGGGCGTCGGACAAGCGCGGCGGGGCCAATGGGGCCCGCATCCGCCTCGCGCCGCAGAAGGACTGGGACGTCAACGCGCCGGGCGAGCTGCAGACCGTGCTCAAAAAGCTTGGCGCCATCCGCGACCGGTTCAATGCGCAGGCGTCCGGGGGCAAGGCCGTCTCGCTCGCCGACCTGATCGTGCTCGCCGGCAATGCGGGCGTGGAGAAGGCGGCGCGGGACGCGGGCACGCCGGTCGAGGTGCCCTTCGCGCCGGGCCGGACGGACGCCTCGCAGGACCAGACCGACGTCCAGTCCTTCGCCCCCCTGGAGCCCCGGTCGGACGGCTTCCGCAACTACGTGAACCCGGGCAAGACCCAGTTCATGAAGGGCGAGGAAGCGTTCGTGGACCGGGCACAGCTGCTGGGTCTCACCGGTCCCGAGACGACGGTGCTGCTCGGCGGCCTGCGGGTGCTCGGCGCCAATGCCCATGGCTCGCAGCACGGGGTGTTCACCAGGACGCCCGGACGGCTCACCACCGACTTCTTCGTCAATCTGCTGGACATGAACACCCAGTGGGGCCCGGTGGCCGGCCAGGAGGGCGTGTACGAGGGCCGCGACCGCGGCACCGACGCGGTGAAGTGGACGGGGACGCGCGTCGACCTGGTGTTCGGGTCGCACTCGCAACTGCGCGCCTATGCGGAGGTCTATGCCTGCGCGGACGCCCAGGAAAAGTTCGTCAGGGACTTCGCCTCCGCGTGGACCAAGGTTATGAACGCCGATCGTTTCGACCTCGCGCGGCACTGACCGCGCCGGTCCAACAGGAGGCGGGCCATGGAGCGGGATGTGGCGTTGAGGTGCATCTCCTCCATGGCGACGAAGACGCTGCTCGGCGAGCTGGCGCGGCTGCTCGGCGAACGGGCGGGCGGCGCCATCGACGTCGAGTCGATCGGCGGCGTCGACGCGGCCCGGCGGGTCCGGGCCGGCGAGGCGCTGGACCTCGTGGTGCTGTCGCACACGGTGATGGGGGCGCTGGAAAACGAAGGCCACGTCGCTCGCGGCAGCCTCGTCCCGCTGGCGCGCTCGTCCACGGCCTTCGCGGTCGCCGCGGGCGCCGCGCGGCCCGACCTGTCGTCGCGCGACGCGCTGCAGCGCGCGCTCCTGGAGGCGCCTGCGATCGCCTATTCGACGGGGCCGAGCGGGGACCATCTCATCGGCCTGATCGAGCGCTGGGGGCTGCGGGCCTCCCTCGAGGGCAAGCTCGTCAAGGCGCCCCCGGGCGTGCCCGTCGGCGGCCTCGTGGCGGACGGGCGGGCATCCCTCGGCTTCCAGCAGTACAGCGAACTCTTCGAAGTGCCGGGGATCGACGTCGTCACGGCCGTCGCGCCGGAGGCCACTGCGACGACGGTGTTCACGGGCGCCGTCGCATCGACCTCCGCCGAGCCGGATCTTGCCGCGCAGGTCCTGCGGGACATGGGGGCGGATGCGCTCGCCCCGGTCTACGCGCGGTGCGGCATGTCACTGGTTCGGGCAGACAGCCCGGGCCGCTGACGAAACCTTCGCGGCGGGCGACGTCAGGACCTGCGGGTCCAGGCCGGCCAGAGCGGGCGGGCCGCATAGTCGGGGGCCTCGTCGGCAGCGACCGCGGCGCCGGCGAAGGCGGGCACCAGCAGGTCGCGCGCGATCAACGACGTCGCCACGCCGAGCATGACCAGGCCCATCAGCAGGATCCCCGCGACAGCGAAACTGAAGCGCGGGGAAGAAGCCCCCGCGCCGGGTCCATGGGGCGCAACCCGGCGCGAGGGGTACCGCGCGCCCGAAGCGGGCGCGCGGATCAGGAGGTCCATCGACGCTCCGGCGAGTAGCGGCCCGCCGGTTTCCAGGCCCTCCTGAATGCTGCCGTCGGGCATGCGGCCAACCAGCCGGGACGCCCCGGTCAGGGCAGGATGCTCACTGCCTGATCCGGACTGCGGCAAGGCTGCATGCTTCAAGCGGCGCATCGTCAAGTCTCCGTGTTCAAGAACGAGGTCAGCGGGGGGCGGGGCCGAAGCCCCGCATCTCGGGTCCACCGCCGTGAGGGCCGTGACCCGGGGGAGGCGGAGGCGGGGGAGGCGGCAGGAAGGCGAGGCCCGGACCCGGGCGACCGAGTTCCTGGGCCAACACCTGACGCTGGTTCTGCGTCAGCTGGTCGGAGAGGCGGCGCACGGCCTCCCGCATGCCGCCCGCGGCCGATGCCGCCGCCAGGAGCGGCGACTGCCTGCGATCCAGCACCTGCACCGGATCGGTGCCGAGGGCCGGCTCGCCCGGGCGCGGCCCGCTGCGGCAGATGGCGTCGAGCGGGGCGACGGCGGTCTTGATCTCCTGGGCGAAGGTCGACCAGGCGCGCGCCTGGTCCCCCTGGATCTCGAGCTTGGTCTCGAGGAAGGCCAGGCGGCCGGCGAGCATCGCGGGACCATCTTCGCAGCGCGGCGGCGGGCCGGGGGGCAAACCCTGCGCGCTGGCGGGCGCGGCGGAGAGAAGCCCCTGGCCGGCGATCTGGAGGACTGCGGTCGCGAAGGCGGCGCGCAACAGTCTGTTCATGGTGAGCACTCCTGTGGACACGACCGGGCGGACCGGCCATGTGCAGCGGTTTACAGGAGGGCGGGCCGCGGAGAGTGACGGCGGCTTTGCCGTTTGTAACGCTCCGTTACAAGGTGGCGCTTGAGCATCCGGCGACGATGGGGCACTGCCAGCCCGACCACAGCGCCACACGGACCCGCCATGTCGCAGCCCCCGCTTCCCCATGTTCTGGTCGTCGACGACGATCGCCAGATCCGCTCGTCGCTGGCCCGCTTCCTGGGCGACAATGGCCTGCGCGTCACCCAGGCGGGGGGGGGGCCGCGAGATGGAGAGCGCGCTGCAGGCCGGTCGCTTCGACGTCATCGTCCTGGACGTGATGATGCCCGGCACCGACGGGCTGACGCTGTGCCGTCGCCTGCGTGAGAAATCGGCCACGCCGGTCATCATGCTCACCGCCGCGGCCACCGAGACCGATCGCGTCGTCGGCCTGGAGATCGGCGCGGACGACTACGTGACGAAGCCGTTCAGCCCGCGCGAACTGCTCGCCCGCATCCGGGTCCAGTTGCGCCGCGCGCAGGCCGCTCCCGGCGCGGGGCGGCAGGTGCCCAACTCGTGCTACCGCTTCGAAGGCTGGACGCTGGACCCCGCCCGCCGCACGCTGGTGTCGCCGGCCGGAGCCCTGGTGGAAGTCACCAGCGGCGAGTTCGACCTGTTGCTCGCCTTCGTCACGCATCCGCGCATGATCCTGACGCGCGACCAGTTGCTGGATCTCGCCCATGGTCGGGCCGCCAACGTCTTCGACCGCTCCATCGACGTCCAGGTGAGCCGGCTGCGGCGCAAGATCGAGGTCAACCCGTCCGACCCCCTGCTCATCCGCACGGTGCGCGCCGGGGGCTACATGTTCACGCCGCAGGTGGACACGGTCGACCAGGACGACGGCCCGTGAAGCCCGGTGCGGCCTTCGGCTGGATCCGGCATCGCTGGCGCACGCGGCGCCTCGCCACGCGGATCGGCCTGGCGATCCTGCTGGCGCTGGCGGCCATGCAGCTCCTGGCAGGCCTCGTCTTCATCCTGACGCCGCCGCCCCGCTTCGTGCTGCTGAGCGCACGCTGGGTCGCATCCTCCGTGCAGGAGGCCTATCGCGTCGCGGCCGCGGGCGGCACGGCCGAGGACCTGCGTCGCCTGCCCTCGGCCTCGCATCTCGACTTTTCGATCGCCCCCTCCCTGCCCCCCGCGCCCCCCGGCAACCCGCCGGGCGACGGGTTCTGGCCGCAGCAGCGGCTCGGGCCGATCGTGTCCCAGGCCCTCGGCGGAGCGATCCCGGTGCGCATGCTCGGCGCCGGGCCGATGCCGGGGGGCGGGCCGAGCCACGTCGCCACGGTCCCGCCGGACGCCGGCGCGTCCCTGCCGAGAGGACCGCTGCGCGAGGACGAGCCGGATCTCTTCACGCCCGAGGGGTTCACCCTCGCGGTGCAGCTTCCCGATGGGCGGGCGCTGGTCGTCGACTCCCGCCCCAACGGGGGGCCGCGACCCCGGCAGGGCATCCCGCTCTACCTGACGCTCGCCGGCGCGGCGATGCTGATCGCGCTGATGGCGATCCTGACCGCCAGGTCGCTGCTCGCGCCCTTGGGCAAGCTCGCCGCCCTGGCCGATCGCCTCGGCCGCGAGCGCAATCCCGTGCAGATGGACGACCTCGCCATCCCGGAGTTCCGCAGCATCGCGACCGCGTTCTCGACCATGCACGCGCGCCTGACGCGCTTCGTCGACGAGCGGACCCAGATGCTCGCGGCCATCTCGCACGACCTGCGCACGCCGCTCACCCGGCTCACGCTTGCGGCGGAATACGTGACGGACCCGCGCCAGCGCCAGGAGCTGCAGGCCAGCCTGAACGACATGAAGGTCATGCTCGAGGAGACCCTCGCCTTCGCCTCGCAGGATGCCAAGCGCGAGGAGCACAGGCTCGTCGACCTCGCCGCCCTTCTGGCCAGCCTGTGCGACGAAGCCGAGGACAACGGCACGCCCTTCACCTACGAGGGGCCCCTGCACGCCATCATCTCGGCCCGGCCGGTGGCGCTGCGCCGGGCGTTCTCCAACCTCGTGCGCAACGCGGCGCTCTATGCGGGCGGCGGGCGCATCACCCTCGTGGTCGAGGGGGCCGACGCGATCGTGACCATCGCCGACGACGGCCCCGGCATCCCCGAGGAGGACCTGGAGCGCGTGTTCCAGCCGTTCACGCGGGGTGAAACGTCGCGCAACCGGGACACCGGCGGCACCGGCCTCGGGCTCACCATCAGCCGGGACCTGATCCTCGGCCATGGCGGTACGATCGACCTGGAGCGCGGTGGCGAGGGCCGGCTCGGAAAGGGCCTGGTCGTCAGGGTGCGCCTGCCGGACGAGCCGCTCGATCCATGAAACATTGTAACGGCGTGTTTCGTCGCCGGCGTTTGTAACTCCACGTTACGGTTCGACTCGCATTTTCAACGCCCAGTTAAGGCTGCCAGCCGTGGATGACCGCATCGGTCGCCAATGACCGGATGATGGAGATGGCAATGACCTCGATTTCCGGGTCCTTTTCGACCCAACGGCCCTCGCCTCGCGACATGATGCAGGACCGGCTCACCGACGCGATCTCGTCGGGCAGCATCAGCGCCTCGGACAAGGACGCACTGACCTCGGCTCTCGACGACATCGACAAGAGCTTGCCGTCGCAGGCCGCCGCGGGAACGGGACGGCCCGATCCCAAGGCCATGAAGGCCAAGATCGACAGCCTGATCGACCAGGAAGTGAAGAGCGGCAAGCTGACCGACGACCAGGCGAGCGAGCTGAAGCAGCTCTTCGCCAAGGGACCCGGCGGCAAGGGCGGCCCCGGCGGGCCCGGAGGTCCGGGCGGAGCCGGCGGGCCGCGGCCCGACGAGGACACCTCCTCCACGGACGAGAGCTCCGACACCGACCAGACCACCAAGCTGCTGCAGGACTTCATGAAGCTCCTGAAGGAGAAGCAGTCGAGCGGCTCCAGCTACGGCTCGAGCGGCAGCCAGGACCTGCAGTCGGTCCTCAAGTCCCTTCTCGTCGACACGAGCGCCTGACGCGCTCCGCGTCGGCGACCCTGCGTCCTCCGGCACTCCCCAACGCCGCGCCGGAGGACGCAGATCCGCCTCGTCGGCCTTGTTGGCGAAACGGCGGCATTTCCTTTACACTGGCCGCGCTAATGTCCCGGACGCTCCTGGAACGGACGATCCCCATGGACCGCAGGCAGTTCGTACTCGCCACCTCCGCAGCACTGCTCGCGCCGACGGCCGCGTTGGCCGACGGCCTGCGCAAGGACGTCTTCATCCTCGCCGTGATGGCGCGCGATTGTCCCTTCTGCATCGAGTGGAATGCCTATGAGCGCGCCCGCCTCGAGCGGCTGTGCCGGGAAGCGCGGGTGCGTTTCCGTGAGGTCGAGGTCTTGCGCTTCACCGACATCCGCGAGGACGGTGCCTGGCCCTCGGACCTGAAGCCCGTGCTGGCGAAGATCCCCTACACGGACGGAACCCCCCGGTTCCTCGTGGTCCACGAGGGCAGGATCATCCAGCACACCGTCGGCCTGGAACAGTACCGGCGCGGCATCCTGCCCATGTTCGTGTGATCCCGGACGGGGCTGGCCAAGGCGCACGCCCCATGGCAGTTTGCGCCGCCGCGACGTGACGGCACGTCGCCCGGTGGACCGGGCGCGGCCGTTCACGAAAACGCCGCAGAGGCAGTTCAGGACCCCGCCATGACGGCCGTTCCATCGCCGGGCCCGCAATCCGACGCGCCGACAGCCGGTCCTTCATCCGGCTTCAGCCGGTTGGGACTGGTGCTGTGGGCGGGCGCGGCCGTATGCCTCGTGGCGGCGGGTCTCGTGCTGTGGAATGCCCGCGGCGCTGGCGTGTTCACCGACGTGCTGGCCGCGGCCATCGCCTGGTGCTTTTGAGAGAGCGATCGTTCCCCATGTCCGTGAAGCCTGGCCCAGACCCGTCAGCCAAGGAAAAAGCCCTGGCACGCCGGCTGGCGCTGCCCCTCCTCGCCTTCGTCTTCGGGGCCGTGGCCCTGCTGATGGCCGTCGCCGTCGTGTTCATGCCCCGGGAAGGCCAGCAGGTGGCCGCCGTCGGCGGTCCGTTCAGCCTGGTCGATCAGGACGGCAAGGCGTTCACCGAGAAGGACCTGCTTGGAAAGCCGAGCCTCGTCTTCTTCGGCTTCACGCATTGCCCCGACGTCTGCCCCACGACGCTCTACGAGATCACGCAGGTCTATTCCGAACTCGCCGCCAAGGGAGACAAGGTCCGGGCGGTGTTCGTGACCGTCGATCCCGCGCGTGACACGCCGGAGCTCATGAAGACCTATCTGTCGAGCTTCGACCCGCACATCGTCGGCCTCAGCGGCAGCCAGGCCGCGGTCGACGGCATCATGAAGGCCTATCGTGTCTTCGCACGGAAGGTGCCCGGCGAGAACGGCAACTACACGATGGACCACACCGCCCTCGTCTACCTGATGGACGCGAAGGGGCGTTTCGTGGGGGCGTTCAATCTCCAGAAGTCCCCCGCCGAAGCGGCGAAGGAACTCGAGCGCTACATGTAGCCGGGAGGGCCCGCCGGCCCGTGCTCGGTCTTGTTCCAGCGAAACGGGGCATCGAGCAGCTCCCACAGCGCCACCCAGGCCGCGACGGAAATCAGGGCGAGGTAGGGCAGCGCGAGGAGCGCGTCGAGCGCGCCCAGCCGGATCGCCCTTCGCCTGGCGGCGATCCAGGCGGGTCCGGCGACCGTCACCGCCCCGGCCGCCAGCACCACCCACGACAGCGCCACGCCCGAGAGGTCGAGCATGCCGTCGGGGTGCAGGCTGCTGCCGTCGACGAGGCGGACGACCAGCGATCCCATGAAGAGCGGGGCGCCGATGGCGGCGAGCACCGTGCCCCACCCGTGCGTGACCACGGCCAGCCGCGCCACCGGCCCGCCCGGCCAGGGCTTGCGCCACTCCCGACTGTGGACCAGGGCAGTCTGCATCCAACCTTTTCGCTTCGGTTTCGGAAGTGATCCGCCTGTTGCTGAATGTTTCGATTGCCAAGCGTTTTCAAGCACGTAATTGTTCGTCCGCGTTTCCCGATGTTCCGGTCGGTTCCGGAATTCTGTTGCGACCGTGTTGCGACGGAGGGATCTCGGAGGATCGACGCGATGCCGAAAAGCGGTTCCGGAGCGACGCGGGAGGCCCGGCCTCTCACCTCCCGGGCGATTGAGGCGATGCTGCCGGAGGCGGCCCCCTATCGGGTCCCGGATGCACGGACGAAGGGCCTTGCGGTGCGGGTCGCCACTGACGGCAAGAGGACCTTCGACCTTGCGTTCCGCGTCAAGCACGGGAAGGTCCGGCGGACCTCGCTCGGTGAGTGGCCGGGGACCACGCTCGAACAGGCCCGCGACCGCGCACATGCCCTCACCTCGGCAGCCCGGAAGGGGGTCGACCTGCTCGCGGACGAGGAGGAGGCTCGCATCGAGGCCGCGCGGCGGGTGACGGTCTCGGCCCTCATCGCGGAGTACATGAAGCGGTCCGTTCGGAAGAATGGGTTGAGGACAGCGGACGAGATCGAGCGCCGACTGAAGCGGGCGCTCGCCTCGCTCCTCGACACCCGGGCGGCCGACGTGAAGCGGCGGGACATTCGGGACGTCCTCGACGCAGTGTCGGACGAGGGCCTCGAACGAGAGGCTGAGAAGCGCCGGCAGGTCATTGGCGCGATGTTCAAGTGGGCAGTTGGGCGCGACCTGATCGAGAATGACCCCACGGCAGGGTTGAAGGCGTACGACACCGGGGCGCCTCGGGACCGGGTCCTGTCGGACGACGAGGTCCGCGCCCTGTGGGCTTGGTTGGATGCAGCAGACCTCCCCGGAGGCCACCCGGAGGTCCTCCGGTTGCAACTCCTGCTTGGTGCGCGCTGCGGCGAGGTCGCCGGCATCGAGGCCGGCGAGGTTGATCGAGAGACGTGGGTCTGGACGCTCCCGGCCGCGCGCTCGAAGAACAAGAGGCAGCGCCTCACCCCGCTGGTCGGTCTCGCCCGGGAGATCGTCGAGGCCAACTGGCCGGCGAGCGGACGCGGGCCGCTTTTCACGACCGAGACGGGGCGCGCGATGCGCGCATCGAACGTGGGCCAGAGCCTCTTGAACCGAGAGGACCGGCTCCCGATCGCAAAGTTCACAACCCACGATCTCAGGAGAACCGCCGCGACGAAGCTCGCCGAGATGGGCATACAACTCGACCTTGTCGCGGCCATCGTCGGTCACGAGGCGGGCGGGAAGAACGTCCGGACGCTCGTCCGCCACTACGTTCACACCGACCAGATCGAGAGAAAGGCTACGGCGCTTCTCGCGTGGGATGCCCGAGTGCGTGAGATCGTCGAGGACCGCCAGCCGGCGTCGAAGGTGGTCGACTTCGCTTCTGCCCGGGGCGTCGCATGAGAGGCCCTCCGCTCGTCACCGACAAGGCCGCGCGGTGGGCCATCGATGTCCCGGTCGCGGATCTCGAACGGCTCCTCTCCCTTCCCGAAGGCGTCCTGCGGGACCGAATGCGGTCCGTCGTGTACGCGTGCAACATGCAGGCACTGCGAGCGGACGACGCCGCAAGCAGGCGTCGCGCCGTCCGGATGGCGTCAGCCGCTCGTCCGGTTCTCGAACGGTTGCAAGGCATCCTCGACGAGCCTGAGACGCTCCGCGACCTACGCCGAGCGTCGGCGGCCCTTCGGAGAGCAGGGCACGGGCAGGCCGAAGTGATCGACGGGATAGTCGCGGCGCTCCTGACCGTCCCTGCCACGCTGGCCGTGGTCGAGCACGTCTCCGAAGGCAAGCGCGGCACGCCGGGGAAGGTCTGGCAGGTTGAGTTCCTCAAGGCGCTCGCCCGGGAATGGACGCAGGTCACTCGGCTGCCGCCCGCGAAGGCTTCGCGCGCTGCCGCCTCGCGGCGTTCACCCCGCGCCCTGTTCCTTCCGTTTGCCGAAGCAGCACTGGCTGACGTTGGCGTCGAGGTGAAGAACGCTGCGCGAGCTATCAAGCACGCCCTATCCGATGTGGACAAATAATCGGCGAGACGAGCGGTCAGTCTGCAACTCGGAAAATCCCTTGCCGCGATTGGTGTAGCGGCTCGATTGGGAAAAAACTTCGTCGGTGAATTTTTCGCCGTCGTTACAGGCGCTCAGAGTTCCGCGACCTTCCCGATGTCGCCGCGCCGTTTCGCGGCTCGAAGGGAAGCAAAATGAACCACTCGAACAAGATCAGCGACAGCGGCGGCGACAGCCGTTCCGCCATCGCCCCGCGCCTCCTCACCGAGGAGCAGGCGCGCGCCGCGCTCGGCGGTATCAGCCGCACCACGATGCATCGCATGATGGTCGGCGGGCGCATCCGCGTCGTGAAGCTCGGACGCCTGAACATGGTGCCGGTCGAGGAGATCGACCGCGTCATTGCCGCCCTCCCGGCCGCGCGCGAGGTGGCCTGATCATGGCGCGCACCGTGAAGAAGACCGAGACGGCCGGCGAGGTCTTCGCCCGGCTCGACGCGGCGAAGGTCGAAGCCCAGCGGGCCGTCCTCGCCGCCGCCGCGATCTACAGCCAGTTGCTCGCGATGTGGGACCTGCATTCCATCGAGGCCATCCATCAGCGTCCGGACTGGGACGAGGTGCTCACCGCCCGCGAGGCGGCCGACGAGGCGCGGATCGCTTTGGCGAAGCTCGGCGACGAGCGTGCCGCCGCGCAGGCGGCCGTGAACGGGGGGCAGCAGTGATGGCCTCCCGGTTCTTCAAGTCGATCCCGGGCGGCGCTGTGTCGCTCGCCGAGCGCGTCGCCGCGATCGTGGCGTCGCTGACCCCCAAGGCGTCCGCCGTGACCAAGGCGGGAGAGATCGTCGGTCTGGCGCGGCAGGTTGCCGAGGAGCGGCCGAAGCAGCAGGCTGAACTCGACGCGGAAGCGGACGAGGCCGAGCGGGCGGCGATCCGCGAGGCTGGCCTGCTCGCCGTCGGGCTCACGACGGACGCGAGCGCCGTCGAGGCCAAGCGGGCGGACGCGAGCGTGAAGCGGACCACCGCCCTCGCCGGGAAGGTCGCGGCGCAGGCCGACGCGGACGTCGTCAGGATCGCCGAGGAGCGCCGCCGCGACGCCGGCCGCGCGCTCCACGAGGCGATGGAGGCCGAGATCGCCCCGCTCCGCGAGGAGGCGTTGGCGCAGTTCCGCGAGACCGTCGCCGCGCACGTGCGGGCGCACGACCTCGCCGCTGCCCTCGGTCTGCCCGTCGGTGAGCGTCCCCAGATCATCGACCCCATCAGCCACGAGCGCCTCACCCCGCCCGAGCCCGACGCCGAGGCTCGGGCCATCGCCGAGGCGCTCGAACCCGTGCGGTGGCAGATCCGCGTCACCGCCTGAACCTATCCCCATCCGGCCCGGCAGCCCTCCGGAGGCCTTCGCATCGAGGCCAACAACGGCACGCCCCCTCCCGGCCGGGCCACGTTCTTTGGACGGGTCAAGGGGGCGAACGGTGCAGGCCGGCGGCGCGACGAGCGTGGCGTGCCGCCGGCCAGACCTTCCAACGAGAACGGACGCGATGACCGAGCCCATCACCCTCTTAGCAAAGTGGCGTCTCGCGCAGGCCATTGCGGCTGACCCGAACACGCCTCCGTCGGCTCTCCGGGTCGCCCTCCGGCTGCTCGACCACCTGAACGGCAAGACGGGCCGCTGCGACCCCGCCCACGCGACAATCGGTGCCGCCCTTGGCATCGGCCGCCGCACCGTTGTCGATGCAATCCACGCGCTTGAACGGGCCGGTTGGCTGCGGGTCGAGCGTGGCGGCGGCGATCCGAACGCCCCGAACGGCTACTCGACGAACTCGTATCAGTTCGCCGTGGAGAGGCTCGGCGAGGTTCCCGAGGCCGGACGGGACGACGATCCCCCCCGTGCAGAAACTTGCACCCCGGGGGGTGCGGAAGTTCGCACCTCCCCCCGTGCGGGAATTCGCACCCCCCCGGTGGTCATTTCCGCACCCCCCCGGGGTGCGGAAATCCGCACACAAACTATGAACAGGTCTACCGGGAAGAGAAACCGGGAACGGGAAACACTTATCCCCCTTCCCCCTCACCTCGTTCTTCGCGCGACCGGGCGACCGGACTGCCGGACGAACTCCGGGCCGACTTCTCCCTCTTCTGGTCGATCTATCCGCGCCGTGAGCGCGTCGGGGCGGCCGAGGCTGCTTTCGCTCAGGCGGTCGCCAACGGCGCGGACCCCGCCGACCTCATCCACGGGGTCCGCGCCTATGCCCGGTCTGTGAAGGGGAGCGAGCCGAAGTACGTCGCGGGTGCTGCCCGCTGGCTCGCCGAGCGTCGCTGGACGGACGAGCCGCCGGCCCCGTCTACCGGCCCCGACCCCATCACACTGGACGGCGACGGCAACATCGTCGCCGTCCCGCCTACGGCGCAAGCCGCACCTCGTCGGCGCATGACACCTGCCGAGGAAATCCTCTCCGCCTTCACCCCCGATGCTCTCGAAGAAATGGACGCCAATTGGAGGGCTCGCCGCAATGGCCACTGACATCGTCTCGTCGAACTCCCGGACAGAACTCGCGCCGTACATCAAGGCTCACATCGCGACTGCGCACCGTCTACGCCAGCTCAAGGCGGAGATCAGCGTCGACGGAGGTCACCGGTACAACGAAATCCGGGCGCTGGAATTGGTCCGCTCCGGCGAAGTCACCCGCGCCGGCATGCAGACGACGGTCGCGACCTTGACCACCGCGATCTACACGCCGTCCCCGCCCGTCTCGCTGCTCGCCGTCCTCGTGGAGCGAATGACGTCGCTGCCTCGTGCCAACGTCGATCTGGTCGCGTGGGCCCGGCACACGGTCGAGCTTCTCTCCGAGGAGGAGGTCGACGAGGACAGCGCCGAGGCTTGGTACGACGTTGCGGGCGGCTTCTCGGCCGCGATCGTTCACGTCGCGGCGACGAACATCCTTGCGAGCGAGCGATGGCTGCCTCCGCCCGCCGCTGTCCTCGAAGCCTGCAAGGCCGTCCGTCTCGCGCTGATCCACGACCTCTCGGTGGCCCGCTACTTCGAGAAGCTGGCCGCCAAGACGGACCCGGACGCCCCGGGCGTCTGGGATCTCGACTAACGCACCACCAACCCGATCGCGCGCCAGAGGGGCGCGCGGCATAGCCTGAAAGGAGGCCGCAACTTGCAGCCCATCACCGCCAACGAACTCACCTCCGGGACGCTCGGGCGAGCCCTTGAGATGCGAGCCACGACCACCCGTGGCCCCGTCTCGAAAGAGTTCATCGCTGGGGCTCTCGCCCTGCTCCGCGTCAAGCCCGACGCGCTCGCGGAAAACCTCTTCGCCGCCGGCCTCTGCGCCGAAGCGGACGTCCCCGTCGACTTCGGCAAGACCGAACGGAGCGGTGACTTCACCATCATCACGAGCCGCAACCACCGCTGAAGGAACACAACATGACCACCCTCGAAATCACCGCCAACAACGCCGCCCGCGTCGGCGCGGCCATCGCCCTCGCCGCCAAGCAGGGGCACGCCCTTTCCCCCGAACTCATGAGCGGCCTTTCCGCCGGAGCCGAGCACTCCCCCGGCTTCACGGCCGAGCAAATCGTCGACTTCGGTCTCGACTTCCAGCGTGGCGTCCTCGAAACCCGAACGCGCCTCTGCGACGTCGGCGCTGTCGCCCTCGCCGCCGGACGGTTCGACGAATTCAAGGTGCTGCTCGGCAAGGGCGTCGCCATCGAGGTGATCGAGACGGTGTTCGCGATCTACAGCGCGCCGAAGGCGGCCGGTCAGGGCACGAGCCCGCAGACCGGATGGCCTTCCTTCGGCGACCGCCGCCAGCACTGACCTCCACCGCCGTCCGCCTCGCGGGCGGCGGTCCCCCTGTCTCACCGAATGGAGAACGCACATGATCGACGACATGTGGACAGACGAGAGGCTCGCGCAGGTGGCGGCGATGACGCCGACCGATCGCGCTCACGAATTCGATGCGAGGGTCGCGGCGGGCCACCGACTGGCCGAGGTTCGGCTCGCCTTCAACACGCCGAGGTTGAACGCGGCCGAGATCCGGGAGGCGTTCATCACCGGGGCGGTGGGCTTTGAGGCGTTCGAGGCGCACGACATCTTCCCGCTCCTCGCCGCTCCGGCCACGGACGCCCTTCCCCGCCCCGTTCCCCCTGCTCCTCCCCCGCCGTCCCCCGCCGAGCGCGACGACGGGGCCGACGGACGCGACGCGTGGGCGCGGGCCGTCGAGCGCATCAACGCCCGGCTGGCGCAGCCGCAGAGCGGGCCCTGAGGCAGGCTGGGGGTCTCGGCGGGTAGCCCCGTAGCGGGCCGAGTGCTCGAGGCCCCTCACTCACGCCCCCTCAGCGACGGCGGGGCGGCCGGAGGGGGAGGCCCCCGGAAGTGGACGGGTCCTCCCGGCGGTCTCGGTCGGGTGCGGGCGTAGGCGGCCGCAGTTTTCGAGCGTTTTTGGGGAAATGAAAACCGCGGTTTTATTCAGCGAGATCGACGCTCGTCATCAGCAAAAACAGCGACTTAGCGTCCCCAAATGGCAACTTCGGAAAGGACAGGAACACCGTGACGAAGATTATTGAAGCACAGGCGATCATCTCCGCGAAGGACAACACGGGCGGGGCGTTTGCCGCCGTCTCGAAGAAGCTGACGGACATCTCCAGAGCGGGGAAAGTCGTCGGCGAGAGCATGTCCGGGATGGGTCGGCAGATTGGTCTCATGCAGGACAAGCTTGCGAAGATCCAAAACTTCAGGGCGATGCACACCGGCCTCGTCGAGGCTCGGACGAAGTTCCGGGACGCGCAGCGCGAGGTCGAGCGGCTCGGGCGGGCGGTCGGGGAGGCCGCGAAGCCGAGCCGGGATCTGGCTCGCGCCTATGAACAGGCGCAGCGCGCGGTCAAGGGAGCATCGCAGGCGTTCAAGCAACAGGCCGAGGCGGTCTCGGCGGCGAAGCGCGAACTCGGGTCTGCCGGGGTCCCGATCAATCGTCTCGCGAGCGCGCAGGATCACCTCCGCAAGTCGATCGACAGCGCGAATGCGAGCCTCGCGAGGCAGGCGTCCTACCGGCGGCTCATTCAGGCTTCGCCCGACGTCCGCTCGCCCGTCGCGACCCGCGCCGGCGTCGGCTCCGGGGCGGGTGACCTCGTCGGCGGCGTCGCCGGAGTGGTCGGAGCCGGCAAGCTCGGTCAGGTCGCCGGGAGGGCCGTCGAGGGCTGGACGACGATGGACGAGGCGCTTCGGCGTCAACAGGCCATCATGTCGATCTCGCCCGAGACGCAGGGCCCGCTTAAGGCGCAAGCGTTCCGGATCGGTCAGGACACGCGGTTTACGAACCCTGACGTGGTCCGGGCGCAGACCACGATCTCGACCCGTCTCCCGAAAGAAGCGCAGACCGTCGGCGTCGTCTCGGGGATCACCGAGGCCGCGCGCGACTACGCCCTCGCGATGGGCACGACGATGGACGAGGGAGCCGAGGCGATCATCGCCCGGATGCTCGCTCGTCGGATGGACATGAGCACGCCCGAGGCGGCCGGCGCGAGCGCGCGGCACGCCGCGAACCGGCTCGTCCAGCGCGCGAAGATCTCGGGCGCGAAGCACGACGACCTGATGGGCTCGACGAAGTTCGGCGCGGCCCCGGGGCAGGTCGCCGGGTTCTCGGAAGAGTTTCAGGACGCGTTCGAGGCGCAACTTCAGCGTATCGGTTACGAGGGCTCGATGACCGGCAACTTCGCCCGGGCAGCGGCCATGAAGCTTTCGACGCCGACGACGAAGGGGCTCGCGGCCATCGCGGCGAGCGGCCTTCGGTACGACGACTACGTCAAGCCGGGGACGAACTTCTCGGCCGGCGGCCTCTCCGACATGCTGAAACTCAAGTTCGGCCGAGCGATCTCGGGCGATCAGATCTCGAAGCTGAACGAGATCTTCGACGACGAGACCGTCACGGGCGACCGGGGCGAGTTCGTCTCGCGGGTCTCGGGCGTCCTCGGGGAGAGCTTCGCCCGGAAGACCAAAAGCGGGAAGGTGAACGCGCAGGACGCGGAGCGGATCGCGAAGACCGCCGACCAGTTCTACACCCTCAACGCGCAGGGCGTTCAATCCGAGCGCCTGATGGCCGACCTCGTCAAGCAGGGGCTCTCGCCGGCCGTCGCTCGATACCTCTTCGGGCAAGAGCACGGCGGTCGAGCGCAGTCGCTCAATTACGAGCAACTGCTCCGCGACCAGCAGACGATGAAGGACACGCCGGGGAACCGGGCCGCGAAGATCGGCGAGGACATCAACGCGGGTGCCTATGGCGCTTATCAGCGGATGATCGGCTCGATCGAGACCTTCACGACCCGGCTCGGCGAGGCGAACGACCGGATCATGACCGTCGGCTTCGACAAGCTCGGGAACGCGATCGACGCGATCTCGAACCTGCCGAACCCGATCGTCGCGTTCGGAACGGCGGTCACGGCGGCAACCGGCGGCCTCGTGGCTCTGGCGGGAGCCTCCCGGATCGCGGCCTTCGCGGGGATCCCGGGCGCGGCCACGGTCGGAGCGGCGGCCGGCGGCATCCTCGCGTTCGGCGGCCGAGTGGTTGGTGCGCTCGTCCCGCCCCTCGGGGCGGCGGCGACCGGCTACTACCTCGGGAACAAGGCCGGCGAGGGTCTCTCGGTCGTCGGCGAGGCCGCTGCCGGGAAGCACTGGACGCCGAAGGGCGACGCCGAGCGCGCCGACCTGAAGGAGCGGGCCGCGAAGCTCGAAATGATGATCAAGAACACCGAGGAGCGGTCGAAGCTCCCGGACGTGGCGGCGGTCGTCACCGGGCCGATGAGGTCGGAGCTTCAGGACATCCGGAACCGCCTCAATTCCGAGGTGAAGGTGCAGGGGACCGCCGAAGTGAAGGTGACGATCGAGCCCTCGGGAGCCTTGAGCGATCTCCTCAAGCGGGCCGAGAGCGCCGGGAAGATGGCGATCTCAAACGGTCCCGGGTCGAACGGGACGACGATGCCCGAGGCCGCCCCTCCGCGTCGGGGACGTGGGGACCTCTGACCCCTGCTCCCGGATAGCCCCGCGCCTTCGCAGGCGCGGGCGCTGGCGGGCTCGGACAGTGCCTCGGCTACTCGGGTGGCGGATCGCCCACGCGGCCCCCACGGGCCTCCGTTGCGAGAGGCGTTTAAGCAGAACCGGGATCACCGCCGAGATCGACGAAAACCTGATCCGCCGGAGCCTCTCCCCCGCCATCCGCTCGCGCCTGACGGACGAGCGGAAGGCGATCTTCGAGGAGGAGCATCCGGAGACGAAGCACGGTGGGGATCGGCGTTCAAGTGCTCAAGTTGAGCACTTGAACGTGACGGACCGCTTCACTCGCGAGGTCTCGCGCCGGACCGGCCGGTCGGAGCAGAGCGTCCGCCGCGACGCCCAGCGCGGGAAGATCCTCGGCCCCGCTCTCCTCGACCGGGTCGCCGGGACGAGCCTCGACAAGGGCTCGAAGCTCGACGCCCTCGCGAAGCTCCCGGAGCCCGAGTGGAAGGCTACTGTGTTGCTCGAAACTTGAGGTCGCGCCATGTTCCCGCAGGACTTGCTCGTTCCGTCGATGGTCGCGCACTGATTTGGAAGACTTTCAGGGGACAGGTCTCGATCAAGGGCCTCGGGGTTTGCCCGGCAACTTAAAGGGTGGGGAATGACCGACGAACTCGATCCTCTCGACGAACTCCTCGACCTGATCTCTCCGCGCTTCCGGGTGGCGCACGTAGGCTACGAGTGGCACGTCGTGCTCCACACGCCCGCCTCTCACATTCCGCCGACCCGGCCGGAATTCGACACAGTCGTCCAGAGCTTCCCGCACCCGGATGGCAAGCCGGAGGGCGAGGCGAAGTCGAAGGCGATCCGCCTCGCCCGGGCGTTGAACGCCGTCTTGCGAATGTAGACGGGGGGAGGCTTTGGGCCTACCCGCTCCACTTCACACCCTTCATTGGGGAGCCACCCATCATGAAGCTCGACAAGGCCGTCGCCGCTCTTGAGGTCGCCGGAGCCCGCAAGCGGGTCCGCGCGGCCGAGGCGGAGGCGCGAGCGACGAAGCTCTCGGCGAGGCTCCGACTGTCCCGGCAGCGCGAGGCTCCCCGCCGCCGCTACCTCGCCCCCGACGTGATCCGCGCGGCGATGCTTGCCGGTGAGGGACGCTCTGCCGCCGAGATCGCGACGGAGCTTGGCGGCACCACCGCCCGCAGGGTCGCGGCCCTCTGCCACAAGCACGGCATCCGGCTCGTGCCGAAGCGCAATAGCGAGGCGTGTGTCCGCGTCGTCATTCCCCGGTCTTCCCTCGACGCCCTCGCCCGGATCTCCGTCGATCGAGACGAGACACCGGAAATCGTCATGGCCTCCGCGCTGGCCGCTCTCGCGGCCGAGCCGACCGTGCTCGCGAACCTGCTCGACGACGACGCATGACATTCTGGGGGGAACGCGGTCCTCGGACCCGAAATCCCCCAGTATTCCCCCACCTGAAATCCCCCGAAATCTCCATATTGCGCAACGGCTGCGCTCACTCGATGCTTTGGATCGTCTCGAACAGGAGCGATCCCATGTCATTCATCTCCGCGATCTCCACCTTCTACCTTTCCGAGCGCCGCGACGCCCGCCTCCGGGACGATCCCAACGCCACGCACGAACAGGTCCACGCCGCGATCGACGCCTCGCGGGCGGCGATCGACGCCGTGGCCTCGATCGTCCCCCGATCGCCCGAGGAGCGTGACGCCGCTCTCGGGCTCTTGCAGGACCTCACGGCGGCCGGGGAGTGGCAGCAGCAGGGGGCGAGGATCAGGGCGAACCTGTCGGGGCGGTGAGAGCGTCCCACTCCGCGTCGGCGAACAGCGCGAACCGCAGGAGTTGAACTCGGCAGGTATCGGCCTCGGCGTCGGTGATCGCGGTGGCGCGTCCGTGCCCCGCCTCGTCGCGCCAGACCGCAAGCAGGCCGACGAAGCTTTCGAGAGGCTCGCGCAGACTGCCCTTGAGGCGGGAGCCGATGAGGTCGGTCATCTTCTTCCGCCCCTGCGCCGAGCGGTAGTCCCGCAGGACCGCGTCCTCGTCCCCCGTCTTCGCGATTGCCAGCGCGAGGAGGATCGCCTCCGCCGCCGCCCCGCACATGACGCAGGCCGCGAGGTATCTCCCGGCGCGGTAGCACCCGATCGCCTCCTCGGCCCGTTGCATGAAGCCGGGGCCGAACCGCCGGCCGGGACCCGCGATCACGTCCATGAACCGGGAGGGGTCTCGCGGAACGCTCTCCGGGCGAGCCGCGATCCACTTGCGGCCGAGGGCCGTCAGGGCGAAGCCGCCGTCTATCGTCCCCCCTATGCGCCCGCCGTCGACGATGACGGGGCCGGGTCTAAGGACGCCCATTCGGCATAGCTCGGCGACCGCGTCGGCGACGCTGATCAGGTAGGGGCGTTGGCGATCCGTGTCGTCGTGCCAATTCCCCACCCCTCCCCCTGATCGCCAGAGAGCATCGGCGACGCTGGGGATGAAAAGGTCGAAGCCTTGATCGCCCTGAGGGCGGCGCAGGGCATAGGGGTCGGGCGCGCTCTTCAACCTCTCGCAGACGAAGTCGAAGGCGACGTCGAAGTCGACAGTGTCCATTCCGTCTCCTTGGGTTGGTGGCCGAAGGTATGCCGCTCGGGCGGGCGTAGGAAAGCGCCCCCGCGCCCGGGGTAGGACGAGCGCGGGGGGCTCCCGCTGCTCCCGAAGGGGTCGATCCGGGAGACGCGAGCTTGTGCAGTTGTTGCGACGGCGTTGCGACGGGGGCGTTGCTCGGCGGCAACATCGGGACGATCGCACTGCAATGATTGGGAAATTTCTGACGTCGCCAAAGGCGCATCCAGCCCTTCATCCACCGCACGCGCTGCGGAAACCATCGCCGCAGGGTCGCGGGCGCCTCCTCCAGCGTGGTCGACGCCAGCATCGCGGTCCGGAACCCGCGCCGCGCCAGGCGGAGCCCGACGTCGGCGTCCTCCGTCACGTTCCAGGCGTCCCAGCCGCCCGCGGTGATCAGGGCCCGGCGCCGGAAGTGATTGGAGGTGCCGCCGAGCGGAACGGGCACCGCGAGCCGTGTCATCCCCGGCAGGGTCACGTCGAAAAGCATCGCGTATTCGAGGCGGAACAGGCGCGCCAGCCATCCGTCGCCGCCATTGTGGATGGCCAGCGAGGCCTGCAGGCAGCCGACGTCCTCGCCCAGCCGGGCGAAGGTGGCGGCTGAAAGCCGCAACTGCGCCGGCTCGGGGCGGTCCTCGGCGTCGTAGACGACGAGCAGGTCCCCACGCGTCAACGCGAGGCCGATGTTCAGGGCCCGGGGCTTCGTCCGCGGAGTGCCGTCCGGGCACGTCACGGTGCGCATGCCCGTCGGCAGGAGGAGGCGCGACAGGGACGCCCGGGTCAGCCGGTCTCCCGCCTCGACGAGAAGCAGGATCTCCAGGCGGGCCCGCGGATAGTCCAGCCGCGCCAGGGCCGCGACCAACCCGCGCACGACCGCGTCCCCCTCGCGGTAGAGCGGCACGAGCACGGTGTAGGTGGGAACAGGGCGGTCGTGCGGCGCCGTGGCCCGATCGCGCACCCGTGGCTCGCCGGCCGCGGCCAGGCGCAGCGACATCGCCGACAGGAACAGAAGACCGAGGACGGCCTGCAGGATGGCGAGCGCCGCGCCGGGGTCGATGGCCGACCCCGCGGCCGACAGCGCGACGCAGGCGAGGCCGGTCCGGGCCTCGCGCGCGGTCGCCTCGCTCCTGTACGACGCGCTGCCCGATGCCTCCGGCAGGCCGTCCGCGCCGTGGCTCGCCACGGCAGCGGCCGACCCCGCCAGCACGGCCGCCTCGAGGCGCCCGGGCGTGGTGACCGCGAAGTCCCGCGGCGCGCGCCCGGCCAGGGAGAGACCGATGAGCACCCTGATCGCCGCGGCGCGGGGCGCCACCACGACGCGATGGCCCAGGCCGGGCACCGCCCGCGCATGGCCGGTGGCGATGATGACCGGCACGTCGGCGGCCTCGCAGACGACCCTCGGCGTCGCCACGAACGGAAACCCGCACTCGCCGGCAAGGGCACGGTAGAAACCGTCCTCCGAGATCGCGCCGGACGCGATGAGGACCCTCTCGGTGCTGGCGCCCGTCTTGCGCGCCTCGATGGCCGCGCCGGCCAGTTGCAGGGCCGAGACGCCGTGGCCCATGAGGAACATCAGGTCTCGCGCGTGCAGGCGATGGGGATCGGGATCGGGATCGTGGATCATCGGCGCCTCCGATCTCCCTCGGGACTTCCCGTCGCGACCGCGACGGTGCTACGCAGGAGAGGACGCGAGTCAGTGAAGGACGGATGTCGCGCCGGTGCCACGGAGCCGCAGTTGAACTCGATGGGTCTGCGAGGATCGAAAGGGTTGCGCCGGGCCATCGCGCTCGCCGCCGCCCTATGGGCCCTCGTCGCCGCGACGCCGGTGGTGCGGGCCGCCGACGTCTTCATCCCCGGCTTCTGGGAAACCAACCAGCGGCTGGAAAAGCCGGAAATGTCCGGCCTCAAGGCGATCCGCTTCCTGACCGACGACGACTATCCCCCGATGCACTTCCTGTCGGAGGACGGCCGGCTGTCGGGCTTCAACGTCGATCTGGCGCGCGCGCTCTGCGACATCCTGAACGTGGCCTGCACCATCCAGGCCCGGCGCTGGGACACGCTCCTGGATGCCTTGAAAGAGGGCCGCGGCGATGCCGTCATCGCCTCGCTGCGCGCGACCAAGGAGCTGCGCTCCTCGTTCGGGCTGACGACCCCCTACCTGCGCACGCCCGCCCGCTTCGTCGGCAAGCAGAACGCGCCCGGCTCCCTCACCGCCGACGCGCTCGCGGGGCGGACCGTCGCCGTCGTCGAGGGCAGCGCGCACGAGTCCTTCCTGCGGACCTTCTTTCCCAAGGCCACGCTGGTGCCGGTGAACGACCTCGAGCGCGCCAAGTCCGCGCTCCAGCGCGGTGACGCGGAGCTGCTGTTCGGCGATGGCCTGACGCTCGCCGTGTGGCTCAACACCGAGGACGGGGCACGCTGCTGCAGCTTCGCCGGCGGCCCCTACACCGAGTCCCGCTGGTTCGGCGAAGGCGTCGTGATCGCGCTGCGCTCGAACGATCCGCTGCTGCGCCGGGCCCTCGACTATGCCCTGCAGCGGGCGGCGGAGACGGGCGTCCACGCCGAACTCTATCTGCGCTGGTTCCCGGTCGGCTTCTACTGACGCGGATTGACCCCGCGCCTCTGCATTCCTAGTGTGCGCGCCGCTTCCGGGCCCGTCAGGGCCCGCGTTTGCTTGACGCACCCTCAATCGGCAACCCGACGGACACAGCGCCCATGACCGCGCCCGAGACGACGCAATCCTTGATCGAGGCCGCCGCCCAGGCGACGGCCTGGCCTTTCGAGGAGGCGCGCAAGCTCATCGAGCGGGTCAAACGGACGGGCCAGACGCAGGTGCTGTTCGAGACCGGCTACGGACCCTCGGGCCTGCCGCACATCGGCACCTTCGGCGAGGTCGCCCGCACGACGATGGTGCGCCACGCCTTCCGCGTGCTCACGCACGACACGATCCCCACGCGGCTGGTCGCCTTTTCCGACGACATGGACGGCCTGCGCAAGGTGCCCGACAACGTGCCGAACAAGGAGCTGCTCGCCGCGGCCCTCGGCAAGCCGCTGACGCAGGTGCCGGACCCGTTCGGCACCCATGCGAGCTTCGGCGAGCACAACAATGCCCGCCTGCGGACCTTCCTCGACCACTTCGGCTTCGACTACGAGTTCATGTCGTCGACCGAGTGCTACAAGGGCGGGCGCTTCGACCAGACGCTCCTGCTGATGCTCGAGCGCTACGACGAGGTCATGCGCATCATGCTGCCCTCGCTGCGCGAGGAGCGGGCGCAAAGCTACTCTCCCTTCCTGCCGATCCATCCGGTGACCGGCATCGTGATGCAGGTGCCGCTCGACGAGATCCGGCGTGAGGCAGGCACCGTCGTCTGGCGCGATCCGGCCACCGGCGAACGCTTCGAGACGCCCGTGACCGGCGGCCACTGCAAGCTGCAGTGGAAGCCCGACTGGGCCATGCGGTGGGTCGCGCTCGGCGTCGACTACGAGATGGCCGGCAAGGACCTGATCGACAGCGTGAAGCTGTCGGGCGAGATCGCGCGTGCGCTGGGCGCCGCGCCGCCCGAGGGCTTCAACTACGAGCTCTTCCTGGACGAAAAGGGCCAGAAGATCTCGAAGTCGAAGGGCAACGGCCTGACCATCGACGAGTGGCTGCAGTATGCCAGCCCCGAAAGCCTGTCGCTGTTCATGTTCCAGAAGCCGCGGGAGGCCAAGCGGCTCTACTTCGACGTCATCCCGCGGATGGCGGACGACTACCTGACCTTCCTCGACAAGTATCCCCAGCAGGCCGCCCGCGAGCGGCTGGCCAACCCGGTGTGGCACATCCATGCCGGGGACCCGCCCGCGCCGGAGACGGTGGCGGCCGGCGGCAATGCGCCCGCCGCGTCGATCTCGTTCGGCATGCTGCTGAACCTGGTGGCCGTGGCCAACAGCGAGGACAAGCAGGTGCTGTGGGGCTTCATCCGGCGCTACGCGCCGGGCGTCACGCCCGACAACCACCCGCGGCTCGACCAGCTGGTGGGCTACGCGGTCGCGTATTTCCGCGACTTCGTGCGCCCGTCGAAGACCTATCGCGCACCGAGCGAGGCCGAGGCCGCGGCCCTGGCCGACCTGTCGGCGTCGCTGGAAACCCAGGCCGGATCGGTCGATCCGGAGGCGCTTCAGGCGGTGGTCTACGAGGTCGGCCGCAGGCACTTCCCCGATACCAGCGGCAAGTCAAAGAGCCCGGACGGCCGCCCCGGCGTGTCGCAGCAGTGGTTCCAGACCATCTACCAGATCCTCCTCGGACAGGACCGCGGCCCGCGGTTCGGATCCTTCGTCGCGCTCTACGGCGTCGAGGAAACGCGGCAGCTGATCGAGAAGGGGCTCAGCGGAGCGCTCATGGCGGAGCACGCCGCGTTTCTCGCGGCGCGCAAGGCGTGAGGCGATCCTGACAGGGCGGCGTGAGATCGAGCGATCTCACGCGGTCACTGGCTGGCCCACATCACCCGGACGACCCAGATCACGTCCTGCGCCGGGATGGCGCGGTCGGGATGGCTGGGATTGAGCGAGACGAGTTCGATCAGCTTGGCGGTCCGCCGCTTGAGCTCCTTCACCATCACCTCTCCGGCAACGGTGCGGACGACGACCCTGTCCCCTCGCCGGATCGATGCCGATGGCGAGCAGATCAGGATGTCGCCGTCGCGATAGAGCGGCAGCATGGAGTCCCCGCTGACCTCGAGCGCGTAGGCGTCGTTGCCGGGCAGGTCCGGGAAGTTGACCTCGTCCCAGGACGTGCCGGCGGGCACGCCCCGATCGTCGAAGTGTCCTTCTCCCGCCTCGGCGATGCCGAGCAGAGGAATGGTCTTGCGGTCCGGTCCGCCCGTGCCGTTCGACACGAGCGTCATGAATTCGTCCAGCGAGGCACCCGTGGCGTCGAGCACCTTTGCCAGCGATTCCGTTGAAGGCCAGCGCAGGCGTCCGTCTACCGACACCCGCTTGGACTTGTTGAAGGTCGTCGGGTCCAGACCGGCCTTTTTGGCTAGTCCGGAAGCCGTCAAACCGTAGCGTGCGGCGATCGCGTCAATCGCCGACCAGATTTGACCGTGCGAAAGCATGGCCCCCCCAATAGGCCGACAGCGCCCAGGATCACCGCCCCCTGCGGTAATCCAGACCGCCGCCGAATGGAAATCGTCTTGATGCGAGCATCGCGGTGGGCAGGCTGCTAGAACCTGCTTCAGGCCGGTTTATGAGCGGTCCGGCCGTGTCCGTGAGGTTCGTATCGTGACAATCATATATAAGGTATGCCCCATCGCGGAATGGAATGCAGCACAAAACGCGTCGACATACGAAGGGTCGGCCGTTGATGAGGCCGATGGCTTCATCCATTTTTCGTCACCATTGCAGGTGCGAGAGACGGTTCGTCGCCACTTCAAGGCGCAAACGGGCCTGGTGCTGCTGACCGTCGAGGCGCGGGTCCTGGGCCCCGCCCTGAAATGGGAACCGTCGCGGGGCGGCGATCTTTTCCCGCATCTCTATGGCCCCCTGCCCGTCTCGGCTGTAACGAAAGTCGATCCGCTTCCGCTCGATTCCAGCGGCGAGCACGTGTTCCCCGCGGAGGTTCCGTGATCCTGTCGTCACTCGTCGGGCGCTTCGGCGCACTGGCACTTCCCCTGCTGCATCGCCTGGACGCCGAGACGGCGCACGGCATGACGATAGCGGCCCTGAGAACGCTTCCGCCCACGCCGGCACCGGCGAGCGATCCCGCGCTCGCGGTCGAGGCCTTCGGCCTGTCGTTTCCCAATCCGGTCGGCATCGCCGCCGGGTTCGACAAGAACGCGGAAGTTCCCGACGCGTTGCTCGGGCTCGGGCTGGGGTTCTCCGAGGTGGGCACGGTGACGCCGCTGCCGCAGGCCGGCAATCCACGGCCGCGCATGTTTCGCCTGCCTGCCGACATGGCGGTGATCAACAGGCTGGGCTTCAACAACGAAGGCCATGCGGCGGCGCTGGCACGGCTCAAGCTGCGGGGAGCCCGGCCCGGGATCGTCGGCGTCAACATCGGCGCGAACAAGGACAGCACGGACCGCATTGCCGACTACGTGAAGGGCATCGAGCTGTTCGGGCCCGTGGCCGCATACTTCACCGTCAACGTCTCGTCGCCGAACACGCCCGGTCTGCGCGACCTGCAGCACGAGGCGGCGCTGGACGAACTGCTGGCCAGGGTGATGGACGCCCGCGCCCGCGCGGCGACCGGGCGACCGGTGCTCGTGAAGATCGCGCCGGATCTCCTTCCGGCCGACCTCGACACCATCGTCGCGGTGATGCGCCGGCGGCAGGTCGACGGCATGATCGTCTCCAACACCACGATCTCGCGGCCGAACGGCTTGCGCGAGACGGCGACGGCCCGTGAACAGGGGGGCCTTTCCGGGCGCCCGCTCCTGCCGCTGGCGAACCGAACCCTGGCCGAGGTGTTCGTGCGGGCCGAGGGGCAGTTTCCCCTGATCGGCGTGGGCGGCATCCACTCCGCCGCGAGCGCCCTTCAGAAGATCGAGGCCGGGGCGACCCTGATCCAGCTCTATTCCGCCCTCGTCTATCGCGGCATGCCGCTCGTCGACGAGATCAAGGCGGAACTCGCCAGGGCCGCGAAGGCGGCGGGGCCGGGGGGACTGGCGCGCCTGGTGGGACGCCGGGCGGCAGACCTCTGCGCGCAGCCCTACCCGGGCTGAGGCCCGAAGGTCCGGCGGAACAGGCTCGGATAGGCGATGGCCTGGCCGATGCCGCGTGAGCCCAGGAAGACCAGGAACGCCAGCCAAAGCCCGGCATTGCTCCATCCGGCCGCCGCCCACCACGTGGTCAGGTAAAGCGCGAGCGAAACCAGCATCAGGTTGCGCATCGCGCGGGTCCAGGTGGCCCCCACGAAGATCCCGTCGAAGGCGAAGGCGGCCGCGCCGGCCAGCGGCGTCAGCGCGGCAAACGGCAGGAACGCGAGACCCGCCTCGCGAACCTGCGGGTTGGTCGTGACGAAGTGGACGAAGGCCGATCCCCCGGCGAGGAAGATGCCCGCGACGGCGAGCCCGGTCACCAGGCTGAGCATCAGCGCGTTGCGCACCGTCCGGCGGAAACCCTCGCGGTCGCGGGCTCCGACGGCCTGCCCGCACAACTGCTCGGCGGCGGTGGCGAAGCCGTCGAGGAAGTAGCCGCCAAACATGAAGAGGTTGTAGAGGACCGCGTTCGCGGCGAGCGTCACGTCCCCGGCCCGCGACCCCTGGGCCGTGAAGAAGCCGAAGGCGCCCATCAGGGCGAGGGTCCGGATCGCGACGTCGCGGTTGACGGCGAGCATGCGGCGCACGGCCGAGGGCGTGGCCACGTCGGCGAAGCGCAGGCCGCGCGGCAGGCCGCCGATATGCCACAGGATGCCGAAGCCCGCGGCCGCGCCGATGGCTTCGGCGACGACCGTGGCCGTCGCGACGCCCGCGATGCCGAGCTGGGCACCGACGACGAGAGCGAGCGTGATCGCGATCTTCGACAGATTGATCAGGACCTGGAGCATCAGCCCGAGATCGGTGCGCGCCCTGCCGATGAGCGAGCCCAGGATGGCGTAGTTGGCCAGGGCCAGGGGGGCCGACCAGATGCGGATGCCGATATAGGTCCGCGCGGCGCTCTCGACGGCGGGGCTGGCCTCCATGAGCGCGAAGGCGGCCCGCATGATCGGGCCCTGCAGGGCGATGAGCAGGACGCCCAAGACCGCGGCGAAGGCCAGCGCGCGAGCGAGCGCCCGGGCGGATTCCGCGTCGTCGCCGGCCCCGTGCGCCTGCGCGGTCAGACCCGCCGTGCTCATGCGCAGGGATCCGAGCCCCCAGAAGAGCACGTCGAACACGATGGCGCCGATCGCCACCGCGCCCAGCAGGGCCACGTCGCCCAGGCGGCCGATCGCGGTGGCGTCCACCAGCCCAAGCATGGGCTGGGTGACGTGGGCGAGCATCATCGGAATGGCGAGGCGCACGAAGTGCGCGACGCGTGCGTCCACGGGCCGGGCCCGCGGCAGGGAGTCGGCGGCGCTCACGCCATCACCTGCGATCCGTCACGCCCGGCGTTGACCGAAGAGACGCATCACCAGCCACAGCGGGATCACGATCACGGCGCCGTACACCAGCCAGCGGAACACTTCGCGGAAGGCGCCGAAGCCGAAATCCATGATGCTGTCGACGAGATGCTTGATGCCGCGCAGCAGGTCGGGCGGCGTCAGCCCGAGGAGCGACAGGAACGCGCCGACGAGGATCGACAGGAAGACGAGCTTCACAAGCACCGCGCCCGGCGAACCGCCGAGGAAGCGCGTCACGTTCTGGTCCATCGACGTCTCCGGCGACCGGGTCCTGACAGGCCGTCGCACCGCGCCGGCCGCCTTTAGATGCCTTCGGGGCGCGGCAAGTGCAACCCCTGCGGTCCCCTTACTCGAACCCGAGCGGAACGGGCTGGCCGGCGGCGATCTTCGATGCCGCGATCACGGCCTGCGTGCGGCTTTCGACACCCAGCTTCTGCAGGATCGCGGAGACGTGCGCCTTCACGGTGGCCTCCGACACGCCGAGCTCATAGGCGATCTGCTTGTTCAGCAGCCCCTCCGACAGCATCATCAGCACGCGAACCTGCTGCGGCGTGAGCGTGGCGAGGCGCTTCACGAGGTCGCTGGTCTCGCGGTCGGCCGGCGTCGACAGGTCGACGTCGGACGGCGTCCACGCGCCGCCGTCGAGCACGCTGCGGATCGCGCCGCGCATGGTGTCCACGTCGACCGACTTGGGGATGAAGCCGGACGCGCCGAACTCGATGCAGCGACGGATGACGCCGCGGTCCTCGTTGCCGGACACGATGACCACCGGGGTTCCCGGATGCTGGGCGCGCAGATACATGAGGCCGGAAAAGCCCTGGACGCCGGGCATGGTGAGGTCGAGCAGCACGAGGTCGATGTCGGCGCCCTTGCCGAGCATGTCGCTGACCTCGTCGAAGGTTCCCGCCTCGACGATCTGGATGCCGTCGACAAGACCGGAGACCGCCTCGCGCAACGCGCCCCTGACGAGAGGATGGTCGTCGGCGATCATGATCCTCGTCTGCGACGCATCTGCCACGGCCAGTCCCCCCGCTCTTTGTCCGATCTTTGCGGATCGCGGTGCCATTGTGACGCCTCAGGGGTCGGACAAGCAAGCCGTTCCAAGGTAGACTTATGATTCAGTTGGCGGTTCGGCGCTCGCGCCCCGCCGGATCCGGCACAGTCACGAAGATCCCGTCCATGGAACCGCAGTCAGGGCATCTCGGCCGGCAGGCCAGCCTGAGCCTCTTCATCCTCATCGTCGCCGCGACGCTGGCGGTGGTGCTGGACCGGGTCGGGGTCGCCGTCGCCGTCCTGGTGTCGCTGGCGCTCGTGCTGGTGATGGCCGTCGGCACGGTGTCCGGCCTCCTGGCCGGGACCATGCGCCTGCCCGTCTACCTCACGGGCGGGGGTGACCTGCCGGTCGGTGCGGTGGGCCTGATCGTCGCCGTCCTGGTGGCCGGCGAGCCGCGCCTGCAGCCCGTGGCGGCCATGGCCGCCCTCGCCCTGTGGGCGCTCTTCGTCGCTCCGCTGATGCGGCGGACCGGCATGCCGGGGCTCCCGGGAGCGCTCGGGCACGCCTTCGGCAGCCGGGTGCTGCAGGTCCCGCTGGCGATCCTGGCCGCGGGGTGGTGCATCGTCTTCGCGGCCTCGCATCTGGCGCGTGCCGTCCAGGTGATGGCCCCGATGCTGTCGCTGCGCGACGGCACGGCGGTGGCGCTGGCGGGCGCCATGCTGGCCTTGGTCGTCGTCCCCGGCGGGCTGCGCGGGGGGACACGCATGGCCGTGTCGCTGGGCCTGGTGGCTCTCCTCGCCGCCGCCGCGGTCGTGACGTCTGGCCTGGCCGGCGGCGGCCTGACGCTGTCGAGGATCGTCCAGGCGACCGCGGTGGGCACGGGCACCGGCATGGAGCAGGCGCTGGCCCTCGCCGGCCTGGTGGCCGCGCCCCACCTTGCGGCCGTCGCCGCGGCCGGCCGCTCGGCGGGCACGGTCCGCGAAGGCGGGCTGTGGGGAGCCCTGTCGTCGATCCTGATCGCCGCGGCCCTGATCGCCACGGACACGACCAAGACCCCCTCGGGCCTCGCGGTCCTTCTGCCCATGGCGACGGCGGGCGCAGGCCTTGCGGTCGATCTCGCCTCGGCAGGCCTCCTGCTGCACGCGGCGGGCGTCGCCCTCGGCTACGAGCTGCGCGGGCCGGTGGACCGGCGCCGCAATCCCATGTCGCAGCGCTTCGCCACGGTTCGCGTGGCAGGCCTCACCTGCATCGTGGCCGCGAGCATCCTCGCCGTGTGGCGGCCGGCCCTGATCGAGGCGATGACGGGTCCCGCGACCGCTCTCCTCGTGGCGGGGATGGGACCGCCCCTGGTCCTTGCCGTCGCAAGCCGCGCTCCCGGGCGCTGGGGCGGACTCCTGGGCAGCACGGTGGGGCTCGTCACCACGCTGGTTCTGCTGACGGGGCAAGTGATGCCGGCCTGGCTGCCGGAGCCGGCGGGCTTTGCCGGACTGCTCTTCGGCCTCGTGGTCGGGCTGTTCCCGGCCCTCGCGTCCCGGCGTCGCGAGCCGGCGGTGACGGTGGAGGAAGGCGCGCTCTGAGCCTTGGAGAGGCCGGCTTCACCCGGCCCGCTCGGGAACGGCCAGCACGCTGCGAATGGCGAAGCTCGACTGGATGCGGGCGACGCCGGGCAAGCGCGACAGGATCTCCTTGTGGATCACCTCGTAGTGGGCCGCGTTGCGCGCCTCGGCCCGCAGCAGATAGTCGGCGATGCCGGTCATCAGGAAGCATTCGCGGATCTCGGGGTGCTTGCGCACCGCCTCCTCGAACCGGTTGAGCGACTCCTCGCTCTGCCGGTCGAGGGTGATCTGCACGATGACCACCATCGCGTCCGTCGCATCGTCGGCGACGATCGCGGTGTAGCCGCGGATGACCCCGCCCGTCTCCAGCGCCTGGACGCGGCGCAGGCACGCCGATGGCGACAGCCCCACCTCCCGGGCAAGCTCCACGTTGCTCATGCGCCCGTCACGCCGCAAGGCCCGGATGATGCGCCTGTCGAAGTCGTCGATCTTCACGCAATGATCCTCCGCTTGTCGCAATAATTGAGCGCAAGACGTCTATTTCTGCAAGTTTCGATCGAGGAACGAAAACACATTCGAACGAACGTGTGCGATGCTTCCTTCATTCCAGGCGGCTGCGGAGTGGCGTGGTGTTGGACAGGGCTTCGCTTACGGTCGATCCCGTGCTCCTGGGCGCAGGCGAGATGCTCGTCGACCTCGGAGCGCTGGCCGCCAACTACCGCGCCATCGCCGCCCTGCAGCCGAACGCCCGGATCGCCGGCGTGGTCAAGGCCGACGCCTATGGCCTCGGCGCCCGGCCCGTCTCGGCCACGCTCTACAACGCGGGTTGCCGAAACTTTTTCGTCGCCCATCTCGTCGAGGCGATGGATTTGCGCCCGACATTGCCGGCCGACGCGCGGGTCTTCGTTCTGAACGGCCTGGCGCCCGGGGCGGAGAGCGCCGCCGCGCAGGCCGGCGTCATTCCGGTCCTCAACAGCCTCGACCAGGCCCACCGCTGGGCCGACGAGAGCCGGCGTTGCGGCATGCGGCTTGCTTCGGCTCTGCAGGTCGATAGCGGCATGACGCGCCTCGGCCTTTCGGAACCCGAAGTGGACGCGCTGGCCGGCGATCCGGCTCTGCGCTCGCACCTGGACGTGATCCTGCTGATGAGCCACCTCGCCTGCGCCGACGAGAGCGAGCATTCGGCCAACCTGCAGCAGTTCGCGTGCTTCGAGACCCTTGCCGCGCGCCTGCCGGAGGCGCCCCGCGCCCTGGCCAATTCGGGCGGTGCGTTTCTCGCCGGCTTCGGCCTCGACATGGTTCGTCCCGGCCTGGCGCTGTACGGCGTGCATCCCGTCGAGGGGCAGTCCGGCCCGCTGCGGCCCGTGCTGGCCCTGTCGGCCCCGATCGTCCAGACCCGCGACGTGCCGGCCGGAACGGGGGTCGGCTATGGTTTGGCCCACACCACGGAGCGGGCCTGCCGCCTGGCCACCGTGGCCATCGGCTACGCCGACGGCTGGCCGCGCAGCCTGTCGGGGCGAGGCAGCGTCTTCTGTGGCGGCGTTCGCGCCCCGATCGTGGGCCGCGTCTCGATGGACAGCATCGTCATCGACGTGACCGACGTGCCCGCCGAGGCGGTTCGTCCTGGCGCGATGGTGGAACTGATCGGCCCCCACCAGTCGCTCGCTGACGTGGCCCGCGACGCCGGCACCATCCCCTACGAAATCCTGACAGGGCTCGGGCAGCGCTTCGCGCGCCGCACCCTGCCGGCCTGACCGCACACTCCGGGAGAGACGACGATGAAGGTTCTGGTTCTGGGCGGCGGCGTGGTGGGCGTCACGACGGCCTATTATCTGGCCTATGCCGGCCACGAGGTCACGGTCGTCGACCGCCAGAGCGGTCCGGCCCTGGAAACGAGCTTCGCCAATGCCGGCGAGATCTCGCCCGGCTACGCGTCGCCCTGGGCCGCGCCGGGCATTCCCGTCAAGGCGGCGAAGTGGCTCTTCATGCGCCACGCCCCGCTGATCCTGCGCCCGACGCTCGATCCGAACATGTATCGCTGGCTCATTCAGATGCTGGCCAACTGCACGTCCGAGCGCTACGCGGTCAACAAGGGCCGCATGGTGCGCCTGGCGGAATACAGCCGCGACTGCCTGATCGCCCTGCGCCAGCGCACCGCGATCAAGTACGACGAGCGCACCAAGGGCACGCTGCAGCTGTTCCGGACCGAGGCCCAGCTCGCGGGCGCCGACAAGGACATCGCCGTCCTGCGCCAGGACGGTGTCCCGTTCGAGGTTCTCGACCGCGACGGCTGCATTCGCGCCGAGCCGGCGCTCGCCAACGTCCGCGAGAAGTTCGTGGGAGGCCTGCGCCTGCCCAACGACGAGACCGGCGACTGCTTCAAGTTCACCAACGCCCTCACCTCCATCGCCGAAAGCCTGGGCGTCACCTTCCGCTTCGGCGTCACGATCCAGGGCATCGAGCGCACGGGCGAGACGGTGACCGGCGTACGCACGGACGCCGGCCTCTTCACCGCCGACGCCTACGTCGCCGCCATGGGGAGCTACACCCCGCTGCTGCTGCGCACGCTGGGCATGCGCCTGCCGGTCTACCCCGTGAAGGGCTACTCGATCACCGCGCCGGTGATCGACGCGGCGCGCGCGCCGGAATCCACGATCATGGACGAAACCTTCAAGGTCGCGATCACCCGCCTCGGCGACCGCATCCGCGTGGGCGGCATGGCGGAGATCTCGGGCTTCTCGACCGACCTGCCGGAGGCTCGTCGTGGCACGCTCGAGCACTCGGTGGGCGATCTGTTCCCGGGCGGCGGCGACCTCGCGGCGGCGAGCTTCTGGTCGGGCCTGCGCCCGATGACGCCGGACGGGACGCCCGTCCTCGGCGGCACCAAGCTGCGCAACCTGTGGCTCAACACCGGCCACGGCACGCTGGGCTGGACCATGGCCTGTGGTTCGGCGAGCGTGCTCGCTGACCTCGTCAGCGGCCGCAAGCCCGAGATCGCCACCGACGACCTGGGCCTGTCGCGCTACGCGGCGTGAGGGACTGAACGTCCCTGTCCAGGTCTCCTCCATCTCTCAACCGTCCTGGCCGGGCTACGGCCCGGCCATCCACGACTTCGGGACGGCCCCGGCAAAGTCGTGGGTGCCCGGGCCAAGCCCGGGCAGGACGCGTTGAGGATGAATGATGAAGCATGAGCGACAGGCGAAACGTGACGCCGCTGCCGCTCCTCACGCCTGCGGATCGTCGATCCCCACCTCGCCCGGCTCGACGTGGTAGTGTGTCGAGCAGAACTCGCAGGTGATGCCGATGCGGCCGTCGTCGCCGACCATCGCGCGCCGCTCCTCGTCGGAGAACTGCCGCAGCATCGACAGGATGCGCTCGCGCGAGCAGCGGCAGCGCTCCACCACGGGCTGGGCCTCGAACACCCTCACGCCGCGCTCATGGAAGAGACGGTAGAGGAGGTCCTCGCTGGTCAGCGTGGGATCGACGAGTTCATGGTCCTCGACGGTCTCCGTGAGGAGCCGAGCCTCGGTCCAGGCATCGTCCTCCTGGAGGGGAGAGGCCTCGACGCCGTCCGGGGCATCGCCGGGCGGCAGATCCGCCTGCCGCATGCGGTCCACGGAGGTGGGCAGGAACTGCGCGATGATGCCGCCGGCGCGCCAATGCGTCCCCGCGGGCTCGCCTCCCAGCGTCTCGGCCACCGCGATCCTGACACGCGTCGGAATCTGCTCGGACTGCCTGAAATACTGGTGCGCCGCCTCTTCGATCGACTGGCCTTCGAGCGCGACGATGCCCTGGTAGCGCGACATGTCGGCGCCCTGGTCGATCGTCAGCGCGAGGTGCCCGCGCCCCAGCAGGGCGGGCGGCGACGGAGCGGCCCCCAGCTGGGACAGCCGGGTTTCGTCGAAGCGCGCATAGGCGCGCACCCGGTCGGGGGCTTCGAAATCGACGACCAGCATGTCGACGGGACCGTCCGTGCGGGTCTGGAGCTGGAAGCGCCCCTGGAACTTCAGGGACGTTCCGAGCAGCACCCCGAGCACGACCATCTCGCCGAGCAGGCGGGAGACCGAGGCCGGATAGGCATGCCGCGTGAGGATCCGGTCGACCAGGGGCCCGAGCCGGACGATACGGCCACGGGCATCGAGCGCTTCCACCGCGAAGGGGATCACCCGGTCGTCACGGTCCGGGTGCGTCGAAGGCGTCATCGGTCCAGCGCGCCGAGGCACCAGGCCAGGACGCCCTTCTGAGCGTGAAGCCGGTTCTCGGCCTCGTCGAACACGACGGACTGCGGGCCGTCCATGACCTCGTCCGTGACCTCCTCGCCGCGATGGGCGGGCAGGCAGTGCATGAACACGGCCTTCTCGGACGCGGCCTTCATGAGCCGGGAGTTCACCTGGTACGGCGCCAGCAGGTTGTGGCGTCGCCCGGCATCCTCGTCTCCCATCGAGACCCAGCAGTCGGTGACGACGCAATCGACGCCGGACACCGCCTCGATGGGATCCTCCATGTAGGCCACGCGCGCGCCCTCGCGGCGCGCCCAGGCGAGCAGGTCCGCCGGCGGCGCCAATTCGTCAGGCGACGCGATGTTGACGCGGAAGTCGAACCGCGCGGCCGCGTGGACCCACGACGTCAGGACGTTGTTGCTGTCGCCGACCCAGGCCACGGTGCGGCCCTGGATGGGGCCGCGGTGCTCCTCGTAGGTCATCACGTCCGCCATGATCTGGCAGGGATGCGAGGACTTGGTGAGCCCGTTGATCACCGGCACGGTCGCGTGCTCGGCCAGCTCGCGCACGGCGTTCTGGTCGAGCATGCGGATGACGATGGCGTCGACGTAGCGCGACAGGACGCGCGCGGTGTCGGCGATCGTCTCGCCGCGGCCGAGCTGCATCTCCTGGCCCGTGAGCATGATCGTCTCGCCGCCCAGTTCGCGCATGGCGAGGTCGAAGGAGACCCGCGTCCGCGTGGACGGCTTGTCGAAGATCATGGCGAGGGACTTGCCCTCGAGCGGACGCTCCGGCTGCGGCTTGCCGCGCTGGCGCGACTTCTTCAGGGCGACCGACGCATCGAGAATGCTGCGCAGGTCGTCCGTCGAGAACGACGAGATGTCGAGGAAGTGCCGGGGCGACGTCATTCCGCCGCCCCTTTCATCGCCGCTGCCTCGAGCGCCGACGCGGCCCGGTCGAGGCTGGCCAGCGCCGCCGCGACCTCGGCCTCGCCGATGATCAGCGGGGGCAGGAGCCGCAGCACGTTGTCGCCGGCCGGCACGGAGAGCAGGTGCTCCTTGCGCGCCGCCGCCGCGAGATCCGTGTTCGGCACGACGCACTTCAGGCCGATGAGCAGGCCCTCGCCGCGCACCCCCTCGATGACGGTGGGGTGCCGATCGCAGAGCTCGGCCAGACGCTGCTTCATCAGCAGCGCCGTGCGCTCGACCTTGTCCAGGAAGCCGGGCTCGAGGATCACGTCGAGCACCGCGTTGCCGACCGCCATCGCCAGCGGATTGCCGCCGAAGGTGGTGCCGTGCACGCCGGCCGTCATGCCCTTGCCGGCCTCCGCCGTCGACAGGCAGGCGCCCATCGGGAAGCCGCCGCCGATGCCCTTGGCGATCGCCATGATGTCGGGCGTGACGCCGTACTTCTGGTGCGCGAACAGCTTGCCCGTGCGCCCGACGCCGGTCTGCACCTCGTCGAAGATGAGGAGCAGGCCGTGCTCGTCGCACAGCTCGCGCAGGCCGCGCAGGCACTGCGGCGGCACGGGACGCACGCCGCCCTCGCCCTGGATCGGCTCGATCAGGATCGCGCCCGTCTCCGGCCCGATGGCGGCCTTGAGTGCCTCGTGGTCGCCGAACGGCACCTGGTCGAAACCTTCGACCTTGGGACCGAAGCCTTCCAGGTACTTCTTCTGGCCGCCCGCGGCGATCGTCGCCAGCGTGCGCCCGTGGAAGGCCCCTTCGAAGGTGATGATGCGGTAGCGCTCGGGCTGGCCGTTCGCATGATGATACTTGCGCGCCATCTTGATGGCGCACTCGAGCGCCTCCGCCCCTGAGTTCGTGAAGAACACATGGTCGGCGAAGGTGTTGTCGACCAGCCGCTGGGCGAGGTCCCGCCCGTTGGGGATCTGGTACAGGTTGGAGACGTGCCAGAGCTTCTTCGCCTGGTCCGTCAACGCCTCGACGAGGTGGGGATGGCAATGGCCGAGCGCATTCACGGCGATGCCCGATCCGAAGTCGAGGTAGCGCTCACCTCGGTCCGTGACGAGCCACGCGCCCTCGCCTCGCTCGAAAGAGAGCTCGGCGCGCGCGAAGGTGGGGAGGAGCGGCGACGATTTGAGGCTCTCTTCGGCCATGGCGTGTTTCTCCAGTGTGGCCTGAAAACGGAAAGTGCCGCCCCTCGCGGGCGGCACCGACCGACTATTGGTCCATGGGCAGGCATCTGTCAATCTGAGGCGCCGCCTCGGGTTGGCGGGCGCCCGACCCGGGGCGACGCCACGATGGCGCCCCGCTGCCGCCACGATCCTTGGGGAAAACACCGCAGCGGGCAGTGCGGAGGTTGCACCGGACTCCGGCGCTAAGGTAGTTTCGCCCCTGTCGAATACGACATCTGGTGCGGCAAACCAAAGGATCGTCGACATGTTGGGACATGCTCCCCACCCGGGTGGGCGTGACCCTTGTGGATTCGATCCGGCGGCAACGACGATGGGAATGAGGCGGATGTCCTGGAACGACGAGCGCGTCGAACTGCTGAAAAAGCTCTGGAATCAAGGTCTGAGCGCGAGCCAGATCGCCGGGGAGCTCGGCAACGGCGTGACGCGCAACGCCGTGATCGGCAAGGTGCACCGGCTCGGGCTCTCCGGCCGCGCCAAGGCGCCGGCCCCGCAGGCGGCCCGGCCGCGCAAGACGGCCACGCGCGCCCCCAGCCACCCCATGAGTCACGCGCCGACGATCCGCGGCAACCTGGCCCTGAGCCCCAAGGCCGCGCCCACGCCGGCTCCCATGATCCACGTCGCGCCGCAACCGGTCGCCGAGGTCGTGATCCCGATGTCCGAGCGGGTCACCATCATGGAGCTGAGGGAGTCCATGTGCCGCTGGCCCCATGGCGACCCGACCTCCGAGGACTTCCGCTTCTGCGGCGCCAAGTCCCCGCCCGGAACGCCCTACTGCAGCTACCACTCGACGATTGCCTACCAGCCGTCGCTGGAGCGCCGCCGCGAGCGCAAGGCCGCCGAGCGAGGCTGAAGCCAGCGGTAGACGGTGGCGGGTGGCGGACCGTGCTCTGGCCAGTCCCCACGCGACGCGCCGGGCTTCGCTCGTGACGATGCCCTGTGCGCCTGGACGCCGAGCCGCGATCTAGGCGTCGCCGTTGCGGTAGTCCGAGAAACGCTGCCGCCTGATGCCCGGGCGGCGGGGAAGCAGGCAGCGGTAGCGCGCCGCCGTCCAGTCGGACAGGCCGGGCTCGCGCAGCCGGATGCGCGTCCGGGACGCCCGGCGGTCGAGCGTCGCGACCAGCCACACGTCCCCGGCGATGAGCGCCCGCAGCACCGCGTCGATCTCGCCTGCCTTGAGGCTCGCCAGGCCGGCATGGCGTTCGACGTCCTCGGCGTGCACCTCCACCCGCGCCCGGCGCAGGTCGATGCCGATTACGAACCAGCACAACCCTTGAGTCCCGCGGCCTTCGACGACGAAGGAGCGGGCATTCCGGCGCACGACGATCCGGGTGGACGGGACGCGCAGGGCGATCGTCTCGAGCGCGGCCGCAACTTCCTCGGGAGGCCTTGCCTCCTTCGGGCGGTTCGGCGGCTGCCGGCGGACAGGACGAGAGCGGGTCTGGGTCACCCCGTTAGCGTAGCGGGCCGGCAAAGCGGAAGTCCAGCCCGCAGACGTGCAGTGCGCACGACCCAAGGCTGCATCGCTGGCCAGGCCGTTTTCAGGCCCGTCGCGAGAAGGTCTCGTCGAACGAGTATCCGGCGCCGCGCACGGTGCGGATCGGGTCCTTCTCGCGCGGTCGGTTGATGGCCTTGCGCAGCCGGCCCACATGGACGTCGACGGTCCGCTCGTCGATCTCGGAATCCATGCCCCAGACGCCGTCCAGCAACTGGGCGCGGCTGAACACGCGGCCGGGCTTCTCCATCAGGAACTCCAGCATCCGGAACTCGGTCGGCCCCAGGTGGAGCTCGCGGCCTGCCCGCCTGACGCGGCGCGTCTCCCGGTCGAGCACGATGTCGCCGGACTCCAGCAGGCTCGCGACCCGTTCCGGCGCCGCGCGGCGCAGCAGCGCGCGGACGCGGGCAATGAGTTCGGGCACCGAGAAGGGTTTCACGATGTAGTCATCGGCGCCGGTGGCCAGCCCGCGCACGCGCTCGCTCTCCTCGCCGCGGGCGGTGAGCATGATCACCGGCAGGCGCTGGGTCTCGGCCCGCTGGCGCAGGCGCCGGCAGAGCTCGATGCCGGACAGTCCCGGCAGCATCCAGTCCAGGAGCACGAGATCGGGAACCGTTTCGCGCAGGCGAAGCTCCGCTTCGTCCCCCCGTGCGACGGTCTCGACCAGGTAACCCTCGGCCTCCAGGTTGTAGCGCAGCAGAAGGGTCAAGGGCTCTTCGTCCTCGACGATCAGGATCCGCGGGGTGGTCGCCATGAGCGGTGTCTCCTCGCCCCCGTCCTATGACCGTTTCACGACGCTTTTATTACAGTGGCGCCCGCGGTCACGACGGCAAGAGCGGAAGCGTGACGCGAAAACATGCTCCCTCCCCCGGCCGGCTCTCGATGGTGAGACGCCCGCGGTGCCGGTTGACGATGTGCTTGACCAGGGCAAGTCCGAGCCCCGTGCCCCCCTTGTCGCGGCTGTCGCCGCTGTCGACCCGGTAGAACCGCTCGGTGAGGCGGGGCTGGTGCACGGCCGCGATGCCCGGCCCGTAGTCGCGCACCGAAAGACGGGCCTGCGGCCCAGCCGGGTCGGCCTCGTCGATGTCGACCGTCACGTCGACCCGTTTGCCCGACTGACCGTACTTGATGGCGTTCTCGACGAGGTTTTCCGCCACGCGGAGAAGTTCGTCCCGCGCGCCGGCGACGACGATGTCGGGGTCCGGCACCGTGCAGGTGACGGCGACGCCACGCTCCTCGGCCAGCGGCCGCAGCGTCTCGACGATCTGGCGGGCGATCAGGCTCAGCTCGACCGGGCTGTCGGGTCGCCGATGCTCGTTCATCTCGACGCGGGAGAGCGACAGCAGGTCCTCGATCAGGCGCGCCATGCGCTGCGCCTGCCCCTTCATGATCGCCAGGAAGCGGTCGCGGACCGCGAGATCTTCCCGCGCCGGTCCCTCCAGGGTCTCGATGAAACCCAGCACGGAGGCGAGCGGCGTGCGCAGCTCGTGGCTGGCATTGGCGATGAAGTCGACCCGCATCATGTCGAGACGGCGGGCCTCGGTGAGATCGCGGAAGACGATCGCGGCGCGCGCGGGCGCGGCGGGATCGACGGATGCGACGGGCGACACCGTGAAGGCGAACAGGCGCTCGACCGGCACCCGCTCGCTCCACGTCCCGGCGATGCGCCGTTCGCCGCCCAGAACGCGCTCGACCGCGTCGAGGACGTCCGGGGAGCGGACGATGAAGGTCAGCGGCTTGCCTGCTGCCGCGCTCGGCCAGAGCTTGTGGGCGGCGGCGTTGAAGGCCGACACCCGGGGGCCGTCGTCGACGACGAGCACGGGATCGTCGACCGCCTCGATCAGCGACTGGGCGAGAGCCCGCGTGGTATCCATGTCAGGCCTCCCGAAATGCCGTTCGCTTCACCATGCGGCGACCGTGCGACACGGGAACGTCACCTTCAATCCTCGGAATCCTCCTCGCGGGCAACCCGCGACTGGAAGGCCCTGAGCCGGGTCCTGATCTCGACCCCGGCCAGGACGGCGAGGGCGATGCAGAAGGGCAGGATGTAGTAGCAGATGCGGAACAGCAGCAGCGCGCCGATCATGCCCTCGTAGGGCAGGCGCCAGAAGGCGAGCAGGATCGTCGCCTCGAACACGCCGAGGCCGCCGGGCGCGTGGCTGATGATGCCGAGCAGGCAGGCGAAGGCATAGACGGCGGCGAAGGTCGGGAACGCGACGCCATAACCTTCCGGCAGCAGCACGTAGAGCACGCCCGCCGCACAGGTCACGTCGCCGATGCCGAGCAGGATCTGGCCCACCGAGACGGGGAAGCTCGGCAGTTCGAGCCTGCGGCCGAGAACCTTCAGGTGCCTGCGGCCCAGGGCCGCATAGACGAGATAGGCCCCGATCAGGCCCAGCACGCCGGCCCCGATGACCTGGTTGAGGGTGGGCGCGAGCCGGTTGAGCTGGCTGATCGCGTCGGCCCGGAACAACAGGCCGGCCCCGACGACGGCGCCCATGCCGAGCAGGAACGTCGAACCCGCGATCACGGTCAGCGCCGCGACCTTCCCCGCCGGCAGGCCCCGCGGGGAATAGATCCAGTAGCGCACCGCGCCCGCGGTGAGCAGCGGGAACCCCAGCGTGAACGAGATCGCGTAGCTCGTGAACGAGGCGAGCGCCGTGGTCCGGTAGGGGATCTTCGCCTTCACCTGCCGCAGCGCCAGCGCGTCGTAGCCGGTGAGCAGCATGTAGCTCGTCATGGTCAGGAGCCAGGCCAGGGCCAGGGTCTCCAGCGGCTTCCTGTCGAACGCCGCCCGCACGTCCGCGAACTTCACCGTCGAGACGATCTGGTAGAGGACGACGATGGACGCGACGAACAGCAGCACGCTGAGCGACGTGCCGACCCAGCGCCAGCGCGAGGCCACGGCCGCGCGCCGGCTGGGCGTCAGCTCGCGCGCGTCGCCTGCGCCGGAGGGCTCAGAAGGATCAGCCATGCAGCATCCCGGATCCGCGGCCCGGGGCGGCCGCGAGAAACGGCGCCTCTATCGCAGTGCCGAAGCCGCCGGGCAAGTGGAGGCTCCCGGAAAGGTTTCTCAGTGGATCTCGTCGCCACTTGCGAGAGCAGCGCGAAGCTTCTCGATCGTGAAGTCCGGGCTGCGGGCAACGGCCAGGATCGGCGCCTCCCGCCGGTTGCACAGTTCGGCCGCCTCGGGGACCTTGGCCGCCACCTCGACCGGGATCACGACCGCCCCGTGGCGGTCGGCATGGACGAGGTCCCCGGACCGCACGCTCATGCCGGCAATGCGCACCTCCTCGGAGAAACCGGTGAGGTGAACATGGGCGTGCGACGGTCCGATCATGCCGGCCAGCGCCTGGAACCCCTCCGCGAACTGCGGAATGTCGCGGACGCTGCCGTCGGTGATCACCCCCTGGCATCCCAGCGCCTTGTGCACGGCGCTGTGCACCTCGCCCCAGAACGATCCGTAGCCCGCCTCGGCGCCGTCGAGATCCTGGATGACGCTGATGCGCGGCGCGGGACCGCTGCCGACATAGGTGTAGTAGGCCATCCGGAACTCCCGCTCCTCCTGCTTGGTGCGGGGCGGCGGCGTGGTCGAGCGGATCGTCGCGGTGCGCGCATAGCCGACGATCGGCGGCAGGTCGGGGAACGGGCAGACCAGCGGCCGGACCGTGTAGCCCGTCAGGCGCCGCTCGGGGACGACCAGTTCGAGGGCATTGCAGATCGTGGGCGTGTCGTAGCGGCCCAGCGCCTCGAGGACGGAGCGCGGCAGCGGTTCGGCGGCGGAAGCGGACATGGCTGGTTTCCTGTGAAGGGCGTCGTCGGGTCAGGCGACGCCGGCGATGTCGGACAGCCTGTCACGCCCGAGGCCGACGGCCTCACCGGCGGCCAGCAGCTGCGACCAGGTGGTCGGATCGACGGGAATGCCTTCGGCGAGACGCTTTGCGCGCATCTTCAGCTCGGGCTCGCCGGCGACCATGACGGTCGGCTCGCGGCCCGGCGCGGGCGACTTGGCCCAGGTGATGAAGGCTTCCATCTCGGAGCGGAAGCGGTCGGCCGTGCCCATCTTCTCCGGCGACAGCACGATCGACACCATGTTGTTGATGATGGCCGGGCGCTTGCGCTGGCTGTTCATGGTGCCGCCGCCCGTGAGCGCACCGGCGATGAGCTCGCAGGCCAACGCCAGGGCCCATCCCTTGTGCTCGCCGAACGGCAGGATCGCGCCCAGCGGCTCCTCGAAAAGCGCGGCGGGATTGCTGGTCGGCTCGCCGGCCGAATCGATCAGGGTGCCGTCCTGGACGGGAACGCCCTTGTTGTAGGCGACGCGGATCTTGCCCATGGCGAGCCGGCTCGTCGCGAAGTCGACGATGATCGGTGGCGCGTTCTCGCGCGGGATGCCGGCCGAGAAGGGGTTCGTCACGAGCCGCGCGGCGTGCCCGCCATAGGGGGCGACCACCGGGCTGGAGATCACGTTGACGAAGTGCATCGACACGAGGCCCGCCCGGGCGCATTGCTCCGACCAGTGGCCGATGCGGCCGATATGGTGGGCATTCCGCAAGGCGAGAATGCAGGAGCCCGTCTGCGTGGCGCGCTCGACCGCCAGCGCCACGGCATCGTGCGCGATGCTCTGGCCGAGACCCAGCCCGCCGTCGCAGACGAGCATGGCGCCGCTGTCGAGCACGACCTCGGGCCTGGCGTTGAGCACCAGTTCGCCGACGGTGAAATTGGAGATGTAGGCGGGGATCATGCCCACGCCGTGCGAGTCATGTCCCCGGAGGTTGGCCTCGACGAGATGGTCGGCGGCAAGTCCGCATTCCCGCTCGTCGGATCCGGCCGCGGCGAAGATGGCCTTCACGGCCGCCTTCAGGCGCGGTTCGGCAATGACAATCTCCTGCGCCATGGATCGCGAGGCCTCCCTGTGGGCCGGCCTGCGTTCATGGCCGTGCCGATGCGCCCGACAGTCACCGACAGGGCGGGGTTTTGGCAAGGGCCCCGGCTCGCGCCGGAGCGCATGCCTGCCGAGCGCTGGAGCACGGTGGCGTGGTGCGTCCTTCGACACGGCCGCTCCGCGGCCTGCTCAGAGCTTGTGAACTTTTCACTTGAGGGCTGGCAGTCCAGTTCGAACCGATCTCTCAGTCATCATCCCCGGGCTTGGCCCGGGGACCCACGACTTTGCCGGGGCCATCCCAAAGTCGTGGGTGGCCGGGCCAAGCCCGGCCATGACGCGGAGAGGGAGGTGCTCGCTGGACGACCTAAAGAGTCACATCCTCTGGGCAGCCGCCGTAGGCGGTGTGTCGAAGCAGGCAGAATGCTGCAGCCGCTCAGAACACCGGCAGCGGGATCATTGGGGCGCCGTTGCGGTGCTTCTTGGAGATCTGGTCCAGCTCGCCCGTGTTCTTGAGCTGGTAGACGAAGGTGTTCAGCCACTGCAGCAGCTCGGCGTTGCCGCGACGGATGCCGATGCCGAAGTGGGCCGCGCGCAGCGGGAACTTCTGCTCGTACTCCTCGCCCTTCGATCCCTTGCGCAGGTAGATTTCGCCGTAGTCGCCGCCGCCCATGGCGTCGATCTGACCCGACAGCATGGCCTGCACGGTGGAGGGGCCGTCATCGAAGCGCAGCAGCTGCATGCCGGGAACCTGCATGGCCGTCAGCGCGCCGTCCTCGAGGGCGCCGCGGGTCACGCCGATCTTCATGTTCTTGAGGTCGTCCGGCCCCTTGATGGCGGCAGACTTCGGCGCGATCAGCACGGCCGACTGGCCGGCATAGGGGATCGAGAAGGACACCTGCAAGGCGCGCTCGGCGGTGATCGAGAAGATCGCGATCACCATGTCGACGCGGTTGGAGAGCAGCGCCGGGATGCGCCCGGGGGAGTTCACGGTGACGAACTCGACCGGCACCTTGAGCTGCTTGCCGATGGCGTTGGCCACGTCGACGTCGATGCCCACGGGATTGTTGCTGGCATCGAGCGACCCGTAGGGCGGCACCGTGGTGTCGATGGCGATCACCACCTTGCCACGCTTGATGATCTCGTCCGGAGTCTGGGCCTTCGCCGTGCTGCCGAAGGCCGCGAGTGCGAGCGCTGCCGCCGGAAGAAGGGAGAATGCAAGCCGCCTGAGTGAAAAGCGCATGGTCGTCTCCTCCTGAGTTGTCCGGCTGAGCCGGGTGTTTCCTGCCGTCCGTGGTCCGGCTTCGCCGGATCCTTGCTTTGGTCTCTGGTCCGGCTTCGCCGGATCCTTGCTTTGGTTTTTGGCCCGGCTTCGCCGGGCCTTGCCGTTGTCGTCGGGCCGCCCCTCCGGCCCGCCTTATTCAGCCGCCGGTCAAAGGGCCTGCACGCGCAGGGTGCCGACGTGAAGCTTCTTCTCCAGATGCCGCGCCAGCATGGACAGCGGCCAGCAGATGGCGAAGTAGATGAGGGCGACGGTGCCGAAGACGCGGATCGGCTCGAAGGTAACGGTGTTCATCTGGGTGCCCGCCTTGGCGAGCTCGGTGAAGCCGATCAGGGCGGCCAGCGACGTGCCCTTCACCACCTGCACCATGTAGCCGACGGTGGGCGGCAGGGCCATGCGCAGCGCCTGGGGCAGGATCACCAGTCCCAGCGTCAGCTTGAAGTCGAGCGCCAGTGCCTTGGCGCCCTCCCATTGTCCCTTCGGCACGGCCTGCAGGCAGCCGCGCCAGATCTCGGCCAGGAAGGCGCTGGTGCCGATCGTGAAGGAGATGATCGCCGCGGTCCACGCGTCGATGCGCACGCCCAGCATGTTGATGCCGAAATAGGAGAGCAGCAGCAGCATCAGCATCGGCGTCGCCTGGACCACCTGGATCCACAGCGAGACGATGACCCGCAGCCACGTCCATGGCGCGATGCGCGCAACCGCGAGCACGAGCCCAACGAGCCCGCCGAAGACGAAGGCCAGCAGCGACAGCAGGATCGTCCAGCGGGCCGCCATGACCAGGAACCAGATCTCGTTGGGTCCGAAGGTGCGCAGCATGCCTCACCCCCTGTTCGCGAAGACGAGGTGGTGGACGCCGGCGAAGATCGCCCGGAACGCGAACGCCATGGCGATGTAGAGGACCGTCACGATGAGATAGATCTCGAAGCTCCGGAAGGTCTGCATGTTGAGGGTATTGGCGAAGGCCGTGAGTTCCTCGGCCGCGATCGCCGACACCACGGACGAGCCGAGCAGCGTCAGGATGAACTGGCTGCACAGCGCCGGATAGACCGCGCGGATGGCCGGCAGCAGGATGATGAAGCGGATGATCTGCAGGCGCTTGAGCCCCAGCGAGCGGCCCGCCTCGATCTGCCCGGTCGGAACCGATTCCAGGCCGGCCCGGACGATCTCGGTCGAGTAGGCCCCGAGATTGATGCTCATCGCGACAAGGGCCGCGGTGTTCGAATCGAGCCGGATCCCGAAGTTCGGCAGCGCGAAGAAGACGAAGTAGAGCTGGATCAGGAAGGGCGTGTTGCGGATGAACTCGACATAGCCCGCCGCCGCCCACGAGGCCGCGGCGTTGCCGTAGGTGCGGGCAAGCGCACAGACCACGCCGATGATGAGACCGAACACCATCGCGAAGGCGGACAGCTTGATGGTCAGCAGCGCGCCGTTGAGGAGCTGCGGCCAGTAGCCGAGGATCTGTCCGAACTGGAAGGTGTATGTCACCGCGTCCCCCGCCCCACCTCAGCCCGTGCCCCGACGGGGCGCCAGGACGGCCGTGTTGACGCAGTTGCGCAGATCTCCGCTCTCCAGATAGGCGAGCGCCGTCTCCACGCCCTTGGTGCGCAGGTCCACCTGGGCCTCGGGGCTGTAGAACGCGGCATGCGGCGTGAGCGCCAGGCGGCCCTCCAGCCACGGCTCGCGGGCGAGGAAGGCGGCGATGAGCGGATGGCGGGCGTCGGCCGGTTCGGTCGACAGGACGTCGAGGCCGGCGGCGGCGACGCGCCCCGCGCGCATCGCGTCGTGGAGCGCCTGCAGGTCGACCAGCGTGCCCCGGGCCGTGTTGACGAGCACGAGCCCCTGGCGGGCCTGCGCCAGCACCTGCTCGTTGACCATGCCGCGCGTCTCGTCGTTGGCGGGCGTGTGCAGGCTGACGACGTCGGACGTGGCGAAGAGCTCGGCGAGGCTCTCGACCCGCCGCGCGCCGAGCGCGATCTCCATGCCACGGGGCAGGTAGGGATCGAAGACGGCGATCTCCATGCCGAAGCCGCGCGCCCGGGCGGCGGCGGCCGTGCCGATGCGGCCCATGCCGGCCACGCCGAACGTCAGGCCGCGGATGCGGCGCATCGCCGGCGGCGCACCGAAGCGCCAGCCGGCCACCGGATCGGCGCGGAGCATCTCCTGGTATTGCCCGGTGCCCCGCAGGAGCGAGAGCATCAGGGCGAGCGCGTGGTCGGCGACCTCCGACGTGCCGTAGTCCGGCACGTTGCAGACGGGCACGCCCCGCCGGCCCCACGCCTCGAGGTCGATCGTGTCGTAGCCGACGCCGGTGCGGATCACGATCCGGCATGCCGGGAACGCGTCGGGCGCGTGCGGGATCGGCGCGGTGGCGGAGTAGAGGAGCAGGGCCTCGGCCTTGTCACGCACCGCCTGCGGCAGGTCGCCGCCCCGGTGCACGCGCACGATCGCCCGGCCCTCGGCGACCCGATCCTCGAGCGCCGTCTCGTCGTTGATGCACTGGACGAGGACGATCTCCCGCATCGATCAGCCCTTGCCGATGACCGCGATGGTCTCGCCCATCTTCACCACCGCGCCCGCCTCCTGCAGCACTTCGGCCAGCACGCCGGAGGCAGGGGCTTCGATCTCGACGACCGCCTTGTCCGTCTCGATCTCGGCGACGATCTCCTGCGCCGCCACGGCATCGCCCGGCTTCTTCAGCCACCGCACCAGCTTGCCTTCGATGACGGTGAGGTCGCCGAACGGCATCTTCACGGGCTCGCCGGCCACCGTCGGC
>NZ_CAMFHB010000036.1 GCF_945952055.1 uncultured Alsobacter sp.
GCCCCCACCCGTCTCGCGCTTCGCGCGATCCACCCTCCCCTGCAGGGGAGGGAAACCGCGCCCAGCCATCGGCAATCACTTGTGTGCATTTCGACGGGCCGAGCCCGGGCATCCCCGGCTTTGCCGGGGGCCGTTCTCGAGTCGTGGATGACCGGGCCAAGCCCGGGCCCCGACGTCAGGGCCGGCGCAACGGCTCGGCGCGGCTCCAGATGTCTTCGAACCGCTCGGCGAATCGACGGACGAGCTCCGGGTCGCGGGTGATCGCGAGGTCGTTGTCCTGCTTCTTCAGGCCGCTCGCCGAGAAATTGGCCGAGCCCCAGCGCAGGATGCGGCCGTCCACCAGATAGCTCTTGAGGTGCATGATGGGCCGCGTGCGCTTCATGTGCACCGCGTCGCCGAGGTCGGCGAGCCTGTCGAGCACGTGGTCCTGGCTGCCGTCCAGCACGACCCGGACCTTCACGCCGCGACGCCTGGCGTCTGCCAGGGCATCGGCGATGACCCAGTCCGACAGGATGAACGCGGCGAAATCGATCGACTTCTCGGCCTTGTGCAGGAGTTCGACGTCGATGCGCTCGAGATTCTCGGTCGGGGCGTAGTGGATCTCGACCTCGGCCGCGACGGCCGAGAGCGGCGCGGCGGCGGTCAGGACGCCGAGAATCAGACCTGCAACCATGGCTCTCATGGAGCCATTCTGTACCACCGCAGGTAACGCCACCGTCAATGCGGGGGCTGCCTGGCCGCAACCGCGAGTCCGTTGCCGCCCGTGCCCGCCATTCGTATCGTCGTGTGGTCGCGGTCCGAGAGCCTCGCGGGACTTCCATGTGCATCACCGCCAGCGTCGGCGCCCATGGCGCCAACCATTTCGACGACGTGATGGTCATCCAGTGCGCCCTGACCTACGTGTGGCCGGGCGTGCCCTACCGGGCGGCCCCGATCACCGGGCGATGCGACCCGGCGACGATCGACGCGATCAAGGATTTCCAGACGCGGGTCCAGAACGCGGCCAAGCCGGACGGCCAAATCTCTGCGGTCAGGGGAGGCTCGCTGGACAGGCTCTGGCTGGAGGTCGAGCCGGAGTACAATCCGATCAACCTCAAGGGGATCATGACGCGCACGTCGTTCAAGGTGCTCGACCGCTACTACAAGCACCTCGAGACGGCCATGCTGACGCGCGGCATCACCACGCCCCTGCGCCAGGCGCACTTTCTTGCCCAGCTCGGCCACGAAAGTGGAGGCTTCCGCTACACCGAGGAACTGGCGAGCGGATCCGCCTACGAGGGCCGGACGGACCTCGGCAACACGCAGAAGGGCGACGGCGTGCGCTTCAAGGGCCGCGGCCTGATCCAGATCACGGGCCGGGCCAACTACACGGCCTATGGCGACGCCATCGGCATGGATCTCACGACCGGCGGGAACTGGACGAAGCTGTCGACCGATCCCTTCCTGGCGGTGGACTGCGCCGGCTGGTACTGGGAGACCCGCGGCCTGAACGACCTTGCCGACCAGGACGACGTCCAGAAGATCACCCGCAAGATCAATGGCGGCGTCAACGGTCTCAAGGACCGAAAGGCCTATCTGAGCCGCGCAAAATGGTTTCTGGTCTACCCATGATCGTCCGAACGGCTCTCACCGCCCTCGTCGTCGCTCTGGCCCTCCTCGGCCCGCCGGCGCCCGCGGGCGCGACCGACGTCCGCCCGATCGCCTTTGCCCGCGGCAAAAGCGCCGCGACCCTGTCGGGGGCCGTGGTGCGGGGAACGCGGGACGTCTATTCGCTCGAGGTCAAGGGCGGCCAGACGGCCGCCATATCCGTCTCCGCGACCGAGAAGAACGCCGTCTTCGCCATCTTCCAGCCCGGCGCCACCGTCACGGCGGACGGCGACGTCAATGGCGAGGCCCTTCCCAAGGCGGGCGAAGAGGACGAGGCACGCCGCTGGACCGGCCGCCTTCCGGCTACGGGCATCTACCTTATCGTCGTCGGCGGCACCCGGGGCAACGCGACCTACAGCCTGACCGTCCAGGTCAGGTGACCTGCGGAGTTCGGCCGGGCTGGCCCTGCACAGGGCCTGGAGACCGAGCCCCACCTGGACGAGGGGACGGGGTCAGATGCCGTCAGCACGCCGTGGAGGCGATCAGCAGGCCGTCGCAGCGGCCTGCGATCAGGTCTTCGAGCCGGTCGGGGCTCCAGCGATCGATGCGCTTCAGGAGCGCCTGGGCTTCGTCGAACGAGTCGAAATGGGCGGCAAAGGCCAGCTTGACCGGGCGCCGGCCCAGGGTTTCGCGCAACGGCGAGCCATGGCGGTTGTGCTCGGCCACGCGCTTGGCAGGGTCGTCGTGGTCCGTCAAACCGACGAACAGCGACCTGTCTGCGCACCGCAGGATGTAGAGCCAGTATCCACCCATGCCGTGAGTGTGGCGGAGGCGAAGGCCCGTTTCCACGCACCCGCGGTTGCAGCCACGTTCAACTGAAAGTCGCAGAAACCGGCCCAAACCCTGCCTGCACAGACGAAAACACCGCCCGAAGCAGAGCTTCGAGCGGTGTTTCCCACCGTCCGGTGGAAGAGGTGGCCGGCTGGGAGCGGCCTGCGAGGAGGCCACTCCGGCCGTTCCCGAGCCGGCCGAACCCCACGGGACCCAGGAGATGCGGCGGACCTGAGCATCCGTAGGGTATTGGGGAGAAACGGCGACCGGGCGTTCGATGTTTCGAAACGTCCGGGCCGCTTCAACGAATTGGACACTAGCAAACGCGCCGGCTGCTTCCAACCGACTCGCGCCGTCCCTTAGTGTTTACCTCGCATTAAGGTAAAATTGCGCCCGGAAAGCTCAGGCGGCCTGCGCGTTGACGATCACACGATTGCGACCGCCGCTCTTGGCGGCATAGAGCGCCTCGTCCGCCCGCTTGAGCAGCGAAGCGGCGGTTTCCTCAAGAGTTTCAATGGCTGACACGCCGATCGAGACCGTCACGGTGATCGTCACGCGCCCCCGATGGACGCGGAAAGGCTCGGCCTGCACCTTCTCGCGGATCCGCTCGGCGGCGAGCCTCGCCGTCTCGATGGGAGTATCGGGCATCACGACGACGATCTCCTCGCCGCCGAAACGGGCCACGAGATCCACGCCGCGCACGCTTCGACGCACCCGCTGGGCGAATTCCTTCAGCACGTCGTCGCCGGCATCGTGGCCGTGCGTGTCGTTCACCGACTTGAACCGGTCGACGTCGAGCACCATCACCGACAGGGGCCGCCCGCGGTCCAGCGCCTCGTTGACGAGGCCCGAGAAGTGGCTGTCCAGGTAGCGACGGTTGTGGAGACCCGTCAGCGGGTCGACGATCGCGAGCTCGATCGAGGCATGCACCGTCTCGCGCAGGCGGTCGGCGTATCGCTTGCGCCGCAGCTGGGTGCGCACGCGGGCGATGAGCTCGTTCCGGTCGACCGGGCGCACCAGATAGTCGTTCACGCCGAGATCGAGGGCCCGCAGCACGCGGGAATTGTCGTCCGCCTCGGCCAGGACGAGCAGCGCGATGTGGCGCGTCCTGTCGAGCGAGCGCAGCTGGCTGCAGATCCTCAGGCCGTCGAAGTCGGCGAGGTCCATGCTGACGATCACCAGGTCGGGCTCCATGTCCGTGGCGACGAACAGGGCCTGCTGGGGATCGCGTTCGATGGTGACGGTGTAGTGCGGCGACAGCGTCGCCGTCAGGCGCTCCGAGGCGCTGGCACGGTCCTCGACCACGAGAATGGACCCGCCCTGCTCCACGGCGGCCGCGGCCTGGACGAGCGGATCGCCGAAGCCCAGGTCGCGGGAGCTCAGCGCGCGGCTGCGCAGCTCGTCCACCACGGCCTTCAGCCGCACCAGGCTGCGGACCCTGGCGATGAGGGCGATCTCGTTGACCGGCTTGGTCAGGAAGTCGTCGGCGCCGGCCTCCAGCCCCTTCAGGCGGTCGCTGGGCTGGTCGAGCGCCGTCACCATCACGACCGGCAGGTGGGCGGTCGCCGGATTGGCCTTGATGCGGCGGCACAGCTCGAAACCGTCCATGCCCGGCATCATGACGTCGGTCAGCACGAGGTCGCACTGGCCCTGGGCGCAGATCGCCAGGGCTTCCGCGCCGCTCATGGCGGTGACCACGTCGAAATACTCGGCGGTCAGCCGAGCCTCGAGCAATTTCACATTGGGCAGGAGGTCGTCGACGACGAGAATGCGCGCTGTCATGGTCCCCGAACTCGGACGTCAGGCGTGGGCTGTCAGGCGTCGCCGAGGTAGTTGCGAACGGTGTCGAGGAACTTCGACACCGAGATCGGCTTCGAGAGATAGGCCTCGCAGCCCTTGCGCCGGATGCGTTCCTCGTCGCCCTTCATGGCGAAGGCCGTGATCGCGATGATCGGGATGGCCTTCAGCTCGTCGTCCGTCTTGATCCACTCCGTCACGTCCTCGCCGGACACTTCTGGCAACTGGATGTCCATGAGAATCAGGTCGGGGCTGTGGGCCCGCGCGAGCTCGATCGCCTCCACGCCGCTCGACGTCTTCAGGGTCGAATAGCCGTGAGCTTCCAGAAGGTCGTTGAAGAGCTTCATGTTGAGCTCATTGTCTTCGACGATGAGCACCTTCTTCGCCATCGGACCATCCCTTCCTGGCCGCGCTGTCGCGGCGCCGAACCGTCACGATCTCGTCTGGTCCCGGCATTGGGGTTATAACAGCCACACGTTGACGAAACACGAATTCGGTCGGAGACCCGTGTGCGAACTCCGTTCAAAAGCGGCCCCGATGCCGAGGCCATCGCCATCGACGCTCTCGCCTTCCTGGCTTCCGACGTCGAAAGGCTCGGTCGGTTCCTGGCCCTGACGGGTCTTTCGCCGGAAACCATCCGCGAGGTGGCGCAAACGCGCGGCTTCATGGCGGCGGTGCTGGACCACCTCGCGTCCGACGAAAGCCTGCTCCTCGCCTTTGCCGCCAACCAGGGCCTGGACCCCGCAAACGTGCTGCGGGCGCGCGAATCGCTGGCCAGGCCCCATGCCATGGGCCTGCGCGACGGGTGAGCCATGTCGGGACCGGGGGGCATCTGCCGCGACTGCATGACGTTCGCGAGCGCGCCGGCCGGACGATGCCGGTCGTGCGGCTCGCCGCGGGTCCTGCGTCATCCCGAGTTCGCGACGCTGTCCATCGCCCACATCGACTGCGATGCCTTCTACGCGGCCATCGAGAAGCGTGACGATCCCTCGCTGGCCGACAAGCCCGTCATCATCGGCGGGGGCAAACGGGGAGTCGTTTCAACGGCCTGCTACGTGGCGCGCACCTACGGCGTGAAGTCGGCCATGCCCATGTTCAAGGCGCTGAAGGCCTGCCCGCACGCGGTCGTGATCAAGCCCAACATGGAGAAGTACGTCCGCGAAGGCCGCACGATCCGGGCCATGATGACCGACCTGACCCCGCTGGTGCAGCCGGTCTCCATCGACGAGGCGTTCCTCGACCTGTCGGGAACCGAGCGGCTGCACGGCGCTCCGCCCGCGGTCACCCTGGCCCGCTTCGCGCGCCGCGTGGAGGACGAGCTGGCCCTGTCCGTCTCCGTCGGCCTGTCGTTCAACAAGTTCCTCGCCAAGATCGCCTCCGACCTCGACAAGCCGCGCGGCTTCGCCGTGATCGGCCGGGCGGAGGCCGTGTCGTTCCTCGCCGACAAGCCGATCGGGATCATCCCCGGGGTCGGCAAGGTCACGCAGGAGCGCCTCGCCCGCGACGGGGTCATCACCATCGGCGACGTGCAGCGGCGGGACCTCGCGGACCTCGCGAGGCGCTATGGCGACGAGGGCCTGAGGCTGGCCCGCCTGGCACGGGCCGAGGACACGCGCCGCGTCGAGCCCGAACGGGAGACGAAGAGCATCTCGGCCGAGACCACGTTCGACGAGGACATCGGCGACATGGAGCGGCTCCTGCCCATCCTGCTGCGCCTGTCCGAGAAGGTCGCCACTCGCCTGCGCCACGCGGAGTTCTCGGCCAAGGGCCTGACGCTCAAGCTGAAGACCGCCGACTTCAAGATCCGCACGCGCGCCCGCTCGGGCTTTCCGCCGACCCAGCTCTCGTCGCGCATCTACGACGTGGGCCGGGAACTGCTGGCGAAGGAGGCAACCGGCGAGCGCTTTCGTCTCATCGGCATCGGCGCGTCCGATCTGGGGACCGCCGAGGAAGCCGACCGCGGCGACCTCGTCGACACGGGCGCGGCGCGCGAGGCCACCATGGAGCGGGCCATCGACAAGCTGCGCGAGCGCTTCGGACGCGACGCGGTGCAGCGCGGGCTGGTATTCGGAGCGCGGAAGAAAGAGGGCTGATCAGGGCCCTGCCCGCCCCCTCACTTGTCGCAGGGAGCGCCGCTCTTGAGCACGTCGACGCGGGTGAGCACGCCGTTGAGGCCGAAATCCCCGTAGTCGAGCTTGAGCTTGCGCGACACGCCGTTCTCGAGGAGCTCGAAGGAGATCACGTAGAGCGGGGTGGAGGTGTCGCCGCCGTCCTCGAAGTAGCTGACCGACACGGGCCAGCGCGCCAGCTTGTCCCAGCCTGCCGCCTTGAGCGGCTCCTCCACGTCCCCGCCCTCGGCCTGCTTGCCGATGACGGTGAAGGTCTCATAGGCCTTGCGGGCCTGCTCCGAGCCGTCGAACACCTTGACGTTCACGGTGCTGCGCCCCTCGCGGGCCGCCTCGATGATCAGCTTGATCTGGGCCGTGGGGAACACCGCGTCGGGCAGCGACACGGTGCCGGGCTGGGGCTTCTTCACGGAGACGGAGACCTTGCCGTCCTTGCGCTCGGCGACGCCGTCGCTGGCTTCGTTCTTGCCGCCGCTGACGCGGCTCTCGGTGTTGAAGCGCAGCATCGAGCCGTCGCCCTCCTCAAAGGTCGAGGAGCGCATGTCGGAGATGCGCGTGCCGATGTCGCCGCCGCCGAGCTGCGTCACCTGGCGGAAGTTCTGGGTGTAGCCCTCGCAGGCGCTGCCCGTGAATTCGAAGACGATGCGCCCTTTCGCCGTCTCGATTCCCTTGCTGCTGCCGTTGTCGGCGAGCGAGAGGTCGTAGGTGGCCCGGTGCGCGGCCATCTGCACGGGTTGCGCGGCGAAGGCCGGGGCGGCGGCCAGGAGGGTGAGCGCGGTCCCCGCCGCGAGGCGGCGGACGACGGATGCGACCAGGGGGGAAGCGGACATGACGGCCTCCGGGCGGCGGCCCTGCGCCGTCGCTTCGATGACAGAGGATAGGCGCCGCAATCCGCGGCGACAATGCGGCGGAGGATGCCAGAAGCGTGCCGAGTCTTCGACACGCGCCGCCTTGCGGCCATCCCGTCTATGCGCGACAAACACGCATTCTCACGCTCCAGCAGGGATCTCCCGATGAGCATCGACGCGAAGCTCGCCGAACTCGGCATCGTCCTCCCCACTCCCGCAGCTCCGGTGGCCAACTACGTGCCGAGCGTGCGCACCGGCAACCTGCTGGTGATCAGCGGCCAGATCTGCCTCGGGCCGGACGGCAAGCTGGCGCCGCAGCACAAGGGCAAGCTGGGCGCGGAGGTCTCCGCCGAGGCCGGCTACGAGGCGGCGCGGCTCAGCGCGATCAACGTGCTCGCCCAGGTCAAGGCGGCGCTCGGCAGCCTCGACAAGGTCGTGCGCTGCGTGCGCCTCGGCGGCTTCATCAACGCCGTGCCCACCTACGCCGCCGTCCCCGCCGTGATGAACGGCGCCTCGGACCTGATGGTGGCGGTGTTCGGCGATGCCGGCCGCCACGCCCGCAGCACCATCGGCGTGGCCGAACTGCCGGCCGACGCGGCGGTGGAGGTCGAAGCCATGTTCGAGGTCGCCTGATGGCGGCCCCTGCCTGGCTCACGGCCCGCCCGATCGCGCATCGCGGGCTGCACGTGCGCGACAACGGCGTCATCGAGAACACCATCGGGGCGGCGAAGGCCGCCATCGGCCATGGGTTCGGGATCGAGTGCGACGTGCAGCTGACCCGCGACGGCGAGGCCGTGGTGTTCCACGACTTCACACTGGACCGGCTCACCGAGGCGACGGGTCCCGTGGCCGGCCGTTCGGTGGCCGAACTCGCGGCGATCGCGATGAAGGGCACGAGCGACCGCATCCCCACGCTGGCGGCGTTCCTGGCCGAGATCGGCGGCCGCGTGCCGCTCGTGTGCGAGATCAAGAGCTCCTTCGACGGGGACCTGCGGCTGACCCGGCGAACGGCCGAGATCGTGGCCTCCTACGACGGACCCGTGGTCCTCAAGTCGTTCGATCCCGACATCGTGACCGCGCTGATCGACCTCACCGATCGCCCGCGCGGCTTCGTGGGCGAGAACGACTACCGGCACGGCGAGTGGGACCGGCTTCCGCCGCGCTTGAAGCACGAGATGCGCAACCTGCTGCAACTCGAGCGGATGAAGCCGGATTTCCTGTCCTGGCAGGTCAAGGATCTCGACACCGCCGTGCCGTTCCTCGCCCGCAAAGGGCTCGGCCTGCCGGTGATGACCTGGACCGTGCGCACGCCAGAGCACCGCGCCAAGGCCGCGCAATGGGCCGACCAGATGGTGTTCGAGGGCTTCGTGCCCTGAGGCCGTCCGGAGATCCTGCGTCCATCGACATGGCCGCCGGTCGGCGTGTCGATGGGCGCAGCCTCCCTCCGTGCGAGCCATGCGTCCGTGCGCCTTGCCGCGATGCACCTTGGCGCTAGGTTGAAGGCATGTCCTCGCAAGACCTCTCCGTCAGCATCGCCTCATCGCTCTCGGCCGTCGATGCGGCGGAGTGGGACGCCTGCGCCTGCCCAGACGGTGCCGGGCCCTGCTCCGTGCGCATGCCGCTGCGGGATCCGGCGGCGCCGCGTCCGGTGCTTGCCGAAGACGACGACGAGGCGGAGCTGCCCTCCCCGCCCGATCCCGACAATCCGTTCGTGCGCCACGCCTTCCTGCTGAACCTGGAGGAGTCGGGTTCGGCGGTGACTCGCACGGGCTGGCAGCCGGTCCACGTGCTCGTCAACGACGCCTCAGGCGCCCTGCTCGCCTGCGCGCCCGCCTACCTGAAGGGCCACTCCCAGGGCGAATACGTGTTCGACCATTCCTGGGCCGACGCGTACGAGCGCGCCGGTGGGCGCTACTACCCGAAGGTCCAGGTGAGCGTGCCTTTCACTCCCGCCACCGGCCGCAGGCTTCTGGTGCGGCCCGGCGAGAGGGCGGAGGAGGCCCGAGCGGCGCTGGTGGAGGGGCTGCGCGCGCTGCGGGCGCAGGCAAAGGCGTCCACCATCCATGCGACGTTCCTGCCGCGCGACGAATGGGACGACCTGGGCGCGCGCGGCTTCCTGCAGCGCACCGACCAGCAGTTCCACTGGCTGAACGCCGGCTACGCCACCTACGACGACTTCCTCGGCGACCTCGCCTCGCGCAAGCGCAAGGCGCTGAAGAAGGAGCGGCGCGAGGCGCTCGCGTCGGGTCTCACGATCGAGCGGCTGACCGGGGCCGACATTCGCGAGGAGCACTGGGACGCGTTCTTCGCGTTCTACATGGACACCGGCTCGCGCAAGTGGGGCCGGCCCTACCTGACCCGGACGTTCTTCTCGCTGGTCGGCGAACGGATGGCGGACCGCACGCTGCTGGTCATGGCCCGGCGCGAGGGCCGCTACGTCGCCGGCGCCATCAACTTCATCGGCGCCAACACGCTCTACGGCCGCAACTGGGGCTGCATCGAGCACCACCCCTACCTTCATTTCGAGGTCTGCTACCACCAGGCCATCGACTTCGCGATCGAGCGCGGCCTGGCGCGCGTCGAGGCCGGGGCGCAGGGCGAGCACAAGCTCGCCCGGGGCTATCGTCCGGTGACGACCTACTCCGCCCACGACATTCCCGACCCGGGCTTTCGCCGGGCGGTGGCGGACTACCTGATGCGCGAACGCCGCCACGTGGCGGCGCTGCAGGACGAACTGGTGGAGATGGCGCCGTTCAGGAAGGCTGGGGGATAGCCCCGCCCGTCGGCGCGGCGGACAGCGCCGCCGCCTCCGCCTTGATCAGCCGGCCCACGTCGGCGGCGTCCGGGATGCGGAACAAGGTGGGCCTGCGCCACAACAGCGGGAAGACGAACTCCTCGGCCGTGACCTGCATGCGGTGGTCGGGAAACACCAGCGTCCCGCGGCCGTCCGCATCCTCCGTCACCTCCATGCGCCCGATGTCGGCGAGGGGCACCGTGGTGACCTGCCTGTTCTCGACGATCACCACCTGGTTCTGGGTCAGGGCGTAGACCGTGTGGCGCAGGCGCCAGGCCCGAATCCACGGATAGGCCGGCCCGACGACGACCGCGGCCAGCAGGACGCCGATCCCCGCCAGCTTGAGGAGGATCGGGCCTTCGAAGGCGAACTCGAGCGTCAGCCAGACCGCCGTGATGGCGGCCATGACGGCGGCGTAGACCATGCGCTGCTGGCCGCCGAAGGCGAGCGTGATCTGCGAGAGCGGGCGCCCCGCCCACTTGATCCGGTCGGTGGGTTGAAGGTAGCCCTTGACGAGCCCTGCTGCTTCCACGTCGTCCTTCATGACCCTCCCCCCGGAGATCGCAACCTTGACCCAAGCCTACGACCCCTCGAACGTCTTCGCAAAGATCCTGCGCGGGGAGCTGCCCTGCGAGAAGGTGTACGAGGATGAGCACACGCTGGCGTTGATGGACATCATGCCCCGGGCCGACGGTCACGTGCTGGTGATCCCCAAGGCGCCCGCCCGCAACATCCTCGACATCGCTCCTGAGGACCTGTCGCGCCTGGCGGTCAGCGTGCAGAAGCTCGCCAAGGCCGTGAAGGCCGGTATGGGGGCGGACGGCATCACCGTCCAGCAGTTCAACGAGAGCGCCGGTGGCCAGGTCGTGTTCCACATCCACGTCCACGTCCTGCCGCGCTGGGAGGGCGTCGCGCTGCGCCCCCACACGGGCGCCATGGAGAAGCCGGAGGTGCTGAAGGCCCACGCGGACAGGATCCGCGCGGCCCTCGCCTAGGTTCAGCGGCACGCCAGCGGCGCGCGGCGTCAGACCGGCGTCGCGCGCAGCGGTGCGATGCGGACGGTGTCGCGGAAGCGCATTTTGTCGCGCATGACCACGAGCGAATCCTTCGGCTTGCCGGGGCCGAGGATCACCAGCCAGTTGCGATCGACGCCGTGGTCGCCGTTGTGCGGTCCCGCCGACTCGACCGACCGCAGGGCCTTCTTGCCGTACATGCCGAGCTGGGCGGCCTGCCAGTCCATGCCGCCGAACGAGTTGGCGACGAAGGCGTGGTCCATCATGTCGCCCGGCTCGGTGATGGCGATGTGGGCCCCCATCCCGCCGCTGACCTGGGGGATGACACGGCCCTTCCCGTCCACGCGCATCACCAGGTAGGTGCGCGAGCGATCCAGCGTCCCGGGGTCGGTGACCGGTGCCTCGCACCAGTGCGTTTCATAGTGATCGATCGTCTGCGACGGCCCGACCTCCTTGGCCGACGCCGTGTTCCGCCACGGCTTGGCGAGGAGATCGTGCACGAGGTAGTTGCCGACGAAGCCGTTGCAGTCGAGGCCGAGGTTGAGGTCGGCCCAGGTCTGAAGCGACTGGGGACGGACCAGCTTCAGGGCGACGGCGAGCTGGAGCACCAGCTGGCACTCTTCCGGCGATCCCTTGCCAATGAACGGGTTCTGCAGGTTGAGCTTGATCTCGTCATAGCTCTGCACGGCGAACGGCTGGCCGTTGATGGTCGTCGCGAGACGATAGAGTCGGTCGGCCTTGTGGTGTCCGAAGTGATCCCGCACCGTTCCGAGCAGCTCGTCCTTGGCCTTGGTCGGCGCGCCGCGATGGTAGCGACCGATCTTCACCGGCCCGGTGGCGACACCCGGCACGTCGATGGCCAGATACCGGCACGCATAGTTCCATGGGGTCATCGTTGCACCCTCGCGTGGGAAGAGGAGCGACCCGTGCTGACCGTTTCGTTTTCCGGACTATGCGCCCTCTCCTCCGCGACCGACAAGCCCGCCGGTGTGCGCGAGCGCACGTGTCCGACGCGCCCATCGCCCCCTGCGGATCGGCCGGGAGCCGGCGGCTAGCCCCACCACCAGGCCGAGGCGACGAGTACGGCCTCGCCTGCGATGACGCCCGCGATCATGCTGCGGCGGATCAGCAGGAAGGCCGCGGCTCCGGCCACGATGCCGGCCAACCGGCCGGCGAGCGGCACGTTCGCCAGCGCGCCGGTGGGGGCCAGCAGGAGCTTGATCACGACGCCGGAGAGCAGCGCCGTCGCGACGTAGCGCACCCAGACAATCACGGCGGACGTCTCCGGCAGCCCCCGCGACAGCACCACCGCGAGGATGCGCCACATGGCGGCGGGCAGGACGCCGAAGACGAGCAGCAGCGCGTAGGGCCACAGCGACGCGAGGAGACCGGAGGGGACGAGGCTTGCGTCCGGAGCGGTCATGCCGGTTGCCCCCCGCCCTGCCGCGCCGCGGCGCGGGCATCGCCCAGCCGGGCCACCAGGAAGGCCACCGTCCCGCCCACGAGTCCGACGGCCAGCAGGTCGAAGCTTTCCCCCACGAGCCACACGGACAGGGGCTGGAGCGCGAAGCCGAGAAAGATCGCCAGCCAGTCGGCCAGCCGGCGCGCGCCACCGCTCACCGACAGGGTGAAGAAGATCGGCGTCAGGAAGAGCAGCGCGGCGGCCAGCGGGCCGGGCAGCGCGCCCACGAGGAAATAGCCCAGCCCCGTGCCGAGCGCCGCCAGCCAGACACAGGCATTGGCGAAGCCCAGATAGTAGGCCTGCCGGGCCTCGACCGGGACGTTGGGAAGGCGCCGCAATCCCTCGCTCCACACGGTGACGGCCACGTAGTGCGCCAGCACCATCTGCCAGAGCAGGCTGTCCTTCGGCCGCCGGATCAACGGCAGGATGGACATCGTCATCGGCAGGAAGCGGATCGAGGAGAAGCAGACCGCGGCGGCAATGGCGAGGGGCGCCATGCCGGTTCCCAGGCCGCCGTAGAAGATGACCTGCGCCGGTCCGGCCCAGACGAGAAGGGTCGAGAGGACGGCGGAGCCCAGGGGCTGGCCGACGTCGCGCGCGATGCTGCCCACCCCCACCAGCGCGAAGGCGACGGTCCAGGCCGGGAACGACAGCGCGTCGAACGCGCCGCGCCCGAACCACGGCCAGAACGAGAAAGGTTTGTCGTCGATCATCGCCGGACGGCTCAGGGGGCCGCCGGCGTCCGGTCCTTGCCGGTGATGATGCCGATCAGGGGCGTGCCCTTGACCTGCTCCTTGACCTGCAGCCAACCCCACCACAGGCAGATGGCGATGGCCGGGACGACGATCCAGGCCACCACCTCCTCGAACCGCTCACGGCGTCGACGCCGACGCCGCCTTTCCTCGAACCAGGACGCCACGCCCCCTCCAGTCCTGACTGTGCGCGGGCACTACCCGCGGACCAGGGGCACCTTCGGAACCGTGCGCACGGGCGGCTTGCCGGAGCCTTTTCCGCCACCGCCCTCGCCCGGACCTCCGGGGCCCTCGTCGCCCCCCTTCTTGGCCTTCGGCGCCTTGCGGGCCGCGGACGCCTTCCGGGAGGATGGAGGCCGCTTTTCGCGCGCCTTGGTCGCTTCCGCAACATCCTTTTCGGGCTTCGGGGTGACCGGGCCCTCCGGGAACTCGAATCCCAGGGCCGCCTTGCCGTCGGTCGTCTTGACGACGACCTTCACCGCGCCGCCGCTCTTCAGGCGGCCGAACAGCACCTCGTCCGCCAGGGGCGTCTTGATGGTGCTCTGGATCAGGCGGGCCATGGGGCGGGCGCCCATGGTCTCGTCGTAACCGTGCTCCACCAGCCAGTCGCGCGCCTCGTCGGAGAGCTCGATGGTGACGTTGCGGTCGGCGAGCTGGGCCTCGAGCTGCAGGACGAACTTGTCCACGACCTTGGAGACGACCTCCCGCGGCAGCTGGCCGAAGGAGATGATCGCATCCAGGCGGTTGCGGAATTCCGGCGCGAAGAGGCGGTTGAGCGCCTCGTTGTCGTCGGCATCGCGCTTGCTGCGCGTGAAACCCATCACCGGGCGAGCCAGTTCGGCGGCTCCCGCATTGGTCGTCATGATCAGGATGACGTTGCGGAAGTCGACCTGCTTGCCGTTGTGATCGGTCAGCTTCCCGTGGTCCATGATCTGCAGGAGGATGTTGAAGAGGTCCGGATGGGCCTTCTCGATCTCGTCCAGCAGCAGGACGCAGTGCGGATGCTGGTCGATGCCGTCGGTCAGCAGGCCACCCTGGTCGAAGCCGACATAGCCGGGAGGCGCGCCGATGAGGCGCGACACCGTGTGCCGCTCCATGTACTCGGACATGTCGAAGCGGATCAGCTCGACGCCGAGGCTCGAGGCGAGCTGGCGCGCGACCTCGGTCTTGCCGACGCCGGTCGGACCCGCGAACAGGTAGTTGCCGATCGGCTTTTCCGGATCGCGCAGGCCCGCGCGGGCCAGCTTGATCGCGGAGGTCAGCGCGGTGATGGCCGCGTCCTGGCCGTAGACGACGCGCTTCAGGGTCTCGTCGAGGGCCTTGAGCACCTCGGCGTCGTCCTTCGACACGGTCTTGGGAGGAATGCGGGCCATCGTGGCGATGGCCGCCTCGATCTCCTTGATGCCGATCGTCTTCTTGCGGCGGTTCTCCGGCAGCAGCATCTGCGAGGCGCCGGTCTCGTCGATCACGTCGATCGCCTTGTCCGGCAGCTTGCGGTCGTGGATGTAGCGGGCCGAGAGCTCGACCGCCGCCTTGATGGCGTCGTTGGTGTAGCGGATGCGGTGGAAGTCCTCGAAATAGGGCTTGAGGCCCTTGAGGATCTCGATGGCGTCCGGCACCGACGGCTCGTTGACGTCGATCTTCTGGAAGCGACGCACCAGGGCCCGGTCCTTCTCGAAGTACTGGCGGTACTCCTTGTAGGTGGTCGAACCGATGCAGCGCAGCGTGCCCTGCGCCAGCGCCGGCTTCAGGAGATTGGAAGCATCCATGGCGCCGCCCGACGTGGCTCCCGCACCGATGACGGTGTGGATCTCGTCGATGAACATGATCGCCTTGGGATGGGCCTCGATCTCCTTCATCACCTGCTTGAGGCGCTCCTCGAAGTCGCCGCGGTAGCGGGTGCCGGCCAGCAGCGTGCCCATGTCGAGGGCGAACACCGTCGCGTCCGCCAGCACGTCCGGCACCTCGCCGTTGACGATCTTGCGGGCGAGGCCCTCGGCGATGGCGGTCTTGCCCACGCCGGGCTCGCCGACGAGGAGCGGGTTGTTCTTCTGCCGGCGGCAGAGCACCTGGATGGTGCGCTGCACCTCGGGCTCGCGACCGATCAGCGGGTCGATGCGGCCTTCGCGGGCGCGCTTGTTGAGGTTGACGCAGTAGGCGTCGAGCGCCTCGCCCTTCTTCTTGTTGCCGGGCCCTTCCTCGGTCGTGTTGGAGCGCTCGGCCTGCTCCTCCTCGGCGCCACGCGGCGAGCGCGGCTCGGAGAGGCCGGCCCGCTTGGCGATGCCGTGGGAGATGTAGTTGACCGCGTCGTAGCGCGTCATGTCCTGCTCCTGCAGGAAGTACGCGGCATGGCTCTCGCGCTCGGCGAAGATGGCCACCAGCACGTTGGCGCCCGTGACCTCCTCGCGGCCCGACGACTGCACGTGAATCACGGCGCGCTGGATGACGCGCTGGAAGCCGGCGGTCGGCTTCGAATCGTCGCTGGAATCGGTGATCAGGTTGGACAGTTCCGCATCGACGTACTCGGTCAGATTGCGGCGCAGGGCGTCGAGGTCGACGTTGCATGCGCGCATGACGGCCGCGGCGTCCTGGTCGTCGATGAGCGCGAGAAGCAGATGCTCGAGCGTCGCATATTCATGGTGACGCTCGTTGGCCAGGGCGAGTGCCCTGTGAAGCGCCTGCTCGAGATTGCGTGAGAAGGATGGCATCGAGATCGGCCTTTCACTTCTTTTCCATGACGCACTGCAAGGGATGCTGGTGCTTGCGGGCGAAGTCCATGACCAGGGTGACCTTGGTCTCGGCGACCTCGTAGGTGAAGACGCCGCACTCACCGACGCCGTGCTGGTGAACGTGCAGCATGATGCGCGTGGCCTCGTCCGCGTCCTTGTTGAAGAAGCGCTGCAGGACGTGGACCACGAACTCCATGGGCGTGTAGTCGTCGTTGAGGAGCAGCACCCGGTACATGTTGGGCCGCTTGGTGCGCGTCCGGGTCTGCGTGATGACTGCCGTGCCCGAGCCGTTGTCGCCCGGTCGCACGGGCCCCCTCCTGCGTTCGGCCATGCGCGCCGGCTGCCGCCGGAACAGGTCGGCCGCGTAGTCGCGACCGCGCCTGAGCGCCTGGCCCATGCGGATCACGAAGGGGGTGATGCTTTGTATGGGTCGCATTGCGGGATAGAGGGTCCCTCGATTGGGTGTGGGGCGGCCCAGACGCAACGGGGCGCCGCCACGCCCGGTTCCCCTAATGTAGAGTGCGTGGCCGCGCTCCGCCAGACCATACGCCATGATGTGTCGGTCTGGAACGCACCCGGGCGCCCCCCGCCGCCCCGCCCTGCCCGGCCTGGCCCCGGCGCAAGCGAAAACGGGGCCCGGCGCTGGCCGGACCCCGTCTCATCCGCTCGCGAGCGGACACTTCGTTCCACCGGCCGCGCGACCATGCCGCACGGCCCGCATGGGACTTACTTTCCGGCGGCGGCCTGCGCCTTGGCGACCAGCGTCTCGTACGGCTTCACCGTTTCCTTGGCGAGGTTCGTGTAGAGCTCGCCGAGCTTCGAGGCGTAGGCCACGAACGACTCGTAGGCGGTCTTGGCGTAGTCGGACTGGATCTCGACGGCCTTGTCGAGCGTCTTGGCTCCGGCGAGCTTCTCGGCCACGGCCGAGGTCTGCTCGAAGGCCTTCTTGGAGAAGTCGGCGACCTCGTTGGCGATCGCCTGGACGCCGCTGGAGGTGGCGCCGAAGCTCTTGATCACCAGGTCGACGTTGTCCTTGGCCAGCTTCTGGAAGTCCTCGAACTGCGCAGCCATCGTAACACCCCTGTGCTCTGGCCGCCCCCGGGCGGCGTTGGATCGGAAAGCCAGGCGGAACGCGACGCTCCCGGCTTGTGCGCCTCATATATGTGCACCGCACCATCCGTGTCAACGAATTTTGTTGCACTGCAACATATGCCGTTCGGCGGACCCGAACCGTCGTCTTTCACCGATCGCGGCCACCCTCCTTTAACCACCCCGTAACCTCATCTCTCTACGGTCCACGACTGTGCCGTGCATGCGACAGGGGGCGCCGGGACGCGCTCCCCCGCCGTCGGCAAGGCGCCGGTTCACCTGGGACGGGCCGGTCAATGTCGGGGACTTGTGGAATGGTTTTCTGTCGCGTTTTCGCGAAGCGTGGTGCTGCGCTCGCCACCGTGATCGTCGCTGCGACCGTCATGGTCACGGCGATTTCCTCTCCTGCGGAAGCGCGCCGCCGCGCCGTCCACAAGGGCGGGGGATACAATCCTCCCTACGCGGCGATGGTCGTCGACGCGAAGACGGGTCGTGTTCTCCACGCGGAGAACGAGGACGCGCTGCGCCACCCGGCCTCCGTCACCAAGGTGATGACCCTCTACCTGCTCTTCGAGCAGATCGAGAAGGGTCGCTTCCGGCTCGACAGCGAGCTCAAGATCTCCGCGCACGCCGCCAAGCAGGCGCCCTCCAAGCTCGGCCTGCGGCCGGGCGAGACGATCGAGGTCGAAGACGCGATCAAGGCGCTCGTGACGAAGTCGGCCAACGACATCGCCGTGGCCGTCGCCGAGAACATCGGCGGCACCGAGGACGCCTTCGCCGACATGATGACGCGCAAGGCGCGCCAGCTCGGCATGAACCGGACCGTCTACAAGAACGCCTCGGGCCTGCCCGATACCGGCCAGGTGACCACCGCGCGCGACCTCGTGACGCTGGGCCGCGCCATCCAGGACCGCTTCCCGACCTACTACCGCTATTTCTCGACCCCGACCTTCAGCTACGCCGGCGCCACGCACCGCAACCACAACCGGCTCCTGGGCCGCGTCGAGGGCATGGACGGCATCAAGACCGGCTACACGCGGATGTCGGGCTTCAACCTCCTCACCTCGGTGAAGACGGAAGGCCGGCACGTGGTGGGCGTCGTCCTGGGCGGACGCAGCGCCGCCCTGCGCGACCGCCAGATGGCCGACCTGCTCGACCAGTCCCTGGAGCGGGCCTATGCCGGCAACCGGACCGCCCCGCCGGTCGGCGAGGGTTCGGCCGTGGCCGAGCGCGAGACGCCGAAGGAGCCCGTCCGCACCCGCGTCGCCTCGCTCGACGACGAGGTCCCCACCGCGGCCGTGACGCAGAAGCCCTCCGTGACCCCGGCGGCCCCTGCGCCCAAGCAGATCGACGTCGCGGCGGCCCGCCCCGTGGTCGCCTCCGCCGTCGGCGCCTCGACCGCGACCCCCACCTCGACGGGTTCGCTGCGCTGGTCGGTCGGGGCCCCGCCCGCAACCGACACCGGCAAGGCGGATCCCAAGGCCGCCAAGGCCGAGCCGGCGAAGCCAGAGCCCGTGAAGGTCGCGCGCCTCGAGACCGGCAAGCCTGACGCCAAGGCCGACAAGAAGGCCGACGTCGCCAAGACCGAGGTCCACAAGTCGGTGGTTCCGAAGTCGGCCCTCTCGGGTTGGATCATCCAGCTCGGCGCCACGGACGACGAGGCCAAGGCCAAGGAAATCCTGTCGAAGGCCCGCAGCCAGAACCGCTCGCTCGCGAAGGCCGATCCCTTTACCGAGAAGGTCTCCAAGGGCGGCTCGACGCTCTACCGGGCCCGCTTCTCCGGCTTCGACGAGGACGATGCCCAGACCGCCTGCAAGTCCCTCAAGCGCAGCGGCTTCGCCTGCTTCGCGGTGAAGGGCGGCTGATTTCCAAGGTCCGATCCCAGCGAAATGCACGTGACGGCGCACGGTCGCGCCGTCCCCGAATGAATTCGAGAACGTCCGGTTAACGGGCGCGCAGGAGACTGAAGCCTCGGGCTTCACCGAACGATTGGTGTCAAACCGGAACGCGCGTGGAGTTTTAGCGATGCCGGCTCAAGAGGACGTCCTTGGCCTGGTTGACGCGGGTGGCGAGATACGTCGAGCCCCCCTGATCGGGATGCAACTTCTTCATCAGCGCTCGGTGCGCGCTTCGGATGTCATCCTCTCCCGCCCCAAGCGGAAGACCCAGGATCTCATAGGCTTCCTTTTCGGACATCGCGTTGCGATCGCGTCCCGGCGGCCCCGTGTCAGCGTCACCCTGTGCTGCTTTACGCCGACCGGGAAACCGGCGGTCGAGATAGGCCTCTAGGAGCCGCGCGCCTTCGGGGTCCGAGGCCCGGCAAAGGCCCTCGAGGTCCGCGAGTTCCGCTTCGCCCAGTGCGTCGAGTTCGCGGCCGGCCATCGCGCCGTCCGTGACCCGTCCCCGCAGCGCACCCGTCCCGTGGTCGAGCTCCATCTCGATCAGCCGCGAGCGCACCTTCGAGGTGCCGCCCGGCGCGCTGGTGGTGCGCTGTCCCCAGCCGGGCATGGAAAATCCCGGCAGGTCGAGAAGCCAGGCGCCGAAGCCGCCCAGCGGGATGGCGATGTCGATGCGGCCACGGAACACCAGGAAGGCCGCCGCCACCAGGGCCAGTGCGCCGCCGGCCTTGCGCACGTTCTTGGCCAGGAAGGCCGGGTTTGCCTTGGCGTAGCTCTTGAGGAGCCACCAGATCAGGCCGACGGCCACGAGGCCTGCCAGAAGCGTCACGTCACCCTCATTTCATCTGGCCGAGCAGCAGCCTCGCCTCGCGCTGGCCATTGCTTTCGAGGCGTTCCAGGCCGGCGATTCCCCCGGCCGCGTAGGCGGCGGCGGCCTTGAGAAGGCCCGCCAGCGCCGCGGACGCCCCCGCGTCGAACCGCGCATAGGCGCCCTTGGTCAGGCGCGCCACTTCCCGGTAGGCGCCGGTCGCGACCGGGTCGCCGCCTTCCTGGAACATGAACGCCTTGATCCCGAGCAGGCCGAGTTCCCCGGCGCGGGCGCACAGGTCGTCGAGGCGCTCCTCCATGGCGTCGCCCACATAGACCAGGGCCCGGACCGGCCCGCCCTGGCTTTCGTGGCGGACATGGTCCAGGACCTTGCCGATCTGCGTGTGGCCCCCGCGGCAGGAGATCTGCGCCATCAGGTCGGTGAGCGCGCGGGCGTCTGACACCCAGCGCGAGGCGCGGCACTCCGAGAAACCGCGGAAGAACACGAGCTGCACGCCGAGGCCGGTGGCCAGCGTCGCGGCGGTGGAGAACATCTCGCCCTGCAGCCGGCAGGCGAGGTCCCAGGTCGGCTGGCGGCTCATGGTCGCGTCGAGGGCGAAGATCAGGCGGCCGCCATCGGCCGCTCCCGGCGCCAGGGCCCGGGCCTTGTCGACGAAGGCGTCCACGGCACGCCGATCCGACGGGCTGACGGACGTGCCGCCTCCCTTCACGATCGCATTGTCGTCCTCACGTGGCATTGCCGGCTCCGTTGGCCTCTAGATTGGCCGTCCGGCGCCGGATTGCAATCCACGCGTCAGGGATGGATGAGGCCGTCCGCCCGATGTTGCGGCGCCGTGGGAACCGAAGGCGGCTCGGCGGCCCGCGTCCACGGACCGGGAACATCGCCCGATATCGCGCGCAGGGAGGTGGGCGGAGCATGCTCGACGGGCACGAACATCATCGGGCATCCGCCCGTCCGCATCTTCACGCCGGGAGCCACCTCGGTGGCGGGGCAGGCAGGCTTTCTCTGATCGAGAGCCAGGGCCGGCGACACGGCGACGCAGGTCGTCAGCAGCAGCAACACACGCGTCACGAATCGGCTCCCCATCGTCCGGCAACGGCCAGAGTCACGCCGGGATTGTGGCCTTTTTGGGCGCGGGCGTTGCCGTCAGAGGAGGCCCAGGGACGACAGCTCCCGGCGCAGGTCCTCGGGCATCGCCGCCAGGTCCCCCGCGCCGGTGCCGAGATCGGGAGGAACGGCCTTGTCCTCGATGTAGCGCCACCCCTGGAACGGCCTGCAGGGCCGCGGCGACACGGGCACCACGACCGGCTCCAGCACGAGGTTGCAGCGCCCGATCCCATCCGCATCCTTGAACGGACGGATGTCGAGCAGCCGCTGGCGGCACGCGACCTGGCCCTTGATCACCCAGTAGAGCGAACCGCCCTCGAGGATTTCGTCGATGCGCTTGGGCACCATGCGGGTCGTATGGATCTGCTCCTGCGGCTTGCCGAGCCGGCGCCAGAGCGCCATCGAATCGGCGATCCAGCTTTCCAGGTCCGCGATGGACTCGCAGCCGACGCACAGCTTGAGGATGTGAAGAGCCATGCCGTTGCATAGCGTGGCCGACCGGAGGTGGACAATCGGCGCCGATGCCGCCCTGTGGACAACGGCGCCCGGGGCGATCGCGCGCGGTCAGAGCCCTTCGGCGTCCGCGATGACGACGACCTTGGCGCCTTCGGAGACCTGCTGCCCCGCCGCGACGGCCACCTCGCCGACGGTGCCGGCGCGCGGCGCCACGAGGGCGTGCTCCATCTTCATCGCCTCGACGATGGCCAGCCGCTGGCCCTTCTCGACGGCCTGCCCTTCGGTCACGAACACCGCCACGACCTTGCCGTGCATGGGCGCCTTGATCGTCCCGCCCCCGTCCGCATCGTCGGCCGACTGGGACAACGGGTCGAACAGCGCCACCGCGGCCTGCCGGCCGCCGGACAGCACGATCAGGCCTTCGTCGGTGACCACGATCGTGGCCGGCTCGTCCTCGCCCCCGGCACCGTGGACGACGGCGCCCGTCTCCGACCAGCCCAGCACGACGTCGAGGCGCTCGCCCTCGACGACCAGCGGCAACACGTCGCGGCGCGGGCCGGCGGTCTGGAAGGCGTCGGCCTGGTCCCAGGGCGACGACCATCCCGGCGCCGTGCCCACGGCCGAGGCGATCCGCGAGCGCTCGGCGCTGACGAGCGCGAGGGCGGCCGCCGCCACCGCGGCGGGATCGACGGGGTGCGGCACGGCGCCGAGAGCCTCGAGATTGCGCTCGATGAACCCGGTGTCGAAGGCCCCCGACCGGAAGCCCGGCGCGTCGGCGAGCCGGCGCAGGAACGCGGCGTTGGATCGCGGCCCGGCGACGAGGGTGTCGCCCAGGGCCGCGGACAGGCGATCGAGGGCTTCGTCGCGCGTCGCCCCGTGAGCGATGATCTTGGCGATCATCGGATCGTACCAAGGCGTTACCGCGCTGCCCTGCTCGACGCCGGTGTCGACGCGGATGCCCTCGCCTTTCGGAAAGCGCAGGGCCCAGAGCCTCCCGGTGGACGGGAGGAAGCCCTTCTCCGGGTCCTCCGCATAGAGACGCGCCTCGACGGCGTGACCGTCGATGGCGAGGTCCCCCTGGCCGAAGGGCAGGCGCTCGCCCGCAGCCACGCGCAACTGCAGTTCCACGAGGTCGAGCCCGGTGATCGCCTCGGTGACCGGATGCTCGACCTGCAGGCGGGTGTTCATCTCCATGAAGAAGAAGCCGTCCGGCCGCAGGCCTTGCGAACCGTCGGCGATGAACTCGACCGTCCCGGCGCCGACATAACCGACCGCGCGCGCCGCCTCGACCGCGGCCCTGCCCATGGCGGCCCGGACCTCCGGGGGCATGCCGGGGGCCGGGGCCTCCTCGATCACCTTCTGGTGCCGGCGCTGCAGCGAGCAGTCCCGCTCGAACAGATGGACGACGTTGCCATGCCCATCCGCGAAGACCTGCACCTCGACGTGGCGGGGCGAGCGGACATATTTCTCGACCAGCACGCGCGGATCGCCGAAGGCGTTGGCCGCCTCGCGTTGCGCCCCCTGCAGGGCTTCCTCGAAGTCGATCAGCCTGTCGACCCGGCGCATGCCCTTGCCGCCGCCGCCCGCGACGGCCTTGATGAGGACGGGGAACCCGATGTTGGCGGCCCGCTCGCGCAGGAAGGCCGGTTCCTGCTTGGGCCCGTGATAGCCGGGAACGACCGGCACCCCTGCCCGCTCGACCAGCGACTTTGCGGCGTCCTTGAGCCCCATGGCGCGGATGGCGGAGGCGGGAGGGCCGACGAACACCACCCCGGCCCTCTGGCAGGCCTCGGCGAACTCGGCATTCTCCGACAGGAACCCGTACCCCGGATGGATGCAGGCCGCCCCCGTGGCCCGGGCCACCTCAAGGATCCGCTCACCGACGAGATAGCTCTCGCGCGCCGGCGCGGGCCCGATCCGGTGGGCCTCGTCCGCCATGCGGACGAAGAGCGCATCGGCATCCGCGTCCGAATGGACGGCGATCGTCCTGAGCCCGAGCCGGCGGGCCGTGCGGATGACCCGGCAGGCGATCTCGCCACGGTTGGCAATGAGGACGGAGGGGAACATGGGCGTGCGGTTCTCGTGCGGTTCAGAGGTCGATGTCGAGGTAGATCTCGGCCAGCGGCAGTATGGCCCCCACCGCACTTAGCCTGAGAACCTCGGACCGTTGCGTCATGATTTCAGGCTGGCTCGGCCACCCACTGTCGTCCCCTCGATGCCAGGCCTCGACCCTGACAATCGTCGGCGAGACGAAGACAAGATGGCGCAGGCTCGTGACCTCAAAGTAGCGATCGCGCTTGTAGCCACGGTCTCTGGCTGCCGTCGAAGGTGACAGAACTTCAAAAAGGACGACTGGATCGCTAGTCCATCGGCTGTCACCCGAGAGCGGTCCACAGCGGACCATCACATCCGGCTGCGGCATGAAGATGGACATCTCGGATGCGGCCACTCCGAAGTCTCGCAACACCTCGCAGCCCCTGCTACGCACTTGCTCCTTCAGGGCGTAGTCCACATTGCGACATGCCACCTGGTGTGCACGTGTCGTCGGCGCCATTGCCACCGGCTGGCCGTCAAGCAGTTCAAATCGCTCGAAAGGGCGCGCGTCGGCAAAGATCAGGTAGTCGCGAACGGTCATTCCCATGGCGGCATCCACCGGCTTCGGCTGACGCATCGACAATATCCTTCTTGAAAAAGGGACGGCCTGAAATCACTCACATCCGGAACACGCCGAAGCGCGCCTCCTCGATCGGGGCGTTGAGGGTCGCTGCGAAGGCGAGGCCCAGGACCCGGCGCGTTTCCGACGGGAGGATGATGCCGTCGTCCCACAGCCGCGCCGTGGCGTGGTAGGGGTTGCCCTCCGCCTCGTACCGGCTGCGGATCGGAGCCTTGAAGGCGTCCTCCTCCTCCGCCGACCAGGACTTGCCGTCGGCCTCCAGATTGTCGCGACGCACGGTCGCCAGGACGCTGGCGGCCTGCTCTCCACCCATCACCGAGATGCGGGCATTGGGCCAGGCAAAGAGGAACCGCGGCGAATAGGCCCGGCCGCACATGCCGTAGTTTCCGGCGCCGAAGGAGCCGCCCACGATCACGGTGATCTTCGGCACCTGCGCGCAGGCCACGGCCGTGACCAGCTTCGCGCCATCCTTGGCGATCCCGCCGGCCTCGTACTGGCGCCCGACCATGAAGCCGGAGATGTTCTGGAGGAACAAGAGCGGGATGCGCCGCTGGCAGCACAGCTCGATGAAATGCGCGCCCTTGAGCGCGCTCTCAGAGAACAGGATGCCGTTGTTGGCGAGGATGCCCACGGGCATGCCCCACAGGCGGGCGAAGCCCGTGACCAGCGTCGTGCCGTACAGCGCCTTGAACTCGTCGAAGCGCGAGCCGTCGACGAGGCGGCCGATGACCTCGCGGATGTCGTACTGCTTCTTCAGGTCCACCGGCACCACGGCCTCGAGCTCGCCCGGATCGAGCCGGGGGTCTTCGGGGGCGCAGAGCACCGGCCCCTCGGGGCGCGCGCGGTTCAGATTGGCGACGATCCTGCGGGCGATGGCCAGCGCGTGGACGTCGTCCAGCGCGTAGTGGTCGGCGACGCCGGACTGGCGGGCATGCACCTCGGCTCCGCCGAGGTCCTCGGCGCTCACCTCCTCGCCGGTCGCCGCCTTCACCAGCGGCGGGCCGCCGAGGAAGATGGTGCCCTGCCGGCGCACGATCACCGTCTCGTCCGACATCGCCGGAACATAGGCGCCGCCGGCGGTGCAAGAGCCCATCACCACCGCGATCTGGGGGATGCCGAGGGAGGACAGCGTGGCCTGGTTGTAGAAGATGCGGCCGAAGTGCTCCCGGTCCGGAAACACGTCCGTCTGGTGCGGCAGGTTGGCCCCGCCCGAGTCGACGAGATAGAGACAGGGCAGACGGTTCTCGCGGGCGATCTCCTGGGCGCGCAGATGCTTCTTCACCGTCATCGGGTAGTAGGTGCCGCCCTTGATGGTGCTGTCGTTGCACACCACCATGACCTCGCGGCCTTCCACGCGCCCGATGCCGGCGATCATGCCGGCCGCGTGGATCTCGTCGTCGTACATCTCGTTGGCCGCCAGCGCGCCGATCTCGAGGAACGGCGAGCCCGGATCGAGCAGGCGGGTCACCCGGTCGCGCGGCAGGAGCTTGCCGCGCGCCAAATGGCGCTCGCGGGCCCGCGGCGGGCCGCCTTCCGCGGCCTCGGCCCGGCGTTCCCGGAGCTCGGCGGCGAGCTCGCGCCACTGGCTCGCCGTGGCGAGCGCCGTTTCGGAGCGGGGGTCGAATGCGGACGTGAGAACGGCCAAGGGTCTTCACCTCACCTGATGGAGGCCGGCCGGCCTCCGGCTTGCCTTGCGGGTGCGTCGGGCGTTCAGCCTTTCGCGCCGGGCTCGACGGGCCCGCCCTGCTTCTTCCAGGCCGCGAAACCGCCGGCCACGTGGGCCACCGGCTTCAGGCCCATGGCCTGGGCGTCCCGGGCGGCGAGCGCCGAGCGCCAGCCGCCGCCGCAGAAGAACACGAACTTCTTGTCCTGCGCGAAAACCGGCTTGTGATAGGGGCTCTCGGGATCGATCCAGAACTCCAGCATGCCGCGTGGACAGTGGAAGGCGCCGGGCACCCGCCCCTCGCGTTCCAGTTCGCGGGGATCGCGCAAATCGACCAGCACCGTGTCCTCGCGCCCGACCAGCCCGACCGCCTCGGCCACCGGCACGGTCTCGATCGCGGCCTCGGCCTCGGCGATGAGCTGCTTGTAGCCGCGGGTGATCTCCTGGGGCATGGCGTTCTCCTCGCTGCAGGCGTCGTTGCACCGCACCTTGGTCCGGCCGACGGCGGTCGGTCAATGCTTCGCAGGTCGCGTGCCGACGGGCTTGCCGGAAGCGGTGCAGGACGGCCATCATCGGCCCCATGCAGGCTCTCTCTCCCACCGACATCGCCGCCCTCGTGTTCTTCGTCGTCGCATGGTTCGGCTATGCGGGCGTGGTCGAATCGCAACGCTACGGGCCGCTGTCGCTGAACGGCCTCATGAACCAGTACCGGCACGAATGGATGGACCGGATGCTGACCCGCGAGGTCCGCATCATCGACACGCAGATCATGGCCAGCCTGCAGAACGGCACGGCCTTCTTCGCCTCGACCTCACTGCTGGCGGTGGGCGGCTCGCTGGCGGTGCTGCGCTCGGCGGACGACGTGGTCCGCCTCTTCTCCGACCTGCCGCTCGGGCTGGCCACGACGCGCGCCATCTGGGAGACCAAGGCGACCGGCCTCGCCCTCATCTTCGTCTACGCCTTCTTCAAGTTCGCCTGGTCCTACCGGCTCTTCAACTACGCGGCGATCCTGCTCGGCGGAACGCCGCCCGTCGAGGAGGCGGGGACGGAGGAGGCGAAGGCCCACGCCAGGCGCACGGGCATGATGACCACCGCCGCGGGACGGCACTTCAACCGTGGCCAGCGCGCGTTCTTCTTCGCGCTGGGCTATCTCGGCTGGTTCATCTCGCCGGTGGTCTTCGTGCTGGCCACCGCGGGCGTCGTCCTGGTCATGGGCCTGCGCCAGTACCAGGGCGACGGCCGCCAGGCCATCGGGCCGCGGGCTTGACGCGTCGCGCCCGCGGGGCGCACACGGGGGCATGGCCAATTCCTCCACCGAATCCCCTGCCCGCCCCGCCGCGGATCCCGCGCAGATCGAGGACACGATCCTGACGCTCGTGGCCGAACGCGGCGAGGGCAAGACGATCTGCCCGTCCGAAGCGGCGCGGGCGCTCGGCGGGTCTCATCCGGACGGCTGGGGGCCGCTGATGATCCCGGTGCGGCGGGCGGCCGTCCGGCTGGCCCATGCGGGGCGGATCGTCATCTACCGCAAGGGAAAGCCGGTCGATCCCGACGACTTCAAGGGCGTGTATCGCCTGGGCCTGCCCCGCCTGGACTGAGCGACGGGAGCCGCGGTCCCAAGCTTTCCGCGGAGCCCTTCAGGCGGCCGTCACGTGCGGCTCGTCGCCGGCGTCCGCTGGCTTCGCGGCACGCGCCAGGTCGATGCCGTTCCTCTGGGCAAAGTCGAAGATCTCGTCGACGAAGGCATCGTTGCCCCGCCGCTTTTCGGCCTGCACGAGCCACTCGCCCTTGGCTTGCCGGTACTCTTGCTGATCGAATACGGCGAAGCGGTCGAGCCCGCGGAGCATGTCGAGCGCCAACTGCGTGCGCATGCACTTGGTGCAGCGGGAGCAGTTGCTCTCGACACCATTGGAGCACACCTGCAGGTGCCGCTGCGCCACGTCATAGTCGAGCAGACGACGCGTCTTTTCGATCCGCGGCGTCTCGGCATCTCCCGACGTGGCCCGGAAGGCCGTACCCGAAAGGAGCGGCAGCACGATCAGATCGAGGCGCGCCATGTCTCCGGTCGGCATCGGGGTCTGGTAGCGGATGGGGTAGCCGGATGCATAAAGATAGGTCGACACACCGTTGTTGAGCGCCATCGCAGCAGCCGTGTTGCGGATGGTGTGCGTGTCCTCGAAACGGATGCCCCGGTAGAAGGCCCCGACGTTCGAGTTGATCAGCAAGAGCGGCAGCCCGACCTCCTCGGCCGCCGCACGCGTGCACTCGAAGCGACGCTGGACGTAGGGGTTGGCGCTGTCCAGGTCATTGTCCTCCGCCCAAATGTCGTTGAGGCACAGATGGGTCAATTCCAGATCCGACACCAGGCGGCTGTGATAGTGCCTTGCGATCATGCTGAAGCTGTCGACACCGCGGGAGAAGCCGGTCATCACGCCCTTCGCGCGAGGCGGCCTGCGGTCGCCCACGCGCTTCGCGAAAACGTTGATGGGCTTCAGGTCCGGGTGCGAGCACCGCAGCAGCGCCTGCAACGGCCCGCAGGCATGGTAGTAGAACAAGCTGTCCACATCGCCGGACAGCACGATGTCTTCCCCAGTGCGCATCGCAGGAAACAAGAGGGCCGCAAGCGCCGCATCGAGGCCACTGGACAGGAAATCCCGATAGGCGGACGGGACCGAGAACCAGAGCCGGCCAAGGCTGGTCTCAAAAATCAGCGCCGTTTCCGTGTTGTTCCGGACGGGCTTCACGACAGGCGGATTGACCATGATGGGCATGTCGAAATTCCCCTCGTTCGGGAGATGGAAAGCGACCAGTTCGACTTAAATGTTGCTTGGCGTTTATCAATTTTGAGTTGAACAGCCGGCCTTTGGCTGGGTAGGGCGCCGCTCGTCTGCGCCCATGACTGCCAAAGGGTTAAGCTCCCTCACGGGCTCGGAAACACCGTGTCGATCTGGCCGAGCAGGCGCGCGGCGGCCAGGCCGATCCACTCACGGACGGCGAGGTCGGTGAGGCGCAGGCCGTCGCTGGCGCGGATGAAGCCGTCGAAGTCGTCGGGCCCCGTCGTGCGGTAGTCGACCGGGAAGGCGACGACGTCGAAGCCGGCCTTGCGGAACAGCCCCACCGAGCGGGGCATGTGGAAGGCCGAGGTCACCAGGAGGTAGCGGCTTCCTTGCGCCGGCTTCAGCAGGTCGCGCGTGTAGAGGGCGTTCTCGAGCGTGTTGCGGGATCGCTCCTCGATCGTGAGCCTTCCGGGCGCAAGGCCGATCCAGCCGGAATAGCGGGCCAGCGTGCCGGCTTCCGAGGCTTCTTCTCCGAACAACGCGGCCGAGCCGCCGGTGAACACGACGGGGACCGTCGGCCGGGTCCGCGCCAGGGCCGCCAGCGCCACGATGCGGTCGCCGGACTCGTTGAGCGACAATTGTCCGCGCGCCAGCGAGATCTGCTGTTCCACCGGCCCCCCCAGCACGATGATCCCGGAAATCGGTCGGCCATCCTCCGCATAGGGCGGAAACCGGTCCTCCAGCGCGAGGATCAGCCGGCGCGACAGGGGCGTCAGGCCGGCGATCGCGAGCAGCGCGACGCACAGCATGGCCACGCCGAGCCCCGGGCGCCGCCAGCGCGTGAAGGCTGCGGCCAGGAGGCCGAGGCAGGTGCCCAGCAGGAGGGCGTTGGTGGGCGAGCCCACCAGCCACAGGATCTTGGAGGCGACGAAATACATGGAGCCCGCGTCAGCCGCCGGCTTTCCACGCCTCGTAGCGTGCGCGGGCCTCGGCATTGGGCGGATAGAGGCCGGTGAGCGGCACGCCGCGGTCCACCTCCGCCATGATCCAGGCCTCGAGCCGCTCCTGCTCGGGAGCCTCGGCCAGCACCGTTTCGACGGAGGCCGCAGGAATGCACACCGCGCCGTCAGCGTCCGCCACGATGACGTCGTCGGGCAGCACCGCCACGCCGCCGCAGGCGATGGGCTCCTGCCAGCCGACGAAGGTGAGACCCGCCACGGAGGCCGGCGCCGCGGTTCCGCGGCACCACACCGGCAGGCCGGTGCCCGCGATCCCGGTGACGTCGCGCACCACGCCGTCGGTGACGAGCCCGGCAACGCCACGCCGGGCCATGCGCGCGGTCAGGATGTCGCCGAAGATGCCCGCGTCGGTGACGCCCATGGCATCGACCACGGCGATGCAGCCCTCCGGCATCGCCTCGACCGCGCCACGCGTCGAGCGGGGCGAGGCCAGGGACTCCGGCGTGGCCAGATCCTCGCGCGCCGGGACGAAACGCATGGTGAAGGCCCGCCCGGCGATCCGGTGACCCGGCGACAAGGGCATCGCGCCTTGCATCCACAGGCGGCGAAGCCCCTTCTTGAAGAGCACCGAGGTGATCGTGGCCGTGGCGATGCCGCGCAGGGCCTCGAGGGTTGCGGCGTCGAGGGTCATCGCGGGGCCAGCCTCAATCCCATTGCGGCGCGAACACCGGGTTGACGACGCGCCCGTCCGGCCGGCGCAGCCGCGCGATCTCGAGCATGTCGTCCTCGTCGAGCTCGAAATCCCAGATCGCCGCGTTCTCCTCGACCCTCGCCTTGCTGGCCGACTTCGGAATGGCGACCACGCCTGGCTGCTGCACCAGCCAGCGCAGGATCACCTGGGCCGGCGACTTGCCGTGGCGATCGGCGATTTCCGCGATCACCGGATCGCTGACGTCGCGCCCGCGACCCAACGGGCAGTAGGACACGAACGCCATGTCGTTGCTGCGGCAGGCCGCCCTGAGCTTCGACTGATCCAGCGTGGGGTGGTACTCGCACTGGTTGGCGACCAGCGGCACGTCCGCCAGCCGCACGGCCTCTCGCACCATGGCCACCGGGAAATTCGACACGCCGACATGCCGTGCGAGCCCGCGCTTGCGCGCATCGCACAGGCCCTTGATGGACGAGGCGAGCGGGATGGCCGGGTTGGGCCAATGGATCAGCAGAAGGTCGACGACGTCGATGCCCAGCCGCTTCAGGCTGCCCTCGGCCGAGCGCTGCAGGTCGCCGTCGGCGATGTCGTCCCACCAGACCTTGGTGGTCACGAACACGCTGTCGCGCGGCACGCCGGACGCCTTGAGCCCTTCGCCCACCTGGTGCTCGTTGCCGTACATCTTGGCCGTGTCGAGGTGTCGGTAGCCCACGTTGAGGGCATGCGCGACGATCTCGGCGCACTCCCCGCCCTCCGAGCGGAACGTGCCGAGACCCAGCGCCGGAATGCGGGCCCCGCCCGCATGGACCACGATCGGATCACCCATGTCGTTTCTCCCTGGCGCATGGAGCCGAGGCGCGTTCAGGCCTCGTCCGCGCCCTGCTGGTTGCGGGCGCCGCCGCGAAAACCGGTCGCCAGCACGTAGAGTTCCGCCGAGTCGGCCCTGCTGGCGGCAGGCTTCACGTGGCGAACCACGGCGAAGTCGCGCTTCAGGTCCGCCAGCAGCGTGCCTTCCGTGCCGCCCTGCAGGACCTTGGCCACGAAGGCCCCGCCGGGCGCGAGAACCTCGCGCGCGAACTCGATGGCGAGTTCCGCCAGGGCCACGATCTTCAAATGGTCGGTCTTCTTGTGGCCGGTGGCGTTCGCCGCCATGTCCGACATCACGAGGTCGGCCGACCCGCCGAGCATGGCGCGCAGCCGCTCCGGCGCGTCGGCGTCGAGAAAGTCCATCACGGTGAACTCGACGCCCGGGATGGGGTCGATGTCGAGCAGGTCGATGCCGATGACCTTGCCGCGCCCCTTGTCCGAGCCCACCTTCGCCGCGGCGATCTGCGACCATCCGCCCGGCGCCGCGCCCAGGTCGACGACACGCATGCCGGGCTTCAGCAGATGGAACTTCTCGTCCATCTCCATGAGCTTGTAGGCCGCGCGCGACCGATATCCCTCGCGCTTGGCGCGGGCGACGTACGGGTCGTTGAGCTGCCGCTCAAGCCACCGCGTCTGGGACACGGTGCGCTTCTTGGCCGTCTTGACCCGCTGTTTCAGGGAGCGGCCGCCCTCGCGACCGGATCCGGCGTTCCCGCTCACCCGCGTGATCCCCCACGACCGTTGCCGTTCCAGACGCCGTCCTCGGCCATCAACTGCATCAGGATCCCTTCCCGCAAGCCCCTGTCGGCGATCCGGAGCCGGTCGGCCGGGAACGCCCGGCGAATGGCCTCGAGGATCGCGCACCCCGCCAGAACGAGGTCCGCCCGCTCCTGACCGATGCAGGGATTGGCTGCCCGGTCCCGATAGGTCATGGCGAGCAGGTTCTCCAGCACGCCGTCGACCTGCTCGGCGCGCATCCACAGGCCGTCGACCTGGCGACGGTCGTAGCGCGGCAGCGCCAGGTGGACGCCCGCGATGGTGGTGACGGTGCCGGAGGTTCCCAGGAGATGAAAGCGATCGCAGGGCCGGCTGCCGCCCAGATCCGCCAGGAAGCCCTCGAGAAGCCCGTAGACCTCGTCGACCATGGCCTGGAACCCGTCACGGCTGACGTCGACGCCGCCGTGGCGCTCGGCCAGGGTGACGACGCCGACCGGCAGCGACGTCCAGGCGCGCACCCGGTCTGGCAACCGGCGACGGCCGGAGCGTTCCCGGTCGAGCCAGACGAGTTCGGACGAGCCGCCGCCGATATCGAACAGCACCACGCCCTCGGCGCGCGGGTCGGCGAGGCTTGCGCAGCCCGCGACGGCGAGGTGCGCCTCCGTCTCGCGGTCGACGATCTCCAGGTCGAGATCGGTCTCCTCGCGGACACGGGCGATGAACTCGGCGCCGTTGACGGCCGCGCGGCAGGCCTCCGTGGCTATGAGGCGCGCGCGGGCGACGCCGCGGGCTTCCATCTTGTGGCGGCAGACCTTCAGGGCCTCGATCGTGCGCCGGATGGCCTCGTCGCGCAGACGATTCGACGCGCCAAGGCCCTCGCCCAGCCGAACGATTCGGGAGAACGCGTCGACGACCCGGAACCCGTCGGAGGACGGCCGCGCAACCAGCAACCTGCAGTTGTTCGTCCCGAGGTCCAGCGCCGCGTAGGTGGTTCCGTGCCGGCGCGGCCCGGCCGCCCGCGGCGCCGCGCCATGGGCGCGCGCTCGGTCCGCGGACAGGGGGTCCCGCGCCATGGGCGGGGAGTCCGTTGTCGCGGCGGCGGCGGGATCGTCGACCGGCGACACGTTGAACCTCATTTTCTCGTCGAGAAGACTGTAACAAGTGTCACGCGCGAAAGCCAAGCGCGGCGCAAGCCGCGCCGTTTGCGCCGCAAGCGCGGCGGGAGCCGCACCGTTGGCGTGCTCGGGATCGACGCTGCCGCGTCAGTCGAGACCGGGCTTGTCGGTGCGCAGGGCCTTGAGGCCGGAGCGCTTGGACTTGCTGTCCAGCCGGCGCTTCTTCGACGCCAGGGTCGGGCGCGTCGGGCGGCGGATGGCGGGCCGCACCGCCGCCTTGCGGATGAGCTCGACCAGCCGGTCGACCGCGTCCTGCCGGTTGCGTTCCTGCGTGCGGTAGGTGCGCGCCGTGATCACGATGACGCCCTCCAGCGTCATCCGGCTGCCGGCCAGCGTCTTGAGCCGCTCCTTGACGTCGTCGGGCAGGACCGCCGAGCCCATGGCGTCGAAGCGGATTTGCACGGCCGTCTCGACCTTGTTGACGTTCTGGCCGCCGGGCCCCGAGGCGCGGACGAAGGTCTCCTCGATGTCGCGCTCGTCGATGGCGATGCGGCCGTTCACGCGGATCATGGCGGTCTCCAGAAGCCGGCCCGCCGTTTAGCATGAAACCGGCGCGGCGCTGCCATGCCGATACAAGGACCGGCCGGAAGTGGCTCGACAGGAGTCGTTTTCCGCCGCAAGACGGATCGCAAGCGCGCAAGACGGGAGGACGGCATGGCCGGTGGACTGAAGAAGGGCCTGACGAGCTACGGCGACCAGGCGTTCTCGCTTTTCCTGCGCAAGGTCTTCATCAAGGCCGCCGGCTATTCCGACGACGCCCTCGACCGGCCCATCGTCGGCATCACCGACACCGCCAGCGACTTCAACCCCTGCCACGGCAACGCCCCCCAGCTGATCGAGGCGGTGCGGCGGGGCGTGATGCTGGCCGGCGCCCTGCCGATGAGCTTCCCGACCATCTCCATCCACGAGTCCTTTGCCCATCCGACCAGCATGGTGCTGCGCAACCTGATGGCCATGGACACGGAGGAGATGATCCGCGCCCAGCCGATGGACGCCGTCGTGCTGATCGGCGGCTGCGACAAGACGATGCCCGCCCAGATGATGGCGGCGGTCAGCGCCGGCATTCCCGCGATCATGCTGCCGGTCGGCCCGATGGTCGTCGGTCACCACCGGGGCGAGGTTCTGGGCGCCTGCACCGACTGCCGGCGGCTGTGGGGCGAGCACCGCGGGGGCCGCATCGACGCCGCCGAGATGGAGGTGATCGCCGGCCGGCTCGCGCCGTCGGTCGGCACCTGCATGGTCATGGGCACGGCGAGCACGGTGGGCTCCATGGTGGAGGCCCTGGGGCTCGCCCTGCCGGGCGCGGCGTCCGCGCCGGCGGTCCATGCCGATCGCCTGCGGATCGCCGAGGCGACGGGCCGGGTCGCCGCCGACCTCGCCCGGCGCGGCGGCCCCTCCCCGTCCGAGCTGGTGACCCCGGCCTCCATCGCCAATGCCATGGCCGTCCTCCAGGCGACGGGCGGGTCCACCAACGGGCTCGTCCACCTCGCCGCGCTGGCCGGCCGCGCCGGGCTGCCGCTCGCCTACGCGCTGTTCGACAGGCTCGGGCGCGACGTCCCGGTGCTGGTGGACCTGAAGCCGTCCGGCCAGCACTACATGGAGCACTTCCACCACGCTGGCGGCGTGCCCCGCCTGATGCGGGAGATCGCCGACGCGCTGGACCTGACGGCGCCGACGGTCGACGGCCGGACCCTCGCGGACGTCGTGGCGGAGGCGGAGGACGTGCCCGGGCAGACCGTCATCCGCTCCCGGGCCAATCCGGTGAGCCCGGAAGGCAGCATGGCCGTGCTCTCGGGCAACCTTGCGCCGCGCGGTGCCGTGATCAAGCAGTCGGCGGCCACCAAGGGCCTGCTGCAGCACACGGGACGGGCCGTGGTGTTCGACTCGGTGGACGACATGGCCGCCCGCATCGACGCGCCGGACCTCGACGTCACCGCCGACGACGTGCTCGTGCTGCGTAACACCGGGCCCGTGGGCGCGCCGGGCATGCCGGAGGCCGGCTACCTGCCGATCCCGCGCAAGCTCGCGCAGCAGGGCGTCAAGGACATGGTGCGGATCTCCGACGCGCGCATGTCGGGAACCGCGTTCGGGACCATCGTGCTCCACATCGCCCCCGAGGCGGCCGTGGGCGGCCCGCTGGCGCTCGTGCGCACCGGCGACATGATCCGCCTCGACACGCAGGGCCGGCGCATCGACCTCCTCGTGGACGACGCCGAGCTGGCCCGCCGGCGCGAGCACTGGACCGCCCCGCCCGCCCGCCCCGGCGAAAAGCGTGGCTATGCCAGGCTCTACCGGGAGCAGGTGCTCCAGGCCGATCAGGGCTGCGATTTCAGGGTGTTGCGGGCCGATCCGGACGCGGACTGAGAGGACGGCTCGGCCGCCGGCGGCGTGCGCGGCCCGGTGCGGCGGCGCACGAGGTCCTGCCCGAGGTCGTTCGGCAGCATCGTGTAGAGCAGGACCGACGTCGCAGCGGCCAGGCATCCCATGGCGGCGAAGACCGGCGGGAAATGGGAGGCTTCCAGCGGCCCTGTGCCGTCGAGCCGCCCCATGAGCTCCAGGCCCAGGGCCGCGACGGAAACCCCGACCGAGCCGGAGAGCTCCTGGACGACGGCCGACAGCGTGGTGGCGCGGCTGAGCCGGTTGTCCGGCACCTGCGCATAAGCCACCGCATTCAGCGCGGTGAACTGCAGCGACCGCAGGAACCCGCCGATCAGAAGCAGACCCATGACCACGGGCCAAGGCCAGCCCGGGGTGAACAGCCCGGGCACCGCGATGAAGACGGCCGCCAGCACGGCATTCACCGTCAGGGCGCGGCGGAACCCCCATCGCCGCAAGATCGGCGAGGCGCAGGCCTTCATCAGAAGCGCGCCGATGCTGGCCATGAAGGTCGTGAGCCCGGACTGGAAGGGATTGAGCCCGAACGCCACCTGCAGCATGAGCGGCAGCAGGAATGGGGTCGCCCCCACCGCGATGCGGAAGGGAAAGGCGGCCGCGATGCTGGCGCGCATGCTGGCCAGCTTGAACATGCGCAGGTCGATGATGGGCGCCTCGGTGCGCAGCGCGTGCACGCCGTAGGCCGCCAGCAGAACGGCCCCGACGCCGATGAGCACGGCGACCTGGGCGGTCGGCAGGAGGCCGAGCCCCGCCACCGTCGCCCCGGTCAAGAAGGTGGCGAGGCCCGGGCCGACCAGCGCGAAGCCCAGTGCGTCGAACCGCGTCCGCTCGTCGCCGCGCACGTCGGGAATGAAGAGCGTGACGAGCACGATGCCCAGCACCGCGATGGGGATGTTGACCCAGAAGATCCAGCGCCAGTGGAAGTAGGCGGTGATGAAGCCGCCGAGCGGAGGGCCCAGGATGGGTCCCAGCATGCCAGGCAAGGTGAGCCAGGCCAGCGCGTTGACGAGGTCGGAGCGGTCGATGCTGCGCAGGACCACGAGGCGGCCCACGGGCACCATCATGGCCCCGCCGATGCCCTGCACGACGCGCCCGGCGATGAGCCCCGTCATGTCGTGCGCGAAGCCGCAGCCGATCGAGCCTGCGGCGAACACGGCGATCGCGGCGCGGAACACGAGCCGTGCGCCCAGGCGATCGGCCACCCAGCCCGACGCCGGGATGAAGATGGCCAGCGCCAGGAGGTAGGACGTGACCGCGAGCTTCAGATGGATGGGGTTCTCGCCGAGATCCTGGGCGATGGCCGGCAGTGACGTGGCCAGGACCGTCGAGTCCAGGTTCTCCATGAACATCGCGGTCGCCACGATGAGCGGCACGAGACGTTCGCGCGGAAGCGCGGGTGATGTGCGGGCCATGGGGGGAACGTCCACACGCGGCGGGCCAGGCACCGCGGGAGGCGGGCGGCCGGGGCCCCCTCTTCGATCTGCCCGGCGGGCCTGTCAACCGACCCAGGATCAGAGCCGGCGTGCGGCCGGAGCGGAGCAGGTGGCGCCGCGCGGCGATCTCCCGCAGGCGGGAACGGGTTGCGGCGGCGGGCGCACCGGCTAGGGTCACGGGCCGCCAGGAGGCCTCATGACGCGCCCCATCGTCCCCGCCCGCAAGCTCCCGGGCCGTATCGCCAGCGTGCTCTTTGCCGGAGGGCCCGGTTTCGAGACGGCGCCGGTCGACGCCGTGACGCTCGATTTCGACGGGCTTTCGCTGCCCGACGGCACGCCCGACCGGCACCACGGGCCGACACGCGGCGCCGACGCCCGGGTGCCCTGGTACGGCCGCGGCACGACCATCCGGAACACGCGCCAGGTCTCGATCGTCGCCTCGGCCGAGCTTGCCGCCATCGCGGAGGGGCTCGGGGTGCCCGAGGTGCGGCCGGAATGGCTCGGTGCCAATATCGTGATCGACGGCGTGCCGGATCTGTCGATGCTGCCGCGCGGGACGCGCATCCTGGTGAAGGGCGGCGCGGCGCTGGCCGTCGACGACCAGAACGCGCCCTGCCGGCAGCCGGGCCGGGTGCTCGCCTCCCGCTATCCGGACCATCCGCGCATCGAATTCCGCTTCGTCGAGGTGGCGAAGCGGCTGCGCGGGCTGACGGCGTTCGTCGAGCGGGCCGGTCCGCTTCGCGTGGGCGACGTCGCCGAGTTGCGCCTGCCGGAACAGTGGCTCTACTGAGCGGCCCGGAGCGTGTCGCGGAAACTCGTCGCGCGAAGCCCGCGACCAGGCGACCGAACGGGCCTCACGCCTTGCCGCGCGACAGGAACGCCGCGAAGGCGGCCTTGGCTTCCTCCGACCGAAGGCCCTCGCGGAAGGCCGCGAACTCGCGCCGCATCACCGCCAGGACCTCGGCGACGTCGGGCCGCATGAGCGCCTTGGAGGCGAGCATGGCCTTGCGCGGCTTGGCGGCCAGCGCGGCGGCCGCGGCGGTGGCGGCCGGCACCAGGTCCGCCGCGGGCACGAGCTGGCCGACGAGACCCCACGCCTCGGCGGTCGTGCCGTCGATCATCTCGCCGGCCAGCAGCAGCCGGGCGGCCCTGGCCTGACCCACGCGGCGGGGCAGCAGCACGCTGCTGGCCGCCTCGGGGACGAGCCCGAGATCGGCGAAGGGCGTGCGCAGGCGCGCGTCGGGCGCCGCGAAGACGAGGTCGCAATGCAGCAGGATGGTGGTGCCGATGCCGATGGCCAGTCCCTCGACGGCGGCCACCACGGGCTTCGGGCAGGCCGCCACCGCATCGAGGAAGCGCACGACCGGCACGCCATCGTCCGGAGGCGGCCCCTCCAGGAAGTCGGCGAGATCGTTCCCCGCCGTGAAGCAGCCGCCCTCGCCGCGCAGCAGGACAGCGCCGATCGCGTCGTCCGAGGCGGCCGCCTCGAACGCGTCGGCGGCGGCGGAATACATGGCGCGGGTGATGGCGTTCTTCTTGGCGGGACGGTCGAGCACCACGTGGCGCACCCCGTCGCGATCCTCGATGCGCACATGCGTGTCCGAACCGCCAGCCGATGCCATGGAAGCCTCCCTCGTTCCTGGACCGGGTAGCAGCCCGGAACGGCGGCGGGAAGGCGGTCGAGCCCGGACCGCAGCAGGAACCTGTCCGCCGAGGCGGCGTTCTGTCGGACCGCGGCCTTGCCCGGCGGGGCCTCCAGAAACACAGCACCAAAGGATGACGCCATGTCCTTCAACGACCGATGGAGAGACGACCAGGACCGCTTCGGCTCGGAGCGCTCCGGACAGGACCGCGACGAGTGGCGGCGGGACAGGGACTGGCAGCGCGGCGACGACTGGCGCCGGCGTGACGAGGACCGCCGCTACGGACGCGGCCAGGGCGGCGAGAACCAGGCCTGGAGCCGCTCCGGCGGCATGGGCGGCTCGGGCTATCGTGGCGGTGGCCAGTACGAGGGCATGAACGACGACGGCCTGTCGCGCACCGGCAGCTCCGGCGCCTACGGCTCGGGAATGGGCATGGGCTCGGGTTGGGGCGGCTATGGCCGCGACGAAGGCGCACGCGGCTATCGCGGCGACCGGGACTACGGCAGCCGCGGGGGCTCCTCGGGCTCCGGCTGGACCGGCTCGGATTCGTCGCGATCGGGCGCCGGGAGCTCCGAATCGCAGGGCTATCGCGGCGGCTACGGCATGGGTGAAGGCGGATCGCGCTCCCAGCGCGGCGACCGCGACTGGTGGGACCGCACCACGGACGAGGTCGCCTCCTGGTTCGGCGACGACGACGCCGAACGGCGCCGCCGCCAGGACGCGCGCAGCGACGGCGAGCACCGCGGCCGCGGGCCCAAGGGCTACTCGCGCTCGGACGACCGCATCCGCGAGGACGTCTGCGACCGGCTGACTGACGATCCGATGGTCGACGCCTCGGAGATCGAGGTCAGCGTGGCCGGCAGCGAGGTGACCCTGGCGGGCACCGTGCACCGCCGCGATCTTCGCCGCCGCGCGGAGGACCTCGCCGAGGCCGTGTCCGGCGTCACCCACGTGCAGAACAACCTGCGCGTCTCGCAGGGCACGGGCGGCACCATGGGCATGGGCACCGACACGGCGCGGCAGGGCTCGTCGCAGACGGGCTCGGGCGGCTCGCTGTTCGGCTCCGGCACCAATTCCGGCACCGGCGGCGACGCAGCCCGGACCGAAGCCACCGCGGCGAAGACCGGCGGAACGACCGGGATCGGCCGCAGCTAGTCCAGCGGGATCTCCGGGGCCGGCCCTCCGCCGGCCCCGGCATTTTCCAACTTCGCCTAGGAATAGATGCGGCGCTTTGTCGCAGTCGACGGAAGGCTGTCCCGGCGTGGACCATGCGGGACGGCTTGGAATCGTCCTCGCCGCAGGGAGGCAGCCGCGAAGCGGCGACTGTGCGATGGGGAACCTCCGGCGTGGCAAGGTGTTGCGGCTCGTGACCGTTGGGCGCGGGCGGTAACCATGTCCGCGGATCGAGGGCTCCACGACCCGGATCGTGCCGAATTCTTCGGACGCGGTGGAACCCGCACGGCACCTCGCACGTTGTGGGGTGTTTCGCAGTCCCGGTCCCTCGATGCCCCTCCCACGTCCGCTTGTCGCCACCATGCCCGCTGACCGGTCAGCCAGCCGGTCGGGCTTTCGCCTAGTCGAGACCGTGGAGATCACCTGCGGGGACGTGCCGACGCGGCCCCTCTCCGCGCTGGTCGACTATTGGCGGCTGATGGCGGAAGACGGATTGCCGTGCCTCTCCGAGGCCGAACCGGACCGCCTGCAGGTGCTGCCCGGCCGCATCCACCTGGTCCGCGTCGAGCGCGACGCGTTTCGGTTCCTCCACTACGGCGCGGCCGTGACCAACCCCGACGCCCGCGACATGTGCGGCCTCACCACGCGCGACTACGAGGACCACGCCTTCGGCGAACTCGTGACCGCCCACTACGCCGAGGGCGTGAGCGCCCGGCGGCCGGTGTGCCGGGCGATCCGGGCGGCCGTGGACGGCGACGTCTACGACTATGTCCGCGTGGTCGCGCCGTTCGGGCTCGGCGGCGACTCGGTCGAATTCCTCGTCATCGGCACCGAGCGGATCGCCGTGCCGGCGCGTTGCGAGCGGGCCGGCGACGAGGCGGATCCCGAGACGCTTCGCGCCACGTTGGAGCGGACGAAGCGGCTCGCCCGGCAGATCTCGGGCACCGAGGCGGGCGTCGCGCTGGCCGGCATCGCCGCCGCGGCGGCCCTGCATTTCTCCGAGGCGATGCGCATGGCGGCCCTGCGCCGCGACTGACGCGGTCGCGGCCCGGCGAACGGGGCCGGCGCGGCCCCTCCCCAACCCCTTTCAAGGCCCGGAGGACCACGATGCCCATGACCGACCTGCCCCGCGTGACGCTGTACCACTCGCCCAACACGCGCTCGACCGGCGCGCGGATCCTGCTGGAGGAACTGGGGGCGCCCTACGACCTGCATGCCCTCAACATGATGGCCGGCGAGCAGCGTTCACCCGCCTTCCTGGCGGTGAATCCGATGGGCAAGGTTCCGACCGTGACCCTGGGCGATGCCATGGTGAGCGAGCAGGTGGCGGTCTATCTCTTCCTCGCCGATCTCTATCCCGGCGCGGGCCTGGCGCCTTCCGTCACCGATCCGCTGCGCGGACCCTATCTGCGCTGGATGGCGCTCTACGGCTCGTCCTTCGAGCCCGCCGTGATGGACCGGGCGATGAAGCGCGAGCCGCCGCCCGCCCGCATGAGCGCCTACGGGTCCTTCGAGGACCTCTATGCGATGATCGAGGCGCAGGTGGCCAAGGGGCCCTGGCTGTTGGGCGACCGCTTCACCGCGGCCGACGTGCTGTGGGGCACGGCGCTGGGCTGGGTCTCCGCCTTCGACCTCGTGCCCAAGTCGGAGGCGATCGGCGCCTATGCGGCCCGGGTCGCGGCCCGTCCGGCGGCCGTGCGGGTGCGGGAGGCGGATGCCGCGCTGGCCGCCGAGCACAAGGCCGCCGCCGGCGCCTGAGCGGGCTCAGCGCCTTGCGGCGGCCGCCAGGTTGGCGCGTGCCCCGAAGCCGAGGACGGTGGGCACGCCGAAGACCAGGGCGAGGGCCGACACGATGAACACGCCGGCCGGCATGTGGTGGTCGAGCAGGCCGCCATGCAGCAGGGGAGCGACGAGGGCCCCGATGTCGAAGCCCGAATAGACGATGCCGAACACCTTGCCGACGGCGTTGGGCGGCGCCGCGCGCCGCACCAGCACGTCGCGGGACGGCATGGTGACGCCCATGGTGGCGCCCGAGATGGCGAGCAGCGTCACGCTGGCCCACAGCGGAAGCCCCGGGATCACCACCGCCGCGCAGAACAGGGCCGAGGTGACGAGGCCGGCCACCGCAATCGTGGCGTGGTTGGTCATGCGGTCGGCGAGCACGCCGCCGATGGAGACGCCGATGGCGCTGCCGGCCTGGTAGAGCGTGGCGGCGATGGTGGCGGCGGCCAGCGTGGCGCCGAAGCCCTGCATCAGCGCACTGATGGCGAAGGTCTGGATGCCGGTCCCCGAGAAGGACGACAACACGAAGTAGGCGAAGCCCAGGATGACCACCGGCATGGCGAGCACCTGGCCGAAAGAGATCTGCGCGGCGCCGGCCTTGCCCGGATCCCTGCCGCCGTGGGGCTGCGTGCGGATGGCGGCATGGCTGAGCGCCAGGATCGCGGCCACCGCGAGCCCTCCCGCGCCGAAGACCATGAGCGCGGTGCGCCAGCCATTGGCGGTGCCGACCAATGCCGAGAGCACGGGCGCAAGGGCGAACCCCGCCGCCCCGGCGATGACGTGGAAGGCGAAGGCGCGGCCGAGCAGGTGCGGGCGCACCCGGTGGCTGAGAATGGAGAGGTCCGCCGGGTGGTAGACGCTGTTGCCGAGCCCCGCCACGACGGCGCAGGGCAGCATCCAGGCGTAGCCGGGCATGAAGGCCATGGCGCCGACGCCGCCGGCATGCAGGACGACGCCACCGATGAGGATGCGATGCGCGCCGAACCGGTCCACCAGGACGCCGGCGGCCACCTGCCCCAGCCCCGAGGCGGCGTAGAACGCGGTGAGCAGCAGCCCGAGTTCGGTGAAGCTGACGCCCAGGCCGTCGCGCATCGCCGGGAACAGCGGCGCGAAGACGAGCTGCAGCATGTGGCTGGTGAAGTGGGCGAGGCCCACCGTGCCGATGATCCGGACGTCGCCGGCCGCTCGGGCGGGCGAGGGTCCGAGCCTCTCTGCGCTGGCCTGGCTCACGGGGGCGATCCTTCGACGTTTCTTCGGTTTTCGGGGCGCCGGACCATGGGATCAAGCGACGGATGACGCCAGAGCGCAAGCGGTTGTTCCGGCATGCGAGCGGTGCATGGCGCGCAGCCGTGCCGTCCGGCAAGGCCCGGACTGGCCCTCGCGCGGGGCGGCCGGTACAGGAAGCTCTGTTTCGAGCGAAACGCGGCACGATTTCTTGGTGGTCGCAGGAAAATCTGCGACCGCCCCGAATTCCCCCGCATGGCCGCATGGTCTAGATCCATCGACATCGCATGCTGTCCGCGAAAGGTCGTTCCCCCTTTCCGGCAGCATGCTCCAGGACAGCCGCATGACCGATAGCACCACCGTTTACGATCTCATCGGCGCGGAAGAGGGCGTCCGCCGGCTCACCCGCCGCTTCTACGCGCTGATGGACACACTGCCCGAGGCGAAGGCGGCGCGGGCCATCCACCCCAAGAGCCTGGCCGACAGCGAGCAGAAGCTGTTCGAGTTCATGACCGGCTGGCTGGGCGGCCCCCCACTCTTCATCGAGCGCCGCGGCCCGCCGATGCTCAGGGCCCGCCACCTCCAGGCCCCGATCGGCATGGACGAGATCGAGGGCTGGCTCGCCTGCTTCAAGCTGTCGTGGAGCGAACTCGCGGTCCCCGACACGATCACCGAGGCCGTCATGCCCAAGGTCGAGGCGCTGGCTCGTCACATGCACAACAGGGGGTGAAGGAAGAGGCAGTAGGCAGTCGGCAGCAGGGAAGGCCACAGTCCACTGCCTGATGCCTACTGCCTACTGCCTACTGCCTACTGCCTCCTTCTCCTCGAACCTGTGGACACCGCGCCCCGGGCCTGCCCGGGCGTGCTACGAGAACGGTCCGATGATGAGCCGATTCGACCAGCTGGCATGAGAACGAACGTCGTCATGGGCGCAGGCCCGGGCGATGCGCCCGCTGGCCTCGATCTCGAGGAATTGCTGGCCACGCGCCTGCTGGTGCAGGGCAACTCGGGTTCCGGCAAATCCTACCTGCTGCGCCGCCTGCTGGAGCAGAGCGCCGGGCACGTGCAGCAGGCCGTCATCGATCCCGAGGGCGACTTCGTCACGCTGGCCGACCGCTACGGGCACGTGGTGGTGGAGGCGGGCCGGTCGGAGGCTGACCTGGCGCGCGTGGCGCTGCGGGTGCGCCAGCACCGCGCCTCGGTGGTGCTGAACCTCGAGGGCCTCGACGCCGAGGAGCAGATGCGCTCGGCGGCCGCCTTCCTCAACGGGCTCTTCGACGCCGACCGCGAGCACTGGTACCCGCTGCTGGTGGTGGTGGACGAGGCGCAGCTCTTCGCGCCCGCCGTGGCGGGCGAAGTTTCGGACGAGGCGCGCAAGCTCTCGCTCGGCGCCATGACCAACCTGATGTGCCGCGGCCGCAAGCGCGGGCTCGCAGGCGTCATCGCCACGCAGCGCCTCGCGAAGCTCGCCAAGAACGTGGCCGCCGAGGCCTCGAACTTCCTGATGGGCCGCACCTTCCTCGACATCGACATGGCGCGCGCCGCCGACCTCTTGGGCATGGAGCGCCGGCAGGCCGAGATGTTCCGTGACCTGGAGCGCGGCCAGTTCGTGGCGCTGGGCCCGGCGATGTCGCGCCGGCCCCTCCCCGTCCGGATCGGCGCCGTGGAGACCGAGGCGCGCAGCACCAGCCCCCGGCTGATGCCCCTGCCGGAGGCTCCGGCCGACGGCGCGATGATTCTGGCGCCGGTCACGGACGACCTGCCGGTTCGGCCGCGTCGCCAGCCGGCGCCGCGCCCCACCGCCGACATCCTGGAGCAGCTCACGCAGGAGCTCGCCAACGCGCCCCGGGCTGCCGAGGGTGGCGAGCGCACGGGCGAGCCGTCGGAGACCCGCGAGCCGGCCTACGAGCCCGTTCCGGGGCCCGGCCCGGCCGAGGTCCTGGCCATCGTCGAGGAGGTCCTGGCGGCCATGGTCGAGGAGGAGGCCGCCGACGGCACCTTCCGCCCGGCGGGCTTCCTCTACCAGGACTTCGCCGTGCGCTGCCGAATCCGGCGCGTGCAGACGCCGCCCCTGGACCTCACCGCCTTCCGCCGCCGCCTGCTGGTGGCGCGCTCCGCGGCCGGCCTCGCCGATCCGGCGGACGAATCATGGCGCATCGCCGTGGAGGTCTCCTCCATCCTCGACGAGGACCTCCAGGCCGCCTTCCTGCTGATCGCCCGCGCCGCCATCGAGGGCGCGCCCTGCCCCACCGACGCCGCCATCGCGCGGGCCTTCGGCAGCCACTCCCCCGGCCGCGGCCGGCGCGCCGTGGCCGCCCTGGAGCAGCAGGGCGTGCTCGTGTGCCGCAGCGACATCCGCGGCCACCGCATCGCGGTGCTGCCCGACCTCTCCCGCGAAACCGCCGCCTGCGACCCCCGCGCCGCCACCGGTTGACCATCCGGTAGAACTGGGCTTGTCAACGCGGACCGTCTTCGCTATGTCACCGCTCACTGCCGCGCCGGCCCGGTTCGCAAGACCGCCCGCAGGCCCTGGTGGGGGATAGTTCAACGGTAGAACAGCGGACTCTGACTCCGTTAATCTTGGTTCGAATCCAGGTCCCCCAGCCACTCCTAGTCTTCCTTTGGCTAAGTCACCGGCTCGCTCTCGCGGCGCGAGGCAACGGCGTAGTCGATCGCCATTGCCTCGCCATCCGCGCCCTGCCACGAGCACGCGGACGCCGACCTCGGGCTGCTCGCCGAGAACGGTCAGGGGCGAGCCGTCACGATGCGATGGGCTGCGGCCATCCAGGCGTTGAGGTGGGCCCACTGGTCGAGGGGGGATGGCGGTCGCGTGCATGGGAAGGCTCCACGGTTGATGTGAAGCCTGGAACAAAGGAATGCCACCAACTCCCGGCCGCGGCAGCGAAGTGTCCCTCATGGATCGGAACAACCGGCGCGTAGGGTTGTTGGCAGGGCCCAGCCTTATGGAGCTCGCCGATGTTCATGCACAACAAGCGCCTGCAATACACGGTCCGCGTCTCGGAACCCAACCCACGCCTGGCCTGCATGATCATGGAGCAGTTCGGTGGGGCCGACGGCGAGCTTGCCGCCGCCATGCGCTATTTCACGCAGGGCCTCGGGGAAGACGATCCGGGCCGCAAGGACATGCTTCTGGACATCGCCACCGAGGAGCTCAGCCACCTCGAGGTGGTGGGCTCGATCGTCACGATGCTCAACAAGGGGCTGAAGGCTCAGCTCGCCGAAGGCCAGATGAAGGAAGCGGAGCTCTACAAGATCGTGGGCGCCAGCGGCACGTCGGCGAAGGAGTCCATTCTGTTCGGTGGCGCGCCGGCCCTCTGCGACTCCGCCGGGGTGCCCTGGACGGCGGCCTACGTCGACTCCCGCGGAGAGCCCACCGTCGACCTGCGCTCCAACATCGCGGCCGAGGCGCGCGCCAAGATCGTCTATGAGCGCCTGATCAACATCACGGACGATCCGGGCATCAAGGACGCCCTGGCGTTCCTGATGACCCGTGAGGTCGCGCACCAGAAGTCGTTCGAGAAGGCCCTGTACGCCATCGAAAACAACTTCCCGACCGGGAAGCTTCCGGGCATCGCCAAGTACGCGAGCATGTACGTCAACACGTCTCAGGGTGACGGTGACACGAGCGGCCCGTGGAACTCTGGCGAGGAATGGGATCGGGTGGATGATCTGGAGCAGGTCATGCCCGTCGATGGGGGTGACGGAACGGCCATGGTGAAGCTGTCCACCGCGGACAAGAAGATGGCGAGCAAGATGGCGACGCGCACCCAATCCGACGCCACGTCGGATCCGATGACGGGAGCCGACCTGGGTGCCGGCCCGGGCGCAGGCCGCACCAAGAACGGGGACATGGGTGGCGCGGACACCATTCAGGACGCCGCAGCCATGGGAGAGGCCGCCTCTCGGAAACGATAACGCCGTTCGCCCCGGAACCCTGTCCCTTGCGGGCAGCAAGAGCGCCGGAGCCGCACTGACCGCGGCCCGGCCCTCACGGCAACGTCTGCGAGCGGCCCGCCGCGGGCCGAATCCCGCGGGTGACTGGGCCCCCCTCACCTTCGCCAGGACCATCCGGGACTAAGCTGCTGCCGGTCCGCTGGCGCCGAGATCGGCTGCGGCATGAGGCCGGGGGTGGCCCTGCCCGGACAAGCCGGGCGGCCGCCCCGGCCAGAATCCTGTTGCTAGGCCGCGGGCTCAGAGACTACAGAGCATCATTCGCCTGGACCCGGTGTAATTCCGGGTGGCTCTTCCGGCCGCCAATCCGCCGGATCGCGCAAAGCTCCCGCTTCCCAAGCAGCCTGCTGACAAGCCGCCGGCGCCAGCCGCGCGTGAGAGCTCTTTTGCGGACATCGTCCCCCATGACCACTTTGCCCAACACCGTCACGGCGCGGCTTCGCCGTGACTGGATTTCCAACATGCGCGCCGACGTCCTGTCCGGGATCGTCGTCGCCCTCGCCCTCATCCCCGAAGCGATCGGCTTTTCGGTCATCGCGGGGGTGGACCCCAAGGTCGGGCTCTATGCCTCGGTCATCATCGCCACGGTGATCGCGTTCACGGGCGGGCGCCCTGCCATGATCTCCGCGGCCACGGCCGCGACGGCGGTGCTGATGGGCAGCCTCGTGCGCGAGCACGGCATCCAGTACCTCTTCGCCGCCACCATCCTGATGGGCGTCTTCCAGATCGGGGCCGGTCTCCTCAAGCTCGGGCGCCTGATGCGCTTCGTCTCCCGCTCGGTGATGACGGGCTTCGTCAACGCCCTGGCGATCCTCATCTTCATGGCGCAGCTCCCCGAGCTCGTGGGCGTGCCCGGCGCCACCTACGCGCTGATCGCGCTGGGGCTGGCGATCATCTACCTGCTGCCGCGCCTGACCACGCTGGTGCCCTCCCCGCTCGTCGCCATCGCCGTGGTCACCGCCGTGGCCTACGCGCTGAACCTCGACGTGCGCGCCGTGGCCCAGCTCGGCGAGCTGCCCTCCGCGCTGCCGCAGTTCGGCTGGCCGGACGTGCCGCTGACGCTGGAGACGCTGCGCATCATCGCGCCGGTGTCCCTGACGCTGGCGGCGGTGGGCCTGCTGGAATCGCTCATGACGGCGCAGATCGTCGACGACATGACCGACAGCGCCAGCGACAAGAACCGGGAGTGCCACGGACAGGGCCTCGCCAACATCGCCTCCGCCCTGTTCGGCGGCATGGGCGGCTGCGCCATGATCGGCCAGTCGGTGATCAACGTGTCGTCGGGCGCGCGCGGCCGGCTCTCGACCCTCGTCGCGGGCGTCTTCCTCCTCGTGCTGCTCGTGCTGTTGCAGCCGCTGCTGGCCATCGTGCCGGTGGCGGCGCTGACGGCCGTGATGATCATGGTCTCGATCAACACCTTCTCGTGGCGGTCGATCGTGAAGCTGCGGGAGAACCCGCGCTCGTCCTCCATCGTGATGCTGGCGACGGTCGCGACCGTCGTGGCGACGCATGACCTGGCCCAGGGCGTCATCGTCGGCGTGCTGCTCTCCGGCGTGTTCTTCGCCGGCAAGGTGTCGCGCCTGTGCCAGGTCACCAGCACCCTCTCGCCGGACGGTTCAACGCGGACCTACACGGTCGAAGGCCAGGTGTTCTTCGCCTCCGCCGGGGAGTTCGCCGACGCCATCGACGTGCTCGAGCCGGTGGACCGGATCGTCATCGACGTCGGCGCGGCACACTTCTGGGACATCTCGGCGGTCGGCGCGCTCGATCGCCTCGTGCTGAAGGCGCGCCGGCACGGCCATGCGGTGGAGGTCATCGGCCTCAACGCGGCCAGCGCCACCCTGGTCGATCGCTTCGCCGTCCACCGCAAGGATCCCGACGCCCTCTCGGCGTCGCTGCACTAAGGGCATCCCTCACGTTTCAGCGTCGAGAGCCCGGGCTCCGGACGGCGCGCTGCCGCCGGCCTTGCCACCGTCCGGCGCGGCAACCCCGGTCAGCCTCGCGACCACGGGCAGCGTCAGACCCTGGACGACGATGCTGAACAGGACGACGGCATAGGTCGCCGACAGGATGAGGGGCTTCGCCTCGCTCGCGGGAAGCGCCAGCGCCAACGCGACCGAGATGCCGCCCCGCACGCCGGCCCAGGTCAGGAACGGCACGTTGCGCAGCGACATCGCGACGCCGAGAGGGGCGATGACCAGCGGGCAGAACACCGCCACCAGGCGGGCGACGACGACGATGGGGATCGCGGCGGCGGCAAAGCCCAGCGAGATGCTGCCGGTGCTGATCACGAGGACCTCGAGGCCGATGAGCAGGAACAGGACCGAGTTCAGGATCTCGTCGATCAGCGTCCACAACCCGAAGAGATAGGTCTGGGTGCGGTCGCTCATCGCGTCGCGCGGACCCCGCGTGCCGATGAGCAACCCCGCGGCCGCCATGGCCAGCGGCCCGCTCACACCGATCCGCAGGGCTATCGCGTAGGTGCCGGTGACCAAGGCGAGCGAGATGAGCACCTCGACGGGGTAATCGTCGATCATCCGCATGCCCCAGTAGGCGACGAGCCCGGTGACGAGCCCGAGCAGCAGGCCGCCGCCCGCCTCCGTGACCAGGAGCACGCCCGACCCGACGAGCCCGCCGTGCTGCTCCCCCTGCCCTGCGGCATAGGCCGTGAGCGCCGCGACCAGGACGATGCCCACACCGTCGTTGAACAGGGCCTCGCCCTGCAACTCCACCTCGATGGACGGCGGCAAGGCCACGGTGCGCAGGATGCTGAGAACGGCGACGGGATCGGTCGGGCTGATCAGCGCGCCGAAGACCAGCGACCAGCCCAGCGTCAGCGGCCAGCCGAACAACGGCGCGAGCCACCACACCGCAAAGCCGATGATGGCCGTGGAGAGGACCGTGCCGACGACGGCCAGCACCCCCACCTGCCAGGCCCGGTCGCGCAGGCGCCCGAAATTGACGTGCAGGGCCCCGGCGAACACCAGGAAGGCGAGCATCCCGTCCATGACGATGCGGCTGAAGTCGATGGCGCCGAGCGGCGCGGTCAGGGCCTCGAACAGGTGCTGCCCGGGTATGGCCCGGTCCACGGCGATGAGGACGCCCGACGACACCACGCTCATGATCAGCAGACCGACCGCATGCGGAAACGGCAGGAACTTGTGGTTCAGCCATCCGAAGAGCGCGGACAGCCCGAGCAGCAAGGCGGCAGTCTCGAGAAAGGTGAACACGCGGGACGCCTCATCGGCAGCGGGACGATCGGGGGCAACGCGAGCGCGACGTGCGGGGTTCGGTCGGTCAAGGGCCGGCGCTGCACGACAGGAGGCGGCGGTCAGGTCGGCCGGCGATCACGGACCGGCTGTCCCAGCGCATCCTCGGCTTGTTCGATGCGGACCTGGACGGCGGCGAGGTCGGCCGGCACGAGCGTGGCAGCCTGCGCGGTCTGGCCGATCTTGCGCAGCTGATCCGCCAGGGCCTCCCTCCAGCAAGGGCCCTCGGCCGCGCGGGCGAGTTCCGCGAGGATGTCGACCATGCGGATCAGAACCGCCGGATTGGTCCGCGCCGCCTGCCGCAGGGCGTCGAAGGCGGCGCCGATCAAGCCCGGGGGATCGGACCGGCTCAGGACCACGCGGGGATGGCCATCGCCGTCGCGCAGCACGGCGGCGGGCTCGCCGCGCGCGATGGCCGCTTCCAGCGCCTCGCCCAGCCGGTCCAGGGTCGCGATGGCCGTGAACGGGTCGTTGATCCCCGGCGACAGGGCGCGCAGCCCGATCTCCACGAGCTGGCGGATGCCGAACTCGATGTCCTGCGCGGGGCTGCGCTCCGGGCCGATGACGAAGGCCTCGCGAACCGTGTCCTGGCCCGCCTCGTCGAGGCTGCCGCCCCGCACGCGCACATGCGCGCCGTGGCGCAGGACGAAGTGCCCGGCCCGCACCGCGACCTCCAGCGCGACGCCGGCCTCGATCGCCTGGGCGAGCAGCGCGTCGTGATCGACGACCTGGATGACGCCGCTGCGCCCGATGGCGATGTCCTGCTCCACCGCCGGGAGCCGCGCGTCAGCGACCTCCCGGCCGTCGCCGTCGCCCCGCTCGGGCAGGATCATCCTCACGGACTGCAGCAGCCCGCGCCCCACCGTATCGACGATATTGTCGGCCACGAGCGATCGCGCGACCTTGTGCACGTAGAACAGCAGCGCGAACAGGCAGAGCACCGTCAGCAGCGTTCCACCGGTGACGGCCACATGGGGAACGCCCCGCGGCCCCAGGACGTCGCTGATGCTGCGTAGGACCACGAGGATGTAGAGGATGGTGGCCAGGAACAGGCCGATGACCGCCTGGATCTGCCGATCCGCCATGAAGGTCGGGATCAGGCGCGGCCCGAGCTGGTTGGCCGCCAGCGACAGGATCACGAAGGTCACGGACACGACGAGCGACATCATCGTCATCAGCCCCGACAGGAGGCTGGACAGCAGATCCCGCGCTGTCCCGGCGTCGCCGCTGAACAGCCACCACGGCAGCGCCCCGCCCGTGAGGGCCCATCGCGACGCCGCTTCGCCAAAGACCAGCACTCCATAGGCCAGCGCCAATCCGACGGCGCTGATGGCCAGAGGCAGCGGCCAGAGCTGCCCGCGAAGGAGGATCAGTATGTTGCGGAGGCGGATCGCGGACGAGGCTTGAGAGCTGCGGGGCCGTGGCGGGGCCCGACCGAACGAACTGATGTCCACCTCCCTCGCTCCAGTCGTGCCCACCGCCTCGGCAACCGCCAAGCCCAGCTCTGGTTCCTTGTGGGGAGGCGCACGGGCGCCGCGGGACGCGAGGCCGCCGGCGCGAACGATGGCTCTCGACCCGTTGATGGGCCTTGAGGGACGTTTGTGAGATCGGCGAGCACCCCTGCGTCGATGGCAGGCCGTGCCGTCAGGTCCACGCCTGAGTGACGAAATCCCGCGTGTCCTTGCTGATGGCAAGCGGGGGCATGTCGACGCGAGGGTCGTCGCGCACCCTCAGGCGATCGTCGGCCGGCTTGTCGAATGCCCCGGCAATCAACCCCGGAAGCCCGGTGAAGACGTCGCCGAACGCCCCTTTGACCGTGTGCTCGTTGTCGGTGAGACCGAGAGCGTGGATCATTTCGTGCGCCGCGATGAAGGTCAGCACGCCGAGACCCGATGGCCTCGGAACGTTCTTGAAACCGTCGGGGCCCGGTGCAACGCGCACTTGCGCGGGCGTCATCGGCGTGGCCGGCACGAAGATGAATGCGCGCTGGACGATTCCCGCCGAACTCAAAGTCTGCGTCAGTCCATGCAACGCCGTGGGATCGAGTTTCACATCCGACACGACGTCGTTGATCTTTTCCGTGACGGTATAGTCCTTCCCCCACGCCCTGTATTTCAGGACACCGTTGCCCAGATCGAATTGAACGTTGGCCCCTGCATCGGTCTCAGGATGCGGCGGGGTGGAGGACACTTCGAGTGATGCGGCAAGCTTGAAGCCGTTGATCACGCCTACGGCGTTGTTGAAGGCCGTCAACCAGAGGCCCGTCACCCGAGACGTTGGAAAAATGGTGAGCTTCTTCGAAGCCTTGATGTCCACTCCCCAAGTCCGAACGACATGCATGGCACTTCCCCGACTTCAGCGACGGTCACGTCGATGGAAAAATGCATTCCGATCGAAGAATTTGCAGTAGTCCAAGTGGAACTCCAGGTCCTTCCTGGGGCCTGGCGCGGGCTTCAAATCAGCGAGTTCGTCGTCCAAGCGAACGATGGTCATTTTGCCCACCGTGTCGTCAGCTTGCGACTGGTACGAGGAATTGATGATTTTCCGCTTTTGCTTGAACGCCAGGACGGCGGCGGCCGTCGCCGGTCCGTAGACTTCGTCAACCGCCAGGCCGGCGCCATCCAGCGCGTTGAGTGCGGCCTGGATCTTGGCAACATGCTTGCCCTTGTGACCACGGGTGATGTGTGCCGAGTGCGAGACAGCGCAAGCCTCCAGCTTCGGGTCACCTGCGAAAGCTTGCGATCGAAGAGGCACGGGCGTTCTCCCTTGCAACGGATACTTGACGTGCCAGCACAGGTTGTCAACGTGACCTAAAACAACTTTCGGGAAGAAGCCGGGCCTCCCGCAGGCGAGGTGTGAGCGCGGCGGCCAACTCCGGCGCGCCACCCGAGGCGGACCTCGCCTTCGCGGAATCTGATCGGCGGCTCTGGGCCAAAGGCGAGCCTCCGGGGGACAGATGCGCCCAGGTTCCGGGATCGCTCGTCGAGAAGCGTCCGTCGTCGGGCGTCGTGGCATGGTCTCCCGCCCGGGTGTGTCGACACGGGTTGATAAGCCCTTTGTTGAATGCGATAGAGTGCACAGGGTGTTCCGCCGGAAGGGTTCGGCGGGCAGGTCAAGCGCACGGTCGGGCCGCCAGCGCGGGAGACCTGTGCCCATGCTTCGATCGTTTTCGGCGTTCCGCGACTTCCTGCACAGCGAGGCTGCCGGCGGAGTGATCCTGATGGGGGCGGCCGTCGCTGCCCTCGCCATCGCCAATTCACCGGTTTCCCCCCAGTACTTCGCCGTCCTGAAAACCTATGTCGGGCCTCTCAGCCTGCTGCACTGGATCAACGATGCGTTGATGGCGGTGTTCTTCTTGCTGGTCGGGTTGGAGATCAAGCGCGAGGTGCTCGACGGGCAGCTTTCCACCTGGAGCCGCCGGACGCTTCCCGGCGTTGCGGCCCTGGGCGGCATGATCGTTCCGGGCCTGATCTACGTCGGCCTGAACTGGCAGGATCCGCTCGTCCTGCGCGGCTGGGCGATCCCGGCCGCGACGGACATCGCCTTCGCGCTGGGCGTGCTGTCCCTGCTGGGGCCGCGTGTCCCGGCTTCGCTCAAGGTCTTCCTGGCGGCCCTGGCGATCATCGACGACCTTGGGGCGGTGATCATCATCGCGCTGTTCTACACAGCCGGGATCAACGCGCTCGCCCTGCTCGGTGCCTTCGTGGTCGCCCTCGTCCTGCTGGGCCTCAACCGGGCTGGGATCGTCCGGCTGGCGCCCTACCTGGTCCTGGGGATCCTCCTCTGGGTGTTGATGCTGCTCTCGGGCGTTCATGCGACGATCGCGGGCGTGCTCTTGGCCCTCACGATCCCCCTCGTCCGCACGCCGGGGAAACCCGAGGCGTCGCCCGAGATCTCGCCCTTGCATCGGCTGGAGAAGCGCCTGCATGTGCCGGTCGCTTTCGTGATCGTCCCCATCTTCGGATTTGCGAACGCCGGGGTATCCTTCTCCGGCGTCAGCTGGGGGCTTCTTCAGGACAGCCTGGCCATCGGGGTCGCCGCCGGTCTCGTCGTCGGCAAGCTGCTCGGGGTCTTCGGCGCGGTCGTCCTGCTGGTGCGCTCCGGCTGGGCCGACCTCCCCGCCCGGGCGACCTGGACGCAGATGCTCGGCGTCTCGCTGCTCTGCGGCATCGGCTTCACGATGAGCCTGTTCATCGGGCTGCTCGCCTTCACCGACCCGGCCCTCCAGGACCGCGTGAAGTACGGAATCCTGGCAGGATCCTTGTGCGCCGGGCTCGCCGGCTACCTCATCCTGAGGGCCTCACCGGGGAAGACGCCGGCCTGACCGCCCTCGGCCTCGCGGGTGTCTGCGCGGCGGGACGTCGACGGGGTCACGGCAGGCTCCCGGAGACGCGCGGGATGGCGGGACAGTAGCGACGACGGCGGCCGCCGTCGGGCGGGCCCACGGCCCCTTGTCCTACGGATGCGTTCTCTCGGCTGGATCGATCAAGGCCTTCAGGCCCAGCGCATCGCCCGTGGCGGCGTAGGATTGCGTGTTGTCGAAGATGCACCAGGCTTGCGCGCCGGTCCGCGCGGCGCCGAGGACCTGGGTGGCCAATCGCTCCAGGCGACCGTCGGCGTAGGAGGAGCGGTAGATCTCGGGCGAGCCGTGCAGGCGGAGATAGGCGAAGCCCGGCCAGCCGGCGGGCTGGTCGGCGCCCGCCGCCCGGGGCGGGTCGGCGGCAACCCTGGCGATCCGCAGGGACCGGAGGAGGTCTTCCCCTGCGGGCCCGAACCAGCTGGCATGGCGCGGTTCGAGGACGACGGGCGCCTGCGTGCGGCTGCGGACGGCCCGCAGGAGCCGGTCGGCATCGGCCGGGCTGAAGGCCTGCTTGGGCGGGAGCTGGAGCAGAACCGCGCCCAGCTTGGGGCCAAGGCCGCCAATCTCCTCGAAGAACCCGTCCAGCGGCGCCTCGATGGCCTGCCAGTCGGAATGGGTGACGGCCTTCGGCACCTTGACCGAGAAGCGGAAGTCGGTGGGCACCGAGGCGGCCCAGCGCTCGTAGGTCGATCGGCGATGCGGCCGGTAGAACGAGGTGTTGATCTCCACGGCCGGGAACACGGCGGCGTAGCGTTCCAGCAAGCTGCCCCCCGCCGGAAAGTGCGCGGCATGGATCCTGGGGACGCTCCAGCCGGCCGTGCCGACCAGGACGGCGCCGCCCATCAGCGCACCTGCTCCACGACGCGGCTTCCCGCCGGGAGCGGCCGCAGCAGCTCCTCCTCCGGGCGGGTGAGGTCAAGCCAGGCCATCCAGTCGTCCTTCGGCAGGATCACGACCTGCCGATCGTGGATCGGGGCCACGTCCGGCCCGGGCGCGGTGGTCAGGATGGTGAAGGCATCGCCCCCGGACGCCGTCGGGCGCCAGAGGCCGGCGAAACAGAACCAGTCCTCCCCTGCCATCCTGAAACGCCACTTCGATTTCGGCGCCTTGGTGCCGGTGAACTCGAAGAAGTGCGACGCCGGCACGAGGCATCGTTGCCGGGCGAAGTGCCGGCCCTCCGAGCGGAAATTGATGACAGGCGGCGCCTTCGGGCGCCCGGGATCCAGGCCCCATCGCTGGGCCACGAGCTCGACGCCGCCGTCGACGCGGCGGATCACCGGCGCCGTTTCGGTGGGCCGGATGTCTTCGCGCGGCTCCAGGTTCGGCGCACCGCCAGGGGTGAACACCGGGAGCTTGATCTGGCTGAAAGCCTCCACATAGGCGGCATAGCCGATGTGGTTGCCGTAGTCGTTGCACATGGAAGCGGCCTCGAGCCCGGCGGTTGAACCCGACAGGAGCACGCGGGTTCCCGCGTCCCGCCCCTGGCGCGCTGGACCGGGCCTCGCCTCTCCCGAGAGGCGGCCTGCCGGCTCAGGCCATGGCCGGCGGAGCCTCCGGCGCGGCGCCCAGAAGGTGGAAGCCGCGGTCGAAGTAGACGAGGCTCCGGCGGGCCTGCGCCAGGGCGACGTCCAGGATCTCGGCGTAGAAGACGCTGTGCGTGCCGATCTCGTGGCGGGCGGCGACGCGGCAGTCGAGGCTCACGGTCGCACCGTCCAGGACGGGAGCACCGGACGCGAGCACGCGCCACGCCCCGCGGGCGAAACGCTCCTGCGGCGACAGGCCCGGCATGGCGAAGGTCTTGGCGAGATCCTCGTGCTCGGAGCCCAGGACGTTGAGGCACAAGGTGCCGTTGGCCACGATCACGTCGTGGGCCCGCGACGACCGGTTCACGCAGACCAGCACCGTCGGCGGCGTGTCGGTGACGCTGCAGACCGCGGACGCGGTGAGCCCGTGCCGGCCCGACGGGCCGTCCGTCGTGATGATGTTCACGGCCGCGCTCATCAGCGACATCGCATTGCGGAAGGCCTGGGCGGAAACATGGGCGTTCATCGCGTGCTCCCCGTGTCGTTGACCGAGATCAACACGGCGCGATCGCATTCGTCCAATGCATTGTTCTCATCGGGCGAATGAACGAAGGTCATGCGCTGGCCGGGCACCCCGCGAGCGTCAAGTCTCCTTCGGCGCCCGGGCGGCGGACGGCCGGGGCGGCTTGCCCGAATGGGTGAACCCGGGGTCCACCATCCTGCGCTCCGCCTTCAGCGCATCCTCCGACAGGAACTTCGTCGTGCTCCAGCCGCCATCCACGGCGAGCACCTGTCCGTTGATGAATCCGGACGCGGGCGAGGACAGGAAGAGGATGGCCTGGGCGACGTCCTCGACCGTTCCCATGCGGGTGGCCGGCGTCATGTCGAGGTTCATGCGGCGGAAGCCTTCGTCCTCCAGGCGATGGAAGGTCATGGGTGTCGGGATCACGCCCGGCGCCACCGCGTTGGAGCGCACGCCCGACGAGCCGTACTGGGCCGCGAGGTGCAGGGTCAGCGCGTTGAGGCCGCCCTTAGCGGCGGAATAGGCCCCGCCGCGCAGCCCGCCCAGAAGCGAATAGGTGGAGCTGACGTTGACGATGGTCGCCTCGTCGCCGAACGCCTTCAGCGCCTCGCGGCAGAGGCGGAACGGCGCCCGCAGCATCAGGCCGAGGAAATAGTCGAGCGTCTCGTCGTCGGTCTCGTGCACGGGCCTGGGGCTGCCGATGCCGGCATTGTTGACGAGATGGTCGAGGCGGCCGAAGCGCTCCAGGGCGAAGCCGACCGCCCGGGCGGGCGCGTCGTCGGCCGCCACGTCCAGCGCGATGGAAGCGACCTCTGCCCCCCTGCCCGCGAGTTCGCCCTCCATGGCCGCGAGCTTGCCCGGGTCGCGCGCGACGCCGACGACGGCGATGCCGGCTTCGACGAAGGCTCTCGCGGTGGCGAGGCCGATGCCGCTCGACGCGCCGGTGATGAGGGCCACGCGCATGTCAGGTCCTTTCGGCAGCCGGCTGGCGAGGCGCCATCGGCGAGGGAAGGTCGAGCAGCGACGCCGCCTCGCCCAGCCGGGAGAGCGCGTGCGCGTGCTTGACGAAATGGTGGGCGTCGGCCTCGGCCGAGAAGCCGATGCCGCCGTGGAGCTGGATGCAGGCCCGCGCATTGGCCAGCGCCACCGGCGGCGCCAGCCGGCGCAGGGCCGCGACCTGGAACGCCGCGTCCGGCCGGCGATCGGCCAGGGCGATCGCCGCCATGTCGCGCTGGGCCGACAGCATCTCGGCGCGGATCGCCATGTCGGCCGCGTGGTGCTTCACGGCCTGGAAAGCCCCGATCGGCTTGCCGAACTGGCGGCGCATGGCGGCATAGGCGACGGCGAGGTCGCGCGCGCCCTCGGCCACGCCGAGAAGGTGGCAGGACACGAGCAGGTCAGCCGCCGCGAGACGGGCGGGATCATCGGTGGACGCCAGCGTTGACCCGGTCCCGCCGGCCAGCGCCACGGCGACGGAGTGGCCGAGGCCGGGCTGCTCCCGCACAGCGCCGGTCTCCACGAGGGACAGCTGCCTGTCTCCGAACACGAGAACCGCCGCGTTCGGCACCGGATCAAGCACCAGGATCCCCTGCGCGCCCGGCAGGCCCGCGCAGACGGGCCGCCCGAGGCTGGCGATCGCGGTGGCGAGCGCGCCCTCGCCCACCGACCGCGCCACCGCCGCCGCGACCGTCGTCGCCAGGCTTCGGGTGGTCAGCAGATGGCGGCCGAGCAGCGTGTGGACGAGAGCCTCCTCGACGATCGTGAATCCCGAGCCGCCCTCCTCCTCCGACGCCGACAGCGAGAAGGCGCCGAACGCGCACAGCGGCGCGAGGTCGTCCTGCCGGGCCTCGCGCAGGCGGCCCAGGGGGAAGCTCTCGGCGAGCAGCGCAGCGGCCGCCTCGACGATGAGCCGCTGGTCCTGGGAGAGGTTCAGATCGAACGCCACGGCTCTACTCCCGCGGCAGGCCGAGCACGCGCTCGGCAATGATGTTGCGCTGGATCTCGGCCGTGCCGCCGGCGATCGTCTCGCTGTAGGCTTCCAGATAGTCGTGGCTCCACGCGCCGTCCAGAAGGGCCTCCGGCCCGAGGACGTCCATGGCGGCGGCGAAGATGCGCTGGGCCAGTTCGGCGAAGTAGAGCCGCATCATGGAGCCGTCCGAGGGCGTCACGGGCTCCCGCAGCACGGTCCGGTAGGTCATGGCCCGCAGGGCGGCAGCCTCGGCACGCAGATCCGCGAGGCGCTCGGCGAGCGCCGTGCCGGCGCGGGGCCGCGCCAGCGCGATCAGGTCCTCGATGCGCACGCCGAGTTCGAACTGCAGGCCCATCGCCGCCGTCTTGCGCTCGAAGCCGAGCGTCGTCATGGCAACGCGCCAGCCGTCGTGCAGCGGCCCGACGACGCTGGACAGCGGAATGCGCACGTCGTCGTAGAAGACCTCCGCGAAATGCGAGACGCCGGCCAGGTTGCGGATCGGGCGCACGGTGATGCCGGGCGCGCGCATGTCACAGATCACCCAGCTCAGCCCCTTGTGGTGCCTGGACCCCGGCTCGGTGCGGATCAGCAGCTCCTGGTAGTCGGCGTGATCGGAATAGCTCGACCAGATCTTCTGGCCGTTCACGACGAGGTGGTCGCCATCGACCACGCCCTGCGTGCGCAGCGACGCGAGGTCCGAGCCGGCGTCCGGCTCCGAGAACCCCTGACACCACAGCGCGTCCCCGGACAGGATTTTCGGCAGGTGGAACGCCTTCTGGTCTTCGCTGCCGCAGGCGATCAACGTCGGGCCGGCATGGTTGAGCGCCACGAAGGAGCCGTCCAGCACGGAAGGCGCGCGGGCGCGGACGTATTCCTCGTACCAGATCAGGATGCGCTGCGGCGGCAGGCCCTGCCCGCCATACTGCCGAGGCCAGGCGATCCCGGCCCAGCCGCCCTGCTGGCAGCGCCTCAGCCAGGCGCGGGTGAAATCGGCGGCCGCCTTGCCCTCGCGCGGCGGCCGCTCGCCGGGCACGTTGGCCGCGAGCCAGGCACGGGCCGCCGTCCGAAAGGTCTCGTCCTCGGGCGTGGTGGTCAGTTGCATCGGCGTGTCACGACATCCAGCCGCCGGCGACGTCGACGATGCTGCCCGTCATGTAGCTCGCCTCCTCGCCTGCGAGGAAACGAACGACGGTGGCGATCTCGGACGGCTTCCCGACGCGGGCCATGGCGACGCTGTGCATCTGCCGCTCCATCTGGACAGGGTTCACGTCGGCCGCCATCGGCGTGTCGATGGTGCCGGGCGCGATGGCGTTCACGCGGATGCCGTAGGGGGCCAGCGTCCTGGCCATGCTCCGCGTCAGGCCGATCAGCCCGGCCTTGGAGGTGCCGTAGGGGATCATGGGGCTGCCGAGCTTGCCGTTGATCGACGCGATGTTGACGATGCTGCCGGCGATCCCCGCGGCCACCATGCGCCGCGCCAGCTCCTGGCTGAGCAGGAACGGCGCGCGCAGGTTCACCGCCAGCACGCGGTCGAGGTCCTCCAGCGTGAGGTCGAAAACGCCGATCTTCTCGTAGAGGCCGGCGCAGTTCACCAGGGTCGTGACGGCGGCCTCGTCATCGAGCGCGCCGAGGGCCTCCCGCACGGCGTCCATGTCCGTGAGGTCGCATCCGATGAACCGGTCCGGCGCATCCTCGCCGCGCTCAGACGCGCTGGTCTGGGACGCGCTGCCCGGGCGGTCGATGCCGACGACGCGATAGCCCACGCGCCGCATCTCGGCGCAGATCGCGCGCCCCATGCCGCCATGGCTCCCCGTCAGCACGCAGGTGCGCAACGGCGCCTCCCTTTTGTCTCACGATACGGAACATATTTTGTGCGCCGCACCAACTCCCTATCCCAATACTAGGCCTTGCTCCAGTGGTGTTCAAGAGATGAGCCCGCCTTTTCAGTCTTGACAGAACGGCGCCACGGGATGAGCTTCCCATCCCGTGAAACGCTGATGTCCCACAAGATGGACAGGCTGGAGACGCTCGATGGACTTCGACTGGACCGACGAGGATCGGGCCTTTCGGGAACGGGTGCGGGATTTCCTCGCCCGCGAGCTGCCGGCCGACTGGGCGGAGATGTCCCGCCACGGGCCGGGCTCGAAAGAGCAGACCGCGTTCAGCCTGGAGTTCTGCCCCAAGCTCGCCGCCGCCGGCCTGCTCGTTCCTCACTGGCCGGCCGAATGGGGCGGATCGGCACGGCCCGCCTGGGAACACTTCATCCTGGGCGAGGAGATGTGGGCCGCGGGCGAGCCGCGCGGCGCGCAGTACATGAACGTGAACTGGATCGGCCCGACCCTGATGCGCTTCGGGACCGACGAGCAGAAGCGGCGCTACATTCCGCCCATGGCGGCCGGCAAGGCCATCTGGTGCCAGGGCTTCTCCGAACCGAATGCCGGTTCGGACCTCGGCAGCCTGCGCACCCGCGCCGACCGCGACGGCGACGACTACGTGATCAACGGCCAGAAGATCTGGACGTCCTATGCGGGGCTCGCCGAGCACTGCTTCCTGCTGGCCCGGACCGGCCAGGGCAACGGCAAGGCGGGGATCGCCATCTTCCTGGTGCCCATGGCGACGCCGGGAATCGATGTGCGCTCGATTCCCAGCCTCATCGGGCACGGCGACATCCACGAGACCTTCTTCACCGACGTGCGCGTCCCGGCCAGCGCGCGCCTCGGCCAGAAGGGCGAGGCCTGGTCCATCATCAACTACTCGCTCGCCAACGAGCGCGTCGGCATCGCGCGCTACGAACTCGCCGACCGCGTCCTCGGCCGCATGGTCGACGAACTGACCCAGCGCGGCCTCTTCGACGACCCGGTCGTGCGGATGCGGGCCGGATCCGCCGCCGCGGCCTGCGATGCCGCCCGCATCCTCGTGCACCGCACGGTCGACAAGCGCTCGCGCGGCGAGGTGCTGGGCGCGGAGGCCAGCATCGCCCGCGTGGCGGTGGCGGACGCCGAGACGGTCGTCACGGACTTCGCGCTGGACTTCCTCCCGGATGCCTTCAGCGGCCCGGGCGACCTCGCCGTGCAGACCCACCACGAGAGGGCCATCGTCACCGGCATCGCGTCGGGCAGCATCGAGATCCAGCTGGGCATCATCGCGCAGCGCTGGCTGGGCCTGCCCCGGGAGATGCGCTGATGCGGTTCGCGCCCAACGAGGACCAGGCGACGTTCCTGGGCGTCCTCGACCAGATGGCCGAGGGTCATGAGGCTCACTGGCGCACCTCGCCCGACTGGTCGAGGTTCGACTGGTCGGCCGCGTTCGACCGGATGCTGGAGGACAACGGCTTCCTCGACTGCGCCCGGGAGGAGACGCTCGGCCTCGTCGCGGCCGCGGCCCTCACCCACCGGGTCGCTCGCCTGCCGGTGCTCGCCGAATGCGCGGCCTCGTCCGTGCTGCGACCGATGGTGGGAGCTGAGCTGCCACGCCCGATCGCGGTCGTCGAAGGTCGGGACGATGCGGCGACCCGGTTCCTGACCGTCGCCCGCTCGGTGATCCTGATCGAGGCCGATGGCATCCGGACGGCCGTTCTGACCCCGAATGCCGTCGCGCCGGTCGACAGTCTCTTCGCCTATCCGATGGGGCGGCTCACACCGGGCGCGACGGACTGGCGGGCAGCCGATGCCGATCCGCAGCGCGTCCGGAATGCCTGGCGCGCGGCTCTGGCGGCGGAGCTCGGCGGGGTCCTGAAGGGCGGGCTCGATGCGGTCGTCGCGTATGTGAAGGACCGGCACCAGTTCGGGCGTCCCCTCGGCAGCTTCCAGGCCATCCAGCACAGGCTCGCATCCGCCGCCGCGAAGATCGAGGCGGCCTACTGGCTGGCCCTGAAGGCGGCGCACAGCCTCGACCCGGCCGATGCCATGGGCGCGCTCGGCTTCGTCCAGGAGGCCGCGACGCGCATCACCAACGACCTGCACCAGTTCATGGGGGCCATGGGCCTGACGCTCGAGCATCCCCTGCACCGCTGGACGTACCGCGCCCGGCTGCTGCGCTCCGCCATGGGCGGCGCCGGCACGCACCTGCAGGGCGTCGCCGACACGCGCTGGAGGGCGGCATGAACGCGCTTCCAACCGTAGCGACGGCAACGAAGGACAGGGTCGCCGCCTGGCGATCGTGAGGACAAGCCTGCAACCAACCGACCCGGGGAGGGATCCATGACCACAAGCAGACGGCAATTCATCGGCGGGGCGCTCGGCATGGGCGCACTGTCCGCGTTTCCGATGCCCGCCATCGCGCAGAGCGGCAACGTCATCAAGATCGGCCTGATCACCAGCCTGCAGGGCGGCTACGCGGCCTTCGGGCAGAACCACAAGCGCGGCGCCGAATTCGCGGTCGAGGAGATCAACGCGGCCGGCGGCATCAACGGCAAGAAGCTCGAACTCGTCGTGCGCGACGACGGCCTGAAGCCCGATGTCGGCATCGCCGCCGCCCGCGAGCTGGCCGGCGAAGGCGTGCGGATCTTCACGGGCGGGCTCGTCTCCGGCGTCGTGCTGGCGCTCAACGGCATCATGGGCGAGCTCGACTCCGTCTTCATCAGCGCCGCCGCCCACGGCAACAACCTCACGCACGAGGATTTCAGGCCGAACTACTTCCGCGTCACGGACTATTCGGCGATGCGTGTCGCGGCGGGCTCCGGCCTCGTCGCGCAGAAGTACAAGACCGCCAAGGTTTGGGGCTCGATCGCGCCCGACGCGGAGATCGGCCGGTCCGTGATGGACGTGGTGAACTACCACCTGCCGCGGGTCTACAAGGCGCAGAATACCATCGACATCAAGATGACCGAGACCCTGTGGACCAAGTTCGGCGCCACGGACTACCGCAACGAGATCGCGCGCCTCATGAGCCAGGGCATCGACGGGCTCGTCGTGGGCCTCGGCGGCGCCGACGAGACGACCTTCCTGCAGCAGGCCGGCCAGCTCGGCCTCACCAAGAAGATCCAGGGCTTCTTCACCTCGGGCAGCGAGTTCCTCGGCGCCATCGCGCTCAAGGAGCGCACGCCGGAGAACTACTGGTCCGGCTTCCACTGGTACTACGGCGCCTATCCCGACAACCCGATCTCGCAGAAGGTGGTCGAGGCGTTCCGGGCCAAGGGCTATGGCAAGCACCCCGACGGCTTCGTGGGCATGACGCACGCCGCCATGACCGCGATCGCCGGCGGACTGCGCAAGGGCGCCGGCCCGACGGCCAAGGAAATGATCCCGGCGCTGGAGGGGCTCACCTTCGACTCGGTCAAGGGCAAGATCACGCTGCGCAAGGAAGACCACCAGGCGATCAGCGATGTGAACTATGCCCTGCTCGGGCCGGCCAAGAACGAGGACGGCTGGCAGGTGCTCGACTTCGCCCGGGTCGACGGCGCCCAGTTCGCCGGCCCGCCCACCCCGGGCAAGGCCCTGTCGTTCACGTGAGGGATGGGTCACACCGCAATCCTCCGTCTCCCTCATCCTGAGCCGGCCGCGGAGCGGCCGAGTCGAAGGACGCAGAAAGCCCATGCGGCACCGTTCTGCGTCCTTCGACTCACGGCCTCCGGCCGTGGCTCAGGATGAGGAGCGTGGGGGCGGTTGAGGAGATTGGAGCCAAGGCAATGCCCGAGACTGCCTCTCGATGCCCATGACCGCCTTCGACCGACGCCTGGCCGACCTCGCGCGGATCCCGCGCCCGGAACTCTCCGGGCGGACGGGACTGGCCGAGGTCGCGCTCGCCAAGGCCGCCGCAGATCCCGCGCGCATCCTCGTGCGGGACGGGGCGCGCGCCGTGTCGCGGGGCGAGATGGTCGAGCTTGCCTGTCGGCTGGGCGGAGCGCTGGCGGCCCGCGGGATCGCGCCGGGGGCGGCGGTGGCGTTCCAGCTGCCGAACTGGTGGGAGGCCTGCGTCGTCAATCTGGCGGCGGCGCTGTTCGGTTACCGGCTCGTTCCCCTGCTGACGATCTACCGGCAGGCGGAACTGGGCTTCATCCTGCCCGCGCTCGCGGTCGAGGCCATCGTCGTGCCGCAGGCCTGGCGGGGCACGGACTATCCGGGCCTCGTCGCTCGACTGCCCAACCCGCCCGCCCACGTGTTCACCGTGCGCGGCGACGCGGCCGCAGACACCTCGTTCGAGGCCCTGCTGCGCCATCCCGCCGCAACTCCGGTCCCGCCGCCGGCCACGGACGCCAAGATGGTGCTCTTCACCTCGGGCAGCACCGGGCGGCCGAAGGGCGTGATCCACAGCCATGCCACCGTCGACGCCATCATCCGGCGGACGGCGGACTTCTGGGGTACGGGGCCGGACGACGGCCTCTACGTCCCCTCCCCGATCGGCCATATCGGCGGATCGATCTATGCCTTCGAGTTCCCCTGGCTCACCGACTGCACCGCGATCCTGGCCGAAGCCTGGGATCCCGACGCGGCCGTGAGCGCCATCGACGCGGCGGGCGCCACCTTCATGGCCGGCGCGACGCCGTTCCTGGCCGGGCTGATCGCGGCTGCGCAGCGGGCCGGGACCCGCCTGCCGACGCTGCGCCGCTTCGTCTGCGGCGGCGCCAGCGTGCCGCCGGAACTGGTGCTGCGGGGCCTGGCGCATTTCCCGAACGCGGTCGTCTCGCGCGCCTACGGCTCCACCGAGGTGCCGCTCGTCTGCCCCGGCGCGTGCGACCGCGCGCAGGCGCAGGCCCATGCCGACACGGATGGCGAGATATCGGTGGACCTGCGCATCGTGGATGACGCCGGCAGCCCCGTCGCGGACGGCGCGGCCGGCGAGATCCTGGTCCGCGGCCCGCAGATGCTGCTGGGCTACCTCGATCCGGACGACGACGCCGCGGCCATGACCGCTGACGGGTTCTTCCGCATGGGCGATCTCGGCCGTCGCGTCGCCGGCCGCTACCTCGAGATCACCGGGCGCAAGAAGGACATCATCATCCGCAAGGGCGAGAACATCAGCCCGCTCGAGATCGAGAACGCGCTCGCCCGCCATCCCGCCGTGCGGCAGTCGGCGGTGGTCGGCATCCCCGACCCCGAGCGCGGCGAAATGGTCGTCGCCTTCGTGCTGCCGGCCGACGGGGCTTCGTTCACGCTGGACGTCATGAAGGCCCATCTCGACGGCCTGGGCCTCGCCCGCCAGAAGTTTCCCGAGCGCCTGCACGTGGTCGAGGCGCTCCCGGTCAACGCCGTCGGCAAGGTGCAGAAGAAGGACCTGCGCGCGCTCGCCGCCGCGGGAGGCCAGGCCTGATGTCGCTCTACCTCTACGGGCTCTACAACGGCCTGGTGCTCGGCCTAGCGATCTTCCTGGTGTCCTCCGGCCTGACGCTGGCCTTCGGCATCATGAAGATCTTCAACTTCGCCCATGGCGCGTTCTTCATGGTGGGCGCCTACACGGCCTATGCGATCACCGGCCAGGAGGCCTCTTCGCTCTTCGTCTTCCTCGGCGCAGCCTTCATCGCCGCCCTGCTGATCGGCAGCATCGGGGTGCTGGCCGACCTCGCGGTCTTCCGGCGGCTGGCGGGCGTGCCGCCGGAATACACGCTGATGGCGGCCTTCGGGATCCTGCTGCTCTCCAACGGCGTGTCGAAGATCGTGTTCGGGCAGGCGGTCCACACGGTCTACCCGCCGGCCGTGCTGGGCGACTTCATCGACCTCGGCATGCCCGTGTCCGTCTACGGCCTCTTCATCATCGCCGCGGGCATCCTCGTCTTCGCGACGCTGGAAATCGGCCTGAACCGGCTGTGGTTCGGCAAGCTGGTGCTGGCGGTGGCCCGCGACCCGTGGATGGCGAACGTGGCGGGCCTGCAGGTGCAGCGCCTGAAGCTCGTGTCCGTCGTCGTGTCCTTCGCGCTGGCGGGCCTTGCCGGCGGATTGCTCGTGGCCAACCAGGCGCTGTCGCTGGATCTCGGGCACTCCTACCTGCTCTACGCCTTCTGCGCCGTCATCGTCGGCGGGCTCGGCTCGGTGCGCGGGGCCTTCTTCGCCTCCATCCTGTTCGGGCTGGCGGAGAGCCTGAACGCCGTGGTCCTGCCGGGGCTGCCCGGCATCGCGACCTACTCGCTCCTCATCGTCCTCGTGCTCGTGCGGCCGCAGGGCCTGTTCCCGGAGCTGTCGCAATGAAGCTGGCGGGACACCTCGCCCTGGCGGTGCTGCTGGCCGTCTTCCTGCTGGCGCCGTTCATCGTCCATCCGGGGCTCGTGTTCATCGCGGGGTTCGCGATGATCCAGATCGTCTTTGCGCTGTCGTGGAACATCCTGTTCTCCTACGCCGGCCTCGTCTCGTTCGGGCACGCGGCCTTCTTCGGGATCGGGGCCTATCTCTCCGCGGCGGCGCTGCGCTACGGCTGGAACGTCAGCTTCCTGCTGATCCCGCCGGCGAGCTTCGCGCTGGGCGCCTTCGCCGCCTTCCTCGTGGCGATCGTGGTGCTGCGCCGCGCCAACGGCATCCAGTTCTCGGTCCTGACGCTGGCGCTGTCGCAGCTCGTGGTCGTGCTGATCGGCTACTCGCCCTATCTCGGCCACGACGAGGGCATCTCGGCCATCCCGCGGCCCGTCATCAACCTCGGCATCGCGACGCTCAATCTGGCCAACCCGCTGGCCAACTACTACTTCGTGATCGGCGTGGGGCTCGTCACCATCCTGCTGATCTGGCTCGTCGTGCACGGGCCGCTGGGGCGGACGATGCAGGCGGTGCGGATCGACCCCGAGCGCGCGGCCTTCGTGGGCATCGACGTCTGGCGCCTGCGCGTCGCCTCCTTCACCCTGTCCGGCGGCTTCGCCGCGGTCGGAGGCTCGCTGCTCGCGCCCTGGGCGCAGATCGTGCACCCGGACTACGTGAACTGGCTCGCCTCGGCCCAGCCGATCTTCGCCACGCTCCTGGGCGGCGTCGGCCATTTCTGGGGCCCCGTGGTGGGCGTGCTGGGGCTTGCGGGCCTCAACTACTTCACGCGCACCTTCGTCGGCATCTCCGAGATCGTGGTGGGGGCGAGCCTGCTGGTCGTCGTGCTGGTGGCGCCGCAGGGCATCCTCGGCGCGCTGCGCAAGGCGGCGCGCAAGCGCAAGGCCGCGGCGGGAGCCCATCCATGATCCTCGACGCGCAAGGGATCGAGATGAGCTACGGGGCGCTCAAGGTGCTCCACGGCGTCTCGCTGCAGGCCGAGGAAGGCCGGACGCTCGCCATCATCGGCCCCAACGGCGCCGGCAAGACCACGCTGTTCAAGGTGCTCACCGGCGAACGCCTGCCCAGCGCCGGCACGGTGCGCTTTCGCGGCGAAGACGTGACGACCCTGCCGGCCTTCCGCCGCGCGCGGCTCGGCTTCGGCCGCACCTTCCAGGTGGCCAGGATCTTCTCCGAACTCGACCTGATGGCCAACGTGGTCATCCCGATCGAAGCCCGTATCCGCGCCGGCGGCGGCAGCGCGGGACCGCGGTGGCGCTGGACGCCCATGCCCGAGGTCCGCGCCGAGGCCGAGGGCATCCTGGAACGGCTCGGCTTCGCGCGCTCGCGCTGGGAGGACGAGGCACAGTTCCTGTCCCACGGCGACCGAAAGCGCCTGGAGTTCTGCGTCGCCCTGGCCACGCGCCCGGGCATCCTGATGCTCGACGAGCCCACCGCCGGCATGTCGCCCTCCGACCGTCGTGAGATGACGCGCTTCCTGGCGCGGCTGAAGACCGAGACGGGCATCACCATCGTGATGACCGAGCACGACATGGATCTGATCTTCGAGCTCGCCGACACGCTCATGGTGCTCAACTACGGCGAGGTGATCGCGGCGGGGGAGCCTTCGCAGGTGCGCGACGACCCGCTGGTGAAGAAGGTCTATCTCGGCCACGGAGCGCAGCATGCTTGAGGTGCGCTCCCTCGATGCCCATTACGGCCAGGCCCACATCCTCCATGGCGTCGCCTTCGCGCTCGCCGAGCGCGAGCGCATCGCTGTGCTGGGCCGCAACGGCGCGGGCAAGAGCACGCTCCTGAAGAGCCTGATGAACGCCGGCCCCACGGTGCGGGGCGAGGTGGTGCTCGACGGCAAGCCGCTCGGGCGCACCAGCGCCAGCGACCGCGTGCGACTGGGGCTCTCGCTAGTGCCCGAGGACCGGCGCATCTTCACCCATATCACCGTGGCCGAGAACATCCGGCTCGCCCAGCAGGGCACCGAGCGCAAGGCGGGGCTGCCGACGCTCGCCGAGGTGGTCGCAATGTTCCCGATGCTGAAGGATCTCGTGACGCGGATGGGCGGCCAGTTGTCCGGCGGGCAGCAGCAGATGCTGGCGGTCGCCCGCTCCATCGCCGCGCGACCCCGCCTCATGCTGCTCGACGAGCCGACCGAGGGGCTCGCCCCGGTGATCGTCGAGGACATGGCAGCCAAGGTGGTCCAGGCCTGCGAGGCCTACGGCACCGCCCTGGTGCTGGCCGAGCAGAACATCTGGTTCGCGCGCCAATGCACCTCGCGGGTGATGCTGCTCGACTCCGGGTCACTGGTCTTCTCCGGCTCCTGGGCCGAATTCGACGCCTCCGGGGCGCTGGTCGAGCGCTATCTGGCCGTGTAGCGGCGGTGGGCCACAGTTTCGCTCTTCCGTCGGATGACGTAGTTCTGAAAGCAATCCACCGGGCAGGCGCGATGTCGGCGATCGAAAACGAAGCACCGGAAGGCAACACCGACGGCACGCAGGCGATCCGCCGGGCCGCCGCGATCCTGCGCCGGATCGGCCAGGGCGACCCGCAGGGCGTCGGCCTCTCCGCCATCACCGACACGGTGAAGCTGCCCCGCTCGACCGCGCACCGGATCCTGAAGTGCCTCGTGGAGGAGGACCTCGTCCGCCACGACGCGGAGCGGCGCCGCTACATGGTCGGCCGCCTCACCTACGAGCTCAGCCTCGCCGTGACGCCCGACACGCTCGACATCGGCCGCTGGCGGGTGGCGGTGGACAGGGTCGCGCAGCGCACCGGCGTGACCTCCTACCTGCTCGGCCGCAGCGGCATCGAGGCGACCTGCCTGCTCAAGACGGACGGCAGCGCCGTCATCCGCGTCATCCCGGTCGAGATCGGGCAAAGGCGGCTGCTGGGGGTGGGCGCCGGGTCCACGGCGCTGCTGGCGGCCCTCGACCCCGAGACGACCGAGCGCATCATCCGCACCATCGCCCCGCATCTCGAGGGCCACGCCAACCTCAACGAAGCCACCGTTCGCCGGCTCGTGGCCGAGACGCGCGCGACGGGCTTCACGGTGAGCCGCAGCAACGTGGTCCGCGAGGCGATCGGCATCGGCATGGCCATCCCGGCGAAGGCGGGGCACCCCACCCTCGCCCTCAGCATCGCCGGCCTGGCATCCCAGGCGGACGACACGGTCGTGGACCGCTGGAAGCAGATCATCCGCGAGGAGATCGAGGCGGTGCTCCAGACCTGACGGCCATCGGCCGGAACCGCCGCACGACGTTGGTGCTGGCCTTCGCGTGGGATGACGGGGATGATGCCGCCCGGCGACCGGCGAAGCAGGAGGAGTCGCATGAGCACGGGAGATCGCAGGGACGCCTATCGACGGGTCCTCGCGGGAGGCGACTGCGCCAGGCCTGCCATCGTCCACGATCCGCTCACCGCGCGCATGGCCGAGGTGCTGGGCTATCCGCTAGGCATGATTCCCGGCTCGGACGTGGCGCTGTCGGTGCTGGGCGCACCGGACATCGCCCTCGTCACCATGAGCGAGTTCGTCGACCAGGTGCGCCGGATGACCCGCGCGACCGCCCTGCCGCTCATGGCGGATGGCGACCACGGCTACGGCAACGCGCTCAACGTGCGCCGCTTCGTGGCCGACCTCGACGCGGCGGGCCTGTGCGGCGTCACCATCGAGGACACCGACCTGCCGGCGCCCTACGGCGCCGCCAAGGGGCGGCTGATCCCGCTGGAGGAGGCGGTCGGCAAGCTCCGCGCCGCTCTCGAGGGTCGCGCCGACCACCGCTTCGCGGTGATCGGGCGAACGAGCCTGCTGCTCGCCGAGGATGGGCTGACAGAGATCGCGGCGCGCCTGAAAGCCTACGAGGCGGCCGGCGTCGACGCGCTGTTCGTGCAGGGGCTCAAGGAGCGCTCGCAGCTGGAGCGGCTCTGCGCCGTGACCACCCTGCCCTTCGTGATCCCCCAGCCCGTCGCGGCGCTCGAGGACGCGGCCTGGCTCGCGGCCTGCCGCGTGCGCGTCGCCTTCCCGCAAACGCCCAAGGCCATGGCGGCGGCCATCGATGCCGGGCACGCCGCCCTCGTCGCCGGCAGCCCGGCCCGAACACCCATCGCCGACAGCCACGCGGAGCTGCTGCGCATCCTCACCCGCGCCGATGCCTACCGCCAGGCGGCCCGGGACTACCTGGCTGCGGAGGATTGAGCCGCGGAAGGCTGACGCGGCGCGTCAATACGGCCTGCGGTCGGCCGGCAGGTCCGTCGCGCTGCGCTCGGCCGCGGACGAGGCGCGGAAGCGGGCGGGGGTGGTGCCGAAGACGCGGCGGAACTCCTTGCCGAAATGGGCGGCGTCGGCGAAGCCCGAGGCGGCGGCGATGTCGGCCACGGGGCGCGACGACCGCTCCAGCAGCCAGCGTCCGTAGCGGATGCGGATGCGGCGGTACACCGCCGCCGGAGGCTGGCCGAGGGCCGCCATGAAGAGGCGCGTCAGCTGCCGGTCGCCCAGCCCGATCCTGGCCGCCAGCGCCGCGACCGTCAGCGGGCCCTCGAGGTTCTGCTCCATGAGCGAGATCGCCCGGCGGACCGTCGGCGGCACGGCCTGCGGCACGAAGGCGGGCATCGGCTGCGACGTCGTCTCGGGACGGGGGCTCTCGAACAGCAGGATGCCCATGCTCTTGTGGGCGGCCGAGGCGCCGACATGCCTGTCGACCAGGGTCGCGGCGAGGTCTGCGACGCCGGCGCCGCCCGAGCTCGTGATGCGGTCGCCGTCGATGAGGAACAGGCGGTCGGAGACGGGCTCGATGTCGTCGAAGTCCCGGATCATGTCGCTGTGATGGTACCAGCTCACGCAGCAGCGCCGCCCCTTGAGGAGCCCGGCGCGAGCAAGCACGAAGGTGCCGGTGCACACGCCGATCAACGGCACGCCCGCCCGCGCGGCGGCGCGCAGGTAGTCCTCCGTGTCCCGGTCCACGGCAGCGCCCTGGTGCAGGACGCCGCCGATGACGGCGATGTAGTCGAACGGCTGTGGATCCAGGAGGCCCGAGTCCGGCATCACCTCCAGCCCGCAGCTGGCGCGGATCGCCCGCGGCCTCGAGCTCATCACCTTCCAGTCGCACTGGACGCGCCTTGAGAGATCCCCCTCGTCACCCGCCAGGCGCAGGGTGTCAGCGAACAGGGAGAAGGCGCTGAGCGTGAAGTTGTTGGCCAGGATGAACCCGACCCGCAGGCGCGGGCCGCCCTGCTCCGTCCTAGGTCCGGTGCCGGCTCCCTTCCGCTGCATGTCGCCCCCGCGCTGGTTCACGTCAGGCGAGACCATGGGTCAGGCGAGCGGCGCCGTCTACGTGGAGGACCGCCGCGGCGCACATGTCAGACGCCCAATCGGGGTCGAGCTACGGCGCGTGCCCATCCCCCGGGCCAGCCAGGCCTGGCCGGCCGCAGCCACCGTTCCGGCGATTCATCTTCGGCTTGATCATCCAGACAGAACAGCCCGCCGCCGATGCGCCCTCCCGGGG